>CAWIRY010000131.1:0-33506 GCA_963838485.1 uncultured delta proteobacterium | reverse complement strand
TTGGCGGGGCGTCGTCCTGCGGCGGCTCGGCGCCTGCGTCCTCGACGACCTACGGCAATACGACGCCGCCCGGCACCTACACGATCACCGTCACGGCAAGCTCGCCCTCGGGCGGAGGGCCTGTCGCATTCGGTGGCCATCACCCTAACCGTACAGTAGGTGAGCGGCTTTCCCCCTGCCCGGCCCGCGGTTCCGGGCTTTGCTCGCCGCCGCATATTCACAAAAAGTGGACGTTTACCATGTTGAGAACCGCAGACTTTGAACGGCACACATCCTGCATTGCAATATCGTGAATTCTTGTTTTCTTGACAAGGATTTGGGGCGCGCGATGGGGCTGCGACTCCTGTGCCACGGGCGTCCCGCCCGTGCTCGGGCATGGCCAGGATGGCCATGGCACATTTTGGTTGCCGCTCCGCCGCGTTGCCCTACCCCGCTGCAACGATCGGACGCAGCCGGTGCGCTTCCAGGTGGGCACGCAGGCGAACACGTCGGCCAATTACTGCTTGGTGTACAATTACTATGCGAGGAGGTGGGCATCGTCCCCGGCTCCGACGCTCCCGCGCAGGCCGCGAGCGGCAACAATGGCAACGTGGCCGGCTCTTGGTACCAGGACAACGTGAACCCCTCGTTCAGTCATACTGAGGCTTACGGCTACGACGGTGTTAACCGGCTGACCTCCGCCGTGGCCACGGGCAACAGCCTCTACAACCTCGCCTATAGCTACGACCGTTACGGCAATTCGAACTGCGTGCTCAACGGCAACACCAATGGCCCCTGTGCGCAGTTCGCTTACAACGCCGCGAACCAGATTACCGGCTACGGGTACGACGCAGCGGGGAACACCACGTACGACGGCACCTATACGTATACGTGGGACGCCGAGGGGCGCTTGAGCACGTCGTGGCAGGGCGCGACGCTCGAGCACACCTACACCTACAACGCCTTCGGCCAACGCGCGGAGGATATCCCCGACACCCAAACCGGTAATACCCAGGAATGGTTTTACGATCCCTCCGGCCAAGTGCTGGGCGACTTCTTCGCCTATCCTCCCCAGCCCGGTTGGTGGCACATGTTGGTGCCGGCCTTGGGGCGCACCTTTGTTGACGTGGAGGGCTGGTACGAAGGGGGGCAGCATGGATCTACCACTACAATGCCCTGGGTAGTCCCCTCACCGCCACCCGCCAGGATGGCACGGAGGTGCTCAACACACAGTTCTACCCGTGGGGGGGAGGTTGGCTGAACGGCGGAGGGTGGGGAACGTCGTCAACGGGTATCTACGCGGGCCTGATTTACTTCCAGTGTCAATTCGTCCCGTGCATGGATCAATCGCAAACCCGCGACTACCCTGGTTACCACTGGATGAGCCCCGACGCGCTCGGCGGCAGCATCACCAACCCCCGGTCCCTCAACCGCTACGCCTGCCACGCCCTCAATAACCCGACGACTTTGACCGACCCCACGGGGCTGCAGACGGCTCCAGTGCCAGGCCGAGGGCTACAACCCAAACTGTTGGGGGATTTATCAGGCAAGCTGGGCGCCCGACGACAGCAACAGTTGGCAGTTGCCGAACAACATCAACTGCATGGCCGGGGAATACGGCTGCGCCGGGACGCCGAGCCAAATACAGTTAGCCGAGGCGAGCTATATCTACAACGACTCCGTCGGGTACGTAGATTTGCACGGAACGTTGTACGGGCAGTCGATCAGCGAGATATTCTCCAGCTTTGCCGCGTGGGCCAACTATGCCACGAGCCAAGCTGCGCTGCCCGAGAACCAAGCATACCAAGTTTACATGCTTGCCTGCCAATACGCGACCAATCCGTGCAGTGGGACCAACGACTCGGTGTCAGTTTGGCTGAAAGGAATCACCTATAACGGCCAGATCGACAGCCCCCTGGATGTCGCGGCGGCTGCGCAAGATGGCTTCCAGGACCCGACGGGGATGATGCACAACGGAGATGATTCCTGGTATATCGACAGTTTTGCGGGGTTGTTCGGCTTCGAGGTAGGCCACGTCGTGAACGATCCGTACGGGATGGAAGTTCACTACGACGATTTCGGCCCGCTGAATCCCTTGCACTATGTAATACAGGTTCCGCTGGGTGCAATCATCCAGACACCATCTCGGCCTCACGTGCTCGGTTATCGGAGGTTGCCAGTGATGAGGCGATCGTTTAGCGTTTGGCCGTTGGCTGTTGTGCTTAGCGTGCTCCCCGCGTGTGTGCCCGGATACGGGGCTACGGGTCAAGACATACGTGTCCATGTGGTCGATCCCCATAACGGCCTTGACGTGCAGGGTGTGCGCGTCTGGCTCTACTTCGGAAGCCCGCTTAGGCACCCGATGCCTAGCGATACCCCCCGCCTGAAAGAGGGGCGGACCGGACCCGATGGAACAGTCGTCTTTCACCTTGCATCCCCTTTGCCTGACCAACTGTTTGTGTACCCGCCCAACCGGGCCCTGGTAGGTGGCTTTTATCACGGGGACTTCGTTACCAAGCAGGTACTTGACGTGGGGGTGGTGGGGGACGCCGTTTGCAAAGTAAAGAAGTGGAAAGGGATATCGACAATCAAGGCCCGGCCTCGGGAAATCATTCTGTTCGAGTGGAAACTGCGATGGTGGGAGAAGCTCCAGGACTAGGGTTTCCTCGCAGGGAGGCTGGGGCACCTCGGACTTTGGATACGTCTGTGACGAGGGGCATCTCGTTCGGTGGCCGGTAGCACGCCCTATGGGTGCGTAGCCGTCGGTTCGGCGGTTTCGCCGGGACCTGGATTGAGTGCTGTTGCTGTGCCAACCTGCCGTTGACGTGGAGCAGGGTAGCGCAGACTCTCGCCTCGCAGTGAGTCGGCGGCTTTCTCTCTGCCACCACCCGCGGTTCGGGGCTTTGATCGCCGCAGCCGCCTGTTCACAAGTAGTGGACGTTTACCATGTTAAGAACCGCATACTTTGAACGGCACAAAGTCTGCGCTGCCCTGCTCTTAAAATCGAAGTCTCGACGTGTTCATGGCCGGGGCAGGCGAAACGGCCGAGCGCCGGCCCCCTCAGGATTGCGGTACGGGCGTCCGCCCGTGACGTTCATGGCCAGGATGGCCATGCCACGCCTCCGGTTGCGTCTTCGCCGCGCTGAGCAACCCCCGCCGCCAAGTTCACAAATTCTTGTGCAATTCTTCCAGCGCTTGCTCGGGGGCCGTGATGAGCTTGACGATGTCCATGGCGGGCGCGAGCCGCCGCGTCGTAAGCTGTTCAGTTGGCCCTCTTGTTTCAGGCATTCGATAACGGGTTGCCAGTAGGGGGCCATCATTTCGACTTTTTACGAGGTTGTCAAGATATGAAAGTCGACTTAGTTAGAAAAATCGATTATTGGGCCGGGGTGCCTGCCTGCTGGCTTTTAACGGCCATGAGTTTCCTATTGAAACCTTTTTTCAGAAAGCCTCCCCCGTCACCCAAAAAATTTTTGTTCATCGAACTCTCGGAAATGGGAAGCGCCATCCTGGCCTACCCGACTATGTGGGCTATCAAGAAACAATACCCTTTCGCCGAATTATTTTTTCTGATCTTCGAAAAAAACCGGGCCAGCGTGGATATCCTGAATACGATTCCCAGGGAGAATGTCTTAGTCATCCGCGAAAAATCCCTGGTTACTTTTCTGGCCGATGTGCTCAAGGTGATCGCCCGGATGCGTAAAGAAAGGATCGATTGCGTTTTTGACCTGGAGTTGTTCACCCGGGTGACGGCCATTTTGACTTTTTTAAGCCGGGCGTCGATCCGGGTAGGATTCCACAGGTTCCGGATGGAGGGACTTTATCGGGGCCATCTCCATACCCACCTGATCCAATATAATTATCAGCAGCATATCAGCAAATCCTTTTTGTCCTTTGTCGGGGTCTTGCGATACCCGAAGAAAGACTGGCCGGCTATGGATGAGGCCATCTTGGACCAGGAAATAGAAAGGGCTTCCTACCAAGCCTCCGATTCGGGGCTGGCCGCTCTCTGGGATAAATTAAAAGGGGGTTTTCCGGAAATCACCAAAGGGCACAAACTGATTATCTTCAATCCCAGTGCCGGCGAAATACCCATACGGGCTTGGGCAGTGGAAAACTATATCGAATTGGCCAACCGAATTTTAACCGATCCTCAAAATGTGATCATATTGATGGGGGCCGGGGCCGACCTTGAAACCACCCAAAGAGTGCATCAGGCCCTAAACCAAGAGCGCTGTATCCAGTTCACCGGCCGGACCACCTTTCCGGAATTAATGGATCTTTTCAGTATCTCGGACCTGTTAATCACCAATGACAGCGGACCGGCTCATTTTGCTTCCCTGACATCCATCAAGAACTTCGTCTTTTACGGGCCGGAGACTCCGAGGCTCTATTCGCCTATGGGAAAAAATACCCAAATCCTCTATTCTGATTTCCCCTGTTCACCTTGCCTGACCGCCTACAACCATCGAAACACGCCGTGCATAGACAACAAATGCTTACAGGCCATTTCGGTGGACGAGGTGTATTCTTTGGTTAAAAAGCATTTGTAGCTTAAGGAGAGTCATGGAATCCTCAAAGCCGTCCTTCGAACATCCCGGCGGAAAACTGATAGAGGAGGGGCCGGATGCATTAACCAATGAGGAGTTGGTTGCCATCCTCATCGGGACAGGGTATAAAGGCAGAACAGCCCAGGACATCGCCCATGACCTCTTCTACCATTTTTATTCTTTCTATGGCTTGTTGGGGAAGAAGCCGGAAGATCTGGCCCGGATCAAAGGGTTGAAAAAAGGCAAGATCAACCGGGTCGCCGCGGCCTATGAGATCGCCAAGAGGATCATTCAGGAAAAACGGTGGAATCTACCGATCAGGAAGATTACCCTGGGATTGCCGAGCTTATCCGATGCTGAGTTGTTGGCTGTTTTAATCGTCAATGGGTATAAGGAAAAGACGGCCAAAGATCTGGCTGACGAATTATTGAAAAAATATTCTACCTTTTATGGCTTTGGGGATCAAAGGCTTTCCGATATAGCCAAGATTAATGGATTAGGGGATGTAAAAGTGGTCCGGATTGCCGCCGCTTTAGAGATTGCCCGGAGGGTGGTGAAGATTCTTGAGAAGGAATAGGTTAGAAAAAGAACGAGCGGCAAAGGCACTTTCCACTGGTGAGGGGACACAGGGGCATCTTAACCGCCAAATTCCGCCCCTGGCCCATACCCCCATGTACCTCTGGCACAAGTACTGGTCCAGAAAGACCTGGAATGTGGTCGGGGAATTTATCAAAACCTATTGCCCGGAAGGGGGGATCGTCTTTGATCCTTTTGTCGGCAGCGGTATCACTGCCATGGAGGCCTTAAAGAATGGCCGAAAGGCCATCGTCTGCGATTTAAACCCCATTGCCACGGAAATTATCAGACTGACGATCAAGCCGGTTAATGAAGTCCATCTCTATGAAGCTTTTAAAAGGGTGGAAGAAAAAGTCAAGGACAAGATCGAAAAACTCTACCTGACTCTATGCCGGAAATGCGGCCAGGAGGTCGTCTTTGACTGTGCGGTTTGGGAAAACAATGTTTGCATGGAAATACGCTATCAATCCTGTCCGTTTTGTGGCGATCGGCGAGAAAAAGAATGTAAACCCAATAAATACGATCGAGAGCTTCTTGAAAAAATTGAAAGAAAGAAGATCAAGGAATGGTTTCCGAACAATCCCCTTTACTATCCCGACGGCCGACCGTTTATTAAAAAAGAAAAATTTGAGTCTGTAGATCAGCTTTTCACCAAACGTAATCTCCAGGCCTTGGCCTGGCTTATGGAGGCCATTGAAGATGAGCCCAAAAAGGATTTGAGGGATTTCTTAAGGATGTCTTTTTCATCTATGGTCCACCTTTCCAGTAAAATGATCGCCGTCAGCGACCCTTCGGCGACAAGTCATCATACGTCTTTTTCATCAACAGGCTGGACACAGCATAGCTACTGGTTTGCCCCTCGGTTTATGGAACAAAATGTGTGGAACAAGTTTGAAAGCGCAATTAACGGCCATCAGGGATTAATGAAGGCCAAGGCGGAATCAAATATTTATTTTAAGGGGGTTAAGATCGCCTCTTCTCTTAAACAATTCTTCGAGGGGAAAGCCAATATTTATATTTACAACGGTTCTTGTTTGGATTTAGTAAAAAAGATACCGGCTGGTTCAATGGACTATATTTTCACCGATCCCCCCTATGACGCATCCATACAATATGGGGAGCTTTCTTATATGTGGATTTCGTGGCTTAAGTTGAACGGCGATTATCTGGGGGACATACTGGCCAATGAAATCATTAGGAATGAGAGACAACACAAAGACTTTGCCGTCTATCACTCCCTATTATCCCGGAGTTTTCAAGAGATGTTTGTGGTTTTAAAACCGGGTAAGTATCTTACCGTGACTTTTCATAATCCCACCTTCAAGGTCAGAAATGCCACTATCCGAGCAGGCATTTTTGCCGGTTTTGAATTTCAAAAGATCCATCACCAACCACTCGGCCAGGTGTCAGCGAAAGCCATGCTTCAACCCTTTGGTTCGGCCCAGGGGGATTTTTATCTCAGATTCAACAAGACTTCCATGAAAACTGCTGTTCAACCCATGGAGATTGATGAAGTCCGTTTTGAGAATATTGTGGTGGAAACGACCATTGCCCTTTTGGCCGAAAGGGCCGAACCGACCCCTTATACCATTATTATCAATTACATTGACCCTATATTAGCTAAGAATGGTTTTTTTGGAAGTCTCCATACGGGCTTGGATATCAATACCGTTCTTAAAAATCATCTATATAAAGAATTTGTTCTACTCCCGGCCAAAGTCGGCGGGGCCGAGGGTAAACTTTGGTGGTTCAAAGACACATCGATTGTTCCCCATCTAAATGAGATTCCCTTGACAGAACGGGTGGAACAAACGGTTTATAGAAAATTGAATCAGATGGGACGAGTCACATTCACCCAGATCTGGGATGCGGTCAGCACTGAGTTCCCCAATTCGCTTACCTCGGATAGCACCAGTATTTTGGATGCCTTAAAGATCTATGCCAGGCAGGTTTCAGGAGGCAATTGGATGTTAAAGCCGGAAATCCGACAAAGGGTCAACCAGCATAGCGAGTTAATTGTCATTTTGGCCTTAATCGGAGAAAGCCAGGGGTATGACATCTGGATTGGGAAACGGGAACAATCGGACAAAGATAACGGTTTGGTGGCCAAGGGGAAAACCCTCAGAGAATATATGACGATTAAAGAGTTGGAGGTCAGTAATGCCCGAAACCAGGAAGTGGTCGAACAAATCGATCTGATATGGATAGAGGGCGTGAAGATAAAGGCACTCTTTGAAGTGGAATCCACCACAGAGATGACCAGTGCTTTAATGCGAGGTTCCAACGTGGACCAGACAGTGGATAAATTCATGGTCATACCGGAAGAGCGGGAACCCCAATTCAGAAATAAAATGACTTCGCCTCTCTTTAAAGAACATTTTGAAAACGAGAATTGGAAACTCATCTATTTTGACAAATTAAGGCAGACCTATGGTCAAAAGAAAAACAAAACAGACGTTTACAGTTTGATTAATCAAAACCACCAGCCCATGGCCAAGACGGGTAAAGGGCTTTGCGCCGAACAAGGACGGTTATTCTGATCTTCTCCTTAAACCCGGATAAGTAACTGTCTTAAAATCAATTTGACTCCATGCCTTACTTTCAAGTCATTGTCCCTCCCTTGGATCTACCGCTCACTTATGAAGTCCCGACCGGGTTTACTTACGAGACTTCAGTCGGTCAGCGGGTCCTGGTGCCTTTGAAAAAAAAGATGGTTACCGGCTATCTCTGGGAGGAAATCAAGCAGCCGGAGCCGGGGCAGGAAACCAAAGCCGTTTCGGAGATCCTGGACCCAAGGCCCCTTTTTTCAGAGGTCATGCGGCCCTTATTCCTTTGGATGGCTCAATATTATCTCCATCCCCTCGGCCAGGTGTTGAAGGCGGCCTTGCCCGCCGGCCTTTCGGTATCCAGTTATCAGAGCATAGAGATAACGCTCTCGGGAAAAGAGGCCTTACAGGGAGAACAAGTCCAGGAAAATGAAAAAGAAATCCTTCAAAGGATATCTTCGAAGGGCCTCTCTTTATCCCGGTTTTTGCCCGAGGAGAGGAAGATCCTCAAACATTTGGAGGACCGGGGCTTTACCCGACAATCCACACGACTTAAAAAAGAGACGGCCCGTCCTAAAAAAGAAAGATGGGTTTATCCGGGGGGCCGGTTCCAAAAAGAAAACTTTTCCGAAAAAGATCTTCCCCTTTTTGAACTTCTTATTCAGAACCCCTGTCTGGCTTTAAAAGACCTCCGGGTTCATTTCCCTTTGTCGGCCCAGCGTCTGGCCACTCTTGGTCGAAAGAGTCTGATTGAAATCCGGGAACAGGTCTGCCTGAGGGACCCTTTGGGTGAGATCCTGGCCTTGGAAAACGGTCCCTTTATTCTGACCGGCGAACAGGAACAGGCCGTGACCCGCCTCCGGGAAGGGTTGCGCTCCGGGGCTTATCACACCCTGCTCCTTCACGGCATTACCGGGTCGGGAAAAACGGAAGTCTATTTAAGGGCCGCGCTGGAAACCCTACAACTGGGACGGCAGGCCCTGATTATGGTCCCGGAAATCGGTCTGGTTCCCCAGATAGAAGGCAGGTTCCGCTTGCGCTTCGGAGACAAAATCGCCCTGCTGCACAGCGGACTTAGCCCGGGGGAACGGCTGGACCAATGGCGGCGCATACAATCCGGTTCAGCCCCGGTAGTCATAGGGACCCGCTCATCCATCTTTGCTCCTCTGAATTCCCTGGGTTTGGTGGTGGTTGACGAGGAGCAGGACCCTTCTTATAAACAGCAGGAACACCTTCGCTATAATGCCCGGGACCTCGCCATGGTCCGGGGGAAGCAGGCCTCGGCCTTGGTAGTTCTGGGTTCGGCCACCCCTTCCATTTCGACCCTTTATCTGCACCGGCAAAAAAAAATCGGCTACTTAGGGATCCATAAACGGGTCCAGGAACAGAGCCTGCCGGAAATCACCCTGATCGATTTAAAAAAATTCCGTCAGGGACGAAAGATCCCTCTTTTTGCCCACCCCCTTAAGGAGGCCATGACCCGAAATCTGGAACAAAAGAAACAGGCCCTTCTTTTTTTAAATCGTCGGGGATTTGAGACTCTGGTCCTGTGCACCTTTTGCGGTGCGGCCATCAAATGCCGCAACTGCTCTTTAACCCTGACCTATCACGCCAAGGAAGGTCAACTCCGCTGCCATACCTGCGGCTATCACCTTCCACTCCCGGAGCATTGTCCTCAATGCGGGCAACAGGGAATCAAGAACCTGGGCATGGGGACGGAGAAGGTCGAGCAGGAACTTTCCACCCTTTTTCCCAATGCTTCCATCGACCGAATGGACCGGGATACGGTAACCAGGAAGAAATCCCATTTTGAAATCCTTAAAAAAATAAGGGATCAAAAAACCGACATCCTTATCGGGACCCAGATGATCACCAAAGGCCATGATTTCCCCCACGTGACCCTCATCGGGGTCCTTTGCGCCGACCTCTCCCTGTATTGGCCGGATTTCCGGGCCGGTGAACGGACCTATCAATTATTGGCCCAGGTGGCCGGCAGGGCCGGACGGGGGATCCATCCAGGGCAGGTCTTTATTCAGACCTTTAATCCAGACCACTATATTTTTAAATATGTCTCTTGCCACGACTACCTGGGTTTTTATAACCATGAAATCCATTTCCGCCGGGCCTTGAAATATCCTCCTTTTTCCCGATTAGTTAATTGCCTTTTTCAGGGAAACCAAGAGGCCAAGGTCAAGGAGGTGGCTGAAAAAGTAAACGGACTCTTGCGACGGGCCGCCGGGAAAAATCTCTGGGAACCGGGCCTGGAATTGCTGGGACCGGTCTCCGCTCCTATTGCCAAAATCAAAGGCAGGTATCGCTGGCAGATGCTCTTAAAAGGAGAGAACAGCCGGATTGTACATCAAGCGGCGGCCATGATCCATCAGGCTGAAAAGTCACTTATCCAGGGCACGGGGGTTCAGATTATCCTGGATGTAGACCCAATGGATATGCTATAATCGGTCAAAGGTCAAAGGTCAAAGGTCAAAGGTCAAAGGTCAAAGGTCAAAGGTCAAAGGTCAAAGGTCAAAGTCATCGATAGTACTTTTTCGTCATTCCGGATTTAGTCCCGGAGGGACGACATCCCGGAGGGTGAAAACGGGAATCCAGTGTTTTTCTTTTTAATTGATTAAGTCTGGCCTGGATTCCCGCCTACGGGGGAATGACAAATATTACGAATCCATCACTTATGATAACAGGTGGCACAGGATTCAAGTTTTCAAGGTATGGAACTTAACCACTTGAGTCCTGGAATCCTTGACCCCTGGAATCCTGGTTTTTACTATGGCTTGCTTAAAAATATGCAAATACCCCGATCCGGTCCTGTTCAAAAAGGCCAGACCCATCAAGGAGATCGATGCTTCCTTACAGAAGATGGTCGGGGACATGATCGAGACCATGTACGCGGCCCCGGGGATCGGACTGGCGGCCAATCAGGTAGGAAGGCAGATCAGGCTCATTGTCTTTGATGTAACCCCGAGGGATCAGGATCGAAAACCGACGGTTTTGATTAATCCCGAAATTATTGAGGCCGAAGGAGAGCAGACCCTGGAAGAGGGCTGCCTGAGTGTGCCGGAGTATTATTCCGACGTCAAAAGAAGTGCCAAGGTTAAGGTGCGGGGGCTGGACCCGGAAGGAAAACCGGTGGAGATCTGTGGCGAAGGAATCCTGGCCACGGTCCTTCAGCATGAAATAGACCATTTGGATGGCATCCTCTTTATCGATCGCATCAGCGCCCTGAAGAGGTCCCTTTATAAAAAAAGGGTCCAAAAGAAGTTGAAGAAGGAAGAGGAAAAATCATAGAGGACCGCTTCGCTTGAGGATCGCTTCCGCCTACCCCCGTCTCATTTTCATGGGCACCCCTGATTTTGCCCTGCCCTCTCTAAAAGCCCTGATGGAATCCGGTGAAGAAGTAATCTCTGTTTATACCCAGCCCGACCGGCCAAAAGGGCGGGGCCGAAAACTCGCCCACTCACCAATAAAAGAGGCGGCCCTATCCTTCCGTCTTCCGGTCTTTCAACCGGTCTCTTTCAAAGAATCCTCGGCCGTCAATCAACTGGCCGAACAAAAACCGGATCTCTTGATCGTCGTCGCTTATGGCCTGATCCTTCCCCAAAAGGTCCTCGACATTCCCACCTGGGGGGCCGTCAATGTCCATGCCTCTCTTCTGCCCAGGTATCGGGGGGCGGCCCCCATCCAAAGGGCCATTATTAACGGGGAAAAGGAAACCGGCGTAACGACCATGAGCCTGAATGCGGGAATGGATACCGGGGATATTCTGCTTATGGAATCGGCGCCTATTCTGGAAACCGACACGGCTCAGAGTCTCCATGACCGTCTATCGGTTTTGGGGGGTCGTCTACTCCTTCAAACCCTGGAGCAGCTTCGTCAAGGCACACTCCTTCCCCAACCCCAGGACGCCTCAAAAGCCAGTTACGCCCCGCCGTTAAAAAAAGGAGAGGGAGAGATCCGCTGGGACCTTTCGGCCGTAAAAATCGACCGTTTGGTCAGAGGCCTAACCCCCTGGCCGGGGGCCTTTACTTTTCTCAAGGGAAAACGGCTCATCATCCACAAGGCCGGACCTGAAAGTCTGAAAATTACTGGGGCTCCTGGGACGGTTATTTCTTTGGAAGGGGACGGCATCCGGATACAGACAGGCCAGGGCCTACTGACCATTTTCGAAGCCCAGTTAGAAGGACATCGCCGTATGTCCTCCGAAGAATTGCTCAGGGGTGTTTCGATTAAGGTCGGCGATCGATTAGGGCGCGAGTGACTAATAGAATGCGGGAAAACCATTTTTTTGCAGGTTGCTCAAAAAGGTCCAGATACAAGGCGCCCGAAACCGGGAACCCGCCCCGAAGGGGTGGGACTGAGCAGCGCCCTCGATGCGAAGAAACCCCGAGGAATGAGGCGTACCCAGAAGTACGCCGCAATGACGAAGGGTGAGGGCAACGCAGTAGATGGGGCATTTTCAGCAACCTGCTAATGCACGAGCCATGGCCCTTCAAACCCTTCTGGACTGGCAGAGCACAAAGACCTATCCGGACCAGCTTTTAAGGGAAGTGCTTGAGAAAAATCCCCAGGGCAAACCTACGGACCGGGCTTTGTTGTACCAACTGGTTTATGGGGTCCTGCGCTGGCAGGGCAAGCTGGACTTCGTCCTGGGGAAATTTTCTCAAAGACCGCTGAAAAAGCTCTCCATAGATATTTTGTTTATCTTAAGGCTGGGGGCCTTTCAACTCCTTTTCCTTTCCCGGATTCCGGCCTCGGCCGCTGTAAACGAAGCGGTCAAGCTGGCCAAATCCGGCCGAACACCCTGGGCCGCCAATTATGTCAACGGGGTCCTGCGGTCCCTGGATCGCGGCAAAGAATCCCTGACCTTTCCTTCTCAAGATGAGCCGGTTTCCTTTCTGGCAGTCCATCATTCACATCCGCCCTGGCTGATCGCGCTTTGGCTTAAAACCTGGGGTTTTGAAAAAACCCTGGCTCTGTGTCAGTTCAATAACCAAATCCCGCCGCACACTCTGCGGGTCAATTCCCTGAAAACCGATCGAAACTCCCTGGCTGAAAGGCTTCAATCTCAGGCTGCGCGAATCGAGTTGACCCCTTTTTCTCCGCTGGGGATTCGGGTGGAGGAACTGAATCGGCCTTTGATGCAGGGTGAATCGTACCGGCAAGGATGGTTTCAGATTCAGGATGAGGCTTCTCAACTGATCGCCTTGATCGTCGATCCCCAGCCGGGGGAAACGGTTTTAGACCTTTGTGCCGGGGCCGGAGGAAAAGCCACCCATCTGGCCCAAAGGATGAGGAATCAGGGGAAGGTCCTGGCCGTCGATCTTTACCCCGAAAAGATAAAAGCCTTGCGGGAAAACGCCAAAAGATTAGAGACCACCATCATCCAGGGAATGGTCGGCGATGCCTTGAACCCGTCCCTGTTTCCTAAAACGGTCCGACCTTTTGATCGCATTTTAATCGATGCCCCCTGTTCCGGCTGGGGGGTCATAGGCCGAAATCCGGACCTCAAGTGGCGACTCAGCCCCGATGACAGCCCTCGGTTGTCCGGGATGCAAAACAAGTTCTTGCAAAATGCCGCCGGATGGCTAAAATCAAAGGGAGTTTTAGTCTATGTGACCTGTACCCTGAGCTGGGAAGAAAATCAGATGATTGTTGAGAAATTTATTGACCAACACCCGGAATTTGTGAAGGAAGACGCTTCCCCTTTTCTACCGGAATCGGCCCGGGTGCTGGTTGGTGATGAGGGCTTCTATCAGACCTGGCCCCCGGCCCATGGGATGGACGGCTTCTTCGCCGCCAGATTGAGAAAGAAATGAATATCTCATGAGCGAACAGACATTCGGTTGCTCTGATGAGACCTATTGATAACCGGACTCCGGCTTTTCACGTCATTCCGGGGAAAGCCGGAATCCAGGTTCTTATAACTAAACCCTCATGCCCAGGGAGCGCCACGAAACATGAAAAATGGTTTTCTCCGAACTCCGAACTCTTAACTCCGAACTTTATTTTTATATGGCTATATTATACAATTTTGACACATTTTAAATCCTGAGGTGACTATGAAACGGATTGCCCCTTCTATCCTATCATCGGATTTCGGCAGGCTCAAAGAGGAGGTCCAGGCCGTGGAAGCGGCCGGGGCCGACTATATCCACGTCGATGTCATGGACGGTCATTTTGTGCCCAATATTACCATCGGCCCGGTAGTGGTGGAAGCCGTGCGCAAGGTCACCAAACTTCCCCTGGATGTCCATCTGATGATAGAAAATCCGGACCGCTATATCCCGGACTTTGCCAAGGCCGGGGCGGATATCCTCTCCGTACACTTTGAAGTCTGCCCCCACCTCCAGCGCACCATCGCCTTGATCCGGGAACATTCGGTTAAACCGTCGGTTGTTTTAAATCCCGCCACACCGGTAGCCTTCCTGGAAGATATTCTGGGGGATGTGAACTGGATTTTGATCATGAGCGTTAACCCCGGATTCGGGGGACAAAAATTCATCCCTAATGCGGTGAACAAAATCAAAATGCTCAAAGAGATAATCAACCAGCGGAGGTTGAAGGTGGAAATCGAGGTCGACGGAGGAATCACTCCGAACAATGTAGGCCAGGTCTGCCAAGCCGGAGCCGATATCATCGTGGCCGGTTCGGCCATCTATCACACACCGGATTACCAAAAAACAATCGCCTTGTTTAGAAAAAAAATGGAGGGGTGCTGAACTCCCTTTTTTTCATCCGCATGGTAATATATATGGATTAGATTTGGTGTAAGGAGGGCATGGAATGAAAACGAAACTTAAAATGATCTATTGGAAGGGTGAAAAGTTTTGGGAGGGGAAACTGCTCGAGCATCCAGAAATAATGACCCAAGGTGAAACCCTCGAAGAACTCGAAGAGAACATGAAAGACGCCTATATGCTTATGGCTATGGAAGATGTTCCCGAACATCACGAAGTCAGAGAGCTTGCCCCAAACCTATGAAGAGAAAGGATTTGATAAAAAGAATAACCGGCGTCGGGTGTGCGATCTCTTTAAACAACTGCGGTTATCGGCTACGAAACAACGTACGCCATATAAGCAGGATGCCCAGAGCAAAAGCGGCGATCATCCACCACGACACCGAATTCCAGGCGACCCCCAGGTTGTAGAGAATATTGCTTATGAATTCGGATGATTTTGACGCAAGCAGACCATACTCCAAAACGCATTACCCCCTTTCAGCGCCAGTAGTTCCCTCTCAATTCCAGTATGTTTCGATATTGAGAGACGAGAGGATTAAGGATCTATTATAACTTGGTTTACATGCGATTATACAACTTTCGAAGCCCCTTCTGCAACTTTTTTCGGAATTCATCAAGAATAATAATAAGGGGTAAAGGCGGAGTTACTGCTCCCCCAAAAAAACCAGTGAAAGGAATAAAACAAGATGATGAAACCGGCAAAGAATTCTCTGGATCTCGGCGTCATCGCCCGGGACATCAAGGCGAGTCTCCATTTTTATCAGAAACTATTGGGGCTGGAGTCTGTGGGAACAATGCCCTTATGGTTTGGGACCATGCATAGGCTCCGTTTCGGCGAAAGCGACTTCAAGCTTATCGAACCAAAGGAGGTGCCTCCCGCTGGCGCCATGGGCCTGGAAAATCAATTGGGATTCCGTTATGTGACCTTCGTGATTAAAAATCTTTCAGAGCTTTGCAATGACCTGAAAGAAAACGGCATCGAATTTACGGTCCCTGAAAGAGAGATTAGACCCGGCGTGCGCATTGCCATGGTCAAAGACCCGGATGGAAATATTGTGGAATTCGTGGAACGAAAATAGATGCCCGGATAATGAACGCCAGATCAAAGGGATATCATTCCACCTCGATCTTGGTCGTCTTCTTCTTTCCCTTTTCCTTTTTTTTCTCCAGCTCATTAATCCGATCGTCAACCAGAGACCGGATGGCCCTTAGAAACTCAAGGCGAGACTGGAGAAGATGATTGAAAAAGTTGGATTTCCGGCCACAGGCTTTTTCCAGCTCTGAAAAAATCCGGGCCACCGGGCAACTCATGATTTCCTGATTCATTTTTTCCTTGGCCATAACTATGCTCCTTTAAAGGTAATGTTCAGGGTTTGGCCCTCCAGTTTGGCCTTGACCGATTTGGCGGCCGCCACCGGTCTGGGCAGAGGGATATGACGACTATAGGTGCCGATCCGGACAATCAATTCTTCCGGAAGGGTGTTCAGATGGATATCCTCCCGGGAAATAAAGGGGATTTTAAGCTGAAGCCGATAGTCGCCGTCTACCTTGAACAGACGAAAGGGTTCTCCTGTGTAAAAGCGGTCCAGGGGATCTTTGCCGGCATAGAGCCGGTCCCCCATTTGCCTGAGCTGATCATACCCGAGAATTTCCCCCCGAAAAAGGGGAATGTTGAAAATGGGAATAGGGCTAAAATATTCTTCGGCCTTCTTCCGGTAGGTGCCCTGGGTTTTTTTCCAATCCGAGAAATAATCGTCTTTTAATCCTTCCGGGAAGATCCGGTTCATGATGATTCCGTCGATCTGCATACGATAGAGGCTAAAATACATGTAAGCCCGTTGGGTCTCCTTTAAGACGATCTTTTCGGGGTTGGTCACTAAGCGAACGGTGGTGCAAAGGGGGTCGGTCAGGATACGATCAACCCCCTTAAGTCGATCGAAAAGTTTCTCCAGGGCATCAAAGTAATCATTCCCCGGCAGCGGCACGTCATAAATCCTCTTGGCCAGTGGTCGGGCCAGCCGGGCCAAGGTTTTTTCCATTTTAAAGATCTTGCTCATATACCATTCCAGGGTGGTGGGGATGCTGATAAACCGCAGGGATTCCCCGGTGGGGGCGCAATCCAGAATGATCACTTCGAATTTTTTTTGCTGGACATACCGGTTGATATAAAGCAACAGACTGACTTCTTCCATCCCCGGAAGGATGGCCAGTTCCTCGGCCAGAATTTCATCCAGACCGGTGGTGTTTAACAATAACGAAAGGTATTGATGGATGGCCCCCCAATTTTTTTGTATCTCTTCTTGAATATCCAGTTCCTGAATCCATAAATTGTTACAGACCTTGATGGGTTTCCCCAGATTCTGATCCAGAAGATGGCGACCCAGGTCAAAAATATCAATCAGACTATGGGCTATGTCGAGGGACATAATCAGGGTCTTGTGGCCCGATTCCGCTGCCTTGATCCCGGTGGCCGCCGCCACACTGGTTTTTCCTACGCCTCCTTTACCGGCGAAAAAAATGATCCTCAAAGTCCTTCTCCTTTTTTAACCATTCAAAATATTTAATAATTCTAACCAGGAGCTAAAAAGCTGTCAAGGACAACCTCATAACAGTTCATAAACCGGGTTTTCCAATGAACTGAGTGATCTTTATGAGTTTAACTGGTGGATTAAGGGTTACGTGCCAACTGAAGAAAAAGGATTCAGCCTACAAACGGTTGGAGAACGGGAAGGCCGATCGCCGCGCCCTGGGGTTTTCCCTTGAATCCTTAACCCCTTGAAGCTTCTATCAGCGCCAACCCTTTTGGAGATGATCCGGATTATATTGAATGACCAAGCTCATAGAGATGAAAGGCGCAGATGACCAGGGAATGGGTGATGGCCCTATGGGCGATCAAATTCTTTATTTCCGAATAAGGGACGTGAACCACCTCGAATTCTTCGCTGTCTTCAGGCCGCATTTCAGCCACCTTCTTCACCCCCCGGGCCAGAAAACTATGGGTGCGGTTGTTCAAAAAGGCTGGATTGGGATGAACAAAACCCAAATATTCCCACTGCTCCGTTTTAAATCCGGTCTCTTCCAGAAGTTCATTCTGTCCGGCTTCTAACGGTGTATGTCCGGCTTCCACGATTCCTCCTGGTATTTCGAGAGTCACTTCTTCGGTTCCGAAACGGAACTGACGGATTAAGACCACTTCCCCGGTGTCGGTTAAGGGGATGACATTGACCCAGTCGTTGCTCTCCAGGATATAAAAGGGCGCTTCCCGATGATTGCGGGGCAATAGGTAACGATCCTCCCGGATGGAAAAAATTCGAAAGGACCCTATGGTTTTAGAAGCGATTCGCTTCCATTTTTCGGCCAGATTCATAGATAAATTCTCCGTTGAAATCTGTTCATATTTAGCCCTTCATAAAAATGATCTTTCATAGTCTCCCTGGAGAGGTTTTGTCAAGGCTATAGTCTCGGGACCATAAATAAGGATCGAATCTATTGATTTGTTGCCTTTGAGCCGCGTGTCGTTTATGATAAAAAAATTATATTGATGGTTTCGTAATAAGCTCGTCATTCCCGCGCAGAGCCTGTCCTCGACCCGATCGGGGACGGGAATCCAGACCAGTATAACCAATTAAAGACACTGGATTCCCGTTTTCACGAGAATGACGAAAATTGGCTTTCGATAAATTTTTACGAGTCCATCACACTTAATTCCACTGCGAAAGAAGAGGAGGTCAAAGCATGGAAACATCCATTGTCAAAATTTGGGCTCGAGAGATTTTAGATTCCAGGGGCAATCCGACTGTTGAAGTGGATATATTCCTGGAATGCGGCGCCTGGGGCCGGGCCGCCGTGCCTTCCGGGGCCTCTACGGGCATCCATGAAGCCCTGGAACTGCGGGATGGCGACAAGGCCCGCTATGGGGCCAAAGGGGTCCTCAAAGCCGTGGACCATGTAAACAAAAAAATCTCCAAAGTCCTCATGGGCTGGGATGCCCTGGATCAATCGGGTCTGGATCAAAAGATGATCGACCTGGACGGGACCGCTAATAAGAATAAATTGGGGGCCAATGCCTTGCTGGGTGTCAGTCTGGCAGCGGCCCGGGCGGCCGCCGAGGCCGTAGGTCTTCCCCTTTATCGCTATCTGGGAGGCATCTCGGCCAGGTTGTTGCCGGTCCCCTGTTTTAACATCTTAAACGGGGGCGCTCATGCCAATTGGCAGGGGACGGACCTGCAGGAATTTATGATCGCTCCCGTAGGGGCGGCCAATTTCCGGGAGGCCCTGCGCTGGGGAAGCGAGATTTACCATACCCTTAAAAAAGTAATTAAGACCAAGGGATATTCTATTGGGGTCGGGGATGAGGGCGGTTTTGCACCGGCCCTGAAAAGCAATGCCGAAGCCCTTGACCTCATCGTGCAGGCCATCGAAAAGGCCGGATACCGGCCCGGAGAACAGATCGCCCTATCTCTGGACCCGGCTTCCAGCGGTATTTTTGAGAAAGGCGTTTATAATCTTCGTACTGAGAAACGCAAGGTCTCCGCGGCCCAGATGATCGAACTTTATGCCGAATGGGTGAAAAAATATCCTATTGTTTCCATCGAAGACGGCTTGGCCGAAGACGACTGGGAAGGCTGGAAACAGCTCAATCAAACCCTGGGACAGCAAATTGAACTCATCGGAGACGACCTGTTTGTGACCAATGTTAAACGGATTGAACGCGGTATTGCCGAAAAGGCGGCCAACGCCGTGCTCATCAAACTGAACCAGATAGGCACCCTGAGCGAGACCGTCTCGGCCATTGAAATGGCCCGCAAGGCTGGCTGGGGGGCCATGGTTTCCCACCGCAGCGGAGAGACCGTGGACAGCTTTATTGCCGACTTGACCGTGGCCATGGGCACTGGTCATCTTAAGACCGGGGCCCCCTGCCGGGGTGAACGGGTGGAAAAATACAATCAATTGCTCCGAATCGAGGAAGAGTTGGGGGATGGGGCCCTCTATGCCGGCCGGAAGGGGTTTGTCCGTTAAGACTGGGGGCCTGATTAAAATTTTTCTCTGAATCCTTTTAAAAGTGCTTGACAAAGGTTTGTCAATTATGTCAAAAAGCATTTTTTATGTCTAATTTCCAAATGATGCTAAGGAACTGAACGATGATTGAAGTTCGATTTCATGGTCGTGGCGGGCAAGGGGCCGTAACCTCAGCCGAATTGACAGCCTTGGCGGCTATTGACGAAGGGAAATACGCCCAAGCCTTTCCCAGTTTTGGACCGGAACGCCGCGGGGCCCCGGTAGTGGCCTTCCTGCGGGTCAGCCCCACCCCCATCCGCATCCGTTCCAAAGTTTATGAACCGGATATCGTCGTGGTCCTTGACCCGACTCTGCTGGACATCGTCGATGTTTCCGCCGGGCTGAAACCCAATGGGATCGTGGTCATCAATACGGCCAAGACCTTGGAGCAGGTCAAAAAAGACTGCGGCTTCAAAGGCCGGCTGGTCCTGGTGGATGCCAGCAAGATCGCCATGGAAGAGATGAAGGTGCCTATTACCAACACAACCATGCTGGGGGCCTTGATCCGGGCGGCTGGAATCACCAGCCTGGAATCCATGGACAAACCCCTGGCTGCCCGTTTTGGGAAGATTGCCGAACGAAACAAAAAGGCCATGCAACGGGCCTTTGACGAAACCAAGATCGAGGAGTAATTATGGTGGCTAAAGTCGACGCCCTTCACCCCTGGGAAAAAGCCCCCATCGGTTGTGTTATCCAGGAAGCCGGAAGCGCACGTAAATTCAAGACCGGGG
The DNA here is from genome assembly GCA_963838485.1 of uncultured delta proteobacterium. Lineage (GTDB taxonomy): Bacteria > Desulfobacterota > RBG-13-43-22 > RBG-13-43-22 > RBG-13-43-22 > RBG-13-43-22. Next base: position 13,314 of record CAWIRY010000131.1, on the reverse strand, counting down.
ATTGGCGCTCTAAGGTCCGCCCGGTGACCGATCGCGAGAAATGTATTAAATGCGGGATGTGCTGGATTTATTGCCCGGATATAGCCTACAGTCTAAGAGCAGACGGCTATTATGACTGGAGCAGCGATTACTGCAAGGGCTGCGGAATCTGCGCCCGGGAATGCCCAAAGGATGCCATCCAGATGATTGCGGAGGAAGAATAGTTATGGCCGGTCGAAAGGGCATGGAAGTCTCCATTGCCGTCAGTGAAGCGGTGAAATTGGCCAATGTGGATGTGATATCGGCCTATCCCATCACCCCTCAGACTCATATTGTGGAGCATCTCTCCGAGTTGGTGGCCAACGGAGAGTTACAGGCGGCCTTTGTCCCCGTTGAATCGGAACATTCGGCCCTGAGTGCCGCCATCGGGGCCGCGGCCACGGGAGCCCGGGCCTATACGGCTACCAGTTCCCAGGGGTTGGCCCTGATGCACGAAATCATGTTCATCGCCTCCAGCATCCGGATGCCTTTGACCATGACCGTGGTCAACCGGGCCATTTCAGCCCCCATCAATATCTGGAACGACTTGAGCGACATCATGGCCGAAAGGGATTGCGGCTGGGTCCAACTGTTCGCCATCAACGGCCAGGAGGCCGTTGACCTGACCCTCCAGTCCTTCAGGATCGCCGAAGACCCCAGGGTCCTGCTCCCGGTGGCGGTCAATTTGGACGGTTTTATCCTGAGCCACGTCATCGAACCGGTGGAAATGCCGGACCAGGAGACCGTGGACCGCTTTTTGCCGGTATTTAAACCGACCTTGCGTCTTAATCCCGATGAGCCCATTTCCATCGGGGCCTTTGGAAGTCCCGACGTTTTTACGGAAATAAAAAAACAGGTCGAAGAGGCCTTGATCGGCTCCCAGAAGGTGGTCACCGAAGTCTGGAAGGATTTCGAAAAAACTCTTCGGCCGATCCTATAAACCGATTGAGTCCTATAAAACCAAAGGGGCTGAGATTCTGCTGGTGACCATGGGCAGCATCACCGAGACGGCCATGACGGCCGTGGATGCGCTTGCGGGAGAAAGGACAAAAGGTCGGCTTGATCCATATCCGACTCTGGCGGCCCTTTCCCCCTTAAAGAATTTCCAGGCCATTGCCAGGTCAAATGCCTGGCCGTGGTGGACCGGCCTTGGTCCCCGGAGGGGCCGGCGGTCCGGTGGGGCTGGAAATCAAATCCGCCCTTTTTAGGAGAAAGAAAGACCTTATGTGGCCGAATTTGTCGCCGGGCTGGGAGGCCGGGACCTGACCGTAGAGGTCTTTGCCGAAATGGTGGAAAAGGCCGGCCGCTATGCCCAAATGCAAAAAGAGATGCGTTACGAAATGATCGGGGTGCGAGAAAAATGATTGCCGACGACTTGAAGGATTTTAAAAGATTTACGCCCAAGACCCTGCCCCAGGAAGAACCCCTTGTTTCCGGGCACCGGGCCTGTCAGGGTTGTGGAGAAGTCCTGGCCTTACGAATGGTGGCCAAGGCCATCGGGTCCCCGATGATTGCCGTCAGCGCCACCGGGTGCATGGAGATCATCTCTTCTCCTTATCCTCAAACCGCCTGGGCCGTGCCCTGGATCCACGTGGCCTTTGAAAATGCCGGGGCCGTGGCCTCCGGAGTGGAAGCAGGGTTGAAGACCTTGATGGCCAAGGGCCGGACCCCGGAGCAAAAGATCGTGGTGGTGGCCTTTGCCGGTGACGGCGGGACCGCCGATATCGGAATTCAGTCCCTTTCCGGGGCCTTGGAGCGGGGCCATGATTTTATCTATGTCTGTCTGGACAATGAAGCCTATATGAATACCGGTATTCAGCGTTCCAGTTCCACCCCCTTTGGGGCCATGACTACCACTTCTCCGGCCGGGAAGCTCACGGCAGGGCAGACGACCTGGAAGAAAAATCTCCCGGCCATCATGGCCGCCCATAACATCCCTTATGTGGCCACGGGTTCACCGGCCTATCAATTAGACCTGATGAACAAGGCCAAAAAGGCGGCCTTGATCAAAGGCCCGGCCTATCTCCATGTCTATTCCCCTTGTCCGACGGGCTGGAGGCACGGCACGGACTTGGCCATCGAGGTCAGTCGCCTGGTGGTGGAGACCAATGTCATGCCCCTGTTTGAAGTGATCGATGGGCGATATGTGGTCAGAAAAAATACCAAGCCCAAGCCGGTGGAAGAGTATTTGAAACTACAGCGGCGTTTCAGCCACTTGACCCCGGATTTGATCGCCATCATCCAGAAGCGGGTGGATTCGGAATACGAGAAACTCCTCAAGCTGGAGGCCTGCACCCAACCGGCCCAAATCCAGGCGGAAATACCAAAAGAATAATTTGAAAAAAGAGGGGTTTTAAGTTATATTTTTTTCATTCCGAAATCCGCAATCAAAATTCCAAACTTACAGATCATTCCCCGGTAGTCCCGGCCATAGGCGGGAAGCGGGTGGCTGTTAATCCCGCTTTCAGCGGGATTCGAGTCCGTGAGGTTAAAAAATAAGAGAAGTATCAAAAAGCATATAATCAATTATTCCCCGGTAGCTCAGTCGGTAGAGCGGGTGGCTGTTAACCACTTGGTCGGCGGTTCGAGTCCGTCCCGGGGAGCCATAAAAATCAAGGGGTTAGGGCAAATCTCCTAACCCTTTTTTTATGCTTGCAGCACTATTGCAGCAGTCGGCCAATTCTTGGTTAAAATAAGCATCGAGACGCTGCATAGCCTCTTTGGCATCTGCCTGATCTACCGTATTATAGCGGGTAAACATGGAAAGGGTTTTGTGACCCGTCAGCTTCATAATCACGACCCGGTCCACTCTTGCCTTCCGGGCATTACTGACAAAGGTGTGCCGCAAATCATGGAACTGGAAATCTTTAATCCCTGTCTTTTTAAGAGCAGTCCATAAAGAAGTTTTAATGCTTTTGACGGGTTTCCCTTGAAAGGTGAAAACAAAGCCCTCCGGACTATGGCCGATCTTGTTTAGCCTCTCGATGATTTCCTTTACCTCTACGTTAAGGTAGACGTAGCGCGCCTCTCCGTTCTTGGTGTCTCTTTGAGTTAGATTGATATAGCCTTCGCGGATATTTACCCGGTCCCAGGTTAATTTAAAGATCTCACCGGCTTCTCATTCCGGTATGGTAGGCCACGGTTACGATATCGGCTGCATGCGGCGGGAGTTCTTTAACCAGTCTGCCCAGTTCTTCTTTAGAAAGAATCCGGTCCCTGGCATTTTTTTCCGCCAGCCTTTTGACCTTCCAACAAGGGTTCTTTATGGCCATTTCTTCCCGGATAGCCAGATTGTAAATCCTTCTCATAACCTCCATCTCCCGATTGATGCTGGCGGGCCGATAAGTGGTCCCTCGGCGAGATACATCAGAAAGCCTCTTATGTTGATAAGCCTCAATCATAGATGGCTTAATTTCATTAGCCTTCATGGTTCCAAAGTCATCTTTCAAGCGGTGGCAATGTTGTCTGATCTTATAAACCGACTTGACCTGACTGGTTATCGGCAAAGACAGATACCAATCAACTAGCTCCCCGAATTTGTATTCCTTTTTTTTCTCCAGCCCCAAATGTTTTTGCTCTTGCCACTCAAGCATTTTCTTAGCAAAAGCCAGATCAGCTAATTTTTTAGAAAAGCCGACCTTGTGGCTGGTGTACTTTATCTTGCCGGTTGCATTATCGATCCCTTGAGGAAATTTAATATACCAGGGACCATGATGTTTTCCTTCTTTATCTTTTCTTCTATAAATTCCCACCTTGTCCTCCTTTTTTGAAACAGAGGAACCGGCAAGATAGGGAAAGTTTGTCTTTACCACCCCCTTTCTTTGGGGATAGTATCCTCAAACTAATATCTGCTGTCAATTCCAATTTCATAATATGGCTTGAGCTTTTCCAAAAAGTTTTCCACTTCCCGGCGGTCAAATTTTATTCGGCCGCAAACCTTTTTAGCGGGTATGGGAAATGTCCCGCAACTCAGGCGATTACGGATCGTCTGGGGTCTTATCCCGATATATTCGCTTAATTCCGATATGCCTAATAAACGCTTTTCCATTTAAAGTTTTGTTACTCCGTATCCTTTTCTTCTGGGAGATCCGACTCCAGGTCGGTTCCCGGGACCAAAATAGTCCCACTCGGCCCCAGCAGGACAGGTCTCACATTTGCCAGGTTCGATAAAATCTCCTTCCTGATCAAGATATGACTTAAGTTTTGTGGACTCCATTAATCAAGAGACTCCCTTGGAGTATCCCGGAAGATCCATCGCCCTCTCCATCCCCGCCGTGGAATTCTTAATCTTCATAATCGAACTCCACCGCATCCCGGAACCACCCAGGCAGCAATATCGGCTTGGTTCTGAAACACCGGGCGATTTGTTCATCGAGTAAATAGGATACGCAATAATCGGTTGATGAACGGACTCCGCGGCCGGTAGCCTGGACACAGGTTAAGGCCATGTCCGACTGATACCAGAGCTGGCCTACCTGGGAGGAATAAACCCGAAGTTTAACGGCTTTGTCTCCGAGGGACAGAAACGGAGCCTTGACCAGGATGATGAAACGGCATAAGTCGGCATCTAATGAGATCCCCCTTTCGCTTGAAGGAGAGACAAATATCAGTGGATCCTTAGACTGTTTAAAAAATTCCAGGACCTCAATTTTATCCTTGGAATTGTGAGTAATCAGCCTGGGGGATTTAATCTTCATGATTTCCGAATTCAGTGGGTACGATACCGTATGGATCAGACCTTTTTCATTTGGATGTGAATCAATTATTTTTTTAATTGCCTTTACAACCTTAGGAGTCTCCGTTGCCATTGTCCTAGCGGTTAGGTTGGCCACCGGACGGACGATGACCCGCCGGCGGCTGGGATCAAAAGTTGATGGGAGGGAAACCTGGTCGGTTTCGGTCAGGGGAATTCCCAGGGTCTTAGATAAGACAGGGAGTAAAGGGAAAGTTGCGGACATCAAAACGAACTTGTCGGCATGGGACCAGAGGAAATGCTCGGTCAAGCCCGGGTTGAGCCACAACGGACGAAAATGGTAGACTTCGGACCCCCAATTATCGGTCCGGGTTTCCAGCAGCCAGGAGCGGTCCAGGTAGGTGTTAAATATTTTTAGCTTCCGGGTCAACCCTTCAAGGCGCTCAATCGATTGGGCCAGGAGATCATAGTCATCTTCCTCCCCGGTATAATTTTCGGCCAACCGGTTATGTTTGGCCAGTTCGGCAGATAGCTCGGTGTACGTCTTAACACCCCACCGTTGCCAATCGACCAGGCCATTATCGGTAGACACCGTTTTGTAGTCAGGCAGGTCAATATCGTATTTTTGTAACTGCCTTCTGGATAGGTTAAGGGATATGAACTGGTATAAAGAGTTTTCCAGGGAATCGGCCTCGTCGATTATAATAACCCTGCGACCCGAGAATCCCCCCACATAGTTCAATTCCGCAAAAAGGTAGGCCATAGTTAAGCACCGCTAGGTCAGAGTCGATTGTAGCTCGTTTATGGACCTTGTAGGGGCATTCCTTCGAAAGGCTGCAAGGTTTAAGTCTGGTTGATTGGCACTGGGCATGGGTCTTGGACTTATCCCGCAGACAGGGGTAGTTATCCCGTCCGAATAGAACCTTGGACTCCGGGAAATCGGTTTCGATCTGGTTCTGGAGGGGCTTGGAGTGGACGGAGTAGATCCCCTTTTCCAGAAGCCTTCATTGAACACATTCCCACAAGACTTTTACCGGATCCCGTCGGTGCTTCAAGTACCGTGAATCTCTTCTCGGAGGTCAAAATGAATTCGATCGCTTCTTCCTGGAATTCCCGGAAGGATTGAGATCGGAATTTGGTAAAATGGTTTTTGGCTTCAACAGCGGTCATGGCATCCCTATTAGTATTAAATTATATATGTTAAATACCAACTACGTTAACACTCACTACCCCCCCTGCGAGTGTGCTACCGTGCAACACTTACCGTTACACGTGCAACAGTGTAACAGGGGTAATAACAGTTGCACCGTGCAACAGTGCTACCGTGCTACAGTTGAACATCATTTGACTATTTTTAATCCTGATAACAACTTCTTCCCGTAACTACCCATTGAATTTGACAATTTGACCGACAGGTTTTCATTAAAATCCTTCCGGTAAAAACCCGGGATTTTTTTGGTCAAATTCTCCACGATTTTCAGGAAGGTTTCCTCGGAGATATTTTCGTCTTTCAGCATCTTGATATAGCCTTCCAGGACCATCAGGGCGTCGTTGATCTTGTTTTTTGACCGTACCAGGTAGTTGATGTGTTCCATGAACTGGATGTCTTCGTTCCGTTCCAGGGCATCCTTGGCATCCATAACCTTGGTGCAAAGCATCGTCCAGAAGGCGATTGCTGTCCTGATGAAGTCAGATTCCGTCTCGAACACCCTGGCCTTTCCGTGACGGAATTCCATGCAGATCTTGTCCATCCAGGCCTTGTCCCGGTCGGAAATCCTAATGGCCGTATGAACCGACTTTCCTCCATCGGCTTTCTTTTTAGTTGAGCGTACCGACAACGGCATGCGCTGGACAATTATTGTCTTGTTCGGTCCTAATAGGTCAAACCAGTCTGACATATAATAGAGCTCATCGATCTTTGATTCCTTTTCGGAACCGTTTAACCTGAAATGGGGGGTACCTTTGGTATCCATGAAATTAGACTCCTCGTATAAGTTTAAAAAAATATACCAGCCGATCCAGTATCCAGCGTTCGATCACTTCTCGAACCGGGTGGACAAAAAGGTTGAGTTTAAATTTAACCTCGAAAGAAACCAGGGATTGACGGATGACTTCCGGGGAGACGGTCGAGTAAAATTTAGGTAAAAAAAGGTCATCCCAATAGGATTCAACAACCAACGCCTTGAAATTCAGAGCCTCCATCGCTTCGAGCTTGGTTTTGGTTCGTTTTCGTTCCGTGGTCAAATAACTGATTAAGTCGGTGAGACCCTTCCGTTCAATTGCCACCTTGGTTTCCAGTCCCTTGATCGAATAATCCCCGATAGCCAGGGTGTCCCGTACCATGATCAGGCCCTTCGGTGGATGGGTTGTAAACAGAGGTCGTTGCTCCCTGGTGTCGATGACCAGACAGAAATCCGGTGGAAAGACATAGGGCTTAAAATTACTCAGTTCGGTTACTTTGGTCATTTTGGGTCTCGGGTTGTGTTTTCGGTTGTTACTACTGTCCAATTAATTACCTCCGATGATTCGTTGTCCCGTCGGGGAAGGTTAATCCCCGACGGGGTGTTAAAGGGTTATGTTGACCGGGTGATCCTTTACCAGTCTTCGTTATCACCGCCCGTAACTTTTTTGCTGTTTGATTTACTATCGTCCTTCGGGTTAAATCCCGCCGGGGCCATCTCGACGATGTTGACATAGGTTTTTCCATCCTTTCCCTTGCTTTCATCCAGCCGAACCATTACGGATTTGGCGGGTATGCGCATTTTCAAGGCGTCTAAAACCTTGGCGTCCAGGGCCGAAATATCTCCCGGAAACTTCTTCTCAAAGGCTTCGTCCAGACCGGTTGCAGCCAGTATATTAGCCACCTTGCTTTTATTGGCTCGGGCCTCTCCTTCCGTCGAAGGGTTGAGAGTGATAAAGATGGACTGTTGGGATCCGGCGTAATCCCCATCTACGACTTTTAAAGGGACTCTCAGGGTGGTCTTCCCTGAGTTTTCATTGCTTTTTTCTGCAAATTCACCTACGAATTCCATCAGGTACCACCCTGGTTCGGGATTGGTAAATCCCCAGTTGCTGTGAACTGATCCTTTTGTATCCATAAAAACCTCCTAAAAAATAAAGTCGATTAAAAAGTTAAAGTCAATGTGATAAACCATTTCCAGATTACTTTTTGTTCTATTATTCTTCCCTGTTTTCACCCCCTTTCCCCCGTCCGTGAGCCACATCCAAGATCCTGACAATATCCAGGGGACCAGACATCGGCCCCCTGTGGCCGGTCCATTTAGAAAGGAATGAACCATCAGAACCAAACGTGACCTTGGGAGGGTAGATGATTGACCCGTCCGATGACTGACGGGATTCCACCAGGCCGATGAAATCGCAGAACCCCGGCAGGGTCTTGGGGAAGTCCTTGCCCTTTAAAGCCGGACCGGCGGATAGTTCCCGGTTGAATTTAGGGTTCTGCTCCAACAGGGCTAGCAACACCACTGTCTTGCCCCTTTGAGACAGGCTGCTGATCATGTTGACAAACCGGGTCATCTGTCCGGCCAGGCCCCCGAATCCCTCCAGGGTCATCTTGGTCTGCATGATGATTGGCTTATCGGACTTTTCCTTTTCAGACCGGGAATCCCAGGATTGGTCTTCTATCTCCCGGGTAAGCTGGATGTTGGACAAGAAGGTCAGGGAGTCGACAACAATTGTCTTGGCCCAATCGGTATTAGATGGATCAGAAAAGAATCCCATTGTGTCCTCCCAGGACTCATATAGGCCGAACTTGATTTTCAAATTGTCCCTGCCGGCGGCCTGGAGGAACTTCCGCGGATCCCGCGGTTCGGTCAAAAAATACAGGATGGGCTCCTGGGCCGTCTGAATTGTGGAAACGGACTTGCCGACCCCGGACTCTCCATAGAACAGGAGGATGTCGCCGGTTTCGTCGCCGAGTTCATCTGGTTTGAATAATTTCATTTTTCAAATCCTCTTTTCGGATAAGGTGAGTTGCTTTTCGTTGGATCCTTTGATGTAAAAGACCTCCTCGGACCAGGTGTCGAACTGGCAGACCGGTAGGTATTCACACTGGAAGGGGGAGTAACAGGCCCGGAAGTTCTTGTAAAAGGCGTCGCGGTAGCCGCAGTCGGTGATCTCATAAAAGATGTCCGACAGGCGTTTTTTGATCTCTTCCAGAGGGAATTCGGTCCGGTAATATTTTTTCCCGAAGGTTTTTGTGTCGTGGTTGTAGCCTAGGAAGTAGTAGGCCGGCCTGGAGAGTATATCTTTGAAGCATCGTTCTTCATAGGATGTGTCGTCCTCGTCGGCAAATTTCCCCATCGACTTGAGATCTGGTTGCCTCGTGACCTCCATGACCACATACTGAAGCCTAGGATCGGACAGGAAGTAGATACCACATTGGGGGATGATATTGAATAGCTGTAAGTAGAAGTTCGGCTTCGACGTCAGTTTGGTTTCTGCAAAATAGTTTTCCGTGGGGTAGTACCGGTCAAGGATCCCTTTAATGGCATAATAAATTTTGGTGTCCCGATACTGGAATGGATGGATGAACTCGGATTGGAATTTACAAATTGGATCAAGGCCTATATCTAACTTCTTAAAAGCCCGGTAAAGCGCCTTGACCTTGGCTACGGATCGTCCATCAATTTCGCATACATTAATGATATCGGATATCCGGGCCTTATCGATCTGGCCGAGCAACACCCCGACGCAGGTGTCCCAGAGCACTCCCATTTTGAGTTCTGGAGATTTGGCCGAATCCTTAACCGATATACCCTTTATATGCTTGAGCCAGTAGAGCCGCTTGCAGGCCAGGAAGTCCGTCACAGATGAATATGAAAGGCGGGGAGTGCGGGCATCCAGGTCAAGGATGCAGATGAACTCGTCCCTGTCCATGCACAATCCTGACGTTTCAGATTCAACGGAGAGATAATGCCGGCCTTTTAGCCGTTTAGTATTGGACCCCGGCCCAGGTGTTTGCTTTTGGCAAATCATAAATTTCCTTCCGCTCTGTCCGAAAAGATATCTTCCACCCTGCAATCCAGGGCTTTGGCAATCCGCTCTTTGATCTCTTGTGTCGGATCAATCCAACCCTGAATCAATTTTGAAAGGTATCCGTCGGAAACTCCGACTTCCCTGGATAATCGAAACTGGGACATCCCACGTTCAAGCAGTTTGATTTTTATAAGTAAATTCATTTTTCTCCTCCCGATGAAAATCTTTTTTCTGTTTAAGCACATAGGCATTCATTTTTCGTGCCAACCATATAACTGGCTGAAATCTAAAAATATTCTTTTGATGATATGGATGTAAAACGGTAGTTTTTCCTCAAAATGAGGTCGGAAAACACTTAATAGGAGAGCTTTGAAAAACCCATTTTTTTACACAATTTTGCTGTCAGACTCAAAATATTTTACAAAATAACTTAATTTATTCCAATGGTTATAATTATCGCATCATTTTCCTTTACAACTTTGGCACGGTTATTCAAAGGTCTCAATAGGAAGGTAAAATGAGGGGGAGTGGCCTCAAAATGAGGTTGAAAATAGATTCCCACGGACTCACGCCCGTGGTACTGGAAAGGAAAATTTCTATTTGGTTTTAATTGAGGGTTTTCGCACCATCAAACTCCCGCGCAGGGATGGCATTCAACCACGCTCTCACGAACGTGGTCTTCTGCCATATTTTGATAACATTACCTGGATGAGGGATGTGGATAGTGCCCCAATACGAGGCTATTGGGCAGGGTTGTTCAATCTTCTTAATTTTTCTGTTAAAGATTTTTCCGTCATACCCACCGATTTTGCCATTTCTTCGAGATTATTTCCAGATCTTTTAAGGTGGTACTCCATATATAATTTTTTAAATCCCTCAGAGGCTTCTTTTGACGGTAATTCAAGTAATGGTTCCAGTTTGGGTTTACTAATGTTACTATCCTTAGACCCTAATGTATTTACTGATCCTGGTTTTGGAGATGACAATTTTTTTAATAAATTAGGAATCAATTCTTCTATAGTAATAAATGTTAAATTTTCATTTAACGCTTCTTCGGGGGTCTGTTTACCAACATAATAATCTAATTCATCAACATATTGACCTAGTAACCAGAGGATAACTTGGTTTGCTCTAGAAACACGGTGACTCTGACCCAATCCGATATCTCTCAAAGGTTGATACTTGTACCTAAAATTAGTGAGTCTATATTTACCAATTAAGGGTTGGACCATTTCATCCCAGGTCTCCATCTCCTTACTAAACCGTTTGTAATCGAAATCTTCATAAGTTGGAATCTGAAGAGTGTCTTCACCAAATATTGAATCTCCCTCTTCAACTATTCTTTTCTCACACACCCCTTTAAGTTCCCTGACATTTCCTGGATAATCCCGCACGATTAGCTCCTCTAAGATTTCCTTTTTAAGGGATTTTCCTAAGAAATGTTTGGTCAGTAAGGGTATGTCCATTTTTTGTAACGGTGGAATATATAATATACGGAATCTATATTTTAACTCGTTTCTTAACGCCTGCAGTTTATTGGTGGCGGCTATAATTATAACGTCCACTTTTATTTCTTGATTTCCTCCAACCCTATAAAAACTTTTGTACTCCACAACCCTTAGTAGTGCCGCCTGAAGTTCTTCTGATGCATCTCCGATTTCATCTAGAAAAAGGATGCCTCCCTGACTATCCTCTATTTTGCCTATTTTCTTCTCAGTAGCTCCCGTAAAAGCACCTTTTTCATGGCCAAAAATTTCAGATTCAAGAAGTGTTTTTGAAATACCTGCACAATTAACAATATTGAATTTTTTATTTTTGCGAGGGCTTGATTGATAGTAATGCTTTGCAAACAACTCTTTCCCGGTTCCTGTTTCCCCAACAAATAAAACCGGCATTTGACCTTTAGCGTATCTTTCTGTTATAGATTTAGGCTGTTCATAGGCCTGTCCGATAATTTCATCTTCATCTTCTTTGGCCTTTGGTTCTAGTGATTTTTCGGATTTGTTCTGACTCATCTTGCCTCCTCCTTCAATGGCTCTCCTACTGATGGGATGGGGGAAGGCTGGTAGGAGTTCAGCCTTTTCGGGAGCTACCCTATCCCCCAACATATTATCTGAAATATTTTTATAATAACAAGATATACTACAAAAGTCAAACGGCTACTGGGAAATAGAAATATTGCTTACCCTTGGGAGGATCCGGATGGGGCTGTTTAATATAAAAGGCGGTTTAAAACCGTGACACCCTAAACTGACCTTTTTCTGAATAGAGTATATTCTCGGCCAATCCTTGCTTTGCGGATTGGATCTTTATTCTGAAGGAGGAGAAAGGGTGTACACGGATATGAATTGGTGGACAAAGATACGGTTAGGGGTCTGATTGTTAGGAAATCGACACTTGATCAAATTAGTAGCATAGACATTATCAAAACTAAGGCCGGCAGGTTTCAGGATTTCATTGACAATATATTTATATTAAACGTATTAAATAAGTTGACATAGTGAAAGTATTTTAGTTGGTTTCCAACGTTGTGATCTTTTGAAGATTGCAGTTTCCAGATCTTCTATAGTTTCAAAATAAACATTAGTTGTTTCTTCGTATCGCATCGTTTTCCATAATATTTCTTGACGGTTTAATTCGGGATGGTATGGCGGCAAGTAATGGATTTTTATGTGCTTGTGTTCTTTACAAAAGTCTCTGACTCTTTCCCCCTTATGCCACCGGGGACCATCTACCCACAGATCAACAATTTTATCCTTAAAATGTCCTGCAATATGAGAGAGAAAGTTTATAAAACTGTTTGTATTGCCTTTTTCGTGCTTCATTATGCCATGTCTACCATTTACCGGATCCACCCAACCCGTAACATTTATTCGTTTTTGATGCTGGCTGCGTGTATAAACAACAGGTTGCTCTTTACCTTTCTTAAACCAGACTCTCCCAAGCTTCGGGTGCAAGCAAAACCCTGCCTCATCCGCAAAAAGAATAATCCGGTTTTTAATTCCCTTCTGGATCATCAGGAGTTTTTTTTAAAGAGATACGAAATCCCTTTATGCCCTTCTTCGAAGCCTGAACAAAACGATAGGCCGGCTGTTTCAAGACGTATTCCAGTTCATGAAGTATCTGTTGTGCCCGCCGTGGACGAATGGTTACCCCGTGGAATTTCTTCAAATATTCAACAACCACTATCCCATCCCAGCGTGCACGCGCAATACCAAAATCTTTCGGTGACTTATGCAGAGCCTGATCGAGGGCTTGTTTACATGAGTCGGTTACTCGGGGCGGCCGCCCTGACCTCTGTTTGTCTTGTACGCTCGTCACTCCTTCTTCATTGGCTTTATAGATCCATTTCACCACGCTCCATCTTGATAAGCCAAATAAGGAGGCTATGCTGGTCGATTTCCAACCCGACAAAAGCAATAATAATGCAGCTATTCGGATACCAGCCCAAGCCCCAGGGACGTCCTCGGCCATCTCAAGAAGTCGTTGGCGAGTTATCTGGGTGTTGGTTAAAGTCAATGCCTTCATTTGCCACCTCCCGATTCGATATCATTAAATCGGGAGTAGCTTAATAGATATATTTGTTTTTGTCAACTTATTTTTTG
>CAWIRY010000130.1:0-12696 GCA_963838485.1 uncultured delta proteobacterium | reverse complement strand
CCTTGATCAGACCTCCATCCGGGGCATTCCCACCTTGCTGATCGGTCTGGTCTTTGAGGGACGGGTAATTCCTGTGGCCTTTTCTTGTTTCATTTATTCTCGTATTCAAAAAAGCCAAAACATCTTGGAACATGCCTTGATCTTAGCCGTTATGAGTTGTTTTCCGGCTAAGCAGCGCCCCTGGCTAATCTATGGACCGTGGCTGCGGTTCGCGTCGATCTTTTGATGAACCTGGGCGTTGGAGGGAATCCCTTCCTGGTTCGAGCCAAAAGAAATGTCCTGGTTTACCTGAAAGGGAAACCTATAGCCCTCGGGCGGCTCTCGGTCAAAGCCGGCGAGATGAAACGCTGTTCAATTCGGTACCATTCTAAAAAAAAAGAACTATTGGATCTAATCATCTTTCATGGAAAAGGATATAAAGAACCTTGGTATCTCCTGGTTCCGGCCAATAGGCCCGAGTCTGCGGAGGAAATCATCGCCCTCTACGCCAAACGCATGTCTATCGAACAAGGCTTCCGGGATTGGAAAACCCACTTGGGTATCCGGGGCATGGTTTTTGTTAATGATAATCCCGCTCCCCGCCTTACCCGTTTACTCTTGGCCTTCTCTCTCAGTTATGTACTTTGTCTGGCATTGGGCAGTACCGCCGATAGCCAACTCGTAAGGGCTTTTGTGGAAATCCCCAGGCGAATAGCTCGCCATGGAACAACCCGAACCCTCTCTACCCTTTACATCGGTATCTTAAGACTTTCTCTGCCGAAGTTTTCATCTCAAGCCCATATAGAAATCTTAGCCATCATCCAACGGCTGCTTTCCGGCCAAGGCTTGCTATCTGCAGGCCTTTCCCCTCCCTAAATCCTCTTTCTATTTATTGCCGTTTTAACACCTTCTCTATATTCTTTAAAATTCCTGGGAATAGCTTTTCCTCTCTTCCCTATCAGTCCTACTTCAGAGGCCACTTTTTCTTCCCTCTTCCCTTCCTTGCTTAAAAAATCACCCTCGTTCCTCTCCTATGGCCACTTTTATCCCTTACTTATCCACCCATTTTCCCCTCCTCTCCTCCTTCCTCCCTTTCCCCTTTCCTAAAAGTGAAGGGGGGCAAGACCTCTTCCCATTGACTCCTTTTTAAGCTTGTTTTATTGTCTGTCCATTCAGGTCGATCCAGAGACAGAGGGCAGGATGGACAAGCGCATTCTGCTCGACCTGGATGAGGAGCAGGCCAGGCGCACAAAGTGTTGGCGGACCAAGGGGAAAGAATCGACAATACCAAGGAGGACAACGGATGGCGGAAGCAGAAAGAGCCAAACCCGGATTTAAAGGAAATTCAAAGGAAGCTGACAGCCAGGGCGTCGTACCAAAAGATGCTCGCGGCCAAAGAGGGAGGTAAGCCGATCTGCGTGGCCAGCGCGGGTATTCCCAACGAAGTGATGTACGCCATGGATGTTTACCCCATCTTCCCCGAGAGCCTGGCGGCGATCTCGGCCGGCATTGGGAAGGCCGGGCCGTTTTTCGATGAGGCCAGGGACCGGGGCTACACCAACACGGTCTGTTCCTATACGCGGTGCGGGCTGGGGATCGCCTGGACAAACCGAGTGCGCCTTCGGACCCGTCCCGGACCCCGACCTTTTTATCACCGACGTAAGCGTTTGCTGCCTTCACGTGAACTGGTGGGCCTACCTCGAGGACCACTTCAAGAAACCCACCTTTTTCATGGACATGCCGGCCACCGATAATCCCGATGAACCGGCTTACATCGAATATTATGAAAACCAGATCCATGAGATGGTCCAATTCATAGAGGCCAACAGCAGCGGCCGTTTCAATCAAACCCGGCTGGAGGATGCGGTCCGGTACTCGGACCTGGCGGGTTATTATTGGAAAAAGATCATGGAATTGCGGAGACACAACCCCTCTCCCATCAGCTTCCGCAACCTGGCGGGCCAGATCATTCCGCTGGTCACTGCCCTTGGGGAAAAGGATGCCGCGGATTTCTATGAAGCCCTCTACGGGCGGTACCAGGACGAAATCAGGCAGGGTAAGAGTCCCTGCAAAGAGGGGGAGAAATACCGTCTTATCTGGAACGGCATCCCCATCTGGCACCACCTTCAGATCATTAACTATTTTGAGGACAAGGGGGCGAATTTCGTCTGGGAGCCTTACACCAGTCTGAGCTGGGGGAACAAAACCAAAACCGGCCGGCTCGACCTGACCCGTCCCTTCCATACCCTGGCCGAGAAGAACACCAACGTCCTCAGTAACCGCACCATCGAAGACCGATTCCACTATTTCGACCAGGCCATCAAGGACTATCAGGTGGACGGCCTGGTCATGTTCTCCAACAGGAGCTGCCGGCCCATGTCCATCGGTCAGGGCGAACTGGTCGAACCTGGTCCGTGAAAAACACGATATCCCCATATTGATCTTTGAGGGAGACCAGGCCGATCCCGAAGGTTTTAGCTGGGACGACGCCAGGACCAGGATCGACGGGTTTATCGAGGTCCTCGAGGGAAGGAAGCTGAAGTAATCGCGGTCCATACCAATGACGTTGTTTATGCGCCAACGGCTTAGGAGGAAATGACGTGATCAGGGAATTCAAAGAGAAATTTGAAAAAAGACACCACATTGCCGAACAGATCAAAAAGGACGGAAAGAAGATCATCGGCTGTTTTTATGGCTCGGTGCCCAAAGAACTGGTCCATTCGGCCGGGATGGTCCCGGTTCAACTCGTTGAGGACCGGAATTACCAATATGAGGCCAAGTCCGGACTCCTGCCCTACCTCTGCGGGATGAGTAAGAATCTGACCGGACAGATCTACGATAAGGTCTTTGACTATGTGGATGCCGTCATGGTATCTACCGTCTGCGACACCAACCGCCACGTTCCCGACATCTGGGAGCGGAACAAGGTGTTCCCCAAAACCTGGATTGTGCGGGCCCCGATCAAGGCCGACGACGGGGCGGTCAATTATTACACCCAGGAAATCCTCCGGCTGGCCGATGAACTGGGAAAGCTTTCGGGAAAGAAGGTGACGGCAGAAGGGCTGCGGGAATCGATTTCCCTGTACAATGAGAACCGTGCCCTTTTCCGGAAGTTCTACGAGGTCCGTCCGGGGTCCGATGTGTCGGCCGAAGAGGCGGTGTATGTCTTTGCTTCGGCCCTGGTGCTGCCGGTCGAGGAGCACAACACCATGATGAAACAGCTCCTGTCCGGGTTGAAACCGATGCCGGAAAATGACCGGAAGACAAGATTGATGCTCTGCGCACTCAACATCAACATGTCGTTGGAGGTCATCCGGATGGCCGAGAAGGTCGGTGCGCAGGTAGTAACCGACGATTTCACCCACAACGCCCGGTTTGGTTCGGAAGAAATTGAAATCAAAGGCGATGTCTTCAAATCCCTGGCCCAGGGTTACCTGCGTAAGATCCCCCTGCCCGGCATGTATTCATTCGAGCAAAGGGCCGAGTGGATCAGGGATTTGATGGCGAAATCCAAGGCCGAGGGTTTGATCTATCTCATCCAGCTTTACTGCGATGCCTATGCCATGGAGTATACGGTTCTGAAGGAATACTTTGATCAATGGAAACTGCCCCATCTCAAAATCGAGGCAGAGGATACGCCGAACTCTATCGAACAGTTAAACGTGAGGGTCCAGTCCTTCATGGAATCCCTGGTTTGATGGTTGGAAGTGATTGCTTCGCAGCAGAGCGCTACAGTGTAGTGTCTCTAACTAGTGTCCATCCGGAAAAGGCAATGTTCCGGATGGAGCGGTCAGCCATCAGCTTTTAGCTATCAGCAAAATCCTTTACCATTAACGGGTTAGCTGAATGCTGATCGCTGAATGCTGTAAGCTTCATCCGGAAATCCGAATTTCCGGATGAGAACTAACTAACTTTTACAACGTTCCCAATGCCGTCATTCCCGCGAAAGCGGGAATCCAGGTTAAAAAGTGTGGATTCCGGATCAAGCCTGCCCTCGAAGGGTGTAAGCGGGGGTCCGGAATGACGATTTTGTAAAGGCATTTGGGAAACACTACAGTAGGCAATGGGCCGGAGGTTATAGGACGGTATTCTTTCTGTTCCTTTTGCCTTTCGCCTCGTGCCTATCTCTTTTTTAAGAGGATATCCCGGGCCAGCAGGGCCGCGCCCACGGCCCCGACGATCTGAGGTTCAAAACAGATATGGGCCTTCAGGCCCAGCTTTTTTCGATACGCTTGACGACCCCGATGTTCTTGGAGATCCCGCCGCTGATGACGAAGTTCCTTCTACGCCGACGATTTTCAGCAGGTCTTCTGACCCGGTCCGCCACCCCGGCACAGAGCCCGGCCAGGATCTTCTCCGTCGGCTCTCCCTGCCGCATGAGCGACAAGACTTCCGACTTGGCAAAGACCACGCAGGTGTTACTCACTTTGACCGGCTTTCCCCTGGCCTTCAAGGAAAGGGGCCCTATATCTTCCAGGCGGATCCCCAATCAGGGGGGCCATGACTTCCATCGAGCGACCCGTGCCGGCCGCGCACTTGTCATTCATCAGAAAGGTTTTGACCTTGCCCTTCTCGTCGCAGCGGATGGCCTTGCAGTCTTGTCCCCCCATGTCCAGGATCGTCCGCACGGTGGGGGTGAAAAAATGCGCCCCCCGGGCATGGCAGGTGATCTCGGTGATGTTCCTGTCCGCAAAGGGGACCACGACGCGGCCGTAACCCGTGGCCACTGTGTATTCGATCTCCTCCCGGCGGATGGGTGTTTTTTTCAGGGCCTCTTCCAGGGCCTCGACGGCGGTAGCGGCGCTCTTCTGGGCCTGTCCGGACGATGCTGTAAGAAGCGATCCGGTCATCCACCAGGATGACGGCCTCCCCGGAAAGAGAACCCACATCCACGCCGCAGGTGATCATTTA
The DNA here is from genome assembly GCA_963838485.1 of uncultured delta proteobacterium. Taxonomy (GTDB): domain Bacteria; phylum Desulfobacterota; class RBG-13-43-22; order RBG-13-43-22; family RBG-13-43-22; genus RBG-13-43-22. Next base: position 7,806 of record CAWIRY010000130.1, on the reverse strand, counting down.
TGACGACCTCCGGGATTCCTCGCCAGGATGGCCGCGCCCAGGGCACCGGTTGTCTCGGGGAACTTAGGCACCTTCACGTCTAACTGCAGCTTTCGTCTGAAAGTCTCTACAATTCCTATATTTTTGGCCACGCCGCCGGTCAAAACCACTTCGGGTTCCACTCCTATCCGATTGCTGTTGGATATCACTTTGGAGACTATCGATTCGTGGACGCCAGAAAGGATGTCCTCCCGTGCCGACCCGCGGTGGATTTCGGCCACAATCTCGGATTCGGCAAATACCGCACAGGTCGTGGTCAGTTCAACCTTTTTCGAGGAGCGGAGCGAGGCAGGTCCGATCTCATCTACCGGGAGTTTCAGCATACCGGCCACGGTCTCCAAAAAAACCCCGGCACCGGAGGCGCATTTGTCATTCAACAGAAAATTCGTCAAATTGCCCATGGCGTCACACCTGAGGATTCGACTGCCCTCCGCCCCCAGGTCGATGACCGTCCGGGCCTTCGGGAAATACCAATGGGCGCCGATGACTTGGCAGAGCATCTCGGTTCGATGACTGTCGGCAAAGGCCACCTTTTCTCGCCCCACGCCGGTGGCGAAAAGGCGGCCGACCTGTTTCGGGTTCATCCCCTGTCGGTCGAGGATGGTCTCAAAAGCGGTCCTGGCTGCGGCCCCCACCTCACCGGCGATGATGAAGCTGGCCTGTCCAAGGACTTGCTTTTCCTCAAGCAGCACCACATGGACGCTCTCGTGGCCAATGTCGATCCCGGCGGTAATCAATTCTTCTCCTTTAACAAAATCTTCCGCTATCTGAACTCGTCCGTGGGCTAACCCGGGGTTTCTTGGGTCGGTAACTTCAGGATAGGGCAGGGCTGTGGAGAATTTTTCGGCGATATTCTTTTCATTGTTCAACTTATTTTTTTTTCAATCATTTTGGCTTCTTTCCAATCCCGTGGGAAAAAGCAAAGGGAGATTGGCACCTAATTTCTTTTAGGTAAACCCCTGGATTTGTCGGGGGACATTCAAAGTTTGACTTTTCCGGGAGTAGGGATTGGTCAATATTCCGAATGAGTAACACAGAAAAAATTTTCAATGCAGCAAAGGACTTTGGCAAAAACCTCAAAACCGGCTATTGTAAATTCAAATAAACAACCGTCTTGAGGGCACGGCCCAGATATTTGGCTCGGCGATTTTTTTTATTTCATTACCTTGATAGACCACCAACCCTCCCCGCCAATCATTGCCCAGGGCCTTAGCCACTTCCTTCATCGGCTGGGTATCCGTTGCAGCGGAGACCTTTCGGCTTTTTATTTCCATACCTAAAAAGCCCTTCTCCGTTTCCAACAATATATCTAATTCCAAACCGGCTCGGGTTCTATAAAAATAAATCTCCGTATTTTTTTGTGCTGTCTTAATCCACTTAAAAAGTTCATTAACCACCATCGTTTCGTAGACTTCTCCGATCAGCTCTCCCCGCTGACCACTTAACTGCCGCAACAGTCCTATATCCAGCCAGTATAATTTGGGCGTCTTAATAACTGAACTGGTCAGATTTTTTTTGTAAGGCTGGAGCAGAATGACCTGATAGGAAAGGCGAAGATACTCCAGATACCTTCGGGCTGTATCCACACTCACCGAGGCATCCCTGGCCAGTTCGGAATAATTTAATAATTTTCCTGATCGTAAAGAGGACAACCTCTTGAATTTGGTAAAAGGCTGCAAATCGTCCAGCCTGACCAGATCGGACAAATCCCTTTCCAGATAAGTATATTCGTAATCTTTTAACCATTTCCAGCGTTCCTGATCAGAAAGGGGAAGCAGGGCTGGCATACCACCCCAATTTAATAGATACTTTTCTGTTTCACGGGACCGGTCTTCTTCTTTATCCAACAGCACGGAAGGAAGGTCGGCAAGAATGGTATATAGGTCCTCTCCGCTGAATAATCGATCCACAAGAGGAATCCGCATTCCAGAACCATTCTGATCTTGAAATAATTCGTTCATCATGAGTGGCCAAAGTTCATAGATGGCTACACGGCCGGCCAGGGATTCCCGGGCTTTTTTTAGCAATAATATTTGGCTTGATCCCAAAAGCAGGCAGAAAGAAATGCCCCTTTCATCATAGGCGTATTTGACTTTTTCAAAGACCGCAGGTTCTTTTTGGGCCTCGTCTATGACGGCATTGCCAACCGCTTTGGACCAGGAAGGGGTTGAAATATTTCTAAGGACCTCCCGGTTTTCCGGCGCATCCAGGTTGATGTACCTCAATTGGGGATATTTTATTTGAGACAGCGTGGTCTTTCCAGTCTGCCTGGCCCCGGTTAGTAAAACCAGACTCCTTCGGTCAGAATTTGGCAGATATTTGGTTAAAAATCTATTTTTAAGGATTATTTCGCTCATGATCGTAAATTTTACATATAATTTAAGAAAGTTCAAGAAAATTATGAGAGCATTGCCCGAATCGATAAAGGTTGGAATCCCTACATCAGCCCGGGTCAGGATTCGGAACCAACTCTTAGCCCAGTATTTTCCGGAATTGGACCGATATGGCGGGAGACCTTGGCACCGATTAAATAAGACGTGCCCAACTCTTATAGACCCTGGGTCTTATATCGATTGGTCTGAAACCATGCTGAAAACCATCCAAGCAGGTAACCATAACAAATCAAAGACACCTTTATGAAATGTTCGCGGGAAGAGAAAATCCATGCTACGGCTAATACGGCAGCGAGTATGATAAGAACAATTATCGATCTTCGAAACATATTCCTGTTAAAAAAATAAAATGCCTATTGACTTAGCTCATAAAGATAATGTACCCTCGAGATGCTGGGGGTACGCCAATGACCAGGAGATACCAGGAGCGCAGCCTGCTTGATTTTCAGAAGGAATTTTCCACTGAAGTAGCTTGCGCGGAGCATCTGCGAGGTCTTCGATGGCCTGAAGGATTCCGATGTCCCCGATGTGGACATGGGGAAGCCTGGTTTATCAAGACCAGAAACGTCCTGGACTGTAAGTCGTGTCGTACCAAAACCAGCCTGACGGCCGGGACGATATTCCATAAAACCCGTACGTCTTTGGTCAAATGGTATTGGCTCATTTACCATATGGCCATGGACAAAGTTGGGGTGTCCATAGCGGAGATGCAGCGCGTTTTGGAGATCGCGGATTATAAGACAGCCTGGTTGATGGCTCATAAGGTTCGTAAAGCGATGGCCGATAGGGATGCCGGATACAGCCTGGCTGGCTTGATCGAAATGGACGACACGTTTTTTGGACCCAAAGGGCATAAAACCGGGAGAGGGAGCGAAAGGAAAGCCACGGTATTGTGTGCCGTTTCTCTTTATAGGGACCGCCACGGGGAAGAAAGGCCTGGTTTTGCCCATATGCAGGTGGTGGACAAGGCTTCGGCGACCCACATTGAAAATTTCTTGGAAAGGCTTGGCTACGGACCAGCGACGACAGAAAGTCAAAACCTTCTGAAAGCTATCCGAACCGATGGGTGGAGATCCTATGGGAAAGCGGTCAGAGGGACGAATTTGGCTCATTATAAGGTTGTCCTTAGAGACCTGAAGGCGGCGGGCAAGCTTCTGCCGTGGGTTCACAGAGTTATCTCTAATTCCAAAGCCGTTATAAGAGGGGCTCATCGTGGCGTTTCCGAAAAACATTTACAATCGTATCTATCCGAAATCTGCTATCGCTTCAACCGACGTTTCTGGGAACGGGAGCTTTTTGATCGGCTCATAAAAGCGTGTGTCTCTACGGAGGCGATGACTTACTCCCAACTGGTAAAAACGAAAATCTTGTTATGAGCTAAGTCAATAGGCATTTTTGCAATAATTTCTTTTAGGTAAACCCCCGGCTCTGCCGGGGGACTCCCAGAGTTTGACAAATCCGGGAGAATGAGAAAGCCTCCAACCTGTGAACCGCTCAAAGTTTACAGAATAGGAGGCTTTCAATGGAACACTTACAAAGTCTAACCCATACCAAGTGGGAATGTAAATACCATATTGTTTGGATTCCGAAATATCGGAAAAAGAAACTATATGGACAGATACGGAAATTTTTGGGATCACTATTCAGGGAGTTAGCATCCCAGAAGGAGTGTACGATTATCGAAGGGCATTTACAACCGGACCATGTCCACATTTTGATCTCGATACCTCCGAAGTACGCCGTATCACAAGTAGTTGGGTTTCTCAAGGGCAAGAGCGCCATCGATATTCTATGACATAATAATGAGCCGACGGATTTCTTAGGTCTGTCCAATAGGTATGGGATTTTCACTTTTTATCCATAAATGATAAAAATTAAGGGCCTGCCAGGCTGCTCGGGTAATTTTAAGGGTAATTCTATCAGCATGGTGAATAATCTTTCCAGCCACATCAAGAATTTTTCGTCTCAAGGTGGTAGCGTAGCTGCTCACTGCGACTACCGGCGCACAAACATCTTCTTTAAAAGCCTCATAAATAAAAAAACCTATCAGCAGGGTAAAATAAAAGGCCGCATTTTGGTGAAATCGTTTAAACGGAAGCTGTTGGCTGCCAAAATCTTTCAAGGCCCGGTTAACCAACTCGTCTCCCCCTCGATCATGATACGACTCTACAATTCCTCCCGAGGTCAACAGGGTGCTCATTCCAGCCTCAACCAGCTCCTTATCCAGTTCTATCTCTCCACCCAGATTGGTGTAGATGATGGTATCCGGACGGGCAAAGTTCAGAAGCATCTGCCTGTCTTTGTACAGGGGACGGCAAAAAATCGCTCTTCGGCCCCGATCCCAACTATCCCGCTGGTCCACAAACTCCACATACTCCCAGACTTGTTCTCCATTTTTATAGGAACCCCAAGTCGAATGGTCTATCTGGGCTACCCGGTTCTTGATATCTTCGTAAAGCTTTCCTCCACAAATATATCCCCCCTTCAGCGTTTCAAAAACTTTGAAGATCTTCTGATCAAAAAAACCACTGTCCAATCGAATGATAATCGGCACCTCCGGTCTATATTTTTTCCGGATAAAGGTCACCATGCGACGGACCATCTTCTCGACATCCGTTCCGTGATTGGAGTGCTTATCCCCGCTACGGAAAAGAGCATCGACGATAAATCGACTCCAAGTCATCTGAAGCGGTTGGAATCCTTTTTCTTTCTTATAGGTCGGTTTGACTCCTTCCCGGATCGTAGCCTCATCATTGTCCATGACCATCGTATCGATACCCAGGATGATCACCGCGGGTTTTGCTATTTGAAGCCGCCATCCAAAAAGTCTCAGCAACACTTGGCGAAATAAATGGGTCCAGTGAAACAAAAGGGATTGATAAAATCGCTTGATCGCATGCGAAGAAAGCATTTGGGAGCTATCGGTCTCAATGGTCTGGGCATAGCCCTCGTCTTTTTTGAGCGTATCAAAATAAACCAAATGCCGACTGGTCCCATCCAACAAAAAACAGAACAATTGCTTAAATATCTCTGTAATGGCTTGCCCTTTACCACTCTTGCGCACCGGGCCAAAAAACTCCTCCAGGTATGGAAACAGGCCAATGTTTCTCAAATAACGAACAAACAACGTCAATCCCGCTCGACTCGTCAACACGTTATCCGTTACTTCTACCTGATCGATTTTGGGGTTGCTTTTCTTTCCATCCGTAGTATGATTCATCTTTCCTCCCACCCATTGGGTTACTGGGTCTTCAAGAGTGTTGTTTCCCGTTCTCTTGTTATACCAAATAGTTGCCCTTTTGGGTGGGTTTTTTTATGCAAAAAATAGATTTTATTAGGAGGGAGTTAGCATCCCAGAAGGAGTGTACGATTATCGAAGGGCATTTACAACCGGACCATGTCCACATTTTGATCTCGATACCTCCGAAGTACGCCGTATCACAAGTAGTTGGGTTTCTCAAGGGCAAGAGCGCCATTTATATAGCCCGAGCCTATCTGGGGCGAAGAAAGAATTTCACCGGTCAAAATTTTTGGGCCCGAGGATATTTCGTTTCGACCGTAGGTAAGGATGAAGATGAAACCCGACAATATATAAAGAACCAGGAAAAGGAAGAACAACGTCTCGATCAACTCCAATTGTTTGATGAAGAGGAACCACCTTCAGGTGGTAAATAAATAATCCGCTTTGAGCGGTTCACATTTTCAAGCCTCCGGCTCTGCCGGAGGTTAGGTGACGTGCGCCTGGCATGAAGCACTGACCGACCTTCCAGGAAAGGACCTGGAAGTAAAGCATCCACCGTTACCGGACGGAAGGACAACGCCGACAAGGCAAGGGCATTCCCAGAAATGAGGAGTCCGAAGGAAGCATGAGGCAGAACCTGTGTACGTAGCGAACAGCGAACCGACTATATGGCCGTGGGAAGGAGGTCGAGTTGACGTGACTAAACGAGACCTGATATCCGGTGAACCGAACTGCGGTGAAGTTGGACGGGATACAGGGAGGTTGATGCATCTTACCCAGGGAAGCCCTCCTGCACTGGAATTCTAATGGAGCCAAGGATTTCATAAAACCGAACCGCGAAGGCGAACCCGAAGCGGGGCAGGGTGCAAAGGGTGGCAGATTCACGGGTAGTACCGAGGAAGCAGGGCCTATGAAGCCTGGTAACAGAGCGGAGGATAAAACCCTGACGACCAGGAGAAGGAAAAGAAGGGAAGGTATCCGATAGAGAACCCACCGCTGGCGATGGTCAACAAACAACTTAAGGACCTATCCTGAAGCCTGGGCAGCCCAAAGATCGTCATGGGGAGGCGGGAAGCCGTGGACGAGAGGCGATGGAGACGACATTCGAGAGTCGATTTAGAGTTACGATGGTACAAGAAGGGACCAGAAAACCGGAGGGGGATGTACGAAACCCGTAAGAGGGTACCGGACGGGAAGAGACCTGGACGGTCAACAGTCATCCGGTTCCCAGCCCAAAGGGCTGCTCGTAACCCGGCAATCTTTAATGGAAGAGCAAGTCACGGAGGAAGGTTGAAGTGAATACGGAAGTACTGGAAAGGGTCTACGAACCGAGACGACTGCGGGAGGCATGGCACCAGATTAGACGAAACGCCGGCGCAGCGGGAATAGACCGAATGACGGTAGAGGAGTTCGAAAAGCGAGAAGAGGAGTTTTTAAAGCTGATCGGTGAGAAGCTGAAAGCGGGCACCTACCGTTTCAAACCTGCCAGAAGAGTTTTGATTCCCAAGGAAGGCAGTAACAAGATGCGTCCCCTTGGGATACCGGTGGTCATGGATCGAATAGTCAGCCAGAGTATCAACCTGGTATTTGAAGTTATATTCGACCCGGCCTTTACGAGGTCCAATTTTGGATTTCGTGGAGGCCACAGCCAGCACCCGGCGATTAGACATGTTCAGGGGATAGTGGAAGATGGATATGAATGGGCGGCATCGATAGACTTGAAGAGTTTCTTTGATGAAATCCCCCAAGAACTGATACTAAAACTTATTCGGCGGAAGATAGCCGATGAGAGGCTGGTAACGCTGATTGCAAGAGCGTTAAAAGCCGGTATCGTCATGGATGGAGAATATCAGGAAACCCCCAAGGGATGTCCCCAAGGATCTCCTCTATCACCGATGCTATCGAACATTGTTCTAAACGAGTTGGACTGGGAATTGGAAAGGCGAGGGCACCGGTACTGTCGATGGGCTGATCACTTTCTGATTTAACTTAAATCCGAAAGGGCGGCCAAGCGGATCATGGAGGGGATAACGGAGTACCTGGAAGGGAAGCTGAGACTTCCGGTGAACCGGGAAAAGAGCCAAGTAGCGCTGATTAAAGATATTCCTTTCCTGGGGTTTCAAATACTCAGGG
>CAWIRY010000129.1:0-13065 GCA_963838485.1 uncultured delta proteobacterium | reverse complement strand
CGAGTCAGCAATAAGGCGAGGGTTAAATTCAAGAACAGGATACGAGAATTAACCCGGAGGAACAATCCCCTATCTATGAACCAGGTGATCCAGGAACTCAATGAATACTTACGAGGGTGGATGGCCTACTTTCGGGTCCAGGAGTTTAGCAGACTATTTGCGGAACTCGATGGCTGGATTCGGAGTAGGCTCAGATCCATGCAATTAAAGAAATGGAAAAACCCTCGCAAGTTTCAGAGGATGCTAAACCGGTCCGACTATAAAGGCCGGGAAGCGAACCAAGTCTGGGTTAAGATGAACAAGTGGCAATCGGTCAATCGGCGGGAGGTTCGTTGTATCATGAATCTCCAATGGTTCAGAAGGCAAAGGTTGACCTTTCTAAGTGACTTCATCCAGAGGCAACTACCTCTTGAACTGAAGTTCAGTCGCTAATCGAAGAGCGGCTTACCTGGCCGGTACGAGCCGTTCTGTTGGGAGGGGGTGGCCTTCGGGTCGCCTCCTACCAGATTTAAAAATATTTGATTAATACTATCAGCAATAATTCCATGAATTTTGGAGAGAACCTTTAATCATCGCGGTGAAAATAATTCCCTTTGGGTAAGAAAGCGCAGGAATTATAACATATCCTGCGTTTTTTAATGGAGGGATGAACTGAATTATGGGACGTGGAAGGGATGAGGGATGGAAGAAGGACCAGGAGAAGAGAAGAAAGGTGGAGGCCGACAGGACCTTGACCGGAAGGAAAAACCCTTTCCGGGAGGATACCCAGCGGTTGCCGTCAGGGGATAGACCACCCCCGGTGACGATACAATGTAGGTGGGGATGGCCCATGAGGTTCTGACCCCAGGTATGGAGAATGCCGATAATCCCTACCGTTGCCCCGAGATGTTTCGGAGCCTGAGCGAGTTCGGCGAGCGTCTCAGAGGCGGAGCGAAAAAGCAGATCGTAGAGGATCTTCTGGTTCATTAAAACCAGGGGATTAAGTTCGGAGGGGATAGTGAAGACCACATGGAAGTATTCAATGGGCAGGAGGTCTTCCCCGCGAGCCTCGATCCATTGCTCTTTCCGTAAGGTCTGGCACTTGGGGCAGTGCCGGTTCCGGCAGGAGTTATAGGATATTTCCAGATGACCGCATTGGTCGCACTGATCCTTATGGCCGCCCAGGGTTGCGGTTCGGCAGACCTCGATGGCCCGCATGACCCGCCAATGATTCCGGGGTAATCGATGGGATTGTCTATAAGCCGGGCCGTGTTGACGGAAGATATCCGCCACCTCAGGCCCACCGGGGGTTCGCATCCCTTGGGTTACGAAATCGTTGGAGTTGTTCGATCGAGAGGCGAAGTGACCTGGGCCAGGTTGAGCCGACTGACATGCAGATAGACGGTAGTCGTGGTCGGGGATCGGTGGCCCAGAAGCAGTTGGACATGGTGGAGACTGGTTCCGGCTTCAATCAGGTGGGTGGCAAAACTGTGTCTCAAGGTATGGACGCTGGCCGGTTTGGTGATGCCAGCCTTTCTTTTGGCTTGGTAGAAGAGTTGCTGTATCGAATGGGTGGTTAGGTGGTCCTTCTTTTTGGCCCCGTTAAACAACCAATCGGTGGGACGATATTTTCTCCAGTATTGCCTTAAGTGCTCCAGGGCCGTCTGGGACAAGAGGGAGTAGCGATCCTGGCCTCCTTTGCCCTGGTTGATCCGGACCATCATCCGTTTACTATCAATATCGGTTATCTTGAGGCGTGCGGTTTCGCTGGCCCTCAATCCCGAGGAGTAGGTGATCATCAGGATGGCCTTGTGTTTGAGATTCTTCGTTACCGCAAAGAGGGACTCCACCTCCGAAAGATCCAGAACGATAGGCAGTTTCCTCTTGGCCCGGGGATGTCTTATCTTCTCTACCATCCATTCCCGTTTCAGCGTCGTTCGGTAAAAAAATTTAAGACCAGCCACATAAAACCGGAACGTCCCCTCGGACAGGTGCCTTTCTTTCATGAGGTAAAGCAGGTATTCTTTAAGTTCCGCTTCCCCCAGTTCTGACGGTGATCGGTTAAAGTATTTCTCCAGGTTGTCTACTTCTCGCAGGTAAGTCTTTTGCGTCAGCGGTTTGGCTCCGCTCAACTGAAGGTCTACGGCCATCTGTTCTCTTAACTTTTCCATCATACAATCTCCTTTGTTTTTGATGTTCATCGGCTCGACCGATGGTACGACAAAAGAAATTGTATTGAGATTCAAAGCGATCAACAAGAGCTAATATAATTCTCGGGTTGATAGGGCGGGGAGTATGGTTTATCTCGGACTAACAGGTGAACTGCCCAAGACCACCGCGTAGCGGTTTAGTTCTCCAAACGGAAATCAACGAAAAGGGGTTTCAAATTTATTGACATTATGGTAAAAAGTGTAATTAGTGTTTTAAAATAGATTTTCTGAGTTTTCTGGCCCCTTATACCGTCCCCTATCGACGGGTAGTTAGGAAAGGGATCCGGGATCTGATGAGGTATGGGAGACTTCAATAGCCAGGTCAATGCATACGCCGTAATTCATTTATGCGCGGACTCAATCCAATGCCTTAATCCATAAATTTGTAGGGATTTTTGATCAAGAGGCCTAAGGAGGTGATGGCAGAAAAAACTAGAGCATATAGGTCGATTAGGTAAAGCTTCAAAATAACCTTTAAAGGAGAAGATGACATGAAAAATCCGAATAAATTTTCACCATGGTTGATTGTTTTGCTTGTCGTTCTGTGTGCCCTGGTATCTTCCCAGGTGGTTCAGGCCGCCGGACCCAAGGTCCTCGACCACAGTTATAAGATGGTCCGAGTGGTTAAAGACACCCTTTTCCCAGGCTGCAACGGAGCCGTTATTGGTATGGATGGTGCCTTGTATATGGTTCATACCGGAAACGGCCAGGTTACGCGTGTTGACCTGAAGACCATGAAGGCCTCTAGATTTGTGCCGCCTTATGCCGGGATTTTTATTACCGATGATTTAACCTCCGATGACAAAGGGAATTTCTACGTTGCCGGAACGACCAAGATTGTGGGCGAAGTCTATCGCCTCGACAAGACCGGCAAGAAAACGGTCATTAGCAAAGCCTTGGCCTCCCCCAACGGTATCCAATACAACAAGCAGACAGGAAGACTCTTCGCCAGCGAGTGTTTTTGGGGCAACCGCGTCTTTGAGCTTGACCCCAACGGTGTAAAAGAGGCGAAACTTCTGGTCAAAGAAAATGTCATCGCCGTGCCGGAAGGGTTCGACTTTGATCCAGAAACTAATGATTTGATCATACCCGATATGGGTACCGGAAAAATCTTGAGGGTGAATCCGGATACGGGTGCTGTAACCACCATTGCTGAAAAATTTGCCGCTCCGATTGCCCTGAAAGTGGGTCCGGACAAGATGGCCTATTTCCCGGAACTGGGCGGGGCTGTTTATCGACTCAGCTTAGATGGACAAAAGAGGGAAAAACTCGCCCAACTCCCTCCGGGTCTGGATAACCTGGCCATTACTCCCCAAGGCCGCCTTTTTATAACCAGCTACTGGAATGCCACGGTCTACGAAGTTGCCACGGACGGCAGCGGGAAATATAAAACCCTTTTCCCCACCGGACCTAACCAGATCAGCGGGGTGATCTTTAAAAATGGTAAGCTTTTGATCAGCGATTACATTATGATTCGCGATGTGGAAAAGAACAAATACGTCCCCACCAAGCTCAATGCCTGGGCCGCTCATGGGATGCCCCTACCTATGGGCCTGGCGGATGGTCCTGGGGATCAGATTTTTTGGGCCGATTTCGTAAATAATGCCGTGGCCATTGGTGATCCGGCCAAAGCGGGATTTAAGGCCATCGCCGGGGATTTGAACCGACCCGTGGCGGTACTGATGAGCAAAAGCGAACCCAAGGTTTATGTGGCCGAATACGGGGCCGGGCAAATTACGGAGGTCAGCCTTACGGATGGGGCTAAAAAGGTCCTGGCCAGCAATCTTGAAGGCCCTCTGGCCTTAGCCATAATCGACAACACCCTCTTTGTGGCTGAGGCAAAAGCGGGAAGGATCAGCAGGGTAGACCTGGCCAACGGCAAGGCAGAGGTGTTTCTGGCTGGAATTGTCGGCAAAATCGGGGCCTTGGCCGATGACGGTAAAGGGGATCTCCTGGCCCTGGACGGAGCCAGCGGGAAACTCTTTCGAATCAACCCCAAGAATCTGATTATCTCCGTCGTAGCCAAACATCTACCCGTTGCTTATTCGGTGATTGGAAGCTATCCTGCCTTAGAAACTCCCTTACCCATGACGGTTAATGCCAAAGGGAATATTTATATCCCCACGGCTGATCGCGGATTGATAGTGTTGGAAAAGAAAAAATAAATTCTTGATTCCAGACCCCACTCTAACCCTGCGTTCCGGTCTCCGCCGGGGCGTAGGGGTACAGGGGATGCCTCCAAAATAGTTCAAATATTGTTGAACCATCAAGGAAAAAAGAAGTAAGGAGAAGGTTAACCTATGAAGAATGTTGAAATGAATGGTTTGATGATCTGATTTGTTCCAAAAAGGGAAAAGGGATTGCCGTTCCCCTGAATTCGGTGCGGTCCGGATCAAGGCATTATTAAAAGAAAAACAAAATAACAAGGAGGATCAAAATGAAATCGATCGGTAGGTCGGGTATGGGAATTTTTATTTTAGTCTTTATTTTTTCCTTTTTATTTTTGACGGTTCTAAGCCCTTCCAAGGCCATGGCGGTTAATGCCGCCTTTGATGTCAAAAAGATGGGTGATATGTCCGACTTTGATCCCAACCACCCGGCGGTTACCTCCGGGGATGCCATCAAGATAGCCGTAGTGGCCTCTTTTTCCGGGCCGGCCACTGAAGTAGGAGAGGAGTTTTATGCTTGTGTCCTCTGGGCCGCCCATGACATCAACAAGAGGGGCGGGCTGATGGTGGACGGCAAGAAAAAATTGGTTCAGGTCATCAAGGCCGATCACATGTCCAAACCGGACCAGGCCAAGAAGGTCTGCGAAAGGATGGTCCTGCAGGAAAAGGTGAATGTGATGTGGGGCACCGACGGCAGCAATCTGATGAAAATCATAAACGAAGTGGCCAATAAATACCATGTCATTGCCATCGATTCCGCCGCCTTATCCGATGAACTCTATGATGCCACCAACTTCAGCCGTTATTCTTTTATGACCTCCTTTTCTACCAGTATCATTGGCAAGGGTCTGGCCTATTATTACGGGCAAGTCCGGAAAAAGGAAAAGAAGTTTTACATCCTCTGCCAGGACTATATGTTCGGGCACGCCATGGCTGATGGTTTTAAGGAAGGTCTAAAAGAATACTATCCGGGGGCCCAGATCGTCGGCGAGGATTACCATAAGCTGTTTCTGACGGACTTCGCCCCTTACCTGACCAAGATCAAGGCCTCCGGGGCCGAGGTGGTCTACACTGGTGACTGGATTCCGGACGCCGCCAACCTGGTCAAACAGGCCCGGCAGATGGGGATCATGCTGCCCTTTGCGCATATCTTTTTGAATGATCCTAATTTCCTGACTGAGGTCGGCGTTGAGGGTTCTAAAGGCTTAGTAGAGCTCAGCCAGTATACCGCCACATCCCCTTTCTTCAAGACCCCCGAGCAGATCAAATTCTATAAGACCTGGAATAATCTCTGGAAGACCAAGTGGCAGGCCCCGTATAACACGATCAGATACGAACATTGCGCTGAGACGCTAGGAGCCTATATCATGCAGACCTACTGGCTCCTGAGTGTGATCGAGCGGGCCGCCAGTCTGGACCCGGAGAAGATCATCAAGACCTGGGAAGGGGATACGTACCAAGACGTCATGGGTACGGTTATGAAAATGAGACCTTGCGATCATAAGGTCATCCAGGACTATTATGTAACCGAATATGTACCGCCGGCTCAACAAAAAGTATCCTTTAATATTCCTCCCTATTATTGGTTTAATAATTTTTCTTATATAGGCCTGACCGTCAGGATCCCGGCGGCCAAGGATCTGCCTTTGATGGATCAGAACCTGGACCGTTGCAAAGGGAAGAGTCCATCGGGAGATTAACTAAATGTAATATTCAGAGTGCGTCGACTGCAGGGTCCATGGTCTAAAGGGTTTTTTGGGCTGTGGACCCAGCCACCAGCCTGTGCGAGACGATAGGCATCTGGTATACAACCGATAGAACTAAAACCCCGATTTTGATCGAAGCGGATCTTCCTGTTAGCAAGATCAGGTTTGAATCGGAGTCCATTGATGGAAACTGAATTCGATCGAAGGAAACAGTTCCTCTTAATCTTAGCTCTTCTCCAGTAGTCGTTAAGTTGGAAGATTATCTCTTTTGGAAAAAGCCTTGTCCGAATCAACCTTACAAGTACAAACTCATCCCAATGGGGAAGGTTTCTGATACCGTACGAGTTGCTGAACAAAGTCGTGAGGAGAGGATCTAATCTACAAATCATGCTCTAAGGCATCAGGTGCACTATAGATTTCCTCTCCCCATTTACCCCAGCGTCCCAGGGTATTTTATATCACTTGACAATCCTTTAAAACACAAGGTGCATTAAATTATGGTCTAAATTTCATTAAAAATTAGTATGTTAAGAGAAGGCCGCCGAACCTAATCCTGCCTTTTCTGTTTTATTTTCCCGCCCCTTTCATCTTCTATTCAAAGGCTATCTATTTCCCTTTGAACTCTTCATAATGGGGGCAACCCCCATTAACCTCCAGCGAACACCAAGGAGGTGTCATATGAAGACCAAAGAGGCCATTACCCTTTTCCAATACTATCAACGGTCGAGCCATCGAAAAAGGACCCTGCAGAGTTACCAACCCATGCTCAACCAGTTTAAAGTTTTATTCGGGGAAAAGGGATTTGAAACCATTGGTTCCGACGAGGTATATGGTTTTCTGGAAAATCTTACCCAGGGTTTGGTCAGGTCAACCCGGAGATTACGGTATGCTCAATTAAAAGCCTTTTTTAATTTCGTAATCAACCGGTGCGATTTGGATATAAAAAATCCCTGCAATACCTCCCTGCTCTCAAAAACTTTCCGGACCCCGAAACAGAGCCCCAGGAAAGTCCCCGATAAAGAGGCGATAGACGAGATCATCTACAACACTAAAAACCTCCGAGATCGATTGATCCTGGAACTCCAGGCCCGTTGTGGGCTCCGGATTGGAGAATCGTTGAAGATCAAGGTGTCGGACATTTCAGAAAGGAAAATAGTCCTTCGGGAGCCGAAATCCGGGAAGGAGGCCGAGGTAGCCTACATGCCGGAGCCTATTGCCAAACGATTGGAGGAATATGTCCGAAGCCAGAACCTGGGACCGGAGGATCGTCTTTTTCCGGTTTCGTATTCAACGGCCAGATCAATGATAAAAAGTCTTGGTGCTCAACTCAAAATTTCAATCAGACCCCATGACCTCCGCCGGCATTCAGCAACCTATGCCAGCCGAAATGGGGTCCCGTTGGAGATCGTGTCCAAAGTAATTTTGAGGCATCAGGATCTGAAGACCACCCAAGCCTATTTGGGCAAGGTCAGCGAGTCGGAAGCCATCCGGTGGATGGATATCATTCACGGGAAATAGTCTGGTTATTTAATTGATTACCATTCGAACTCTGGAGGTTTTTGGGGGGTAAATTGGAGAAAATATGGTCTTATTTTAATGGGATAGGTCGCTATCTTGAGGATGTCTTCCTGTAAGCGTTTAAATTGGATTTTTAAAAAATCAGAAGAGTACAAACGCTATTCAATGAAAAGACTTCCAGAAATAATCCATTCCCTGTCAAAAACATGACAAGTTTTGTCAATCATGGAGGTTAAAACCTGTCCCTTAGCCTATTCCTACCATTTAAAGATCCCTTCTTAAATCTTAACCTATCAAAATAATTGCAATTTCAGCTGTCCTAAATTAATGGCCGAATTGTTGCATGTATATTAACTGGGATAATTGGCATTTCGACTTTTACCAGAAAAAGGAACTTCTATGAGGCATTTCAGTGATGACATTCTCAAAGCAGATGAAATATCGAAATGGCTGAGAATCCCCAAGTCGACCATTTATAAACTCTGCTTAGAAGGTAAGATCCCTGGGATAAAAATCGGCCGACATTGGCGGTTTGACCGTAAAGAAATTGAGGTTTGGTTCAAGAAAAGAATTAAAAATGGAAACCAGGAGATTGGCTTATGACAACCAGGTTTTCATTCGGGGTTCTTCCTACGGATTCGATCCTTATAACGAAAATAAGTAGACAATCTATAGGCGAGCAAGACAAGATACTGGTAGTCGATGACACTTTAATAACACTTAATCTGCTTACCGATATCTTGTCGGCCGAAGGCTTTCAGGTGCGATCTGCCGACACCGGAGAAGGGGCCTTAATCTCGGTCGCATCCGAACCGCCCCATCTGATTTTGTTGGATGTCAAGATGCCCGGGATGGACGGATTCGAAGTTTGCCGACGGCTTAAGGCACAGGAAGCAAGCCGCCATATTCCGGTCATATTCATCAGCGTCGTTACCGATCTCGATGAACGGGTGAGGGGTTTTGGACTGGGAGCAGTCGACTTCATTTCCAAACCATTCCAGCGCGAAGAACTTCTGGCGCGGGTGCGGACCCATCTCGAATTGAACCGGTTGCGGATCAAGCTTGAGGCCCAAGTGGCGGAACGAACAATTCAGCTACACCAGTTGACGGAAGAACTCAAACAAAGTTTGGAGAAGTTAAGAAAAACCATGGTGGGTATTATCCAGGCCATGGCCCTGACGGTGGAAAGCAAGGACCCTTACACCGCCGGCCATCAACTACGGGTGTCCCATCTGGCCAGGGCCATCGCCCAGGAAATGGGGCTCTCCAAAGACCAGATCGAAGCCGTTCGGATGGCCGGTATGGTTCATGATTTAGGAAAAATTTCGTTCCCGGCCCAGATTCTCAGTAAGCCTACTCAACTAAGTGCTCTTGAATTTGGGTTAATCAAGGTTCATCCTCAGATCAGTTTTGACATCCTGAAAGACATCGATTTCCCCTGGCCGGTGGCCCAGATCGTTTTTCAGCATCATGAAAGGATCAATGGGACAGGGTATCCCTTGGGGCTGTTTGGAAATGAAATTTATTTGGAGGCCAGGATCTTAGCCGTGGCCGATGTGGTTGAGGCCATTGCCTCACACCGTCCGTATCGGCCGGCCCTTGGTATTAAAAAAGCCCTGGAGGAAATCTCGCAGAACAGAGACATCCTTTATGATCCCGAGGCGGTCGATGCCTGTCTAAGGCTTTTTAAGGAGAAGGGTTTTCAGTTAAAGCAAAAATGAACCCTTCTATGCTCTCTTTCAGCCCATAACATTTAGCTTTGGAGTAATCTATAGTAGTATGAGTTTAATTGTTGGCAACCTTAAAAGGTGTCCCGATAAAAGGATAATAGACCCGATCTCAAGAGAGGTGTTTTTTTATTGTGAATCCCATAACTAGAGATTTAAAGAATGAAAGATGACAAAAAGACCAAAGAGCAACTGATCCGGGAATTGGAAGATCTTCGCCGGGGGATTGCTGAACTCAAAAAAACAGAAACCGGGCGCAAACGGGCCGAAGAAGCACTGCGGGAATCGGAAGAGAAATATCGTTTCCTGGCATTTACTGAAGACCCCATGTATTTCGTAGACCGGGAATGCCGGTATCGGTTCATGAACAAGACGCACTTGTTGAGGCTTGGCCTGTCATTGGATAAGGTTATAGGCAGACCCTATGGGGAGTTCCATTCTGAAGAAGATACGAAGCAGTTCACTGATAGAGTTGAAGCGGTATTTGCCACAGGCAATTCTTTCCAAACCGAACACAAAAGTGAAAGAGATAATAGAGATTTCCTCCGGACATTCAGTCCGGTTAAAGATTTACAGGGAAACATCACTGACGTAACCGTGATTTCAAAAGACATAACGGAGCGCAAGCAGGAGGAGGAACTACTGCTCGCCAGCGAGGCGCGTTTAAAAGCCCAATATCAGGGAAGTCCAATCCCGATCTTTACCTGGCAGAAGAAGGGGGATAACTTCGAATTGGTCGACTACAATAATGCAGCCAAGGTGGCTACCGAGGGAGAAGTCATAAAGTTCCTTGGAAAAACGGCAAATGAGATGTATCAAGATAGGCAGGAGATATTGCAGGATATTCATCGATGCTTTACAAAAAAAGAAATCATTAAAAAGGAGTTACTATCTCAGGATTTTATGCCTGGTAGAACTATGGTTGTAACTTACATCTTTGTCCCGCCAGATCTCATTATGGTTTACACGGGTGACATTACCGAGCGCAAGCAGGCAGAAGAAGCACTGCGGAAATCGGAGGAGAAATTTCGGACCATCATTGAAACCATTGCCGAAGGATATTACGAAAATGATCTGGCAGGTAATCTAACTTTTGTTAACGATGCCATGGCAAGGTTTTTGGGTTATTCAAGGGCAGAAATGATGGGCATGAATAATCGTCAGTATACCGATGCCGAAAATGCCAAAATTCTATTCAAGGTTTTTAACCGGGTGTATCGCACCGGAGAAACGGCTTATAGCATCCAGTATGAAGTTGTTACTAAGAGCGGGGAGAAGAAGATTGTTCAGACTTCCCCAATGTTAATAAGAGATCCTTCAGGCCAGCCAGTCGGGTTTCGGGGCATTTCCAGAGACATTACCGACCTCATCCAAATTCAGGAAGCTTTGCGAAAAAGCGAGGAGCGATACCGAACCATTCTTGAAACCATTGAGGACGGGTATTATGAGGTGGATCTGGCCGGCAACCTGACCTTTTTTAATGATGCCTTGACCCGGATCCATGGCTATCCCAGGGAAGAGTTAATGGGCAAAAGCAATCGACAATATACCAATGAAAAAGACAGCCAGGATATGTATCGCAGTTTTAACCAGGTGTATCGTACCGGGCAACCCTCCAAAGGTATCCAGTACGAAATAATTACCCAAAACGGGGAGAGAAAGGCCTTGGAGACCTCCGTTTCTCTGATAAGAGACTCGTCAGGCAAGCCTGTCGGTTTTAGGGGTATCGCTCGAGATATCACCGAACTCCGACAGACGCAAATCGCCTTGGCCGACAGTGAAGAACGGTTTCGAGTGGTTGCCGAAAGTTCGAATGATTTTATTCTTGAATGGAATCTCAAGTCAGGTCAAATGGAATGGTTCGGCCAGGCCGTCGAGAAATTGAAGGATCTTTTAAGTGAGATTCCTCAAACCATAACCGCCTATCGAAAAATTGTTCATCCGGAGGACCTTGATGGTCTCATAGTAGCGACACAACAAAACTTGAAGAAACAGGGGGCCTTTCGGGAAGAGTATCGGATAATCGACAAAAGGGGGCATACGATTTATTTGAGAAGCGCCGGGACTTGTTTAAGGGATGAAAAAGGAAAACCCTATAAATGGATCGGGGCCTTGAGTGACATCACGGAGCGCAAAAAAAGGGAGGAAACTCTCAAAACTTTGTCCCTTAAAGATGACCTAACCGGCCTCTATAACCGCCGGGGTTTCTTTACCATGGCCGAACAGGGGTTGAAGATGGCCCAACGGATGGGAACAGAAATGTTGATCATTTATGGAGACCTGGATAATCTGAAGAAAATTAATGATACCCTGGGCCATAAAGAAGGTGACCAGGCCCTGGTGGATATTTCGCAGATACTTAAAGAAACCTTTCGGGAATCGGATATCATCGCCCGAATAGGAGGAGATGAATTTGTTGTCCTAGCCATGAAAAGCGATGAGACCTCGGCTCAAAAACTGATTGACCGCTTTGAGAAGGTTTTAAATGACCGTCATCTCCAAACAAAGCGCTCCTATAAACTCTCCATGAGTTTTGGTATTGCCTGTTTTGATCCCCAAAATCCTTGTTCCATAGATGCTTTGTTTGCCCAGGCGGATAAGTTGATGTATGAAAACAAACAAAAAAGGGTAGACTTGTTCAGAGTTATTGGCTCTGACTTTTTGCACATATCAAACCGCAATACCTTAACTTCAAGTGGTGTAACGAAGTCAAAAACATTAATGAGGTAATCTATGAGCGAGCAAGAGGAAATACTGATTATTGATGACACCTCAATAGTGCAGGAATTGCTTACGGATATACTAAAAACAGAAGGCTTCCAGGTGCGATCCGCCAGTAATGGGGAGCAGTCCTTTAACTTAATCGCCACCAAACCACCCCATCTGATTTTGCTGGATATCGTTATGCCCGAGATGGACGGATTCGAAGTTTGCCAGCGGCTTAAATCCAAGGAAGAAAGCAAAGGAATCCCTGTAATATTCTTAAGTGGAAATACGAGCATCGAGGAGAAGGTGACCGGTTTCGGACTCGGTGCCGTTGATTTCATTTCCAAACCCTTCCAGCGAGAGGAACTTCTGGCCCGGGTTCGGACCCATCTCGAACTGAGCCGGTTGCGG
The DNA here is from genome assembly GCA_963838485.1 of uncultured delta proteobacterium. Lineage (GTDB taxonomy): Bacteria > Desulfobacterota > RBG-13-43-22 > RBG-13-43-22 > RBG-13-43-22 > RBG-13-43-22. Next base: position 640 of record CAWIRY010000129.1, on the reverse strand, counting down.
GCCAGTCTCGAAGCCCAGGTGGCGGAACGAACGGCTCAACTAAGCAAATCGACGGACGAACTCAAACAAAGTTTAAAAAAATTAAATAAATCCATGGAAGGAATCATTCAGGTCATCGCCTTGACTGTAGAAACACGGGACCCTTACACCGCTGGCCATCAACGTCGGGTAGCGGAGTTGTCACGGGCCATTGCCCAGGAGATGGGGCTTCCGACCGAGAAGATTGACGGTCTCCGCATGGCCGCAATGATCCACGATCTTGGCAAGATAAACGTTCCCACAGAAATCCTCATCAAACCAACCAAATTATCGGATATCGAATTTAGCCTGATAAAAGTGCATGCCGAGGTAGGTTATAGTATATTGAAGGATATTGACTTCCCGTGGCCTGTGGCCAGGATGGTACTTGAACATCATGAACGGATGAATGGTTCCGGTTATCCGAATAGGTTAACTGGAGAAAATCTCCTTATCGAATCCCGGATTATGTCCGTTGCCGATGTGGTTGAGGCTATCGCCACCTATCGTCCTTACCGGCCTGCCCTGGGGGTTGACCAATCCCTGGAGGAGATCTCCAAAAATAAGGGAACGCTCTATGATCCGCAGGTGGTCGATACCTGCCTGAGGATTTTTGAGGAGA
>CAWIRY010000128.1:0-29581 GCA_963838485.1 uncultured delta proteobacterium | reverse complement strand
AGAGGAAAAGAAGACGGAGGAACAGGTCAAGCAGTTGACGTTGAGGATTCCCAGTGATCTTCATTTGAGGCTTAAGCTCAAGTGCGTCCGGGAAGGACGTTCAATGGGGGAGGTCATCACAGAGTTGATTAAAAAGTATGTCGAAGGGAAATGAGGCCTCCCGGTACCGACCCCCAGGGGATGCAAATCTGATTTCCCGTTAGGTTTCCAATCCGGGGTTTAGTGGGTATGTTTATCCCTATGGCTTTCTCAAATGCGGGAAGCTTTATTTGAGACCAGGGAACTAACCGAATCTTCATAGATTCGACAACGGCACCACTATGATAGACGATCCTCCCCCCCGGAACCCTCTGATCACGATCGTGGTGAGTAAAGACGGCGACCCAGGCTGTCAAGAACCTAAGATCCCCGTTTTTAATCCTCTATTACCTTTCTCAGACCCCTGATCAACCCCTTCTGTAAGTAAAAGAGAAGGTCTAACTCCTACAGAAAATTGAACTATTTTAGATTGACTTTAACAGTTTGTTATGGTTTAAATTATCCATTAAATTTTTGGCTTTCTCACGGCTGGCAACCCTCTAACCGAAAGGCTGGTCCATGAAGCAATCTGATACGACCCCATTTCTCAAGAAAGAGATGGGGTTTTGTTTGGTAAGGTAGATTAGGCTATCCATAAATCCGCAACCTATTTAAGAAATGAGGGGAAAAATGTCTGAACTCTATTCTGTGATTTCTTCGGCAGTATCTGAAGCCTCCGCCATTAGGCTGGAAGTGCGTCTAAAACCGGCAAATGTTGATGGGCTCGTTTATCCTCCTACTTATGATCAGGGCCAGCATATCTTCCGGCCCGCCTGGATTAACGGCGTAAAACGAGAAGCAGTCCTCCTTGATTCGGTACAGAGCCAGGCCAACCGTGTCGAGATGGCCATCCTTGATGCCCATAGGCGTAAGCGAATTACCTACCCGGATATCGAACTGGTGATTAAAGCCAATACGGGGGAAGAGAAGTATTCGGTACTTGAGCTTTCCCACCGTGTATATGACGCTGTTTTGCGTATGTCAACGGTCGAGGGAATACCATTTGACAAGTCGCCGATTGGGCACGCCCTTTATTCTGCACGGATTGAAAAAGCTTCAGCCCTTTATACCCATGCTCCTCTGATTCTTGCTTTGGGTGGCTGGGATAGCCACGGCGGGGGAGGCCCTTTAGTGACTAAATTGCCACGCCTACTTACCTCTGAAATCATCGGATTGGACGCTTTGCCGGTTCAAAGGGCAGCAGTTAAGTTTGACCCTATGGATATCCGCAAGGAAGCTGGTCCGCTCTATTTATCAAAGGATCCAGACCGCCTATGGGAGGTCGAAAAAGACAAGGCAAAAGAAAAGAGTAAGGAATTTAAACCCTCCGAAAAGGGATTCGGGTCTGTCCCAAGCCTTTCAAATCAGGGGGCGGTGATTACCGAGGCAGTTCAGACCAGCGTGGTATCCTGTGCCGCAGTACGTCGATTACGTTTCGAGCGAGAGGATGGGTCCTATGAAAAACAGCGGGACCGGGCTGGACAGACTTCTGTAGTGGCATTGGCGTTATTTGGCCTGATTGCACAAATAGAATCCGGTTATAACCTGCGATCCGGTTGTGATCTTTTTCCGGTTCATGAACCAAAATTAGAAATCATCGGGAGAACGCTGGAAGAAATTAAAACCCACACAATAACTGCCACAGAAGCTTTGGAAGCATTGAAACAAGCCCTCGGTATTGCAGAAGAACAAGACCTTAAATGGCGGAAAGAAGCAATTAAGGCTGAGGCGGAGGACCGTCTTATCACCCTGGTAGAACGTAGCCGCAAAGCCGGAAAAATGGAGGGATAATGTTTCTGCGGGTCTTTTTCCCTTCCGGGCAATATTATGCGGCAGAGGCGCACGATCCTTCCCAACCCGAGTGGCCGCCTCATCCTTCTCGTGTGTTTTCGGCCCTCGTCGCCTCGGCTTATCATAGTGGTAGTGGGATAACGGACCTTAAAAGAAAGACCCTTGAATGGATTGAATCCCTCCCGCCACCCTCCATTTCGTCACCAAAAGCGCACCTTTCACCTGCCCCTGTATCTTATGTCCCTCCCGGTGATGTACTGGGCCAAAAGGGGAAGACAGGAGAAGAACAGTACGAACATCCCGTACATCGTTGGAAACAGCCAAGACACTTTCCAGTTGCGACCATTTTAGGAGAGCCGGTTGTCTATTACGGCTGGCGAGAAGATCCCGAAGAGGATCTCTTTATTGCTCTTAACGAAATGACCGCTGGCGTGACTCATGTCGGAACATCCCATTCTATGGCTGTTGTGAAGAGCGCTCCTGGGGAGATGCCACAAAAACCCGTATTTTTACCAGATCCTAATAAAATCTATTTTTTGCATAAAAAAACCCACCCAAAAGGGCAACTATTTGGTATAACAAGAGAACGGGAAACAACACTCTTGAAGACCCAGTAACCCAATGGGTGGGAGGAAAGATGAATCATACTACGGATGGAAAGAAAAGCAACCCCAAAATCGATCAGGTAGAAGTAACGGATAACGTGTTGACGAGTCGAGCGGGATTGACGTTGTTTGTTCGTTATTTGAGAAACATCGGCCTGTTTCCATACCTGGAGGAGTTTTTTGGCCCGGTGCGCAAGAGTGGTAAAGGGCAAGCCATTACAGAGATATTTAAGCAATTGTTCTGTTTTTTGTTGGATGGGACCAGTCGGCATTTGGTTTATTTTGATACGCTCAAAAAAGACGAGGGCTATGCCCAGACCATTGAGACCGATAGCTCCCAAATGCTTTCTTCGCATGCGATCAAGCGATTTTATCAATCCCTTTTGTTTCACTGGACCCATTTATTTCGCCAAGTGTTGCTGAGACTTTTTGGATGGCGGCTTCAAATAGCAAAACCCGCGGTGATCATCCTGGGTATCGATACGATGGTCATGGACAATGATGAGGCTACGATCCGGGAAGGAGTCAAACCGACCTATAAGAAAGAAAAAGGATTCCAACCGCTTCAGATGACTTGGAGTCGATTTATCGTCGATGCTCTTTTCCGTAGCGGGGATAAGCACTCCAATCACGGAACGGATGTCGAGAAGATGGTCCGTCGCATGGTGACCTTTATCCGGAAAAAATATAGACCGGAGGTGCCGATTATCATTCGATTGGACAGTGGTTTTTTTGATCAGAAGATCTTCAAAGTTTTTGAAACGCTGAAGGTGGGATATATTTGTGGAGGAAAGCTTTACGAAGATATCAAGAACCGGGTAGCCCAGATAGACCATTCGACTTGGGGTTCCTATAAAAATGGAGAACAAGTCTGGGAGTATGTGGAGTTTGTGGACCAGCGGGATAGTTGGGATCGGGGCCGAAGAGCGATTTTTTGCCGTCCCCTGTACAAAGACAGGCAGATGCTTCTGAACTTTGCCCGTCCGGATACCATCATCTACACCAATCTGGGTGGAGAGATAGAACTGGATAAGGAGCTGGTTGAGGCTGGAATGAGCACCCTGTTGACCTCGGGAGGAATTGTAGAGTCGTATCATGATCGAGGGGGAGACGAGTTGGTTAACCGGGCCTTGAAAGATTTTGGCAGCCAACAGCTTCCGTTTAAACGATTTCACCAAAATGCGGCCTTTTATTTTACCCTGCTGATAGGTTTTTTTATTTATGAGGCTTTTAAAGAAGATGTTTGTGCGCCGGTAGTCGCAGTGAGCAGCTACGCTACCACCTTGAGACGAAAAATTCTTGATGTGGCTGGAAAGATTATTCACCATGCTGATAGAATTACCCTTAAAATTACCCGAGCAGCCTGGCAGGCCCTTAATTTTTATCATTTATGGATAAAAAGTGAAAATCCCATACCTATTGGACAGACCTAAGAAATCCGTCGGCTCATTATTATGTCATAGAATATCGATGGTGCGGTGTGCCCTGAAATACCCTCAGATGCTTTTGGGTCTCCCTTTAATCACATCTTTCCTGTTTATTTTTAAAAAATAAGCTCCGGCATAGAAAATTATGGTCTTTGGGTTGTAAATATTTTCAGAAAAATGAGTCGTATTATTTCCAATCTAAAAAATCGCTCAATTTAGGCTTAAATAAAGGTTAGGAATGAGAGCCATGCCAAAAGACACCCATATCTCCCGACGTACCTTCCTGGCAGCCGCAGGCGGCACGATGGTCAGTATCGGCCTGCCGGGAACTTTTGTGAAACTCTTTGATTTTGAACAACAGGCCCTTGCAGCCCAAACCCGGCCGGACGGCAAGCCGCGTATACCCCCAGGGCAGGAAGCGGTAAAAAAAATCCTTGATATGGGCGGAGTACCTGGAAAAGCCATAGTGGACGACTTTACGCTCCAGGTCAAAGGCGAGGTGGAAAAACCGCTGGTTCTTTCCTACGAGGACCTTCTGGCACTTGAGCAGGTTCAATTAACCTGTGATGTGCATTGCGTTACGGGGTGGACTCTATTGGATTCTCGCTGGAGCGGGGTCCGCCTGAGCACCGTCATGCATCTGGCTAAACTACGAAAAGAAGCCAACTTTGTTATCTTTGAGGCTCCCTCCTATACCACCAACATCCCCATAACAGAGGCACGCAAGGGAAATGTTATCCTCGCCCATAGTTTCTTCGGCAAGAGGCTTCCGAAGGAACATGGCGGCCCTGTGCGGGGCCTGGTGCCCGACCGCTACTTTTACAAAAGCGCCAAATGGCTGGAGGAAATTAAATTTACAGCCAAAGATGAGCCGGGATACTGGGAGAGTAATGGTTACAGCAATTCCGCCGATCCCTGGAAGGAAGAGCGCCAAAGATAGAGGCTGGCATAGTGTGTGAAAGTCATGATTTGACTATACGGGCACCGTTTAGTTTGATTATGTCTTCCTGAAGTCTTCAAATGTTCATTTTATAAAAAACAGAAGAGTTTAAATCGTAAGTGCGCCACGCAGTGTCCGACGTTTGGGGATGGCCGGCCCCTTTTGATCGTCCAGTCTCAGGACCATCCAAACCGGCTTGTGGTCACTGGCCTGACGGTTATCCTTGACCACACCGACCTCACCCCTTGGACTTCCCTCAAAATTCCGAATGAAAATGTGATCCCAGGCAAAGAGGCTGATAGTCCTTCTCACCGATTTGGTAGCCCAAAAATACCCTTGTCTCTCCAGGAACCGACCAATGCCTCTGGCATTCATGTCTCCGACCATAATGATCGGGCCGAAAAATCTTTCGGCATCGGCAAGCACAGCCTCCACTTGGTGTTTTCGCTGCCGGGGAAGGATTTCTAAGGCCGTCCCGAGGTGAAGACTGTAGGCCCTGAACTTTCGCTTCCCTATCTTGAAGGTGCCCGCTACGGCAATGCGCTGCATCTTTTCTATCTGACCGGAGTGGGGCAAGAAGATCTTTTGATCTTCCAATATCCGCCAAGGCGAAAGCAGGGCATTGCCGAAATTCTTGCCATGGGTCGGGTGAACCACTGCCGGGTAATAGACATAATTCAAACCCAACCTCATAGCTATCTTTTCGACACCGGCTTCATCCATTTCTTGCAAAGCCAGTATGTCCAGGTCCTGCAAGGCCTGGCTTTTTTCTAAAAGCTGGAGAGCCCGATCAATGTGCCGTGAAAACTTGACATTAAAAGTGACAATCCGAAGGGCTATGCCCTCCGGCCGTCCAGGACGGCTATGGCCTCCGCTAAACCGTGGCCCGGTTTGGTCCGGAAGGATCTGACTGGTCCGGCCCCGATACTGACGGCCGATCGATTTAGGAATAATCGGCACCCTATCTCATCTCCCCTGGGTAAGGTAGTCCAGGCCAGAAGGTCTCTTGACTTTGTCCATCCCTGATCATGGCTTTAGTAACCTGGTATCTACAATTTTTCAGAGAGCAGCGAAAGGAAAACGGCGGCCGCCTCTTAACTAAATAATTTTCAGCATAAATTTTTTATAGTAATTATTCAACCATTTTCCAACGAAAATTCCCTTATCCTCTGCCAATTCAAGGATAACACCGATGAGAAAAAATCTTCCTTGTCTTCGATTGGTTAGCCGCCGTGAATAAAATGACCTTCTTCCTGAAGTCCTCTAACTTCCATTTTTGAAAAAATACAAGAGTACAATTGGTAATTGTCCATCGAGTAACGGGAAAAATGAAATCCAGGGATAATACCTTCCGGACATGTACCCATAAGCTTTACCCGTATTTTTCAGTTGACATTTTTCCTAAATGATGCTATTTACTTAATTTTACATTAAATTTTTGAGTAAACTTCCCAAGTTAACCCCAACCTACTTGGTGCGGGAAATGAAGTGGGAGTTTCGGCAACATCCAATACAAAGCCTCCATAGGGGATTAATCCCTTCTGGAGGCTTTTTTTATACTCTTCAACAAAAAGGAAGTCTCTATCAAAATACACATTTAAGGAAAAGGAAAATGCCGAAAATATTAAAAACTTTGGTGACCATAATCGCTTGGATTTTATTTCTTGGTGGATGCTTTGGGCTAATTTCGAGAACAATAGTGTGGTTCGGGGTAGTGGGATTTACTGGCACCGGTGATGCTATGGCACAGCTTGCTCTACAATATGTGTTTATCGCCATCTGGTTTATTGGTGCCGTGGTGGTCATTAAACTGAGACAGAAGCTGGAATAGGGTATAGTAACCCCTCTCGTTAAAGGGCTTAACCATTCCGGTGAGAAAAAATCAACTTAGTGGGCATCCCTTCTGAAGGTTTCTTGTTGCTAGACGATACAAATTATGAAATGGGAGGATCAAAAAGTTCCGATATGAAGCCTCCAAGGGGATTCTTTCATTCCCTTCGGAGGTACCCCCATCTCTTCATACAAAGACAGAAGTTATTAATCAAAAAAGGAGGGTATCATTATGTTATCAAGAAGAAATGTTATATTTTGTGGAATTGTTGTTTGTTTATTTCTTTTCTTTGCAACTTTAACCCTTACCAATGCAGCCGATACAACTTCTCAAATCATTACCAATGTGGACGAAATTCTTAACCAGAATCCCTTAAAAGCTGGCGAGCAAATTCAACTGATTAAAATTGCCGAGGACGATACCATAACAGTAATTGTAGGAAGAATAGTTGAAGGGGCTGAAGTTAAACCTCATTTTCACAAAACGCATGATGAAACTTTTTATGTAATTAAAGGAACAGGGCAAACGATGATCAACGATCAATGGGTTGGTATCAAACCAGGAAGTATCCATTTTAACCCGATGACTAAAATCCATGCTACAAAAAATACGGGTAGTGGGGAGTTAGTATTTATTTCAGTTTTTACTCCGGCAATGAAAGAAGTTGATAGAAATTTCGTGCAATGAGCGAGCAATACTTCTATCTTTTTGTCAATAAATTATAAGGACAGGTAGGAAACAAAATGGACATTGGAGTGAAAAAATGGGGATTTTGTTTACTCGTAATCGTCTTATTGAGTGGGCTCTCTTTTTTGAGTCTGGCTCCGGAGTACCAAAAAAAATTAATTCAAGTCTTTGCGACTCCGGCCTGGTCGGCTGAGTCGGCCGGCAGTGGGGAGAAGATTTCGAAAACGGGCATACCCTATGTCTCGGACACGCCTCCGAAAGGGACCGAAGAACTGTATAACGCGATTCGCGACCGGCGAGGGGGCAAGCTGCTAAACCTTGACCGTATGCTGCTGAACAGCCCGGAGTTTGCGCGGGGCTGGAATACGATGTTCGGGGCCATCCGCGGGAAGTTGGCTGTCTCTCCCAAGTTGCGAGAACTGGCCATCATGACAATCGGGGCGATGAATAAGGCTGACTATGAGTGGCAGGCCCACGCGCCGTTTTTTTTATCCGCAGGGGGTACTCAGAAGCAGTTGGATACCATCAAAAAAGGGGTCCCCGACGCCATTAAGAATACAAAGCTTTTCGATGAGCCGGAACGCGCCACCCTTTCGCTGACCTATGAGATGACGCGCAATGTGACCGTAACGAAAGCGACGATGGCGAAGATCCGTTCCTTCTTACCCACCCAACAAGTCGTTGAATTGATCGGGACCATTGCCGGATATAGCATGGTCTCAAGATTCCTGATCGCCACAGGAATCGACCTGGAGGAAGTAAAATAACTTCGTATCCGGGCGATAATACCCCGTGGTGATGGAGACGAAATAGGAAGTCGGCTTCCTTTTCATAGCCGATCTCTTACCGTTCGAATTCTTTTAATGGGGGCAACTATATTGACTGAAAAACTGAACGAAATTGATACGATCCACGAGAAATATTCCTGTAGACCCATTGATTATAATTAGTCTCTGGGGGATTTTGGGGGGTTATGTGATGGAATTGACGACTTTTTTTAAGAGGATAAGGGGCTATTCGAAGGATGTCTTCCTGTACTCGTGTAAGTTCGGTTTGTGAAAAAACAGAAGAGTACAACCGCTATTCGTTTAAGAATAACCCATCATCAAGGGTCCCTTCCTAATAAAAAATCTCCTATTTGCAATTTTCAAAATGATGTATAATGTGGCCCATTCAAAGGCCTGATAGATAAAGTAACCTGTCTTCCAGCAACGCCACTTACCCCTAATAGGAGGCAAGCTAATGGAGGAATTCAGGAACCTCACTGGTGTACAACGGACATTGCTTCTGCCACTGTGGAGCCGCTCACGGCTGACGGTCGAAGGAAACTCCGTACTTCTCGATCCGAGGTCAGTTAATATCGTCAAGAATATACAGTATGACTTCGGCCAGATTGATCGGTGCTTACCTTATTCTTTGCAGATTATGAACTTGGTCAGAGCCAAGATGTTCGATAATGCAATAGTCCGATTCCTGGTTGAACACCCGAGAGCAATCGTGGCCAACTTAGGCGCGGGCTTGGATACGACGTTCTCTCGTGTGGATAACGGATCGCTGATTTGGTATGACATCGATCTTCCGGACGTCATCCATTTGCGCAGGCAGCTCATTCCCGAAACAGACCGCTCTCATTGTATCTCGGAATCCTTATTCGAGATGGAGTGGGTCAGGCACTTCAAGCAATCCGAAAACGGCGTCTTCTTCGTCTCTGGGGGAGTTCTGGAGTATTTTAACAAGCAGACTGTCCGGAAGTTTTTCAAGGACGTGGCAGCACGCCTCCCGGGTAGTCAAATCGTGTTTAACACTACGAACAGCAATGTTATAGCAAGGTTCTTTGTGCGACGCATGTTGCGACGCATGGGTATAAAGGCGGACTCGGTCCGTTGGGGAATCGATTTCGTCAACGAATTGCAGGATACTGGAAATGGCATCATGGTGCTCGACCAGTTTCCCCTATTCTCAAGGATTGAAATGGACGAGAAATGGGGCAAGAACACGATCAGGAAACTCAGACTATTTGACGCTTTCAGGAACTTCAATATCGTTCAGTTGAAGCTGGGATCGAGCTGATTTAGTTTTCACTCCGTTCACCACCGTTTCGCATCATTCTGACAGAAGACCGGAATACGCATGACATGCGGTTGAAACTGACGCCTGAACTATGGGCTGAAAATATCGGGTTTTTCCTCTAAACCTAATTGTTCCCAGCTTCGATCGGCGGCACGGCTTAACTGCGCGTTAATAACTTACAGACCGTAATCGGTATTTTCATCCCATAGTTCCACTGAAGAGTTGGGGTATTCAAAGATCAACAAAATATCTTAAAATATTAGATGGTTATGAGTATCAACCGATTGACCTTGAGGTCTTGCTGGTTCAATTTTAAGGGGCGTTTTTCTTCCCTTATTTTGCCGATCAATTTTCAAGAGAAATCTTTTAAAGGAGACAATCCCATCGACGGAAAAACCAAATAATATTGATAAGGTCCATAGGGGGTATTCCTGATTGCCCATTAATAACCATTAGAAATGTGGTATTTTGGGGGGGGTAAATTGGGGGAAATGACTTTTTATTTTAATGAGATAGGGAACTTCTTGAAGCCCTTCTTCCTGAAATCGTTTAAATTCAATTTTGAAAAAAATGAAGCAGTTCAAATGGTAATTAATAAGGGGAAACTTAAAGACCATTAATCGCCTACCCAAAATTTGGAATCGGTGATCAAAATATCTGCTATTGCCCATTTTATATAAGACCAATATCTTTTTGCCGTAAATTTAAGTATAATTATAAAAATAAAGCTTTTATTCGTGACGGTTGTTTAAACTCAAGAAAGTAAATTTTCGAAGAACTAATCTATCCAGCCGTTCTGCATCACTCTTGAAAGAATTTTTTTTATCTTAAGGAAAAACAGGATGCAAAAAAACATTGAGCGATGGTCACCTTGGACTCTATTGGCAGGGACCTTCATTCTGTCGGTCTTACCCCTCCTAATCGTGGAACTTTTTCCAGCCCAGCTCAAGTTTGTAATGGAACCGGCCCCCTATTTGGCTTTTCATAATATTGCCGAGTTTTTCAGTATCATGGTTTCTTTGTCCATGTTTGGGGTAGGTTGGTTCACCTATAAGCAGTCCCAGAACCGCCACGCCCTGTTTTTAGGCACGGCCTTTTTGGCCATCGGCCTCATGGATTTCATGCATACTGCGGGCATGCCCGACATGCCTGACTTTATCACGCCCAACTTCCTGAACAAATCAATCCAGTTTTGGGTGGCGGCGAGGCTTTTTCAGGGGGGTGCTTTTCTGGCCAGCGCCTTTGTCTATCCGGGAAGTCCCTTTCGCTGGCTGACCCAAAAAGTATTGATGACCGCGGCTCTTTTAATCTCATTCCTTGTTTTTACCGGGGTTACTTTTTTCCCCGCCTATATGCCCACGACCTTTATCGTCGGGGTAGGACTCACCCCATTTAAGAAAATATCCGAATATGTGGTCATTGGTCTGGTTTTCTCCAATTCGGCGTTGACCAATGGCACGCAGCTTGCGGGGCCGAAGGCCATGCAAGCAAGTGACAGCGGTGTCCAATGGCCTGGTTGGTATCGCTGCGGCAGCGTCAATATATTATTGAACCATTTTTTCGGATAATATCAAGAAGTTTCTGTAGGGGCAATGAAATTAGAAATGGATACTGAGGCAACTTTATTAATTTTAAACGGTGAAAGAGACCAAAAATCCCCGTTGATTTTTAGATCTTGACAGCGATTTCGTCATATGTCATCTTATATGACGATGAATGCGACGACAATACAAGCCAGAGATCATCCCCCAATTGTTGAACGGTTTCTCAATCTTTCTCAACTCCTGGGAAAAAAATCTCACTTTCTGTTCGGGCCCCGTCAAACAGGCAAAACCTTTTTGATTCGACAGACCCTGAAAGGGACCCGTATTTATGATCTTCTTAATACAACGACTTTTTTAGCCCTGAATCAGGAGCCGGCGCGTATCGAACAGGAACTCAGTTCCCAAGACCGGTTGGTCGTCATCGATGAAATTCAACTTTTACCCGAGCTTCTTAATGAAGTCCATCGGCTGATTGAAGAGCGGGGTATCCGATTTTTGCTTACTGGTTCGAGTGCCCGGAAGCTCCGCCGCGGCGGGATCAACCTTTTGGGCGGACGGGCCCGGACAAAATATTTGCATCCCCTTACACGGGAGGAATTGGGGAGCCGTTTCAATTTGGGCGAGGCCATGGCTCGAGGACTATTGCCTTCTATTTATTTCTCAGATGATCCACGCGCCGATCTTCAGGCTTATACGGGATCGTATCTCCAGCAAGAAATTGTCGCCGAGGGAAGGGTCCGCAATATACCGGCTTTCAGCCGTTTTCTGCAGGTTGCCGCCTTTTGCAACGGCACGATCGTCAATTTTACCAATGTGGCCAACGACGCCCAGGTGGCTAGGACGACCATCTATGAATACTTCGAGATTCTTAAAGATACCCTGATCCTCTATGAACTTCCGGCCTGGGGCAAATCAATAAAACGGAAACCACTGGCTTCCTCAAAATATTATTTTTTTGATGTCGGGGTGGTCGCCTCACTTCAGGGAAGAGAATTCCGACCGGGAACACCCGAATTCGGTGAGGCTCTTGAAACCTATCTCATGCATGAACTGACCTGCTACAAGGATTATGTTTCCGGAGAACCTTTGAGCTACTGGAGGTCCACCTCAGGATTTGAAGTTGATTTCATTATTGGCGACCACACCGCCGTGGAGGTAAAGGCTAAGGGAAACGTGTCCTCCGCCGATATCAGATCACTAAAAGCCCTGGCGGAAGAAAACAAGCTCAAACGCTACCTCTGTGTGAGTCTTGAACCCCGAAGGCGAAAATCAGACGGAATTACCTTCTTGCCCCTTGAAGAATTCTTAAAAGCGTTATGGAATGGAGAATATACTTAAAGCCAGGCGACTTGTGACGATGAGTTTCATATGTATTGCCTAAGATAAAGATCCCTCTTTTAGCCTGACCGGGATCTTGGATTCACAAGGGACCCCGGTCTGGCAGCATTGGGTCCGACCCTATGCCCAAGGATGCCATGCTTCAGGAAATTCGCCAATTCTATCCAGGGCATTTAGCACCTCGGTCAGAAAGGCATCTCCAAGACCGGAAACCTCGTAATTGTAATACTCGATGGCATCATCCAGCTCAACTTGAGCGATTTCTAAAAAATTTAACAGGAAATATACCGTCCCGATCCAATCACCCTTTGGTTATGGCGGGATGGGAAATCTTACGGTAATAGGTTTCGGAAAGATAAATGGCGGCCAAGGGATTATGACCGGTCACCCGGTCTTTGACCGCCAGCACGGTTGTGGGTGCCTTGGCGTATTTAAAAAACAGGGAATCATGGCCGACGCACAGACCCAGCAGGACATTGAATTCCGCTCCGGCACGGTTCAGGGTCTTGGCCTAGAAGATGGGATTGCACATGGACTCATCGGTACCCTGAAAAACCTTTTCTTCCTCCTTGATCCCGATCTTTGCCTTGGGTGTTCGGCCGGCCTTGCACATTACGGAAACCACTTCAAAGCCATAGGCCTTGAAGACCCCTTCGACGATTTTGGCCTCTTTGGTCAGGCCGATGCAAAAGGCCAGGCCTAAACGCTTGTAGCCCATCTTTTGGGCGAACTCGCCGATTTCCACGATGCGGGTCTTGGAAGGCTGCATGACATAGGGCCGCTGGTGCCGGTTGGCATAGCATTCCCCTTCCTGAATGGATGCCTGGCGGGCGAATTCCCGGACCTAAGGGTCCTCATATTCCTTTTGGGTCTCGGCCAGCGTTTCTTTCCCCACCAGGGTCGGACAGCCCTTGGCGCCGAAACCTTCGGGGGTGATGCAAATTTTTTTAGGTCTTTCAAATTCGCAGGAGGCACAGACAGGAAGGGTCTTTTCTTTTTTCTTGGTCATAGACGTCTCCTTTTTTTGATCTTAGGATAAGCTCTTATTCTTCCCTTTTCAGGTTATTTTTTCAGCCCGGCTTGTTCGGCGATCTTCAAAGTCCTTTCGGCCATAGCCACATGGATGTTCTCCACCATTTTGCCGTCCAATTGGATGACGCCTTTCCCTTCTCTCCGGGCCGCCTGAAAGGCCTCGATCACCCGGCGAGCCTGAAGCAGTTCTTCCGCAGAGGGGGTAAAGATCCGATTGACGATTTCAACCTGGCCGGGGTGGATCAGGGCCTTGCCGTCATAACCCATGGCCTTGGCCTGGAGAACATGCCGTTCCAGTCCCTCTGGGTCTTTGATGTCGAAATAAGGGGTATCCAGGGCATCAATTCCGGCAATCCGGGCGGCTAAGAGAATACGCATCATGGGGTAAAGCAGTTCCTGACGATCGGCGGTAATCTGCCCATGGGTATCGCGGGTAAAGTCGGCTGCTCCGAAGAGCAACCCGGTCATCCTGGAACTGGCCAGGGCGATGGATTCAATATTAACGATCCCCCAGGCTGATTCGATCAGGGCAATCAATCCGATCCTTCCCGGCGGGAAACCTTCTTTTTCTTCAGTCTCGGTCATTCGTTGGTCATAGGCCTTGATATCCTCAGCCCGATCCACCTTAGGCACCAGGAGAGTATCCGGCCTCCCCCGAAGGACTTGTTCCAGATCATCACGCCCATAATCGGTCGAAAGGGCGTTGACCCGAACCACTTTTTCCTTCCGTCCGAATTCGGCCGTCAGAAGGGCCTTGGTCACGGCTTGTCGGGCGGTCTCTTTTTTATCCGGCGAGACGGAATCTTCCAGGTCAAGGATCAAACCGTCCACCTCCAGGCCCAGCCCTTTGTTCAAGACCTTCTCATTGCCGCCAGGGATAAAGAGCAAGGTCCGTCTTAAACGTTCCATCATGATTGAACTCCTCTTCCTGCTTGTTGATTAGCTCATGTCAGCGGCAGGCTCCACGGAACATGAAAATAGGTTCAAGGCTCAAGGTTTAAGAATTAACCATATGTCGTAAATTTAACTCCTAAACCGAAAACTTCTCTGAACTCCGAACTCTGAACTCCGAGCTTTATTCCCGCACAAACAGCCCCTTGATCGCCGACCAACCCATTTTGCGGCGCATCATCCCTAATTGATCCTGAAGAGGCAGATTCTTGGGGCAAACGTCTTCACAACCCAGCAGGCCCATACAGCCGAAAATCCCCTCGTCCGTACCCACGACCTCAAAATAGTCCTGTTGGCTCCGATGATCTCGAGGATCGACCATAAAGCGGGCGATCCGGTTCAAGGCCACGGCCCCCAGGAAATCGGGACGCATATTGGCCGTCCCGCAGGCGGCCACACAGCATCCGCATTCGATGCATCTTTCCAGCTCATAGATCTCAACAGCCGTTTGGTTGGCCATGCGCTCTTCCAGGGCCGTAGGATCGAAGGCTTTATCGGTATGGATCCAGGATTCGATTTTTTCGTTCATTTCCCGAAACCAACTGCCTTTATCCACCGACAGGTCTCCCACTAAATTAAAGACCGGCAGGGGTAGCAAGGTAATTTCTTCCGGCAGGTCCTTGGTCTTGGTATGGCAGGCCAGATCCGGCCGGCCGTTGATGAGGATGGCGCAGGAGCCGCACATCCCGGCCCGGCAGCAAAAATCAAATTGCAAGGTAGGATCCTGCTCTTCTTGAATCCGATTAAGAACGATAAACAGGGTCATGCCTTCCGTTTCTTCCAATTGGAAGGTGTCGAGATGGGGGTGGGATTCGGGATCTTCCGGATGATAGCGAAAGACATGGAAGGAGAGTTTTCTGGCCATTAAGTTATCCTCACTTATTCGCTGTGATAGTCCCGCAAAAAGTCCTGGAGATCTCAATTTCGTCATTCGTAAAGCTTGTCCCCGAATATCTTAATCTGGGAACGGGAATCCTGTTTTTAAAATTGGGTTGCCATGCTTGGATTCCCCCTGCGCGGGAATGACGACTTTTTACGAATGCATCATCTGACTATCATTCATTAAATTCAACGTCCGGCTCCGCCGTCTTAAGACCGCAAACGAACGGATCTTCGGAGCAAATGATTTTAGTCAAACCGTACCCCCGGTCGCTCGGCGGCAGTTCCCAGACTTTCGAGTTGGGTTCATAAGACAACAGAGGCATGGCTTCTCCTTCCCTCCAGGTCGCCAGGGTCCTTTTCAGCCAATCCCGATCATTCCTTTCCGGATAGTCCTCTCGGGCATGGCAGCCCCTGCTTTCCGTGCGGCTCAAGGCCCCATAAGCCACACAAAGGGCCAGACGGACCATACCCTTAAAACGTATAGCCAGGGCCAGCTCCGGATTCACCCCCGTGTCGCTGGAATGAAGTCCAATCCGGTCGGACCGCTCATAGAGATCCTGGAGTTTATCCACCGCCTTTTGAAGGTCTGGGCCGTTGCGGAAGATAGACACCCGATCCATCATCTCATCCTGAAGGATCTTACGGAGGGCAAAGACCTTTTCCCGGCCGTTTTGACCTTGGATGATTTTTTGGATACGCTCTTCCTCTTTTTTATGAGCGTCCCTGATCACCTGAGTGTTGAGATGAACCTCGTTTCCTTCCAGGAAGGAAACCACCTTTTTACCGACGATCCTTCCGGTGACAATGGTCTCCCCCAGGGAATTCCCGGCCAACCGGTTAAAGCCGTGCAGGTCCCAGCAACCGGCTTCTCCGGCGACAAAAAGACCTTTCAGCCCATAGGCCTCTCCAAACTTGTTCACCCGGATCCCGCCCATGCTGTAATGCTGGGCCGGCCGGACCGGGATCATCTTCTCCGCCGGATCAATGCCTAAAAACTTTTTACAGATCTCATCCACCTCCCGAAGGTGGGAATTGATATGGGCCCGGCCCAGATGGCGGATGTCTAACCATAAGTGATCCCCGTAAGGACTTTTGACACCCAGTCCTTTCCGGATATGATGGGTCATCCACCTGGAGACCACATCCCGGGAGGCCAATTCCTGTTTGACCGGTTCATATATGGGCATAAACCGCTCTTCATTAACATCCTTTAAAGTGCCCCCATCCCCCCGGCAGCCTTCGGTGACCAGAATGTTGGGGGGCACAACACCGGTGGGATGAAATTGAACGGCTTCCATGTTTCCCAGGGGAACGATGCCGGTATCCAGGGCCATGATGGCCCCGTTGCCTTCATTAATCACGGCATTGGTCGTCTCCCGATAGAGGCGGCCGTAGCCCCCGGTGGCGATCACCGTGGCCTTGGCTAAGTAAAGGCGAAGTTGGCCGGTCTTTAAGCAGCGGACCACGGCGCCGAAACAGTTAACCCCGTCATGGATCAAGGCTATGGCCTCGACCCGGTCATGAACCGGCACACCTTTTTGAACGCAGGCATTATCCATAGCATATAGGAGGGTATGGCCCGTACCGTCGGAGGTGTAACAGGCCCGCCACTTGGAAATCCCGCCGAATTCCCGGCCCGTTATGAGCCCTTCATTTTCTTTCGGCTCAACCTTTTCATATTCTTTTCCGCCCTTATAATAGGTGCTTCTCCCGCCGACGATCCGGTTCCAGGGTACTCCCCAAAAGGCCATTTCACGCACGGCGATGGGGGCCTCTTCGGCGTAAAGTCGGGCCACCTCCTGATCGCAGCCCCAGTCGGCACCCTTCACGGTATCGACGAAATGACTATCCGGACAATCGCCTTCGGCCATGACACAATTTCCCAAAGCGGCCTGCATTCCTCCCTGGGCGGCTGAGGAATGAGATTGTCTGGGAGGAACGATACTCAGACAAAGGCTTTTAAATCCCTGCGAGGCCGCTTCCACGGCCACCCGTTCTCCGGCCAAGCCGGCCCCAATACAAAGCACATCGGTATAATAGGTTTCCAAGACAATTACTCCCTAAGTTGGTTTAACGTGTTTGTTGAGTTTATAGGGTTCCTTGAGTCATTGGGTTAATTACTTAATTACTCAATGCCTTAATGACTTAGTTGTTACTATATGGCCAATGTATAAAAAGTGTAGAGGGTGACGGCCCCGATCAATAAGAAAATTAGGGTCAAGATGTTTTCAAATTTTTTAAAAAATGGACGTCTGACCAGGGTGATCCATCCCCATTTGACGCCGATGCGGTAAAAACCGATCCCCACATATTGGGTTATCATTTTTTCCTATGTGGCTAATGGTGTTTCCTCTCACTTTAAAAACTTCTTTTATTTTTGGGATTCCAAAAATTGGATAAACCGGTCCAGGGCGATCAGGATATGTTCCTTGACCAGAGTCTCCAGACGATCGGCGTCCTTTTTTATAAAAAAGTCCAAAATATTCCGATGGACCTTGACGGCATAGTCAAAGGCCTCCTGGACATACAGATAGGAATACCGGAACCAGATGGCCTGGTGCCGCAGATTTTCCAAGATTTCGATCAGGGTGTCGTTTCTGCTGGCGCGAATAAAAATGTCGTGATATTGGGTGTGGTATTTAAGGTAAGACTTAAAATCATTGTTCTTGGCCGCTTCTTTCATCCTGGAAAAGGCCGACTCCATCTTCTCCATATCCTGGGCATTAAGATGAGGAAGGGCCAGCCGGGCGGCCAGACTTTCCAGATTGGCGCGAATCGGAAAATTTTCTTCGATATCCTTCTGGGTGATCTTGCGGACAAAAGTCCCTTTCCGGGGAATACTGCCGACCAAGCCATTTTTTTCCAAAATCCGAAAGGATTCCCGGATGGGCGAACGGCTGACCCCAAACTGCCGTTGCAGCTCCGTTTCGATCAACCGTCCCCCGCTTTCGAATTGACCGTCCATGATAGCGTGGGTCAAAAATTCGGTGATCTGCTCCACCAGGGGCTGAGAATATTGCGGGCTGAATTCTCTTTTCTTGCTCGGAGAGGCCACACCGTTATCCTTTGTGTAGACTGTCGACCGGCGACATCTTATAAATAATCAAAAACCAATGTCAAGGATTATTTTCTGGGATTATTTTCTGGGACGATTATCGCCTTCTCTGGGGCAAGCCCCTTTTTACTTCTTGACTTTCCCCAATCGCCATACTATAAACTTACATAACTATAAGTTTTTGCAATCTATTTTTATGTTTAACTATTCTCGAAGTCGGGACACCGTTCATAGACGGTGAGTCTGGTGGTAATTCTGGCAGTAATTCTGCCCAGTAATTCTGGATGTAAAGTGAGCCGGGGGTTAGCTTATGGACCGAAAACAAGTCGGCATCCTGATTTTCGAAGACGTCGAGGTACTCGACTTTTGCGGTCCCTTTGAGGTCTTCTCGACTACGCGTTTGGACGAAGACAAACGGCGAGAGGAACCGTCGCCTTTTAACGTCTTCCTGGTAGCTGAAAAGAAGGGAACTGTAGTCGCCTCCGGGGGTCTGAAAGTCCTGCCGGACTATGACCTCAGGAATTGTCCGGGGGTTGACATCCTGGTGGTGCCGGGCGGCTGGGGAACCCGAAAGGAAATGAATAATGCCCGCCTTCTCAAATGGATTTTCGATCGTTCAAGGCAACTTGAAATACTGACCTCGATCTGTACGGGCTCATTGATACTCGGCCGGGCCGGTCTACTCGAAGGCAGACATGCCACGACCCACTGGCGTTCTCTCGATTGGATGCAGGAGCTGTTTCCGAAGACCGTCGTCGAAAAAAAGCTTCATGTTGTCGAAGAAGGGAACCTCATCACTTCCGCGGGGATTTCGGCGGGTATCGACATGGCGCTCAAAGTGGTCTTGCGCTGCTTTGGCGAGGCGGTCGCCAGGGCCACCGCCAAACACATGGAGTATCCCTTCCCGGAAAACAACGCCCGCCGTATTTCTTTGGACTGACATCAGTCTTGCTTTATGACGATCCCTTCCCCCTGAGCCAAACCGCCGCAAATGGCCGCCACCCCGTAACCACCGACTCGCCTCATCAACTCGTACATCAAGGTCATGGTAATGCGCAAGGCGCTGGCCCCGACGGGATGTCCGACACCTCCTGAAAAATGTTTGCCATCAGGGGGTGTCGAATTATTCAGACCAAAAGGGTTCGACTACCGCCCCGTAAATTCAGGTTTCCGTTTTTCTATGAAGGCGGCCATTCCTTCTTTCTTGTCTTCCGTGGAAAACAGGATGGTAAATCCCTGCCGTTCGATTTCCAATCCTTCTTTCAGGGAGGTGTTTATCCCGGCATTCATAACCCCCTTGATGACCTGCAATCCAAAGGGAGGCCGACTCATCAGGCGTTTGGTGAATTTTTCCGTTTCCGCCTCCAGTTGATCCTTAGGGACCACCATGTTCACCAGCCCCAATCGATAGGCCTCCTGGCCGTCAATGAAATCCCCCAGAAAAACCAGTTCCTTGGCCTTGGTCATCCCGATCAGCCGGGGAAGTCTTTGGGTACCTCCCCCCCCGGGAAGAACACCCAGCTTGACTTCCGGCAGACCGAACTTGGCATTATCCGCGGCAATCCGAAAATCGCAGCAAAGGGCTAATTCCAGCATGCCTCCCAAGCAGAATCCTCCGATAGAGGCCACCGTCGGCTTTCCCAGATTTTCCAGTATCGGATAGGCATTGTTTTCGCCGGTGAAGACGTAGCATTCGGCGCTCGACTTCAGATTGGAAAGCATCTGGATATCCGCCCCGGCCCCGAATAAATCAACCCCTCCGGTTAAAATCACTACTTTGATTTCCGGATCCTTTTCCATCTCTTGAAAAATAAGAGTCAACTCTTCAAAGACTTTTCGGTTTAAGGCATTGAGCTTGTCCGGCCGGTTAAAAATAACGATTCCCCGACCGCCCTCTTTTTTAAACAGAATAGTTTCAAAATCCATAGGTCTCCTCCTTAAATTTGGTCTACATGATTATCTGATTCTCAAATCTAGAGCTTTGAGTGCCTTCACACCGCAACAAAAAGATCATCAAGTCAAGTGATCAGGCATAACCCTCGCCATGCCCTACCCGTTAAATTATCATCCTTCGTTAATTCCGCTCTCTTGATTACCCTTGCCTTATTCCGATCTTATGTCTCTAAAGAAAATATACCTGATTTGTTGAAAAAAATATCAGAGGTTCTTCTCTCTGCGATAACGGACTTCCATATATCTGCGAAGAACTTTATTAATTCTACTTTGATATCCCCGGCCTTCTTTCTTATAAAAATCCACTATGTCGGGGTCCAGACGGATGGTGATCTGTTTTTTCTTCCCCGGCCATATTACAGCCTCATCAAAAAAATCATCATTCAACTCCGGGATATCGGAATAGTCGATATCTTTGTCTTTCATAGACTTAATTCTTGCCCAATCGGTTTTGGATGTTTTTTTCATAATTCCTGCGCTCCTTTTTGGACGCCTTTCTCATGGATATGATGCGAATTGTTTCAGTATCTCTCTTCGCAAAAACAAGAACAACTGTAATGCCATTGGTCATCCTGCCTATACCTGTCCATCGGTCTTCACCATACTCTTTGCGGATATCCGGTTTAACGAGCAAGGGATTTTCAAACAACTGCCAGGCATCGCTAAAATCGAACCCATGTTTTTGAAGGTTCTTACTGTTCTTGTTCTCATCCCATTCAAATCGCATTGTAGTTACAATTATAAATACAATGGAGTTAAAGTCAACGGAAATTGAGAAAAGGAATCAAGAAGGAGGCCCTAATGATCGTTGTTAATACCGATGGGCCTAACCGATGAATCAGATATTCTAACCCATAGAAATTTCCCCTTTTCTTGACAGACAGGGGGAGTTCTGGTATATTTTTTTTATGAATGATTTGATTCTGGACCAATTCTTAAATTTTCTATTGGTTGAAAAGGGCCTTTCTTCAAATACCTTGGAGGCTTACAGCCGTGATTTGATTTATTACTTTCGGTTTTTAGAAGCGAGGGGCATTACCGATCTCTCCCAAACCCATCCGGAGACCCTTTATGAGTACCTGGGATCTCTGAAGACCAGAAAGCTCTCCAGTCGTACCCAGGCCCGGACCCTTTCGGCCATCAAATCCTTTTACCGGTTTATGCAGGAAGAATCCCTGCGGAAGGACAATCCGGCCTTGCCCCTGCAAGGCCCCAAGCCCAAACGAAGCCTACCCAAAACCCTCTCGGAGATGGAGGTAGAAACCCTGCTTCATCAGCCAAAGCCCGGTTCGCCCCGTGGCTTAAGGGATATCGCCCTGCTTGAGGTCCTTTATGCCACGGGTCTGCGGGTCTCCGAACTGATCTCATTGACCCTTGATCAATTGGAATTGGAAGCCCATCTCCTTTGCACCATGGGCAAGGGGTCCAAAGAACGGCTGGTCCCCATTGGAAAAACCGCTTCAAGCCATCTCCCAAGAATACCTCCAAAAAGGCCGGAATCTCCTGCTCAAGGACCGACTTGCGCCCTGGGTCTTTGTGAACAGTCGGGGGGGGCGATTATCCCGGCAGGGATTTTGGAAGATCCTCCGCGATTACGGCCGCCAGGCGGGTATCACCAAAAAAATTTCTCCTCATACTCTGAGACATACCTTTGCCACCCATCTGTTGGAGGGCGGAGCTGATCTTCGTTCCATTCAAACCATGCTGGGCCATGCCGATATTTCCACCACCCAGATCTATACCCTGGTAACCTCCGAACACCTCCGAGAAGCCTATCGGAGATATCATCCCCGGGCCTGATTTTTTGATGGAACCCTCTCACGCAGGAAACCCAGCCGAGCACGGGGAAGCGAAAGGTATCGAGGTCATCACCACCCATCTCAATACCGACTTTGATGGATTGGCTTCCATGATGGCCGCCAAAAAACTCTATCCGGAGGCTTGGCTGGTCTTCCCCGGCTCCCAAGAGCAGAACCTGCGCAACTTTTTTCTTGAGTCCACGGTCTACATGTATAATTTTACCAAAATAAAACAGGTGCCGCTGGAACGGATCGATCGACTCATATTAGTGGATACCAGGCAGCCCGATCGTATCGGCCGATTTGCAGAAATCCTGGATCGTCCGGATCTGGAGATCCATATCTATGACCATCATCCTCCTGCCGAAAACGACATCAAAGGGACTTTGGAAATTGTTCGACCGGTGGGGGCCACGATGACCATGATGACCCAACTCTTAAAAGAGAAAAAAATTCCTCTGACCTCGGACGAAGCCACGGTCATGGCCTTGGGCATCTATGAAGATACCGGGTCCTTCACCTTTGCTTCCACCACCCATGAGGATTTCCTGGCCGCCGCTTACCTTCTTCAACAAGGGGCCAACCTGAACCTGATTTCCGATTTGCTGACCCGGGAGTTGACCGTCGAACAGGTTTCTTTGTTGAATCAGCTCTTAGAATCGGCTACCCGGCAAAGGATCAATAATCTTGAGATCGTCATCGCCAAGGCCTCCACAGATACCTATGTCGGGGATTTTGCCGTCCTGGTCCATAAAATGATGGAAATGGAAAACTTGAACTGCCTTTTTGCCCTGGCCCGGATGGAAGATCGCATTTATCTGGTCGCCCGGAGTCGTATTCGGGAAATTAATGTCGGAGAAATCCTTTTGGCCTTCGGCGGTGGGGGACATGCCTTTGCCGCTTCGGCCACGGTCAAGGATCAGACCCTGGTCCAGGTGGAAGAAACCCTGATCTCGCAGCTTAAGCGCCGGATCAACCCCCAAAGGAAGGCCCGGGACATGATGACCTTTCCGGTCAAATCGATCCCTCCCCAGGAAACGATCGAACATGCCAACGAGCTGTTGACCCGTTATAACATCAATGTCCTTTTGGTCCTGGATAATGAAAAACTCTTGGGTATGATCACCAGGCAGGTGATCGAAAAGGCCATTTTTCACGGACTCAAGGGATTAGCGGTCCGGGAATATATGACCACCGAACTCTCGACCGTCAGTCCCGAGGCTACTTTGTTTCAAATCCAGGAATTGATCATCGAAAACAAACAAAGGGTCCTTCCGGTAGTCAAACAAGGGAAAGTCGTCGGGGTCATCACTCGCACCGACCTGCTCAATATCCTGATGACCGGCCCTTCCATGACCGAATACCTCTATGACTCCCGCAAAGCCCCCCATTTTGTCCGCAAAAAAAACATTGCCTATCTGCTGGAAGAGAGGCTGCCCCAACGCATCATCGAGCTGCTTAAATCTCTGGGAGAGGTGGCCGACGACCTCGGTTATAATGCCTATGCCATCGGAGGATTCATCCGAGACCTCTTTTTGAAGTTCGACAACTTAGACATCGACATCGTCATCGAAGGGGATGGGATTCGATTCGCCCAGGAATATGCCAAAAAGGTTCCGGTTCGAATCCGCTACCACACAAAATTTAAGACCGCGGTCCTCATCTTTCCCGACGGTTTTAAAGTGGATGTCGCTACGGCCCGCTCGGAGTATTATGAATCGCCGGCCTCCCTTCCGGTCGTCGAGCTCAGTTCCATTAAAATGGACCTCTACCGGCGAGACTTTACCATAAACACCCTGGCTGTTAAGCTGAACAGCCGTCATTATGGACTCCTGATCGATTTTTTCGGGGCCCAAAAAGATTTAAAAGAAAAGGCTATACGAGTCCTTCACAACCTGAGCTTTGTCGAAGACCCGACCAGGGCCTTTCGGGCCGCCCGTTTCGAACAACGTTTCGGGTTCAAGATAGGGAAATTAACCGTCAACCTGATTGAAAACGCCATTCGCATCGGCGGCATAGAAAAGCTGGCCCCCAAGAGGGTTTTCACCGAACTCCAGTTGATCCTCAATGAGGAAAACCCTCTGCCCGTCATAAAAAGGCTGATTGACCTGAAACTCCTCCAGGCCGTTCAGCCGGAATTGACCCTTACCCAAAAAGGAGAACTCCTCTTCGGAGAAATAAAAACGGTCCTTTCCTGGTTTGACCTCCTCTATCTCAATGAGCCCTATGAAAAATGGCTGGTCTATTTCCTGGCCCTGACCCAGCCAATAACCCAGATCAGTGAATTGCGTCAACGCCTGGGGTTATCGAAAAGGGCCTTTGAAATCATGACCCTATGCCGGGGGGAAGGAGAAAAGGCCCTTGCGGCCCTCCAAAAAAATTCCCATTTATCCCGGAGTGAAATTGTTAAACTCCTTTCGCCCCTTCCTAACGAAGTCCTGCTTTTTTTGATGGCTAAGACCAACCAGGAAGGGGTCCGTAAAACCATTTCCCTTTATTTTACCCAATTAAAATCCATCGGGATATCCGTAGGCGGAGATGACCTGAAAAGCCTGGGGTTGGCCCCGGGACCTCGTTATAAAGTCATCTTATCGGACCTCTTGGAAGCGCGGATCAACGGAAAAGTATTGACCCATGAGGATGAAATAGCCTATGTTAAAAAGCATTTTGTGCCCCATGAAGAAATTAAGGAGAAAGCCCAAAAAATATGAGTTCCATTATCCAACAAATCAGCATCATGGCCCTGCCCCTCCTTCTGGGGGTTATTTTACATGAAGTGGCCCACGGCTGGGTGGCCAATAAATTCGGCGATTCTACAGCCCGGTTGTCCGGCCGTCTGACCTTAAATCCGTTGGCCCACATCGACCCTTTCGGTTCCATCCTGATCCCGGGTATCTTATTTTGTCCCACGCCCCTTTTCTATTCGGCTATGCCAAGCCAGTGCCGGTCAACTTCCATAATCTGAGAAATCCCAAGAAGGACATGGTTTGGGTGGCCCTGGCCGGAGCGGTTACCAATCTGCTGCTGGCATTGGGCTTTTCCGTCATACATCGTTTTTTAATGTCCGCCTCTCCCCTTTGGGAATGGCCTTATTTAAGCATTATCCTTCAGCCGTTGATCCTGATGCTCCGATATGGCGTAGTGATCAACGTGGCCCTGGCTATATTCAATCTCATCCCCATCCCCCCTCTGGACGGAGGGAGGGTCATGGTCGGCTTGCTTCCTTTACAGGCCGCCTATAAATACAGTAAATTGGAACCCTACGGGTTTTTCATCGTCATCGGATTATTGGTCACCCATGTCCTGGATTGGTTTATCGTCCCCATCATTTATTTTTTTATTCAATTGTTTTTGGGGGGGTCGATCTAGGTCTAAGGCAAAAATAAAGTTCGGGGTTAAGAGTTCGGAGTTTTGGAGAAACGATTTTCATGTCTCGTTTCGCTCGTAGCGGGCCTGAGGGTGTAGAAAATAACTTTGTCACCCCCACCCTTCCCTCCCCCCTCCGAGGGGGAGGGTGAGGGAGGGGGGATTTTCATGGTCTGTGGTACCTCTATGGCCGGACGGTTTAACACCTTAACAAAAGCACTACAAGGAGGACGTTTTTTTTAATGGAACGAAAACGGATTCTAAGCGGTATGCGCCCTACCGGGAAATTACACCTCGGCAATCTGCACGGGGCCTTAATGAATTGGAAGGAACTGCAAAAAGAGTATCAGTGCTTTTTCTTTATTGCCGACTGGCATGCCTTGACCACCGAATACAAAGAGCCCAAGACCATCCATGAATACATCCTGGAAATGGTCATTGACTGGATCAGCGTCGGGTTGGACCCCGAGGTCTGCACCTTTTTTCTTCAATCGGCCGTCAAGGAACACGCCGAGCTCCATTTGATCCTCTCCATGATTACCCCTTTGAGTTGGCTGGAGCGAAATCCGACCTATAAGGAACAACAACAGGAGTTAGAAAGCAAAGACATCGGGACCTACGGGTTTATCGGTTACCCGGTCTTGCAGGCCGCTGATATCATGATGTACAAGGCCCATGCCGTGCCGGTCGGCATTGACCAGGCCCCCCATGTGGAATTGACCCGGGAGATAGCCCGGAGGTTCAATTTTCTGTATGGGGAGGTCTTTCCCGTTCCGGAGGTACTGCTGACGGAAACCTCCAAATTATTGGGACTCGACGGACGGAAGATGAGCAAGAGTTATGCCAATGCCGTCTTTCTTTCCGACTCCCTGGAAGCGGTTCGCCAAAAACTATCCCAGATGGTTACCGATCCTCAACGGGCCAAACGCAGCGACCCCGGCAGCCCCGAGGTCTGTAACCTGTTCCCGCTCCATAAAATCTATTCTTCGGATGCCCGGATCGAAGAGATTGATCGGGAATGCCGGCGGGCCGGAATCGGCTGTGTGGATTGCAAGAAATGGCTGATCGATCGGATTCTGGAAGCCTTGAAACCGATCAGGGATAAAAGGGATTATTTAACCCAAAATCTCCCGGAGGTTCGATCGATCTTAGAGGCCGGCAATGAACGGGCCAGGGCCTTCGCCCAAAAAACCATGGAAGAAGTCAGGCAGGCCATTGGATTTTAAATTGCGGATTGCGGATTGTGGAATTGGCTGGGAGTTTCAAGTTCCGAGTTTTAAAGGGAACCATGATCTCTTTAAACTCGTCACTCGTCACTCGTCACTCGTCACTTAAGATGGACTACAACGTTAAACTCGACATCTTTGAAGGGCCTATGGACCTCCTGGTCCACTTGATCAGGAAGAACGAAATGGATATCTACGATATCCCTATCGCCGTTATCACCGCCCAATACCTGGAATACTTAGACCTGATGAAGGACTTGAACATCAACATCGGCAAGGGATGGTTACCTACCAGGGCGCGGCCGATGTCCAAGAGCCGCGGGAACGTCGTTCCACCGGATGAAATGGTCGCCCGATATGGCGCCGACAGCGCGCGCCTCTACGTATTGTTCGCCGCTCCTCCCGACCGTGACCTCGATTGGCAGGAATCGGGGATCGAAGGCATTCAGCGGTTTCTGGGGCGCGTGTATAGGTTTTACGAGACCGATTGGAAGGCGCCTTCGTCTGCGCCTCTGACGGACTCGGCACGCCGACTTCAGCGCAAGCTTCACCAAACCATAAAGCGCGTGACGAACGACTTTCAGGGGCGCTGGCACTTCAAGTAAAGCAACTTTTATTATAGTATAATAATACATAATAAAAATTAAACAATGGGTATAATAATGACTTCAAATATTAATTTAACTGGCGCTGTATTACGTCAATCAATCCTTCTCAGTGAAGATGTCAAAAGAGACAATGCTAATGACGTAAGTGCAGCAATCGTCCAAGTGGCAGTCAATAAAGCGAAATACGGAGTCCTTTCCTCTCTCATATCCAAAGTGGATGAAGTCACCCGGCCAGACATCGAACAAATTCTACAAAAAATCCAAAGAAAGCTTCAATTTACCGACAGAGTCATCGAATTTTTAACGAGTAAATCTAAAAGTGTCGATCCCCGTCTAGAAGCGTTATATGAAAAACTTGCGAAATTGGGCCGACTTAACGACAAATTAACGCCAGAACAATTATACCAAGCCCGCTGCAAACTCGAAAAGTATCGCGATGTGATTGCATTTTTGGAAGAACCCAATGTTTGCAACCTCAAACCCAGCTTGGCCCACAGTCAAAAATAAGTTAAAAGAGATCAACTTAAGACTTTTAAGCATCGAACCGCAGATGACTGTTGCTCATGGAGTTTCAAATCCAGATGAACATTATGAAGGCTTGCAGGACATTGAGGCTTGCAAAGCGATGTCTAGCATAGCAATGGTCAAATGCTATTTCGATAAGGCAACTGCCAGAAGAGGAAGCTTTGCTCCTTACTCGGTGATCGAGCAAAGCCATCAATTAACAGCACAGTTTCTCTTAAGTTGGCCACCGGGATGTCTTCCAGAGAGTATCCTGCTTGAAGATCTTATTAAATTTGAAGCATCATATAGCGACTTCTCCACTCTTACAATCCCAAAATCGATGCTAACTCCCGCTGTGAGTCTTAAAGACCCTCAAGGAGCACTCATGCATTGCGAGTTTCTTATTGAACTGGCGAGAACCACTGGTCTTAAGTCGATCGGCGCGATTGTCACACTGGGTTCACAACACTTTGCATTGATGTTTCATTCCGAGGGGGAGATTTCTATTTGTCCCCAGCGGCGATAAAGAAAGAAACGGACGCCCGTATCAGGTCGTTTTCGGCAACCTGCCTCAAGCTGCCACATTCCTCTCTAACCTCGTGAGCGAAAAGAGTGCTCAGTCAGTACACACCGAAATCATTCCCGTCTGTCTCCAATCTGAGCTTAGAGAAGCAGTCGCAAAGAAGTCCCCAACTGAAGCTGCACCGTCACACTCTTCATCCTCTTCTTCTCTGGTTTCCGATGATTTAGATCATCCTGTTCAAGCACCTTTAACGCTTGAGGGAATTGTTCCTTTTGTCGTCTCGTTGCAAAAAGCGATCGATGCCCTCTCGCCAAAGACTGAAGAGGGATTTTTCGAGGCTCTCTCCCATTTTCAAGAACTTGAAAGTGCCATAATGGGCGACGAATACAAAAATCAAAAAATTCTCGACAGGATCTATTTCCACCTCTATCACATCCAAAACAATGAAACACCGCAGAAGGTGAATCGATCTGATCACAACTACGGAATGAACGCCTTCCAAACAGAAGGACTCTCTACTCCAGAGGAAAAATTGCGCGCCGTCCAACGCGTCCAGGTAGAAACTCTGCTTGAGCTCGTTGATATGGCCATCAATCGCTCTGATAGCCGAGCTATCCAGCTTTTCTTCGGCGCACTGGAAAAATTAAAACTCGACCCAAGAGATCTCCCCAAAGGACAAACAAACGTCGCCCACGCCCTTTTCGGCAAACTTTATGGTGTCTATGTTGAAGCGCGCAAAACAAACGCCGACCTCGTGGACCCCAACAGTGCAAAATTCAAAGGGGATTTCGGCCGTACCGCATTTTGCGACCTAGCGGAAGCTGAGATTAATGATCTAAGACGGGCAGCTCTTAAAGATGAGCGACAAGCCCTGAAAGACACTTGGAAAATCTAAATCAAAAGTTACAAAGCGCTTCCTTTAAACCGGTGAAGCGCTTTAACACTTGTTCATTGCGAATGGCGATTGCAATCGCCTTTTTCGTGCCGACGAATATCACCCGTTTCTTCCCCCGTGTAAGTCCCGTATAAAGCAGATTCCTAAAGACATCATGAAATGCGACGTATGCACAGGAATGATCACGCATGGACATTCACTCCCTTGATACTTGTGGATCGACGCCGCATAAGAAAGGACAAGCTCATCGATCTCGACAAAATCATAATCAACGATCTTTCCTTCATAAGTCACTTTCAGCGTTTGATCCGTCAAATCGATCTCCGTAATCCGCCCGATATCCCCATTGTAAACTTCCTTTTCATAGTTGTTGCGGATTTGCATCACCTTATCACCAATATGAAAACGGCGTCCCATGCGGATGAGGGGAGTAGGACAAGGATAGCAATAAACTTAAAAGTCAAAGGTACAGGGCA
>CAWIRY010000127.1:0-29903 GCA_963838485.1 uncultured delta proteobacterium | reverse complement strand
GTCTCCGGGCCTCTATTCGACCCCGAGTATGCCGAATTAATGTCCCGGGGCCGAATAAGACTTAAGCAGCCAACTTAAGTAATTTAGGAAACCTAAGGAAACTTAAGGAGATTTTAAGGAGAACTTAAGGAGAACTTAAGGAGAACTTAAGCAATGACTTTAAGAAAAATAGATAAAATTAAGTTAAATAGAATGTTTATGGCAGGTAAAACTCAACGTGAATGCGCAAGAATCTTTGGAGTTAGTGAAGCGGCAATCAGCCAGGTTAAGAAGGAATTGAACATCGCCGTCGTCAAGTCGGTAGTCCTGGAAAATGCTCATAGGGTCGTCAAACATAATTTAGATGCAGCGGGACAACTTTCAAAAATCAACCAGAAGGCCAATCTGATCCTTGATGAAATGATGAAAACAATGCAGGAGAATAACCTTTCAGAATTTCAATACAAGACTGTTCGGGAATTGGCTCTGAAGTCTATGGCCGAGGTACGGAACCAATTGAACCTTCAGCTTGAAATGCTTCGGACTTTGCATGATGTTGAACAGGTGGCTGCGTTTCAGGAGGAAGTGCTTCAAATTATCTCTGAGGTTGACGAAAAAGCCAAAGATGAAATCATTAAGCGGCTAAGGGGCCGAAGAGCTTTACGAGCATCGGTTGCTATCACCTAATAGAAGGTAGAAAGAAATGATAAAACCAAAATCGTTGGCCGGTTCAACCAAGGAGGAATTATTCAAGGGGTTATTGGAATCCATTGATCAGAAGTTCGGGGCCAGTTCTGCCAATCGAGGTATCCACCTATTCCTCAGTGGGATGGCTATACTGATGAAGATGTCAAAAAATCGAGACAAGAATTTCTCCGAAATGGTGGAGATCCAGACACCCTTTCTATTATAATCGAATTCGTGGCTGTACCAGATCCCCCACCATGGGCCGCCGTGACCATCGATTCAAACCAACAGCACCTGGACAATTCCGGGTCCGATGGGTTCCTTGACTAACCAGCATAGTGAAACGGCCAAAGAAGATACCGGCCCGAACTATCACCGACGTAAATGTGGAGGGGAAAGGATATATATATAGGCGAGGAGGGATCGTTGATCCTGGGGCCATTCAGGAAGCCTAGTGTCATGTCAACCTTGTTATGTCGTAAAAAGTATGATATATTATCTTCATAATCAACCGGGGAGGATTGGCTATGAAGAAATACGTCGTGGCGCTTACGAAAGACGAACGAGTAACGCTTAGCGAAATTGCTTATAAGGGCAAGCACAAAACCCAAAAGATTCTGGATGCACTTATTTTGCTTGGGGCAGATGAGGGCGAATTTCAGACCAAACGTTCGACCAACGAAGAGATCGCGCGGGTGCTGAATACCAGCCTGAGAAAAATTGACCGAGTAAAGAAACGATTTGTCGAGGGAGGTTTGGATGTGGCTCTCCAAGGCCGAAAAGGAAATCGTATTAATGCTAAAAAGACCGATGGGGATTTTGAAGCCCATCTGGTTGCCTTGAGTTGCGGTGAACCTCCCGCGGGTTTCGCGAGGTGGTCTCTGCGACTGTTAGCGGATAAGATGGTCGAGCTTAACTACATTAGCAACATTTCTCATGAGGCGATACGTCGTGTATTAAAAAAAACGAAATTAAACCCTGGCAACGCAAGGGCTGGGTGATTCCACCGGAGCAAAACGGCAGCTTTGTGGCGCACATGGAAATGGTTTTGGATGTTTATAAGCGTCCGCAGGATCCAATTTATCCAGTGGTATGCATGGACGAATCTCCAAAACAGTTGATTGCTGAAACTAAAGTGCCGATCCCGGTCACACCCGGAGAGTCCGCTAAACACGATTATGAATACCGGCGTTGCGGGGTTTGCAATATTTTTATGGCCTGTGAACCCTTGGCCGGGAAACGCCTGGTCAAAATCACAGAAAGAAAGACTAAACAGGACTGGGCCTGTTTTATCGAAGAGATTGCCCAGCAATACGAAAGCGCAGAAAAGATAACCTTGGTAATGGACAATTTGAATACGCATCATGCCGGATCTCTTTACGAAGTATTTCCTCCAGACAAAGCCAGGGCCTTGTGGGACCGGTTCGAGTTTGTATATACACCCAAGCATGGAAGCTGGCTCATTATGGCCGAGATCGAATTGAACGTGCTAACCGGCCAGTGCCTGAACAGAAGAATCGATGACATCACACTGGTTAGAAAAGAGGCGATGGCTTGGCAAAATTTCCGAAACAACAAAAATGCAAAAATCAATTGGCAATTTACAACAGAGCATGCCAGAATAAAACTATCTCGTCTTTATCCGACTTTTGATGGTTGACGTGACACTAGGGGTGAGAATCCAACTCCCGGCACCTGCCCCCTACAGCAGCCTTCAGATATTCCACTCTTAATGGTCTGGACATTATCTTCCCACATTATTCTCGGAGATATTTGTCATTTTGAAAGAATTGACCCCTGACTGATTGGTTTTACTTAACCCCCCAGATAGGCCCCGATAACCTCAGGGCGGGATAGGAGCTCTTGCGCAGTGCCATCGATTTTGACCCGGCCCCGTTCGAGAACATAGCAGCGATGGGCGATGGAAAGGGCCATGCGGGCATTCTGTTCGACCAGGAGGATCGTCACCCCCTCCCGGTTGATCTTTTCGATATACTCGGCCACCCGTTCGATCAAAATGGGCGCGAGCCCGATAGAAGGCTCATCCAAAAGAAGCAGTTTCGGCCGGCCCATGAGCGCCCGGGCTATGGCCAGCATCTGCTGCTCCCCGCCGCTGAGGCTTCCAGCCAGTTGGTTGATTCGATCTTTAAGAATGGGGAAAAGCACCATCATACGTTCCATATCTTCTCTGACGCCCATGCGATCTTTCCGGGTGTACGCGCCCAGGGAAAGGTTCTTGAGCACAGTCATTTTAGGAAAGACCTTTCGCCCTTCCGGACAGTGACAGATCCCTTTCTTCACAATTTCCGAGGGAACCGCCCCGGCGACTGACGTCCCCTGCATCATGATGGTTCCGCGGCTGGGGATATTTACCCCGGAGATTGCCTTCATAAGGGTGGTCTTCCCTGCCCCGTTGGCGCCCAGGACGACAACGAGTTCTTGGTCGAAAATATCCAGAGAGACTCCGAAGAGCGCCTGGACGTTTCGGTAGTGAATGTCTAAATCGCGTACCTCAAGCATGATGAAAATCGCCTTTCCCTAAATAGGCCTCAATGACAGCGGGATTGCTTCGGATTTCTGCCGGATTTCCTTCGGCGATCAATTTCCCCGAATTGATAACTAGAATCCGGTCACAGATGTTCATCACCGCGGGCATATTGTGTTCGATGAACAGAATGGAAGTTCCCTTAGCGAGGATGTCGCGAATCATCTGGATGGTTTCGGATACTTCTTCCGCGATCATGCCGGCTGTCGGCTCATCCAGGAGAAGAATCCGCGGAGAAGCACACATGGCCAGGGCGATCATCAGCCGTCGCTGTTCGGCCGAGGTCAGGTTTTCGACGGCCTTGGTGGCCTTCTCCTCGATATTTACCAGGCTCAGGCATTGCCGAATCTCGGCCTCCCCCACCTTCTCGTGGAAAACCTCGTAGCCCACCCGGATATTTTCCTTCACGGTAAGGGGAAAGAACAACCTTGTGGCCTGGAAGGTCCGCCCGATCCCTCGGTGCGCGTATTCGTGCACGGGAAGACCCACGAGGCTCTTTCCGTCTATTCGGATCTCTCCTTTGTCCGGCCGGTAAAGACCGGTCAATAGATTAAATACGGTACTTTTCCCCGCGCCGTTCGGCCCGATCAGCCCCAGAATTTCCCCGGGGGTCAGCTTAAAAGAAAGATCTTCCACGGCGGTCACCCCGCCGAAATGTTTTGTCAGACCCTGAACATCCAGCATCAATCAAGTTTCCTTCTTTTTTTTTGATGCTCGTAAATCGACCCGATGATCCCTTGGGGTAAAAAAAGCATAACGATGATGAGTACTACCCCGATGAGGATATAGCGGGCATCCGCTGAAAAACGGAGGATCTCCGGTAGCCCCATGGCTACTCCACTCCCTAGAATGGCCCCGAGCGTCGTCCCGATCCCGCCCACGATCATGCCCATGATCATGGAAAAAGAATTGGCAAATGAAAAAATCTCCGGATGAATATAATTGACATAGTGGGCCATCATTCCCCCAGCCAGTCCGGCGATCAGCGCGCTGATTACGAAGGCCGTCACCTTCGTACGGAGGACATTGATCCCGATCTGAGAGGCCAGATTTTCATCTGCCCGAATGGCCCTGAGCTTCCGTCCGAATCGCGAATAGAGTATGGAATGCGTAATAAAAATCACGGCCAGCGTCACGATGAGAATGAAATAGTAGCTGTACCTAGGGTCCATAATCGGGCCAATGATCTCGGCCAGACCCCGGTCCCCGTTGGTAACCACGCCCCAGTTATAGAGGACCAGGCTGATAATCAGACCGAAGGCCAGGGTCGCTATGGCGAAGTAATGGCCCCGTACACGGAAGGCCGGGTACCCAATGAAGATACTCGCGACGCCGGCGAGAACGGTACCGGCCAGCAGGTTCAAAACAAACGGCGTTCCCACTTTGAGGGTAAGCAGGGAGGCCGTATAGGCGCCTATCCCGTAGAAAGCTGCGTGGCAAATGGAGATGTAGCCCATGGATGCGATTAGGTTTAGCCCGAGGATCAGCATAGCCCATATCCCGATCATGGTTAGGATGTGCAGAACATAGAGGCTCACCAAGAAGGGCAGAACCAAGAACACCCCCACGATCAACAATATGGGGATGGGCTGAATTTTATTTTCTACGAAAATCATCCGATTCTTTCCTTTGTTCCGAAGAGGCCGGAAGGTTTAAGGAGCAGCACAAGAATAATGACGGAAAAGGCAAACAGGTCCTTGTAGGCCGTGGAAAAAAAAGTAGCCCCCAGACTTTCGACGAGCCCGATGATAAATCCCCCGACTGCTGCGCCGGCCACACTCCCCATCCCCCCCAGGATGATGGCCCCGAATCCCTTGATGATAATGTAATCTCCCATATTGGGAAAGACGCTGAAAACCGACCCGATCAGGGACCCGGCAATGGCCGTGAGAATGCATGAGACGGCGAAGGTCGCGGCCCGGATATGGCCGATATTGATCCCCATTAATACGGCGGCGTCGCGGTCCTGAAAAATCGCCCGGATGGCATCTCCCGTCTTGGTATGCATTAAAAAGAAATGCAGGCAGGCAATCAAAACCAAACTTACGAGAATCACGATGGCCCGCTCTGCGGAAAAGGAGCCTCCCCAGAAGCTCAGGTTATGTCCGGCAATGGCCGAGATTGTTATGGATTTATGCTCATGCCCCCAGACGAACAGCGCCGTATTGTCCAGGATGAACAAAAGTCCCAGAGCCACGATCAAGAGAGCCTCGGGGGCTTTTTTCTGCAGCGGGCGGTAGGCGATCCGCTCAATACCCAAACCCAGGACGATGATTAGGGCGATGGAAATGAACAGAGCGAGAAGATAGGGAAACCCCAGAACCCGGGTCCCCGTGAAAGTGAAATAGGCGGCCAGGGCATACAGGCCCGCCTGCGAAAAATCGGGGATCTCTAACACCCCGTAGATCATCACTAAACCCAGAGCGATCAAAACATAGATCGATCCGAGGACGATTCCATCGATAAAGGCCCAAGCAAGCACAAGCCGTTTTATCCTTTCTTCTAGGGTTATTCTTCCCGGGAATCCATGTAAGGCTCCGGGGGAACGATCCGGCGGCCGGGAAGAGGGGCAGAAGCGGAATAAACTTCCTCAACGCGAATCACACCCGCGGCCCTGACGCCAAAATAGGTATTGTATTTGAACTCGGGCAGTGTGTTCAACAATTCAAAATAGGAACCCGATTTTTGAAAACCCAGAAAGGTGCCCTTGACCTGATAGGAAATAGACTTCTCCCGCAGGAGCACATTGGCGGCCACAGGGCTGCCTGGCTTGAGATTCTTTTTGGTCTTCACGCCGATCGTATCCGCATAAATCAAGGTTTCTTCATCCGTCGCGCGGAGGGAGGCGATATAGGCAACATTGGGCCTGCCGTCTTCCCCCACGGTCGCTAAAAATTTTACGGCGCTGGGATTGTTGAATTTTTCCATCACCTGTCGGGGCATCTTAGCCATCGTTTTTCCTCGATTTTAAGTCAGTTATGTACGGGCAACCCGATCTCTTGGAAAATCTGGCGCAGGCCCTCCATCTCCAGAGACGAAGGCGCCTGGAGATCCTTTAATAAATAATTCATCCGGAAACGGCGGTATTTGTCCCTGGCCAGCGAGTGATAGGGTAAAAGATCAACCCTTTCGACCCGGCAGAGGTCCTTGATCTTCCCGGCCAAGGCTTTCAGGTTTTCCGGTGAGTCATTGATTCCCGGGATAACAGGAATTCGAATCCAGAGGGGCGGTCCGTCATTTCCGATCTTCTGGAGATTCTCAAAGATCGGCTGAGGATCGACCCCGCAGTAGGCCTTATGCGCCGCCGGGTCGGCATGCTTCAGGTCGAACAAAACCAGATCGGCGTGTTTGACCACGGACTCCAATACCTGAAAAGAAGCCAGGCCAGTGGTATCCAGGGCCGTGTGCATTTTGGCTGCCTTACACTCAGCCAGAAGCTTTCCGACGAATCCCGGCTGGCTGAGCGGTTCCCCGCCGCTCACCGTAATACCGCCCCCAGACTGCTCATAAAAAGGCCGGTCTTTTTCCAGTTCGTCCACGGCCTCTGAAACGGATAAGACCCGCCCCACCCTTTCCCGCGCGCCGGCCGGGCAGGCATCCAAACAGGCGCCGCAGAGTGTACACTGCCTTTCATCGGTCACCAGGCCTTCTTCCGTCCTGACGATGGCCTTCTGCGGGCAGGTATTCATGCAATCATCACAGCCGATGCATTTTTCTCCGTACCAGATGATTTCTGGGAGGAAACGCAGCCCCTCCGGGTTGTGGCACCACTGGCAGCGCAGCGGGCAGCCCTTCATAAACATCATGGTGCGGATTCCCGGCCCGTCCTCAGTAGAAAAGTGCTGAAAGTTGAAGATGGTTCCTGAAGGCCCCTGTTTCATATCCCCGCCGTCAAAATTGAAAAACCGTCCGGGCGATGATTTCATCCTGCAGGGCCTTGCCAATCATGGTAAAATAAGCATTATAACCGGTGACGCGGACCAGAAGGTTTTGATATTTTTCGGGATGTCTCTGGGCCTCACGGAGCATATCCGCATTGAACATATTGATCTGCATGGCTGTTCCACCCAGCTTTTCATAGACCCGCAAGAGATTTCGGAATTTCTCCCGATGCTCCTGATCCCGCAGGCAGGCCGGGCTGAAACTCGGGGTGTAGGAAGCCCCGTTGGCCACCGTTTCAAACCCGAGGGCCGAAACGGATTTGAAGGCGGCGGTTGGGCCTTTGTGGTCCATGCCCTGGGTGGGGCCTGCACCGTTAGAGAGAAAATCGCCGCTCCGGCGGCCGTCAGGGGTCGCGGCCATATTCTGTCCCATGGAGATAAAATAATTCCAGGACAGATAGCCGGCCCGGTAATGGCGCCCCGAGGGCGTTTGATACCGGGAGATCTCCCGCGACCAGAACTGGGAGATCTCCCGGGCGAGGCCATCCGCCCCAGGATCATCGTTGCCGAATTTTGGGGCCTGGTTCAAAAGCCGCAGACGCAGTTTCTCGTATCCGGCAAAATCGTTCAGGATGGCCTGGCTCAATTCCGACATGGACATTTTGCCGTCCTCGAATACCAGTTTTTTCACCGCGCAAAGGGAATCCGCTACCGTGGCCAGCCCAACTCCTTCCACGGTGATGAAATTATAGACCGCGCCCCCCTGGGTCACGTCCCGTCCTGATTCCAAACATCCGCGGACCAATGAAGATAAATAAGGAACGGGCTCATACCGACCCCGCAGCCCGTCGGCCTGGTTTTCAAGATCCACGGCCAGACGAAGCAGATGGGCGACCTGCTGGAAATAAGCCGATTTGAACTGGTCGAAGGTTGCCATGGCCGCCGGATCGCCCGTATCCAGACCGGTCTGGGCGCCTGTTTTCAAGTCCTGCCCCCGAGAGAATATCCATTCCAGGGGCTTAGCTAAATTTATATTCACGTCCACAGTGCCCGAACGATCGTTGCCCTGGGAGGTGTTTTCCAGGCAACCCACAACACCGTAATCCACCGCCTCTTCGTGGGAGATCCCGGCGTTTTCCAAGGCGCGGATGGACATGCTGTCAAAATTTAAAAGAAAGGGCGCCCCCTGGGCCCGGGAGACCATTCCCAGCAGGAAATCCAAGAAATCATTAGGCGTGTTGGCGTGCAGACGCACGTTGATTTTCGGTTCCAATAAATTGAGTTCTTCGGCAACCTCCAAAATCAGATAGGTCAGATCATTGGTCAGGTCCTTCCCGCCCGGCCCCATGCCGCCCAAGGTAATGAGCTGGCCGTCTCCGGCGGTAATGCCCTGTCGCCCCCCCGATGTGCCGAAATGGTCATAGGCATAATTGTGCTTGATGTCAAAGCAGGCTAAGAGTTCTTTGGCCTCCTCACGGGTCATCTGCCCTGCCCTCAGATCTTTTTCATAGTAGGGACAGAGGTACTGATCCATGCGCCCATAGGATACCCCTGGTCCCGGATAGGATTCGGCCATCAGCACCAGCATATGCTGGAACCAGAGGGACTGCAGGGCTTCGTAATAATTCCGTGCCGGTCCGTAGGGAACCTGCCAGCAATTGGCCGCCATGGTGAGGAGTTCCCACTTTCGCCGCTCATCCCCTTCTTTTGCAGCCAAACGCTCCGCCAAACGGGCATATCGTTCAGAAAATTTTTTAACCGCTTGGCAGCAGATGATCACAGCCCGGGCCAGGTCTTTCATCTGGCCTTCAAGAGCCTCTTCCGCAATCCGGCGTGCCTTGCTCTCCACGGCGGCAAACCCGCCGGCCAGAATCGAAGGGTGATCTGGGATGATATGCCCCTGGATGGCTCCGCAATTAAAAACCCCTTCCCGGATCATCTGCTTCACGCCAGTGAAAAAAACCTCCTCGTTATCCCTGAATGTTCTGCTTTCTTCTTCATTCAGGCAATTGGAAAAAGAGGTGGCAAAATGGCCGCCGGCAATCATCTCTCCCTCTAAGATGAAAATGGGATGGCGCGCCAAGACCTCAGCGAAGAATAAGGCGTGACGCACGATGATCGGTTCTTCCCAGAAATGTTGAGGCAAATCCACTTTCCGGGCCATAGCCAAAAGCGTGTCCTGGACGGAGTCAAGCCCTACGACGAACTCCGGCACAATGGTTCGCTCGTGAGGGCTGTAAACACTGTCCCAGGGGGTGCCAGTGGTATAAGGGATTACTTCATTCCGGAAATAATCCCGGGTGTCGTAGCTCCAGTATTCGTTGAGTAGCCTTTTCAATCTCGGGCTTAGGTTATCGGAGGGTTCCCATATGGGGCTC
Organism: uncultured delta proteobacterium; assembly: GCA_963838485.1. Classification (GTDB taxonomy): domain Bacteria; phylum Desulfobacterota; class RBG-13-43-22; order RBG-13-43-22; family RBG-13-43-22; genus RBG-13-43-22. Next base: position 20,433 of record CAWIRY010000127.1, on the reverse strand, counting down.
GAATCGAGCCCGGAGGCCAGTGCTTGAGCCATACCATTCCTTTCCAGATCACCTATCAGATCGATCCCTGACAGATGTCGTCGGTCAAATGAAGACTATTTCTCCTTCACCTCTTTGACGTTACCGCCAACAACCGAATAATATCTTTCGGCCGCCCAGCCCTTGCCTTTCCATTTCAGCACCGCGGCGAGTGAATAGGCCTGCCGCATCTTATCAAAAATATGTCCCTGTCCAAAATCGACATAAGGCGTAATATAAGAATTCATAATCGGTGTTTTCTCCAGGGCCGCCCGGATTTTTTCCCGGTCCGTTACCGAGCCAGCAGTCTGGAAGGCCTTGACTACCATATAAGGCGCATCCCAGGCCCACATCGTCAGGTCCGCGGGATAGTATCCAAATTTTTTCTTAAACCCGTCATTCCAGTCATGGGCTTTTTTGGAGGGCAGGAGACTAGGGTCGACACCCCGGGATTCATATACGTTGACCAGCACCTGCTCGTATTTTTCCCCAATCAAATCCCGGGCCTGCTCCGGGGTCATTCCTGTGTATCCTCCAAGAGGAATTTTCAAGCCCACTTCAAAGGCCTGCTTGTACACCAGGGCATTCTGCTGAGTGGTCCCGGCAACATAGAGCGCCTCGGCTCCCGAGCTTTTTACTTTGTTCAGGATCGGGTAAAAATCCTGAACCTGGCCGGGCACATACCAGTTTTCCTGAATGATGGTCCCCCCTGATTTTTCCGTAATGCCTTTCCACATTTTAACTGAATCTCGGCCGAACTCCGTATCCGCACCGATCACGGCCAGCTTCTTGATCTTCAGGCCGTTCACAAAAAAATCGGCCAGCGGAGGGGCGCACTGGGCAGCATCCGGCCGAATGCGGAAAAAGTACGGGCTCTTTTCGGTGGCGTTCAGCATGCCGGCCAGGATGATGATCGTCGGCGTTTTGCTGGCCTCGATCGGGCCTAAGGCCACACGCGTGATCCCGGTTCCACCCAGGAAGAGGAGCGGAACTTCATCGGAATACAGGGCCTTCTTTACCAATCCCGGCCCTTCCACCTCGGGCTTGCTGGCGCTATCGTAGGTGATGACCTCTAATTTATATTTCTGTCCGGCCACCTCGAATCCTTTCTTGTTGATATCCTCCAGCGCCCAGTTCATAGCATCCCGCATGGGAACGCCATAGGTGGCATAAGGACCTGTTAAATCATGTAAAAATCCGATTTTGACTGTTTTTTCGGCGCCTATAGCCGCAAGTGAACCGGCCAATATAAATATTCCTAAAACAAAAAAAGGGAGAAGCATTCCTCCAAAATTTCTTTTGCTGGCAACCATCGAACTCTCCTTTCGCCTTCTGCGATTCTGATTTTATGCAACATAATAATTCCTATTTAAATCGTATTTCCTATTGGATGTAATTGTATTTAATTAATATTATGTATTTGGGGCCTTGTCAAGTTAAACTTTCTGGTCCGTCGTCTTAGTTGGAGACCCCAACGTATTGATAAAACTGGTTTATATAATAAGCCTGAACTAATAGACAAAGCCAATAATATAGGTTAATTGTGATCTCTAGAAAAGATCCAACCTGGAGGTCAGCATGGAAGACATTAAGGAATTGTATGCCGCTTTGCTGGGAATTAGGCATCCTTGGCGAGTAGTTAAAGTTGATCTGGATTTGCCCAAAAACCGAATAGATATTTGGGTTACCGAGTCTAAGGGGCTTAGATGGAAGTGTCCGGTCTGCGGACAAAGCGGTCCTCTTTATGACCATGACGAGGAACGGATTTGGCGACATCTGCATACCTGCCAGTGTCAAACCTATATTGCATTTATCCCCCTATTCCAGTTACCCCACCTTTTCAATAAGCCTTATACAAAAGACATTGCCAAATGAACAAATCCAGGAGGAACAGCAGGAATTTTAATTTCATGTATAACTTCTTTAATTAGAGCAAAATTTACGTCTTTACCCTCCCCCTGTTGAAAGAATCCTTTAAGTTCTTCTGTTGTTAGTTTGGAATTTTTACTGATAGTATCTGCCATTCTTGTTTCCATTCCATCAAGTCGGCTAAGATTTTCTTTAAGAATTGCTCTGCCATACCCACCAGCATTAAAATTCATTACAATTCCATGATAAAGAAAAGAAGCATTTGGGGCGGCGTATCTTTTTTGTCCAGCAATAAAAATAACGTTCGCAATAGAATCTATTGTTCCAATGTTGTGCATGGTGATCGCAAGTTTACTTTGCAAAGAAACCAAAAAGTTGTAGAGAGTAAATCCAGAATCAACATCCCCACCACTAGAGGAAATGAAATAATAAATTTCAGTCGGGTCATGCTGTTTAATTGCGTCAACTGTAAAATTAATAAACTTGTTGACTTTTATGGGGTCTATACTGTCAAAAAAGTTTATATAAACTGTCTTGTTAATATTAGACATATTGAGTCTCCCCTTTCAATATCTGTGAACAAATAAAAATTACACTTGTTTTTTCTCTGGCGGAATTGGGAAACCATTTTTATCCCTAACCCAAATCCAACCTTCTTTCTCAGCCAATTTATCGTTTTCTGGATTAAGAGCAAGCCCATCCAAGAAATCAGCACCAGCAAGGACACAGATTATGGCATCAAGTTCATTATCATCCTCTATAGTTAAGGAAGAGAGGTTTGTTGATGACCTGATTTCCCCCAATTTTTCAAGGATGTCATTACAAAGGTGTGCGTCTTCAGCCACGATTGGACAAAGTTAGCATTAAAGGAGTTTGCATTTAGATAGCTGGTCTGGGCAAAAGTGGCTATAATTTAAATAGCCATAGAAAGGAACAAGAGGATGGAAACAGCAATCGCCCAGAAAGTGGATCAGGAAGAAAGAGCACCGCAGGGAAGCGCGGCAAAACTCATCAGGGAAATTCGGACTAAGAACCGCAGGAAGTTCTCCTCAGAAGACAAGATCAGGATTGTACTTGAAGGATTCCGAAAGGAACAACCCATCTCAGACCTCTGTAGAAGAGAGGGCATTTCATCTGCCCTTTACTATTCATGGCTCAAGGATTTCATGGAAGCAGGCAAGGCGCGCCTTAAGGGTGACAGCCTGAGAGAGGCAAACAATATTGAAGTCAAGGAACTCCGGTCAGAAAACGGCAGGCTGAAAGAGCTGGTAGGAGAACAGGCCCTGCATCTGCAGCTTTTTAAAAAAAGTCTGAATCCGTAGCGGAAGGCTGGTACCGGAAGATGGATGGGAAGAGCAGAGAGGATCTGATCGTGAAGATAGAGAAGCAGGAAGGCAAGAAGGGTGAGGCGCTCAGAGACCTGGATATACCAAGGTCTACCTATTACACCTGGCGGAAGGCCTATCAGTCACAGGGGATAGAAGGCGTTACCAAGACAAAACCCTCAGCCAAACGTATATGGAACCGACTGAGAGCGGTTGAGGTCGAGCAGGTGCTTGAAATTGCTCGCCTTACTCCAGAGCTTTCTCCAAGGCTTCTGGCTGTGAAGATCAGCGATGAAGAGGTCTTCTCAGTGTCAGAATCAACGGTCTATCGGATACTGAGGGACAATAACCTGATAGCTCCCCGTCCACTTCCGGAGATGCCGGCTGAGAAACAGTGGAGGCATAAGACCGCTCATCCTGATGAACTTTGGCAGTGTGACGGAACAAGCCTTTTTGTCATAGGATGGGGATACTACAAGCTCATCCCTGTTGAGGATGATTACTCACGAAAAATAATAGCTCATGACTTACGGCCTGATGAAACAGGATTCAGCGTATCGGACATAATGGAGATGGGCATAGAGAACGCCAGAAGAGAAGGGCATCTGGTTGCCGCCATGCCGAAACTTTACACAGACAATGGCTCAGGCTTTGCCTCAAAGGTCCTTGCCGGGTATCTGGACGTCCATGGGATAAGACATATCTTCGGCACCCCATATCATCCTCAGGGCAGAGGGAAGATTGAGCGATTCAATCGGAGGATCAAGGAGAAGCTATGCCTTATGGTTTACTGCTCTCCCGATGAGCTCAAAAAGGCAATTGATGAGGCCATAGCAATCTATAACGCTACCCCGCATGAAGCATTGAACAACGTATCCCCCAATGATGTCTATGCGGGAAGAAAGGAGGCCATTCTACAGAAGAGAAAAGAAAAAAAACAATTGACCATGCAGCGGAGGAAACAGTACAATTTATACGGCAATGGGATTAACAATGATGGCTCAGATCAGTATCAAAGTGCAAACTCGCTATGACAAAATCTGTCCAAAAAGGTCTGAAGATATACATACAAAGGTCAATATTTTTTTCTCCTTTATATCCAGATGAAGTCACACCATGAGAAGTCAATGTTGCCGCTGGATACACCTCAATCACTCCAGTGCCAGTAAAATTAGGCTTCCAGACCAGGGGGAAATCACGATTGGTTTTTTTCCGTACCTCGTTTAATAGATTAAGGGCAGCATGGGCCGTTCGGGCAATTTTATCTGCTCCTACATCCAACGATTGTTTCCCAAATTTATTTTTAATGAAACGATCGGTCTCTCTACGAAAAAGCTGGTTAGAATCAACCGGAAGTGGGTTGCCTGCTATGTGCTTAGATAATTGTTTCCCCATATCTATAGGCCAACCTAATGGGGCATCAAAGGCAAGCAGTATCCTATCTGACTGATTTAATTTCCCTTTGATAGTAACTATTATTGTCTTTGTTAAAAACTTGTTAGAACCGTGTTTTGAGATCAAATTTAGCTGGCGGTCACGTTCAGACCATACACCGACTGCAACCCCTGTGTTTTTATCCTCTACGGCGCAATCTATACCAATAATGAGGGTTTTATTCATTTTTAGGTCCCTAGTTCCAAATCTCTTCTTGATTGTTGTTTTCAGAAAAAATTCTTGATTCAATATCAGTCATCATGTTTTTTAAGACCATTGAGGACCCGGAGATATTCTATTAACTCAGGGAGATAAGCTTCTGGAATCGCAGTAGACAGAACAAAGGCCTCCTCACTCTTGTCTTTGACACCGATTGAAGCCCGCTTTAACGCCTCCATATTCTCACTTTCTATTTCTATCTTTTTTATTTCCACAGACTTTATCGGGGTTGAAAAAAGATGAGAGTCGGTTATCGGCTGCTTCCTGAAATCTTGTTTTTGAATTTTGGCTCTTTAGGCTACATTACAAACGGTAATGGTTGAAAATTTTTGAGATCGCCGGGAAACCTGGCGGTCAACGAAGGACTATCCGGTAGTGGGCATCAAGCTGTTCCCCGTCATTTAAAAAGGATCGCTCCATTCATTTTTCGCTCACCTGTTCACCTTGAGTATCCTGGAAATAATCCTTCTCCTGTCAAAAACATGACAATTTTTTGTCAATCATGTAGGTTAAAACCGGTCCCTTAGCTTATTCCTACCCTTCGAAGCCCCCTCTTAATCCTTAACCCCCTAAAATAATAGTAATTTCACAATCAATACATTTTTGGCCTAATTATTGCTTATAGAATAACTGGGAAAACTAACTATTCGGCTTCTACCAGAAAAAGGAATTTCTATGAGACATTTCAGCGATGACGTTTTAAAAGCGGATGAATTATCGAGATGGCTGAGAATCCCTAAGTCAACCATTTATAAGCTCTGCATAGAAGGTAAGATCCCTGGGATAAAAATCGGCAAACATTGGCGGTTTGACCGTAAAGAAATTGGGGTTTGGTTCAATAAAAGAACTAAAAATGGAAACATGGCCAAACCCATCTAAAAATACAAATTATTTCAGACCGTTTTGACAAAATTTTTGCAGGAGGAAAACCAATCATGGTCAAAAAAAATCCAAACCCCAGGAGCACCCTTTTTGAGAAATCTCAAACAGATCAAAACAAGAAAAGGATATGATCTATGACTGAGCCAGACGAGATACTGGTTGTTGACGACGATTCTATGGTCCTGAATTTGCTTACGGATACCCTCTCGGCTGAAGGCTACGCAGTGCGACCCGCTACCAATGGACAACTGGCCTTAGACTTAATCGCGGCCAAACCGCCCCATCTGATTTTGTTGGATATCATAATGTCAGGGATAGACGGATTCGAAGTTTGCCGGCGGCTTCAAGCGCAGGAAGAAACCCGCAAAATCCCCGTCATATTCATCAGTGGCATTATGGGCCTTGAAGACAAGGTGAAAGGTTTTAGGGTTGGCGGAGCCGATTTTATTTCCAAACCCTTCGAGCCTGGAGAACTACTGGCCCGAGTACGAACCCATTTGGGATTGAGCCGGTTGCGGACCAAGCTCGAAGTCCAGGATGCGGAACGAACGGCTCAGTTGCGCAAGTTGCAAGAAAGTGAAAAACGTTTCAGACTAATTACAGAAACTATCGAAGAAGTTTTTTGGATGGCTGACATCGAAATACAAAGAATGTTCTACGTCAGTCCAAGTTATGAATTAGTGTGGGGGCGGTCCCGACAAAGTTTATACGACAATCCGAAATCTTTCTTGGAATCCATTCACCCGGAGGATCAGTCGCGAGTACTTTCCGACCTCGAAGTCCAAAAGACAGGGCAACCTTTTGATCATGAATACAGGATCATCCGGTTCGATGGCTCCATTCGTTGGATTTGGGACCGCGGATTTCCAGTCCCTTCGGAGGGAGAGCAAGTGACCCTCTATGTCGGGATAGCAAGCGACATCAGCGATCGTAAGCGGGCGGAAGAGGTACTGCAACAGGTTCACCATGAACGGGAACGGCGTGTGGCTAAGCTGAAGGAAGAGTTGAAGCAGGCCAATGAGGAGCTACAGAGGGAAATCACCGAGCGCAAACGGGTCGAGGAAGCTCTTATGCACATATCAAACCGTAATACCTAACATCAAGTGGTGTCACGAAAAGAAAATTTAATTAGGTGATCTATGAGGGAGCAAGACGAGATACTGGTTGTCGATGATGAACTAATCGTGCTGAAGCTGCTTACGGATATCCTGTCGGTTGAAGGCTTTCAGGTGCAATCGGCCGACACCGGAGAAATGGCGGTACGGTCAGTCGCCTCCAAACCGCCCCATCTGATTTTGCTGGATATCAAGATGCCTGGGATGGACGGATTCGAAGTTTGCAGGCGGCTTAAATCGAAGGGAAAAACCCGCGACATCCCCCTAATATTCCTCAGTGCCATTACGGATTTTGAGCAGAAGATGAAAGGTTTTGAGCTCGGTGCCGTCGACTTCATTACCAAACCCTTCCAGCATGAAGATCTCCTGGCCCGGGTGCGGACTCATCTGGAACTGAGCCGATTGCGGACCAAGCTCAAAGCTCAGGTGGCGGAACGAACGACCCGCCTGCGCATGTTGGCAGAAGAAGTTGAAGACCTTTATGATAACGCCCCCTGTGGTTATCACTCATTGGACGAAGATGGGATCTTCCTACGCATCAATTCTACCGAACTTGACTGGTTAGGTTATACACGGAACGAGCTAATCGGGAAAAAGAAATTTTCGGATTTGATCGCCCCAAGAAATCTGTCAATTTTCCGGGAAAATTTCTCTCGCTTCAAAATACAAGGATTTTTGCAAGACTTAGAGCTGGAAATAATTCGCCAAGACGGCACGACGTTTCCAGCTTTATTGAATGCCTCGGGTATCCCCGACTCGCAAGGTAACTATTTGATGATCAGGTCAATCTTGTCTGACATCACCAATCGCAAGCAGGTAGAGGAAGTGTTAAGGGAATCCGAAGAGAAATATCGGACTCTTTTTGAACATACCGGAACCGCCTTGATTATTTTGGAAGAGGACACGACTGTATCCTTAGCCAATAATGAATTTGCAACACTTACCGGATATACCAAAGCAGAAATTGAAGGAAATAAAAAATCAATGGATTTCGCGGTTCCTCAAGACAAGGACAAAATCCTTGGATATCATCGCTTGAGACGAGAGTATCCGGCGGCGGCCCCCAGGGAATATGAATCCAGGGTTGTGGATAAAAATGGGAAGATCATACGTACCCACAATACGGTGGCCATGATTCCCGGAACAGCCAAAAGCATTGTCTCCTTTATAGACATTACCGAACGCAAGCGGGCGGAAGAAGAACTACAAAAGAGCGAAGCACTTTATCGTTCCTTGTTCGAAAACATGCTGAACGGTTTTGCCTATTGTCGGATATTGTTCGAAGACGGAAAACCCCAGGACTTCATTTACCTCGCCGTCAATAAGGCCTTTGAGTCGCTGACCGGGCTGAAGGACGTTATCGGCAGGAAAGTCACCGAGGTTATTCCAGGCATCCGGGAGACTGACCCACAGCTTTTCGAGATCTACGGCCGAGTCGCCATGACCGGTCAGCCCGAACGTTTTGAGATGTTCGTCGAAGCCTTGCAGATGTGGTTCTCGGTTTCGGTTTATAGCCCGGCGCAAGAATATTTCGTGGCCGTGTTCGATGTCATCACCGAGCGAAAACGGACCGAGGAGGCGCTGCGGGAGAGCGAGAAAAAGTATCGTGACCTGTATAATTTTTTGCCAATCCCAGTCTATGAGATGGATTTGGAAACCAATATTACTTCTGCTAACCGCGCTATTTATAAAACCTTTGGAGGTACAGAAGAGGATTTAAAGAAGGGTCTTAAAGCATGGCAGCTACTTTCACCTGAAGAAGTTGATAAATCTGTTAAGAATATTCAAAGGCTGTTAAAGGGGGAGCAAGTAAAAGAAACTGAATATACTTTAATGAGGTTAGATGGGTCTGTCTTTCCTGCCATTGTAATCTCAAGTCTCATTTACAGGGATGGTAAACCTGTGGGGCTCAGAGGTGCTATCATAGATATTACGGAGCGCAAGCGGGCCGAGAATGCGTTAAGAACCAGCGAAGAGTGGTTCAGAAAAATCTTTGAAGAGGCGCATCAGGTGGGTATCGTCATTACCTCGCCATCATTTGTATTTGAGAAAGCTAACCCCGCATTTTGCCGCATGATGGGATACTCAGCGGATGAACTCCGTTCCATGACCTTTGACAATATAACACACCCCGATCATCTAAAACTGGACATGGAGAATGTAAAGAAAGTAGGACGTGGAGAAATACTCTTTTACCAAACCGAAAAAAAATATCTCAACAAGAGCGGCAAGGTACTATGGGGTAATCTGATTGTTTCAAGCATCCGCGATGAGCACGGCACATTACTGTATTATCTTGCTATGGTAATCGACATCACAGAGCAAAAGAAGGCGGTGGAGTTATTGCTGGAGGCCAACGATAAATACCAAGACCTCGCCGAGAGTATCTCGGATATATTCTTTGCAATGGACAAAAATCTCAGATACACCTACTGGAACAAGGCAAGCGAAAAAGTTACGGGAATTCCAGCAGAAGAGGCTCTCGGAAAATCTCTTATGGAAATATTTCCGGACAATGAGGCACGAAAACAAGCAAAAGATATGTATTTACTGACTATTGAAACTAAAAAGCCGCAGCATTTGACAGTCAATTATCCGAGTGATGATCTCATTGTTCATGAAATTAACTCTTATCCAACCATAAATGGTATTTCCGTGTTTGTTAAGGACATCACCGAGCGCAAACGGACGGAGGAACAACTTCAGCTTACCTTGGACAGTCTCAGGAGAGCGGTTGGCACCACTATTCAAGTTATGGGATCTGCCGTCGAGACCAGAGATGCCTATACTGCCGGCCACCAGCTCCGGTCCGCAGACCTTGCTCGCGCCATTGCTGCGGAGATGGGACTCACCAAAGATCAAATCGATGGAATCCGGATGGCAGGTTCCATTCATGACATCGGGAAACTATCCATACCCTCGGAGATATTGTCCAAGCCCACCAAACTGACGGAAATCGAATTTGCCCTGATCAAGCAACACCCCCTGAAGGGATACGAGATCCTGAAGAATGTGGACTCTCCCTGGCCGCTGGCACAAATCGTATACCAGCACCATGAGCGGATGGATGGCTCCGGATATCCAAGAAGTCTGAGGGGGAATGATATTCTCATGGAGGCCCGCATCCTTGCCGTAGCCGATGTAGTCGAGGCCATGGCCTCTCATCGTCCCTACCGGCCGGCATTGGGGATTGATGTGGCCCTGGATGAAATCTCACAGAATAGAGGCATACTTTATGATCCTGAAGTGGTTGATGCCTGTTTGAGACTTTTTAAGGAGAAGGGGTTTAAGTTGGAGTAAATAGGATGGTATTTTGAAGTGAGATCAAATTTCTCATATCAGCTATCCAGAAAATCATACTTTAAGGCTACCGTTTTAAGTTTGGGCTCGATAACACAAGGATATCATAATGAACAAAGGCAGAAGAGATGAATGGCAAAGACAAAAAAGACGCGGCGTTAGTGGCATTAAAGGATAGTGAAGAACGCTACCAAGCCCTGTTTGATCGTTCCCTGGACTGTTTGTATATTGTTGATTTAGAGGGCAGATTTATTGATGCCAATCCGACAGCCCTAAGTTTGCTGGGATATGAAAGAGCCGATATCCCCTATCTAAATATCTCTTCCTTGTTACATAAAGACTACCTTTCTAGGGGCCTGAAAGATTTTAACGAGATAATAGAAACCGGTTTTCAAAAGGAAATTAGTGAATATAAACTATGCCGTAAGGATGGCCTATATGTGGATGTGGAAACTCAGGCATCCATAATCTTCCATAATGACAAACCCCATTCTGTTCTGGGGATTGCCAGGGATATTACCGAACGCAAGCGGGCTGAGGAGGCTTTAAGGCAAAGTGAGCAAAAATATCAGTCTATTCTTGAAAGTATTGAAGACGGCTATTATGAGGTAGACCTGGCCGGCAACCTGACCTTTTTCAACGACGCTATGGCCCGGATTAATGGCTATTCAAGAGATGAAATGATGGGTATGAATAATCGAGAGTATACCGATGCGGAAAATTCCAAGCTATTATATCGGGACTATAACCGGGTTTATCAAACCGGCGAACCTTCTAAGGGAACTGTTTATGAAGTGATTACTAAAAACGGAGGGAGGAAGAATATAGAGACCTCCATCTCTTTGATGAAAGATTTGTCAGGCAAAACCATTGGGTTCAGGGGCATTGCCAGGGATATTACTGAACTCAGACAGGCCCAAAAAGCTTTATTTGCAAGTGAGGATCGATACCGGGACCTGGTGGAGTCCAGCCGAGACCTGATATGCACTCACGATTTAACAGGAAAAATCCTCTGGGTGAATGAAGAGCCACTAAGAATTCTCGGGTATGACAAAGATTTTATCTTAAAAATGAATATCCGGGATTTTCTGGCCTCTGAAAGAAAGGCAGAGTTTGATGATTATCTGGCTACTATAAAGTCTCAGGGCGTCGCCAGTGGGTTAATGATAACCTATACTGACAAAGGAGAAAAACGAATCTGGGAGTATCACAATACCCTCCGTACAGAGGGGGTAACCGAACCGATTGTGCGAGGCATGGCCCATGACGTGACCGAGCGGATGCGGGCTGAAAAGGAGGTTAGAGAAACCCTTAAAAAACTCAGAAGCTCCATGGGAGGGATCATTCGGGCCATGGCGTTAACGGTAGAGAGCAGAGATCCTTCCACCGCCGGACATCAAAAACGGGTATCCAATCTCGCTCGTTCTATTGCGCAGGAAATAGGGATGACTAAAGATCAGGTCGAGGCCGTTCGTATGGCCGGAACGATTCATGATTTAGGTAAAATTTCGGTACCGGCGGATATCCTCTCCAAACCGACCCAGTTATCTGACCTCGAATTTAAGCTGATCGAGGTTCACCCTCAAACTGGTTATGATATCTTAAAGGATATAGATTTCCCTTGGCCCATTGCCCGGATCGTGCTTCAACATCATGAGAGAATGGATGGTTCCGGGTATCCTGCCGGCCTTAAAGGGGATGAAATCCTAATAGAGGCTAAGGTCATTATGGTAGCCGATGTAGTCGAGGCCATGGCCTCTCATCGTCCTTACCGGCCGGCATTGGGGATTGATGTGGCCCTGGATAAAATCTCAAAGAATAGAAGCATACTTTATGATCCTGAAGTGGTGGATGCCTGTTTGAGACTTTTTAAGGAGAAGGGGTTTAAGTTGGAGTAAAAATGTACCTTACTTTGCTCTCTTTCTACCCATAATCTTTGGCTTTGGAATAATCTTAGGATGAATAGGTGAATTCAATAAACAAATGTACTCTGAACACAAATACATATTTTGAAAGGTAGTTATAATGTATCCAAAACTATCGGTGAATCTCGGAAATCTTGTTCTCTCAATATCGGACGCCATAGACTTGGCATTTTCTTCACTTGCTATGCACCAGCAGCGTGTGGCGTTCATTGCGTGGGAATTGGGAAAGAGGGCAGGATTGAGGGAGAAAAGGATCGAAAACGTGTTTCTTGCCAGCCTGCTTCACGATATCGGGGCGTTGTCGATAGAGGACAAGAAATCCCTTCACGACAATGAAACCATGGAGGTAGATGCACATTGCATCCGGGGAAGGAATCTTTTCAAATCTAACCCGTGGCTTATTCCATGCGCGGACTTGGTACGATACCATCATCGGGAATGGGTGACGTGGGAAGAGCCACGGAACGATCCCAAAGTTTTCGATTCGCAATTACTCTATCTTGCAGATCATCTGGAGCGACAAATCGACCGAAATACATACATTTTACATCAAAACGAAACGCTTTGTAATGGACTAAAGAAACTCTCGGGCAAACAAATCAGCCCTGAGGTTATCGACCTGTTCATCGAGACAGCTAACCGGGAAGAATTTTGGTTGGACCTTACGTCGCCCCGTCTTTATTCATTGCTTTTGCATAATGGGCCACTCCAAACCATAGAAATAGACATAAACAACATTGTGATTTTTGCTAAATTGCTCGCGATGATAGTTGATTTCAAATCGCCCTTTACCGCCACTCATTCCTCGGGTGTTGCCCGTTGTTCCATGCTCTTAGCCAAGATGGTAGGGATGTCCGAATCAGAAGTGCAGTTGATGCAAGCAGCGGGGTTGCTCCACGATCTCGGCAAGTTGGTCATCCCCAATTCGATTTTGGAAAAACCTGCGAGTCTGACGACTGCGGAAATGGCCGTCATGAAACAACATACTTATCACACTTTTTCTATCCTCAGCACTATCGCTGGCTTTCAGATGATTGCCGAATGGGGCGCTTATCACCACGAAAGGCTGGACGGCAAGGGGTACCCTTTCCGCCTTAAGGAGCATGAAATTAATCTCGGGGCAAGAATCATGGCCGTTTCGGACATATTTACAGCGCTTGCCGAGGATCGCCCTTATCGAAAGGGGATGAATGCAGAGCTTATCAAAACGATCCTTCAAGATATGGCTTCTCGTGGCATCCTGGATTCTCGAATCGTTAGTCTCCTGGTTGAAAACATAGAGGATATCCGAAAAGATGTGGCAGAAATGCAGGAGCAGTCCCGTCATTTCTATCAGACCGAGATTGACAGACCGGATTAAGTGTTTATATATGTAATGTTATTAAAGACGGAAAGCTAATGACTGCCCAACAACGCCGCGCACCCGATCGCGCAAACAGCGCGCTCCGAGTGATGGCCACGTTGATAACATACAAACCGAAATCGTTAATTCAAGCACATACCAAAAAAGAATATTAGTAGATACTCCAAGGTCATCAGATATATTGACCGTACCTGTCCGGGAAAATATCGTTCTAAGGATTTTAATTGACTTTTTGATTGTGCAAGGATAGAAATTTCCCATGTAATATTAGGCTGTTTTATTGCTGACAACCCTTAAATGAAGGAGTGTCAATGGAATATGAGACCCCATTTCTCAAAAGAGAGACTTGCAAGATGAGAGATAATAAAAAGACCAAAGTCCAGCTGATCGAGGAGCTAAATGATCTGCGATGGAGAGTTTTTGAACTGGAAAAGTCTGAAACCGAACGCAAGCAGACTGAAGGGGATATTAAGAATTTAGCGAAGTTTCCATCCGAAAATCCTAATCCTGTGCTACGCTTAAATCAAGAGGGTATTGTCCTGTATGCGAACGAAGCCAGTAAAGCCCTGCTCCGAGATTGGCAGTCTGAGGTGGGCGGCTATGCTCCTGAATTATGGCGCAATTCATTTATTGATGCCTTCAAAGATCAATCTCAGATAACCGTTGATGTTCAATTTGGTGAGCAGTATTATACTTTTGATATTACACCTAGCCCCAATACTAACTATGCCAACCTTTATGGTCGTGACGACACAGAACGCAGACGAGCGGAAGATGAAAACAGGCGCAACGAGGCACGGCTGGAAAGCCTCCTGAAAATATCTCAGTATCGTGCTGACTCGACCCAAGAGCTTCTGGATTTCGCCCTTGAAGAGGCCATTACCCTCACAAACAGCAAGATCGGCTATGTTTACTTCTATGATGAAACCAAGAAAGAGTTCATTCTCAACACTTGGTCCAAGGAGGTCATGAAGCAGTGTACCATTGCCGAGCCAAAGACTGTTTATCACTTTGATAAGACCGGGCTTCGGGAGAGGCTGTGAGGCAGGCCAGACCAATCATTGTCAATGCTTTTCAGGCGACACATCCACTAAAAAAGGGATACCCCGAGGGCCATGCCCCACTCTACAAGTATATGACCGTTCCCGTCTTTTCCGATGACCGCATCGTGGGGGTTGTCGGCGTGGCCAATAAGGAAACGGACTATGACCCCTCCGATGTGCGACAACTCACCTTGCTCATGGACTCGGTTTGGAAAATCATCGAACGCAAGCGGACCGAGGAGGCACTGCGCGATAGTGAGCAGCGCTACCGCAGTTTGTTTGAGTCGATGGACGAGGGATTCGCCCTCTGTGAGATGATCTATGACGTACAGGGCAAACCAATTGACTTCCGCTACCTGGTCGTGAACCCGGCCTTTGGCAAGTTGACGGGCCTGCCGGTCGATCAGGTCGTAGGGAGAACGGTGAAAGAAGTGATCCCAGGGATCGAGTCTTTCTGGATTGAGTCTTTCGACGGCGTGGTTCAGAGCGGTCGGGATAAAAGGTTCGACAATCCGGTGAAGGAACTGGGGAAGGAATATGAAGCATACGCCTGGCGCTCGGATGTCGGACGATTTGCGGTTGTCTTCAGTGACGTAACGGAGCGCAAACGGGCAGAGGAAGCTCTCAAGACTTTGTCCCTTAGAGATGACCTGACCGGCCTCTATAACCGCCGGGGTTTCTTTGCCTTGGCCGAACAAGGGTTGAAGACGGCCCAACGGATGGGGACAGAGATTCTCCTCGTGTTCGGAGACTTGGATAATTTGAAGGGAATTAATGACACCTTCGGCCATAAAGAAGGTGATCAAGCTTTGGTGGATATTTCACAGATACTTAAAGAGACCTTTCGGGAATCGGATATTATCGCTCGCTTAGGAGGGGATGAATTTGTCATCCTGGCCACGAACAGCGCTGAGACCTCAGCCGAAAAACTGATTAACCGCTTCGAACAGGGATTGAATGACCATTCTCTCCAAACAAAGCCCTCCTATAAACTCGCTATGAGCTTTGGTATTAGAAAGCGTCAACAAATTAACTTTACATTTCACTATAAAATGATATACTTTTGGACATGGATAATGAATCACGCCTGAGACAAAAGTTATCACATATTTGGCCTCATCTAAATGAACGGTCGCGTCGTTTAGTCGCGGCTGCCGAAGCGGTACAACTTGGACGCGGTGGCGTTTCTCTGGTGAGTCGTTCCAGCGGGCTATCTCGCGTCACCATCACCAAAGGCATTCGCGAATTGGGAGACGAAACGGTTCCGACAACCCGGGTACGGCGGGAAGGTGCCGGGCGACCCAGTCTGGTATCAGTCGACCCGAACTTGCCGGAGGAACTGGAAGCCTTGGTGGAGCCGTTGACCCGGGGTGACCCGGAATCGCCGTTACGCTGGACCTGTAAAAGCACACGTGCACTCGCCAAGGAACTGGCTAGTCAAGACCACTCGATTAGCCACGAAAAGGTTGCTCAATTACTTCGGTCCATGAATTACAGCCTTCAAGGCAACCGGAAGACCGAAGAGGGTGACGACCATCCCGACCGAGACGAGCAATTCAGGTACATCAACAACAAAGTTCGCAGGACGATGGCTTCTAAAAATCCGGTCATTTCCGTCGACACCAAGAAGAAAGAGTTGATCGGTAACTTCGACAACAAAGGCAGGCAATGGCGAAAAGTGAAGGAGGCGGAACAGGTCAATGGGCATGACTTTCCGCATCCATCCATTCCCCGGGCCTACCCCTATGGCATCTATGACCTGGGTTTGAACCGGGGCTTCGTCAACGTCGGTACCGATCATGATACCGCCGCCTTCGCGGTAGCCTCGGTCAGGGGTTGGTGGCGGCACGAGGGGCGACGGTTGTATCCCCAGGCGACCGGACTACTGATTACCGCCGATAGCGGAGGCAGCAATGGGTATCGGCTACGACTCTGGAAATTTGAATTACAAAAAATGGCGGATGAGATCAGTCTACCCATTGCGGTTTGTCATTTCCCACCGGGAACAAGTAAGTGGAACAAGGTGGAGCACCGCCTCTTTTCATTTATCTCCTCCAACTGGCGTGGGGAACCATTGCGCGACTATGAGACGATAGTCCAGTTGATTGCCAAAACCACTACCGCCAAGGGTTTAGCTGTGGTTTGTCGGCTTGATCGACGAAAATATCGTATCGGCCGTAAAGTCAGTGACACAGAAATGGCCACCATCAATATTGTCCCCGAAAAATTCCATGGCGAATGGAACTATGCAATTCGACCAAGGGGATGTGCCTAATTGTAAATGTAATTTATTGACAGTTCCTTACCTGTTTTAATCCCAAAAATCCTTCTTCCATAGATGCTCTGCTTGTCGAGGCGGATAAGTTGATGTATGAGAATAAGCAAAAGAAAGGCAAATTGGTTCAAAATTAGGGACTCTGAGTATTTGGAACCTAATCAACCCGCAATACTTGACTTCAAGTCGTGTAACGAGTCAAAACTGGGCTAAGGAGATGATCCACTATGAGCGAGCAAGAAGAAATACTGATTATTGATGACACCTCAATAGTGAAGGAATTGCTTACGGATATACTAACAACAGAAGGCTTCCAGGTGCGATCCGCCAGTAATGGGGAGCAGTCCTTTAACTTAATCGCCACCAAACCACCCCATCTGATTTTGCTGGATATCGTTATGCCCGAGATGGACGGATTCGAAGTTTGCCAGCGGCTTAAATCCAAGGAAGAAAGCAAAGGAATCCCTGTAATATTCTTAAGTGGAAATACGAGCATCGAGGAGAAGGTGACCGGTTTCGGACTCGGTGCCGTTGATTTCATTTCCAAACCCTTCCAGCGAGAGGAACTTCTGGCCCGGGTTCGGACCCATCTCGAACTGAGCCGGTTGCGGGCCAGTCTCGAAGCCCAGGTGGCGGAACGAACGGCTCAACTAAGCAAATCGACGGAAGAACTCAAACAAAGTTTAGAAAAACTACATAAATCCATGGAAGGGATCATTCAGGTCGTCGCCTTGACTGTGGAAACACGGGACCCTTACACCGCTGGCCATCAACGTCGGGTAGCGGAGTTGTCACGGGCCATTGCCCAGGAGATGGGGCTTCCGACCGAGAAGATAGAAGGTCTCCGCATGGCCGCGATGATCCATGATCTTGGCAAGATAAATGTTCCCACAGAAATCCTCATCAAACCAACCAAACTATCGGATATCGAGTTTAGCCTGATAAAAGTGCATGCCGAGGTAGGTTATAGTATATTGAAGGATATTGACTTCCCGTGGCCTGTGGCCAGGATGGTACTTGAACATCATGAACGGATGAATGGTTCCGGTTATCCGAATAGGTTAACTGGAGAAAATCTCCTTATCGAATCCCGGATTATGTCCGTTGCCGATGTGGTTGAGGCTATCGCCACCTATCGTCCTTACCGGCCTGCCCTTGGGGTTGACCAATCCCTGGAGGAAATCTCCAAAAATAAAGGGACGCTCTATGATCCGCAGGTGGTCGATACCTGCCTGAGGATTTTTGAGGAGAAAGGGTTTCAGCTGTAGTAAAAACGTTGGATCTTCCTATACTCTTTCTACCCATAATCTTCACTTTTAAAATAGCCGTCCGATCAAGACTTGTAGCTAAGCCGCAAGAAGAGTTATCTGGACACTCCGTCAACCCAAATACTGGTCAGAACACTAAAAGCAAACATTCGTAAATACGAGTTGGAACTCAGTCTGGTGAGGCAATGATGAATATGGGAGCATACTGATGGGAGATAGCGATGAATCCCATACCTCCGTTCGCTCTCTGCCATTTCAGACCAACCCACTCTGGAACAGGAACCAATGAAGAGTTGTAATCAAAAAAATTCGCCGGTAAAAGCAATCATTGATCGTTGGAGAAAAGAGGTTATTAAAAAAATCGACATCCTGCGAAAAAAATTGGAACATTCCACTAAAGTGAAGGAACAAATGGCTAATGAAGAAATTCTTATAGTCAGAAGGCGCTTTGAACAACTGAATAAAGAAAGCCTCGTCGCTTTTCAGACCGTAGCGGAAAAGAATAGCTATGAGGCTGAAAAATGTCTCCATGAGGTTGAAACGAAGGGATCCAATACGAGAAAAAAGGGATGTTCTCATTCTAATATCATCTATTATTGACATATTCTCCGCGTCGCCTCATTTGACAGTGGGGCGGCCCGAAGAGTTCAATTGGAAATCAACATTTTTAATGACATGCTCGGCAGAAGAGTTGTAGGTGTACACTTTATCCCGCATATTTGACAATGGCCATCAACATAATACTGGTCAGGACCTATTATCGGATGACCTATATATATATTTCCCCTATCCGCTATGATCATTGAAAAAAAGGCCTCTATATAATGTTTTTTAATAAAACCTGGCCGGTCTAAAAGGGTGGCCATTCCTAATTCTGAATCATTTTTTAATTTCCTTTTCTGAAATCCATTTATTAATTTTTATCTTCCTATTTCTGATTCCTAAGCTCAAAAAACGGGATAAATTATTATCTGAAAATCACATAATACATGAAAATTTTCCTTTTATAAGATATAGGGGAAAATATTTTCTTATCACTCCCCTATGATCTTTACCAAGACCCGTTTTTTCCTTCTCCCGTCGAACTCGCCATAAAATATCTGTTCCCAGGGACCAAAATCTAATTTTCCCTTTGTAACGGCCACGACCGATTCCCGACCCATGATCTGCCGTTTTAGATGGGCGTCGGCATTATCCTCTCCAGCGTTATGACGGTACTGCGAAACCGGTTCATGAGGGGCCAGTTTTTCCAGCCACTTTTCATAATCCTGATGGAGTCCAGATTCATCGTCGTTGATAAACACGGAGGCTGTGATGTGCATGGCGTTGATAAGTATCAGGCCTTCTGTTATTCCACTTTCTTTCAGGCATTCTTCCACTTGAGGGGTAATATTGACAAAAGCCCTACGGGATGGAATGTTTAAACCATAATTCCTTACGATAGCTCTTCATCGATTCCTCTCATTGAAACCTTAAAAATTTAAACTTCCGGTATTGCCTTTTTCATTTAAAAGAACTGCTGTTGGCCTGTCTTATAACCCCAGACGGGCCTTCTTGACCATCATTCTGGGTCGGCATTGAAGTCTTTTCTTAAAACATCCGAAGATTTAAAAGTAACCACCCTCCTGGCCTTTAGTTGCAGATCTTGATTGGTCTGGGGATTTCTACCCCGTCTGGCCCGTTTTCTCTTGACTACAAACTTGCCAAATCCACTAATCAAGATATTCTCTTCACTGGCCAGGGCTTTTTTCATTATTTCCAATAATTGTTCTATTACATCCCTGGATTGACTCTTGCTAAACCCTATTTTCTCACAGACGGAGGCGATAATCTTATCTTTGGTCAGGGCCATAAACTACTCCTTTTATAATTTCCAAGATAATAGATCGGTGTCCAAGCTATATGAAAAATTCTGATTGGATATATTAATCACAGGTTATGAAATTGGTTGATATTATGCAAGAAATATTTACCTTAACGGGTCTTCTGCGCCGTGTTCTCTTATTCCTTGTTGAAGTAGAGGAATATTCAGTTGCTTATTTATGTAGGAGTTTTCTATTGCTCCGGTTAGGTATGTTATTCTTGCTTTATATATATTAGGCACTGCTTCAAAGTTCGCTACAATTATCTGTTCTGCATCAGTATTTAAAACAAGGTTGGGATTGTGGGTTATTATAATTATTTGCCTTCTTTTTTTGGCAATCTTGAAGTAATCAACAAACAGCATTTCCAGATACTCTGTCCGGCCCATATTTATCCCTCCGTCCTTCTATTGGGAAGATTGGATTGGTGAAGTATCCCTTCGAGACCTTGCTCTCCAGATTTTACTCGGATTACCAAATGGACGTACTTTCCCAACACTCGACCAAGAAATAAATTCTTAACTTGTTTGACCAT
>CAWIRY010000126.1:0-23256 GCA_963838485.1 uncultured delta proteobacterium | reverse complement strand
TTTAAGAAATTTTTGCTATAATCCTTAATACGAAAATAAACCTTTGTCCACCCCCACCCCTTCCCTCCCCCCTCTGAGGGGGAGGGTGAGGGAGGGGGGGAATTTTTCATGATTAGTGGTGTCACGCCCCTGACGGGGCATGACGGTTTGGTATGGAAATCAATTTACGATTGAATGTCCCCGGGGAGAAAAGATATGAAAAAGTCAGCTACCCGGCCCGTTACGGCCGGTTGGCCGAAATCATGACCCCCAGCCATTGTTTCCAATTCAATCTTAACGGGGAAATCAAATATCTCCAGGGAACCGGGCGGGATTGGCCCCATCCTTCCGAATGGCTGAAGAGGACCTCCGGGAACCACTGGGTTTATTATGACAGCGGCGGCTATAATCGCTTCTTTGACTACCTGGGGGAATATTATCTTCCCTGCTTTACCTATGGGTCGAACCATCTTTGGGAAGCCGATCCCTTTGGAGAGGCTTCGGTCCAGGAAGCCCTGGCCGCTTTCCAAAGGCTGCCCGAGGCATTGAAGCATGCCTTGCAAAAGAATAATTGGTCGGCCGAAGAAAGGGCCTTCCTGTTAAAAACGATCGCCATGGATAGCCGGCGGTTGGATGAAAGGGCCGGGCAATTGAATTCTCTGCTTCACGGTAGAGTTACCGTGCTTCCCCCGGACACCCGCCATGTGGATTACGATTGCATCCCCCTGAACATGGCCGATGGCTGCCTGTATCATTGTACCTTTTGCCGGATCAAATCCAGTCAGGATTTTCAACCCCGTTCCCGCCCGGATATCCTGAATCAACTTAACCGGATCAAAGACCTTTACGGCCCGGACCTCCGGAATTACAACAGTCTGTTTTTAGGACAACACGATGCCTTGAACTGCGGCTGCGAGGAAATTGTTTCCGCTGCCCTTCAGGCCTACAGCCTGCTAGAATTCGAGCGGTCTTATCTGGAGGGGAGCTTTCTTTTTCTCTTCGGCAGTGTGGATTCTTTTTTAAAGGCCGAGGAAAGTCTTTTTGAGGCTTTAAACCAATTACCCTTTCGGACCTACCTGAATCTGGGACTGGAGTCGGCCGATCAGGAAAGCCTGAACCTGCTGGGAAAGCCGCTCAGGGCGGAAAAGGTCGAGGAGGCCTTCCAGCGTCTGTCGGATCTTAACCGGAGCTACGACCGGCTTGAAGTAACCGCCAACTTCGTGATTGACCCGAAATTACCGGCCGGTCATTGGGAGGCCTTATCCCGTTTGACCCGGGATCATTTCCCCCACTATTATGATAAAGGGACGATTTATCTCTCCCCCCTGAGTCGTGACCACCGGAAGGAGCTCCTGCAGCGCTTTAAGGAACTCAAAATGAAAAGTCGCCGGCCCCTTTATCTCTATCTCCTTCAGCGCTTATGACCGCCCGACCGAGGGCGTATATTAAACTTGCCTCAAGTCCCCTCTGCCTGACCAACCTGTGGGTAATCACCGTCTGGCCCCCTGGTCCGGGGAAGAAGCGACTTTGCTGTAGTGCGAAAATTGCATGGTGAAGGTGGCCCGGCCCTGGCTGGCCGAACGAAGGGCCGTCGAATAACCGAACAGTTGGGACAAGGGGGCCGTGGCCTGCACCAGTTGGACCTTGTTCCGGGGAAAGATCTGTTCGATTTTACCTTTTCGGGCATTGATATCTCCGATGACCTCTCCAAGGAATTCATCGGGGACGATGATTTCCAGTTTCATCTCCGGCTCCAAAAGCATTGGAGCGGCTTTTAGGCAGCCGTTACGAAAGGCCAGGGAGGTGGCTACCCGAAAGGCCATTTCAGAGGGTTGACTTTCTATGGAAAGGGCCGACTCCAGAATCACTTTGACGTCGGTGACCGGATAACCGGACAGGACCCCGGAGGTAAAGGATTCGTTGATGGAAGAGGCGATAGCCTCAATAATGGGCTGAAGCAGGCTGTCCTCGGGAATCAGGTGGAGGAACACATTGCCTTCTCCCCGGCGGTTGGGGATTAAACGCAGACCTACCGTGGCCTGATGCCGCGCGCCGCCCAGCTCCCGATCGAAGGTTTCCTCAACTTCCACCTCTTCCGAAATGGTTTCCCGGTAAACCACCTGGGGCTTGCCGATGTTGACCGACAGATTATATTCCCGTTCCATACGGTGCAGTAAGACCTCGAGATGCAATTCCCCCATGCCGGAGATGATGGTCTGGCCCGAATCGTCGTCATATTTGAAACGGAAGGTAGGGTCTTCTTCGGATATTTTTTCCAGGACGTTGATAATCTTATCCTGCTGGCCGATGGTCTTGGGCTCGATGGCTAAGGAGATAACCGGTTCATAAATATCAATGGCCTCAAGGATGATCGGATGGTCGAGATCCGTCAGGGTGTCGCCGGTGGTAGTGCTTTTAAGACCCATGAGGCCGACGATATCCCCGGAGCGGGCCTGCTCGATCCGCTCCCTTTTATTGGCATGGATGCGCAGGACCCGGGCGACCCGTTCCCGGATGTTTTTGGTGGGGTTCAAAACCTCCTGCCCGGCATTCAAGATCCCGGAATAGATGCGCAGATAGGTCAATCTCCGTCCCTGGTCCATGATGATTTTAAAGGCCAGGCCGGAGAAGGGGGCATCGTCCGAAGCCGGGCGGACTTCCATCTCCTTGCTGATCGGATTCCGGCCGCTCACCGGGGGGATATCTATGGGATTGGGAAGGAAGTGGACGATGCCATCCAACAAAGGTTGGACCCCTTTGTTCCGCAGGGCTGTCCCGCAGTAAAGAGGGACGATTTTCAGGTCGATGGTGCCTTGGCGGATAACGGCCAACAGGTCGGTCAAGGGGATCTCCTGACCGCCCAAATACATTTCCATAACGCGGTCGTCCAGGTCGGCCAAGGTCTCCACCAGTTGTTCCCGGTAAAAAAGGGCTTCGTCCTTAAGGTCCCCCGGTATTTCGACCAGATCGTATTCCATACCCAGTGTTTCTTCCCGCCAGGTAATTCCCTTCATATTCAATATATCGATGGTCCCTCGAAATTCATCTTCCCGTCCCCAGGGTAAATGGAGGATCAAAGGACGGGCGCCCAATTTTTCTTTGATCTGCTCAATGGTGTTGTTGAAATCCGCACCGATGCGGTCCATTTTATTAATGAAGGCGATCTTGGGTACATGGTAGCGGTCAGCCTGATGCCAGACGGTTTCCGACTGGGGCTCTACTCCGCCGACGGCACAAAAAACGGCCACCACCCCGTCGAGGATGCGCAAGGATCGCTCGACCTCGATGGTAAAATCCACGTGACCCGGGGTGTCGATGAGATTGATGGTCTGGTTAAGCCATTGACAGGTGGTTACCGCCGAGGTGATGGTAATCCCCCGTTCCTGTTCCTCGGGCATCCAGTCCATGACCGCCTCGCCGTCATGGACCTCTCCCATTTTATACGATCGGCCGGTATAATAGAGGATCCGTTCGGTCAAAGTGGTCTTGCCGGCATCGATATGGGCCACGATGCCGATATTTCTGGTTTTACGTAAACGGGATTCTCCGGCCATAGTTTCTGATTTTTTTATAAAAGTTAAACCCACTCTCCTTTTAAAACTGGGAGAACATTAGGCTATTTTCCGGACTTCGTCAAGAGAGAAAGATTTCCAGTAGATGAGCCGCTGGGTTCATTATTTTTTCTCAAGAAAGAATTGCCTCCAAAAGGGTTAAAGGCTATGATCTCCTCAAAATCCCATAGATACGGGTAATCATTTTATCCGGAGGAATCCATGAATCCAAGGGCCAAGCCGGACGGGGCGCAGATCAAAGGCCTTCGGCCTATTTTATCCCTGGCGTCCTTGTTCGAAGACGAATTTAATATCGACTGGCTCCAGGAGCTGACCGGGGAGAAGGCTTCCCAGGTCTTGGCGGCCCTGGAATTGGGCGTTCGCGAAAAATGGTTAGTCGGCAAAAAGAACGGGGTTTTTTATTTTCTCGATTCTACAGAGCGGGAAAAATTCCAGAAGGACCTGTCCGATGACCAAAAAGAAGAGATGCACCGGACGATCGCGGCCCTCTTACTTCGCGAGTTAGCCAACGACCCGAGCAGGATTCAGAAAGTTTCTCCCCATCTCCTTTTTATCTCCAATGATCTGGCCGGATGCAGGCTTTTGATCGAAGGGGGCAGGTTCCATCGGAAAGCCTTTCGGTATGATGAAGCCAGACAATTCTATGACAAGGCCATTGAAGACCTCGGGTGGATGAAAGGCGAAGAAGCGGATCATTTTTTCATCGAAGCGGCCCTTCAATATTCAAAATTTCCCACCGAGGACTCCGTCCTGGACCGGACGGCCTCGGTGATCCAGGAGGCCATGTCCAGGGCCAAAGGCCGAAAAATCAAGACCTCTTTGGCCTTGCTGGAAATGAATCTGGCCAGAAACGAGTGGTTTCACTCCCGCTTCCAGGCCGCCCTGAAGCATTTTGAGAAGGGGTGGCGTTTGGCTGGAGAAACAGTGGATCCTTTTGTCCAACGGTCGGCCACGGTCTTCAGCATGTTCTTTCATTTTTGGATGGGCCGTTATAGGGAGGCCGTTCAGAGTTACGAGCGGTTTGCTCCTGACGTGGAAAGTTTTCCGAAAGATAATCAGTCTCTTCTTGCCGTCCTGACAGCCGGAGCCTGTTTCGGGTATTGCGGCCAGTCCTCCCAAGGTCTGGGGATGCTTCATGCCATTCGCTCCCATAGTCAAAAGATCGGGAATCTCTTTATCGCCGGACATGCTGGGATAGCCATCGGCGAGTTGCTTCTGGGAATTCACCGTCTTGAAGAATCGAAAAAATATTTTGAAGTATCCCTCAAGGAGACCCGCCAAAGTCATAACCTGTATCCCTACATCGGCGGCTTGGCCGGCCTGAGCTACACCGAGTTTTTGCTGAACGATCATAAAAAGGCCTTCACCCTTCTGAATGAATTTGTTGAGGTCAGCCGTCGGGCCCAGATGCCCATGCGGCATGGGCATATCATACGTGCGCCTGGCATGAAGCACTGACCGACCTTCCAGGAAAGGACCTGGAAGTAAAGCATCCACCGTTACCGGACGGAAGGACAACGCCGACAAGGCAAGGGCATTCCCAGAAATGAGGAGTCCGAAGGAAGCATGAGGCAGAACCTGTGTACGTAGCGAACAGCGAACCGACTATATGGCCGTGGGAAGGAGGTCGAGTTGACGTGACTAAACGAGACCTGATATCCGGTGAACCGAACTGCGGTGAAGTTGGACGGGATACAGGGAGGTTGATGCATCTTACCCAGGGAAGCCCTCCTGCACTGGAATTCTAATGGAGCCAAGGATTTCATAAAACCGAACCGCGAAGGCGAACCCGAAGCGGGGCAGGGTGCAAAGGGTGGCAGATTCACGGGTAGTACCGAGGAAGCAGGGCCTATGAAGCCTGGTAACAGAGCGGAGGATAAAACCCTGACGACCAGGAGAAGGAAAAGAAGGGAAGGTATCCGATAGAGAACCCACCGCTGGCGATGGTCAACAAACAACTTAAGGACCTATCCTGAAGCCTGGGCAGCCCAAAGATCGTCATGGGGAGGCGGGAAGCCGTGGACGAGAGGCGATGGAGACGACATTCGAGAGTCGATTTAGAGTTACGATGGTACAAGAAGGGACCAGAAAACCGGAGGGGGATGTACGAAACCCGTAAGAGGGTACCGGACGGGAAGAGACCTGGACGGTCAACAGTCATCCGGTTCCCAGCCCAAAGGGCTGCTCGTAACCCGGCAATCTTTAATGGAAGAGCAAGTCACGGAGGAAGGTTGAAGTGAATACGGAAGTACTGGAAAGGGTCTACGAACCGAGACGACTGCGGGAGGCATGGCACCAGATTAGACGAAACGCCGGCGCAGCGGGAATAGACCGAATGACGGTAGAGGAGTTCGAAAAGCGAGAAGAGGAGTTTTTAAAGCTGATCGGTGAGAAGCTGAAAGCGGGCACCTACCGTTTCAAACCTGCCAGAAGAGTTTTGATTCCCAAGGAAGGCAGTAACAAGATGCGTCCCCTTGGGATACCGGTGGTCATGGATCGAATAGTCAGCCAGAGTATCAACCTGGTATTTGAAGTTATATTCGACCCGGCCTTTACGAGGTCCAATTTTGGATTTCGTGGAGGCCACAGCCAGCACCAGGCGATTAGACATGTTCAGGGGATAGTGGAAGATGGATATGAATGGGCGGCATCGATAGACTTGAAGAGTTTCTTTGATGAAATCCCCCAAGAACTGATACTAAAACTTATTCGGCGGAAGATAGCCGATGAGAGGCTGGTAACGCTGATTGCAAGAGCGTTAAAAGCCGGTATCGTCATGGATGGAGAATATCAGGAAACCCCCAAGGGATGTCCCCAAGGATCTCCTCTATCACCGATGCTATCGAACATTGTTCTAAACGAGTTGGACTGGGAATTGGAAAGGCGAGGGCACCGGTACTGTCGATGGGCTGATGACTTTCTGATTTTACTTAAATCCGAAAGGGCGGCCAAGCGGATCATGGAGGGGATAACGGAGTACCTGGAAGGGAAGCTGAGACTTCCGGTGAACCGGGAAAAGAGCCAAGTAGCGCTGATTAAAGATATTCCTTTCCTGGGGTTTCAAATACTCAGGGAGAAAATCCGAGTCAGCAATAAGGCGAGGGTTAAATTCAAGAACAGGATACGAGAATTAACCCGGAGGAACAATCCCCTATCTATGAACCAGGTGATCCAGGAACTCAATGAATACTTACGAGGGTGGATGGCCTACTTTCGGGTCCAGGAGTTTAGCAGACTATTTGCGGAACTCGATGGCTGGATTCGGAGGTAGGCTTAGATCCATGCAATTAAAGAAATGGAAAAACCCTCGCAAGTTTCAGAGGATGCTAAACCGGTCCGACTATAAAGGCCGGGAAGCGAACCAAGTCTGGGTTAAGATGAACAAGTGGCAATCGGTCAATCGGCGGGAGGTTCGTTGTATCATGAATCTCCAATGGTTCAGAAGGCAAAGGTTGACCTTTCTAAGTGACTTCATCCAGAGGCAACTACCTCTTGAACTGAAGTTCAGTCGCTAATCGAAGAGCGGCTTACCTGGCCGGTACGAGCCGTTCTGTTGGGAGGGGGTGGCCTTCGGGTCGCCTCCTACCAGATTGTCTTACTGTTGGGCTATGGAAGAGGGGAAATTCCCCCGCCACGAGGCCCTTGATCTTGAAAAGGAAATCGGTCTGGCCCTCGAAGGCGGTAATATCTTTGCCAAAGGGATCGCCTGGCGATACAAGTCCCTTCTGCAGAAGCGAAGGGGCTTATCGGGGCGAGAATTGATAAACGGGTTAAAACGGTCCATCAAATATTTGGAGGCATCGGGACACCAGACCCAGTTGGCCCTGTCCAAGGTGGAATTGGCCCGGGCCTATCTGGCGCTCAAGGATGAAAGAAAGGCCAGGCAGTGGGCCGAGCCGGCCGCCAAAGTGCTCCATGCCCAAAATGAGGCTTTGGTTCCCGAGGATATCCGAATGATTGTAACCCACTTCCGAAGCGGGGAGACTCTGTTGGAAGAGATATTGCACTTGGGCCAGGAACTGGTGACCATCCGGGACACCCGGGAGCTATTCCGGCGAATCATCTCCGCCGCCAACCGGATTACCGGGGCCGAACGGGGGGCCATCTTCCTGATGGACGATCGGGAGCCCGAGAAGGTCATCCTGCGAGCCGCAAAAAATCTTACCTCGGAAGACATGGTCCTGCCGGATTTCGAAACCTCCATGCAAGTCATCAAAGAAACCTTTAAAACCGGCCAGGGAAGGGTGGTGAATCTGGAGGACCAGGGGCATACCGATTCTTTGGAATCGAGCGTGATTCGCTCCCGCATCGGTGTGCCCATGATCATACGAAACAAAGTAGTCGGGGTCTTATATCACGATAATCGTCTTCTGCGCAGCGCCTTCAAGGAATCGGACCTGGACATCCTGAATTATTTTGCCGCTCAGGCGGCCATTGCCATGGATAATGCCCGGTCCTGGAAAGCCCTCCAGGATATGGTTGAAAAGCAACAGAGGGAGAAGGAATATTATGAAGAGCAGTATCTCGAAAACATCCACTTCGAGGATTTTGTGGGAAGCAGCCTGGAAATCAAAAAGGTTTTCAGCCAGGCCGAGCAGGTTGCCGGTACCGATGCCACGGTCCTGATCCTGGGGGAAACAGGAGTCGGCAAGGAACTGGTGGCCCGATCCATACACCGCCACAGCGCACGTCGCGACAAACCTTTTATTCGTGTCCATTGCAGCGCCCTCCCGGAAAGTTTGATTTCCAGCGAACTGTTTGGGCATGAAAAGGGGGCCTTTACCGGTGCCGTCAGCCGACAAATCGGGAGATTTGAATTGGCTAACGGCGGGACCTTATTTTTGGACGAAATAGGGGATATTCCCATGGAGATGCAGGTCAAGCTGCTTCGGGTACTCCAAAGCAAAGAATTCGAACGGGTGGGTGGCCAGGAAACCATTCGATCCGATTTCCGACTCCTGGCGGCAACCAACCGGGATCTTCAACAAGCGGTCAAGGCCGGCCGCTTTCGGCAGGATCTTTACTATCGGCTGAGTGTTTTTCCCATCCACACACCGTCGTTGCGGCGAAGGAAGGGAGATATTCCGCTCCTGGCCGGTTATTTCTTAAAATGCCTATTCACTTAGCTCATAATACTACCATATATGGTATGTCAAAAAATTGCATAAAAATATGATTAAAAATGCTAAAATACTCCATCTTAATTGGGAGGTGGAGTATGAAAAAGGAAACGAAGGATGTTGCATTAGCGTTCTTATTAGCGTTTATTGTAGATATTTTCTTGCTAATTCTGAAAAATTTATTAGGAGATAATATGTTTAATTTTATTATTCAGAAAGTTGCACAAAGTTGGTATTTATGGATTGGTTTATTTACTGCTTTAATATCTTTCATTGTAATTAACAGACGTAATTCACTAATAATATTAACGAATTTAAAAGAATCAAGACAAATAATAAAAGATACTATATCCGGTGGGTATTATCTTGTTGAGAAAAACAACTGCTACCATATCCCTGATTCACCCACCAATGAATATCTTAAAGAATATTTTGGTTTTAATCAGAACGATGTTAAACAGATGGTGATGAATGATATTAAGAGTAAATATATTATAGGGAAAAAATTACCAAGTATTTTACCATATTGTCTCAAACAGGATAAACAATAGATGAGGAAAGAATTATTCCAAGAAAATAATGCTGTTATGAACTAAATCAATAGGCATTTGATAAAACAACCATATACAACATATAGTGTCATTATGAGCTAAGTGAATAGGCATTTTTCTTAAAAAGCTTTGCCAAGAAGCTCAATAAGCCTCTGAGGGAAATAGCCCAGGTGGATATGGAGAAACTGAAGGCCTATGATTGGCCGGGAAATGTGAGGGAGCTGGAGAATGTGATGGAGAGGGCCGTAATCCTCAGCAAGGGAACAGTTCTTAAGATCCCGGAATTGGGCCGTAACCCTCATTTTACCCATACCGATGAATCGGTGAGCAGTCTGAAGGAGAATGAACGAAGCCACATCGTTCGTATGCTTAAGCTAACCGGGGGAAAAATAACCGGCCCCGGGGGGGCGGCGGAACGGCTCGACATCCATCCCAATACCCTTTATTCCAGGATGAAAAAGCTCGGCATTAAACGACTATCCCAATTTTCATCTCAAGGGGAAAAAGATCTTTAATAACGAAATACCGTTTAATAACGATATGTCGTTACCTCTATAAATTCTTCTTTACGCTATTTTTTTGTAACGTCTTGTTTATTCAAATCAAAAAAACATAATTTATTTTGGCATCTCCAATGCATCTTTACAATAAGGGAATTTATTTTAAAGGACCGGGAGATCATTGGAACATCAAAAAGGTCTCATAGCCAAGGTCGAACCTTTTGCGGTTCACGACGGACCTGGGATACGAACGGTGATTTTTATGAAGGGCTGCCCGCTTACCTGCCTTTGGTGCCCTACACCGCAGATGCAGAAGCGGAGTCCCGAACTTCTGTTTGATTCGGATCGATGCCGGAAATGCGGTGATTGTATCCCGGTTTGTCCTCGGAAGGCCGTGGAGGATGATGTCCAAAGGGGTATCCGGATTGATCGTCAGGCTTGTGACGGATGCGGGCTATGCGTAGAAAGCTGCCCGCAAGGGGCACTCGAGATAACCGGGAAATATTATAGTCTGGCGGATCTTGCGGCCGAGGTTGAAAAAGACATTTTCGTCTATAACCGATCCAGCGGGGGTGTCACCGTAAGCGGCGGGGAGCCGATCCTGCAAGCCGAGTTTGTGGCCGCCTTTCTGAAGCGATGCCGGCAGGAACATATCCATACGGCACTGAAGACCAGCGGTTTGGCTCCTTGGTCAACCCTGGCCCCTTTACTCGCATCAACAGATCTTATTTATTTCGATATAAAACACACGGATAAACGTAAACATCATAAGCTTACGGGTGTGTCCAACGAGAAGATTTTTAGGAATATCGGCAAGGCGGCTGAACAGAGTCCCATTATTCTCCGCATCCCATTAATTCCAGACCTGAATGACGGCGACGACAACATTTCTGATCTTATTCGATTTGCCAAAGGGCTCGGCCGTCGCCTTATCCGTTTGGATCTGATCCCTTTTCAAAAACCCGGCAAGGACATATACCCAAAACTCAACAGGGTCTATTCCCTTTACCCGGTCCGTCCCTTGGATGAAGAAACTATGAAAAATTTAAAAAATACCATTGAGTCCCAGGGGCTTGCCTTCCAAATCGGAGGTTGAAAATGGAGATATTTCTTCAGACCTTAACCAATGGGGTATTGTCCTCTCTGATCTTGATTCTCATTGCCTCCGGGTTGTGCCTTATTTTCGGCATATTGAATATCGTCAATTTTGCCCATGGCGAATTTTACATGCTGGGCGGGTTCGGGATCTGGTGGTTTTTCGGGGTCCATCCATTAACCGGGATACCCGTTATGCTGAATTATTTTCTGGCCATGATAGTGACCATGGCCTTTGTGGCCCTGGTCGGCATCCTGGTTGAAAAATTTATTTACCGGCCCGTTCATGACAATCATTCTTCCCTGATGATCATTTCATTAGGGGTCATGTTTATCCTGCAGGCCGCGGCCTTGGTCATATTCGGACCGGAAGATAAATCGGTCCGGTCCCCTTTCGGCGGGATAATCAATATGAGGGTTCTTACTTTTTCCGAAGAAAGACTGGCGGCCATGATTTGCGCGGTCGTGGTCATCGTCGCCCTCTATTTTTTTATCGATCGGACCAAAGTCGGTAAGGCCATGAGGGCCGTGGCCAGGGACCCGGAAGCGGCCCTGGTCCAGGGCATTCCCACCGGGAAGATATTTTCCATCGCCATGGGGGTCTGCTGCGCCATCGCCGGAGCCGGAGGGGTGCTGGTGGGACCTATCTTTTACATCAATCCTTACATGGGCGTCGAGCCGGTACTGAAGGCCTTCGTGGTGGTCATCCTGGGAGGGATGGGTAGCCTGACCGGGGCGCTCATCGGAGGATTCATCATCGGCATTACGGAAACCTTTGTTTCAACTTATGTGGGAGCCCACTTTTCCATGGTCGTCGTCTTCTTAATCATGATCGGTGTCTTGATCGTCAGACCCACAGGATTATTAGGCCATGCCGAATAAGAACCTTTTTTTGAAAAAAATGATGGTTGTCATTCTGGTTGCAGCCGGTTTCTTGCTGCCTCTGATCATCAAAGATCCTTATCTGCTGCACATTATCATCTCGATTTATATCTGGAGTATCCTCACCTTAGGGATCAGAATAGTCTTATTGGCCGGTCATCTCAATGCCGCCCAGGCCAGTTTTATGGGCAT
Organism: uncultured delta proteobacterium; assembly: GCA_963838485.1. Taxonomy (GTDB): domain Bacteria; phylum Desulfobacterota; class RBG-13-43-22; order RBG-13-43-22; family RBG-13-43-22; genus RBG-13-43-22. The sequence continues at coordinate 11,365 of CAWIRY010000126.1, read as the reverse complement.
TGGGGCCTATAGTTCCGGAGTCCTGGCCCTTAAACTGGGATGGAGCTTCTGGTTCTGTCTTCCAGCCGCGGGAATCCTGTCGGCCCTACTGGCCCTGGGGATCGGTTATCCCACCTTAAGAATAAAAGGCGCTTATTTCGTCATCGTCACCCTGGGCTTAACCGAGGTTTTCCGCCATATCTGGATGATGTGGGAAAGTTTATTCGGCGGCCCACAGGGGTTACTGGGCATCCCGGCTCCCGATTCGGTCCGAATCTTTCATCTCGCCATCGCCTTCAACTCGAAAGTTCCTTTCTACTACCTGGCCCTGGTCTTGTTTCTGATCACGGTATTAGTGATGCATCGTTTTGACTTGTCGCGGGTAGGATTGATCTTGAGGGCCATCCCGCAATCTGAGCTGTTGGCCGAATGTGCCGGAGTCAATATTATGAAATATAAACTGGCGGCCTTTGCGGTCGGTGCCTTTTTTGCAGGCCTGGCCGGCTCCTTTTGGGCCCATTATTTTACCTATTGCAGCCCCTGGGATTTTACCTTGAGCGCCTCCTTTACCATGCTGCTGTATGCCGTTATGGGAGGACTGGGTTCGGTCCTCGGCCCCATATTGGGGTCGGCCTTAATGCTCACCTTAGACGAATTATTGAGACCCTTCAAACAATTCATGCCGATCATTCTCGGAGCCATCCTTATCCTGGTTTTGTTGTTTGTTCCCGGAGGGATCGTATCCATACCGGATAAAATCCGTAATGTCCTGAAGAGGGTGCCCAAGTGAAAGACAAAAACCCTTTTCTGAAGACGACCGGGCTGACCAAATTTTTTGGAGGTCTGGCTGCTGTCAATGAACTGGACCTGAAAATCTCCGAAGGGGAGATATTCGGTTTGATCGGTCCAAATGGTGCCGGGAAAACCACGGTTTTCAACCTTATCAGCGGGGTCTTAAAACCATCGGGGGGCAGTATCTCCTTCGAGGGAAGCAACATCACCCATATCAGCCCGAATAAGGTAGCCGGAATGGGTCTGGTCCGGACCTTCCAGGCCAACGTGTTATTCCGCGAATTTACTGTAATGGAAAATATCCTGTTAGGCTGTCACCTGCAGGCAGAGACCGGCATGTTCATGGATCTGCTGAATATCAGGTCAGTGTGCGTCAGCCGAAAGAAGCTTTTAGGGACCGCCGAACGGATCATGGAATTCGTGGGCTTAAGGGAGTTGAACCGGGAGTCGGCCAAGAATCTGGACCATGGCCATCAACGCATGTTAGGCATCGGCATCGCTTTGGCGGCCCATCCTAAAATGATCCTGTTGGATGAACCGGTTTGCGGCATGAATACGGAAGAAAAAACGGCCATGATGGACCTGATCAAAAAAATCAGGGGAAGCGGTGTCACCGTCCTGTTGGTGGAACATGACATGCGAGTGGTTATGGGTATTTGCGATCGTATCGCCGTCATCAACTTCGGGACAAAAATAGCCGAGGGCCCGCCTTCGGAGATACAAAAGGATGAAAGAGTCATCGAAGCCTATTTGGGAGCCGAAGAATAATGCCCTTATTAGAGATCAAGAACATCACCATCCATTACGAAAAGGTTAAGGCCCTGAAAGGCATATCTCTGCAAGTCGAGAAAGGGACGGTCGTTTCCCTGATCGGCAGCAACGGGGCCGGGAAAACTACTGTTTTGCGCACCATCTTCGGCCTAAAAAAGCCGACCGAAGGCGAAATCCGGTTCAACGGTCAAAGGATCGACGGGCTGGCTCCTCCACGGATTGCCAAAACAGGGATTGCCTATTCCATGGAGGGCCGGAGGCTTTTTCCGGATCTGACGGTACGGGAAAACCTGGAGATGGGGGCCTATACCCGAAGGGATAAAAGAGAGATCGCCAAAACTATGGAAGAGATATTCGTTGACTTTCCCATTTTAAGGGAACGCCGTAATCAGCATGCGGGCACCTTGAGCGGCGGCGAACAGCAGATGCTGGCCATTGGCCGGGCCTTGATGAGCAAGCCCGCTTTGCTCCTGCTGGATGAGCCCTCTTTGGGATTGGCCCCTAAAATCGTTAAGGAGCTTTCATCCATCATTCGGGATATTCATCACCGCGGCGTTTCGGTTTTATTGGTGGAGCAAAATTCCAAGCTCGGCCTGGGTGTGGCCGACCGGGGATATGTGCTCGAGGTAGGGAAAATCGTGCTTGAAGGTGAGGCCAAGGACTTAAGGGATAATGAGCATGTCAAGAAAATATACCTGGGGGTTTAATACGAAAAAAGTTCGGAGTAAAGAGTTCAGAGTTCAGAGTTCAGAGTAAACCATTTTCATGCTTCGCGGTGCCCCACAAGGGCATGAAGGCTTAGTTCGAAAATAGGATTTGTTTTATTGTAGCACAGCCTCCCTCGGCTGTTTCCACTGATGACAGGCGCCTGTCCCACATAATCTTAAGTCCATCTTCATGATTCGTAGGTGCCCGTTTCAACCGGGCCTGGAGGCTTAGAACGTTTTTTATTAAATCTTTATTTTTTAAGGAGGAAGGAAATGATGAAAAAATGGATTTCTGCAGTAATGGTTGGTTTGGTAGTGGTCACCTGGAGTTTTGTCGGGAGCGTAAACATGGCTTTTGCCGAAAAGGAAATTCGTTTTGGATTTTTAAACGCCCTGACCGGCCCGGCTTCTCCCTGGGGGATTCCCCAGGACCGGTGTTTAAGAATTGCGGCTGATAAGATCAATGAAGAAGGCGGGATCAAGATCAAGGGGGAGACCTATAAGTGGAAGATTTTTTCTTATGACCATAAGTACATCCCGGCAGAAGCGGTGAAGGCCCTGAACAAGGCCATTTTTTCCGATAAGGTCCAGTTTGTGAATATCCTCGGCGGTTCCTGCCTCCTGGCCTGCATGCCTTTGTTGAAGGCCAACAACATCCTGTCCATGAACTCGGCCGTGGGCGGCAAAGCCACCACCAATCCCGATAATCCCTTGGTCTTCAGACACAACCCGATCCTGGAGGTTTACTACGCCGCGGTCTGGCCCTATCTTCAAAAGCGGGAAGGCGGCTTCAAAACCGTAGCCGTCTTAAACCCGGATGACGAGACCGGAAGAGACGGGTTACACGCCGCTGAATTTGTGGCCAAATTCACCAAAGTCAACATTATTACCCATGAGTTTTTTGAGCGGGGCACCAAGGATTTTAATGCCATCCTGACCAGGGTGATTGCCAAAAATCCTGACCTGATCGACACCGGTTATACCGATCCCACCAGTCAGGCCCTCATACTGAAACAGGCCAGGGAACTCGGGTACAAAGGTAAGATGGATTTAGCCTGGGGGCCGAATCCGAAGCAAGTCCTGGAAATAGCCGGTCCCCTGGCCGAAGGGGTCTATCTGGGCCAGGCGGTTGCCGAGCCCCAGAATGAGATGCAAAAAGAGCTTTATAAACGATTTCTCAAGCAGTATCCTGCCAATGAATGGAATCCCAACTATTACGTTAATTACGGGTTATTGTTCGGCCTGACCAAGGCCATTGAGAAGGCCCAAAGCCTTGATCCGCACAAAGTCGCTGGGGTGTTAGAGAACTTAACCTGGGAAGGGGCTTTCGGCCCCAATAGCTTTGGCGGTACTAAATTATACGGGATCAAGCGGCAGATCCTTTTTCCCGCCAACCTCTGTGAGGTCAAAAACGGGAAGGTGGTCTGGATTCTGGCGGCCCCGGTGGCCAAGGGGATTCTGGATTAAATTCGGAAAGAATTAATCGGGGTTCGGCGTCTTTTCGAAGGGTGCAGCGTGGGGGCGGGTTTCAAACCCGCCCCTACCAAAGATCAGCGGATTACCATGGAGAAATAAGATGGTCCTGGATGAATTAAAAAAGGAATTCGAAAAAGACGGCCCCAGTGTGATTTACCAATTGTATGAATGGGCTTCAGCGAAAGCCGGCCAAAAATTTCTGTATTATGGGGAGGAAGACAGGCATCTGACCTATCAGGAATTTAACCAACTCACGAATCGAATCGGCCATGCTTTACAATCCCTGGGGATTGCCAAGGGCGATCGAATTTCAGTTTACCTGTTTAATCCCCTGATTACCGTCCTGGCCATGTTCGGCATCTGGAAAGTCGGCGCCGTTTTCAGTCCCATTAATTTTAATTACAAAGGACGGCTGCTTTCCTACCAGATCAACGACACCGAGCCGAAGATGCTGATTACCGAGCAATCTCTGCTCCCCTTCCTCGATGCCGTGAAAATGGATATGGCCTCTTTGAAGGTCATCATGCGGAAACCAAAGCGGGATGAGCATGATTATAATTCGGATTTTTGCCGGGCGGAGTTGGATAACAAGTTTGAATCCGTTGATTTTGATGACCTGATTAAAGGGGATATTTCCGACCTGAACACGGAAATCGAGTATTGGGACACGGCCAACATCATTTATACCTCCGGGACCACGGGGCCGGCCAAAGGAGTGGTCCAACCCCACCGCTGGATGGCCCAGTATACCTTCAACACCAGGAGATTTACCCACGAGGATGATGTGATTTACAATGACCTGCCCATGTACCACGTGGGAGGGGCCATCAGTAATTTTGTCCGGGTCGTCTGGAGAGGGGCCAATACGGCCCTCTGGGATAAGTTTTCCCCCAAAGAATTCTGGAAGAGGATCGAAGTCAGCGGGTCGAATCATGCCATCCTTTTGGATGTCATGATACCTTGGCTGATGAACGCCCCGGAATCGTCGAAAGACCGCTACAATAGCCTGAAAAGGGTCCATATGCAGCCCCTGCCCCAATACCACAATAGGGTGGCTAAAAGGTTCGGTATCGATTTTGTCTCCGGAGGATACGGCCAGACCGAGGCTGGAAACGGGTTTGTTGGACTGATAGATGAATTGGAAGAGGGGGAAGGTACCCCTCCGGAATTGCATAAGGGGTACACGCGGGAAGAGATCCGGGAGTTTTGCCGGAAATGGGGCTATCCTATGGTTTCCGGAAAGGATGAAATCAAAAAAGGATTTATGGGGCGGTCGGTGGTGCTCGAGCCGGCCGTTCTCAATGAGCATGATGAAGAATTGGGACCGGGAAAGTACGGGCAATTGGCCTTCAGAAGCAGACTGCCTTACTCCATGCTGGACGGCTATTTTAAGAAATCGGAAGTCACCGTGGAAGTTTTCAGGAACCAGTGGTTTCACACCGGGGATGCCTGCTACAAAGATGAAAACAATATCTATTACTTCGTCGACCGCATGGGCGGTTTTATCCGGACCAGGGGTGAAAACATCTCTTCTTATCAGATCGAGAACATTGTCAACAGCCATCCGGAGGTGGAAATGTGTGCGGCCTTTCCCATACTGGCGTCCGAAGGGGAGGAAGACGACATTGTTGTTTATGTCACCAAGGCGCAGGAGTCTGGCCTGGAGGAAGAGGCCTTGCGAAAATGGTTAACCGTTGAAATGCCCAAATTTATGTGGCCCAGGCATATCCGGTTTATAGACGAGTTGCCCAGAACACCGACCAATAAGGTGGAAAAATACAAGTTGAAAAAAATGATTCTCGATGAATTGAAAAAATAATCGGTGAGGTTGATCAATGAAACGGTTGTGGATGAAAAGCTGGCCGGCCGGCGTTTCTAAGAAACTGGAATATCGTCTCGGTGAAAAACCCCTTCATGCCTATCTGCTGCAGAATGCCCGGGATTTTCCTGATAAGACGGCCTATATCTTTTACGGCCGGGAAATCACCTGGAAGGAATTGGGCGAGGCCACCAGACGTTTTGCCAACTACTCAGCCGAACGGGAATTAAAAAAGGGGACCGGGTAGCTCTTTTCATGCAAAATTGTCCCCAGTATGTCATTGCCCACTACGGGACTCAAATGTTAGGGGCCATTGTAACCCCCTGCAGCGCCATGTTCAAGGAGTGGGAACTCGAATACGAGATCGCGGATGCCGGGGCTAAGGCTGTTGTAACCACCGATGACCTATACCCTGTTGTTGAGAAGGTACGAGGAAAGACCGGCCTGGAGTCGGTGGTGGTGACCAATTATGGGGATATGATTCCACCGGAACCAACTCTGTCCTTACCAGACGAGCTTAAAATGAAGAAGAAATCTTTTTCGGATACCCAGGATTTTATGGATATTTTAAACAACTTTCCGGCTGAGGTCCCGGAGGTGGCCGTTGATATTTGGAAGGATGTGTCCATGATGGTTTATACCTCCGGAACAACCGGCCGGCCCAAGGGGGCCATGCTGACTTACGGCAATGCCTTATTCAAGATCGCTGGCAGTTCACAATTCAATCGGGCCTTGACGGAGGATGTTTCCCTGTCGGTGATGCCGATTTTTCATATCGCTGGAAATGTGCATGGTATCGGCCTGCCGGTCTATAACCGTTCAACGACCATCCTGATGACCCGTTTCGATCCGGACACGGTGGTCAGGGCCTTTGAAAAATATCATTGTACGACCTGGTACGCTATAACCCCCATGCTGCTGGCCATTATGAAGGTTCCGGAGGCTGAGCAGATCGATTGGAGTTACCTCCGCTATACCTCCTGTACCAGTTTCGGTGTGCCTTTGACCGAAGAAATCGCCGCCCAGTGGCGGAATTTTACTAAAGGGTCCCCGGTGTGGGAAGCAGGGTACGGATTGAGTGAGACCCATACGGCTGATAGTGCCATGCCCTATGATAAGGTCAAATTCGGCACCGAGCGGGATTCCCCTGTTTGATGCGGACCTGCGTATCATGGACCCCAGAAGTGGAAAAGAACTGGGACCCAATGAAGATGGTGAGATCGTCATCCGGAATCCCGGGGTCTTCAAGGGGTACTGGAATAATGAGGAAGGCACCAAGGCCACTTTGAAGGACGGCTGGGTCTCAACCGGCGATATCGGCCGGATCGATGATGACGGCTATCTGTATTTTGTGGGGCGCATCAAGGAAATGATCAAGTGTACGGGGTACAGCGTATTTCCGGAGGATGTGGAGGTCATGCTTATGAAACACCCGGGGGTGGCCCAAGTGGGTGTTATCGGTATGCCGGATCCGGCCCGGGGCGAAAGCGTTAAGGCATTTATTGTCCGCAAACCGGAATATAAAGGACGGATTACCGAAGCGGAAATCATCTCCTGGTCGAAAGAAAAAATGGCCTCTTATAAGTACCCGAGAAGCCGTCGAGTTCAGAGAGAGTCTGCCAGTTACGGGGGCCGGGAAGGTTTTACGTCGGTTACTTAAAGAGGGAAAATCAGGGGAACCTGTCGGCGGATAAGAGGAATATCGAATCGCCAGCTATTCAAACAGGCCTGGGGAAGGCGGCGGCCTAAACCGCGCTCAAGGCACGTCGAGTATAAAGAAAGGAAGCATATCATGCGCATCACCGATGTTACGGTCACCCTTTTTTCCTGGGACGAACTCCCTCCCGTCGGATACGGTCATAATGTTTCTCCCACGGCCGGCAGTTCCGATTTGGGTCTGGTTACCATAGAAACGGACGAAGGGTTAACCGGTCATGCCTTTCTGGGCTCGGCCATGCATGCCGCCAGCTTTGAAGCGCCCAAACTTATCCGGTTTCTCAAACCCGCTACTCTCGGCCAGGATCCACTGGCCCGCGAATTTTTGAATCAACGGCTTCTGACCCGAAGCCGTCATACCCGGTTTGCCGCCATTGGAGCGGTCGATGTGGCCTTGTGGGACATTGCCGGGAAAGTTACCGGTCTTCCGATCCATCGACTCTTAGGGACCTTTCGGGATAAGGTGTTGGCCTATGCCAGTTCGGAACAATTGCCGACCATTGAGGCTTATGTGGAGCAGGCCTTAGGCTTTAAAGAGGCTGGATGGAAGGCCTACAAGATGCATCCCCCGCACTTTTCGGTTCAAAACGATATAGCCCTTTGCCAGGAGGTGCGGAAGGCCGTTGGAGATGACTATAGGTTAATGCTTGATGCCACCTGGCATTATGATTATCCAGCGGCCCTCAAAGTCGGACGGGCCCTCGAGGAACTGCGCTATGAATGGTATGAAGACCCGCTTGCCGATAATGATCTTTACAATTACGTCAAGCTCCATGAAAAGCTGGATATCCCGCTGGTGGCCACGGAATTTCCGCAATGCGGACTCGACGGCTATGCGCCCTGGCTCATGGCCAAGGCCACGGATGCCCTGCGCGGCGACGTGGCCCTCAAAGGCGGGATCACCACGATTGTCAAGGCCGCTCATCTGGCCGAGGCCTTCGGGATGAATTACGAGATTCACCACGGCGGCAACTCCTTGAACAACGTGGCCAATCTTCAGGTGATGCTGGCCATAAAAAATTGTTCGATGTTTGAAGTATTGCTTCCCGATGCCGTGCATAAATACGGGCTTATCGAGGACTTGAAAGTCGATCCGGAGGGGTATGTTCAGGCCCCCATAGGACCGGGCCTGGGTGTGGGAATTGACTTCGACCTGATTAAGGCTAAGACTGTATCGGTGCTATCATAGGCCCTAGTGTCATGTCAACCTTGTTATGTCGTAAAAAGTATGATATATTATCTTCATAATCAACCGGGGAGGATTGGCTATGAAGAAATACGTCGTGACGCTTACGAAAGACGAACGAGTAACGCTTAGCGAAATTGCTTATAAGGGCAAGCACAAAACCCAAAAGATTCTGGATGCACTTATTTTGCTTGGGGCAGATGAGGGCGAATTTCAGACCAAACGTTCGACCAACGAAGAGATCGCGCGGGTGCTGAATACCAGCCTGAGAAAAATTGACCGAGTAAAGAAACGATTTGTCGAGGGAGGTTTGGATGTGGCTCTCCAAGGCCGAAAAGGAAATCGTATTAATGCTAAAAAGACCGATGGGGATTTTGAAGCCCATCTGGTTGCCTTGAGTTGCGGTGAACCTCCCGCGGGTTTCGCGAGGTGGTCTCTGCGACTGTTAGCGGATAAGATGGTCGAGCTTAACTACATTAGCAACATTTCTCATGAGGCGATACGTCGTGTATTAAAAAAAACGAAATTAAACCCTGGCAACGCAAGGGCTGGGTGATTCCACCGGAGCAAAACGGCAGCTTTGTGGCGCACATGGAAATGGTTTTGGATGTTTATAAGCGTCCGCAGGATCCAATTTATCCAGTGGTATGCATGGACGAATCTCCAAAACAGTTGATTGCTGAAACTAAAGTGCCGATCCCGGTCACACCCGGAGAGTCCGCTAAACACGATTATGAATACCGGCGTTGCGGGGTTTGCAATATTTTTATGGCCTGTGAACCCTTGGCCGGGAAACGCCTGGTCAAAATCACAGAAAGAAAGACTAAACAGGACTGGGCCTGTTTTATCGAAGAGATTGCCCAGCAATACGAAAGCGCAGAAAAGATAACCTTGGTAATGGACAATTTGAATACGCATCATGCCGGATCTCTTTACGAAGTATTTCCTCCAGACAAAGCCAGGGCCTTGTGGGACCGGTTCGAGTTTGTATATACACCCAAGCATGGAAGCTGGCTCATTATGGCCGAGATCGAATTGAACGTGCTAACCGGCCAGTGCCTGAACAGAAGAATCGATGACATCACACTGGTTAGAAAAGAGGCGATGGCTTGGCAAAATTTCCGAAACAACAAAAATGCAAAAATCAATTGGCAATTTACAACAGAGCATGCCAGAATAAAACTATCTCGTCTTTATCCGACTTTTGATGGTTGACGTGACACTAGGTTCAAGGTTTAAGGTCCAAGGAAAAATTATACCTTATACCGTAAAACTTACTCCATATTTGAGGGGAACAGGAGCGGAAAAGTGGATTGGCAGGAAAAAATCGAAGATCTTAAGAGTCGAAGAAACACGGCCCTGGAAATGGGCGGCCCGGAAAAGATTAAACGACAGCACGAGCAAGGAAAACTGACCGCCAGGGAAAGAATAGCCCTTCTTTTTGATCAGGGAAACTTTACGGAATATGGTCTGCTGGCCATGAGTCCCAGCGAACGGCTCAAACAGGAAAACAAAAGAACTCCAGCCGATGCGGTGATCATTGGGTACGGCAAGATCAATGGAAGAATGGCCTGCGTTATTGCAGAAGATTTTACCGTTCTGGGAGGCTCTGTAGGCAGGACTCACTGGCTCAAAAACTGGAGGACCGTCCAAATGGCCAGGAAGGCCAAAGTCCCTATCATCTGGATGATGGATGGGGCTGGGGCCAGATCGGAAGAAACCATCAACATGGGGCTCCCTCACGTCAGTCATTTTCTGGAGATATCCCGGCATTCGGGTATTACCCCCCAGGTGGCCATTGCCATGGGTCCCTGTTCGGGCGATTCTTCCCTCCAAGTCAGTTTGATCGAGTTTATTATCATGGTCAAGGGTCACGGGGAACTGTTTGCCGGAGGGCCGCCGGTTGTTTACACGGCCATTGGTGAGGTCGTCTCCAAAGAGGATCTTGGGGGTTCCAAAATTCACTGCCGTATATCCGGGGTTGGCGACAACGAAGCCGATTCGGATGAACAGGCCATTTCAATGGCCAAGGAATACCTTTCGTATTTGCCGTTGAACGCCTATGAATATCCCCCTTATCTGGATACCGGGGATAAGGTGGACCGCATGGAAGAAGAACTTCTGACGATCGTTCCGGCGGAACGCAATATTCCTTATGACATGAAGCGGATCATCCGATGCATCGTCGATAATCAGGTCTTTTTTGAGATCAAGCCGGCTTTCGCCCAAAATCTTATTACCACCCTGGCGCGAATGGGCGGCCATACGGTGGGTCTCATTGCCAATCAACCCAAGGTCCTGGCCGGTGCGGTAGACGCCAAGGCGGCCGCAAAATACCGACATTTTGTCGACCTGTGCAGCGCCTATCATGTGCCCATTATTTTTTTGACCGATATCCCCGGTGTCATGACCGGTAGCCAGGCCGAACGTGAGGGAACCTTACGGGCCGGGTTGGCTTGTGCCTATTCCCTGGCCTTTGCCGATGTTCCCATCATAACAGTAGTGATCAAGAAGGCCTTTGGCTATGGAGGATCAGCCATGGGAGAAGCCGAGGCCGGACAAGCCGGGGTCTTTGCCTGGCCGATTGCCAACCTTGGAGCTATCCCGGCGGCCGGCGGTATCCTGGCGGCCTATAAGAACGAGATAGAGAATGCCCTGGATCCCGAGGCCAAAAAAAGGAACTGGAAAGACAATTTGACCAAATCGCCGGTCCCTACGGGGCGGCAGCCAATTTCAACATCGACGATGTGATCGATCCGCGCGAAACACGACCGCGGATAATCCGGGCCCTTGAACTGGCCTTGAACTGTCGAAACGTCCCTGCCGGACCGGCTTCCCGCCACGGCATTATGCCCTGAAGGCTTTGTAAAAAGTCCATCCATCCGCCGCGATAAATTGCGTGGCATCCTCTTGATTTAA
>CAWIRY010000125.1:0-15818 GCA_963838485.1 uncultured delta proteobacterium | reverse complement strand
AGAAGTGAGAGAAGTTCATAACCTCAAGCGTCTGGGGTTACGTGACTCGTTCGTGCCGGCCAATCAACGTCTGGCAACGTTGAGGCCCTCGCTGCCCGCCGCTTGTTCCTGCGGCGTCACTGGCATCCCGGGCCGGATGCGCTCCATTCCGTTGACCACGATCTTCTCGCCCGCCAGCAGGCCCGAGCGGACGAATGCGCTTGCCCTCAACCACCAGACCGAGCTGCACGGCCGTGTAGGCAACCGTGTTGGTCGCGGTGAGTGTCAATACATACTTCTGCGCCTGATCGGTCCCGATGGCCCGCTGCGACACCAGCAGCGCGGGATGCCGTTCGCTCAAGGGAACCCGGATGCGCGCAAACAATCCCGGCACGATCCGTCCGTCATCGTTGGGAAACACCGCCCGCAGCAGAATGCTGCCGGTGTTGGGGTCCACGCGATTGTCGAACGACTCAATATGCCCGTGGTGGGGGAAACCCGTTTCGTCCGCGAGCTGCACTCGATGGGGGTCTGGCCCTCACCGTTCGTCTCGCTCTTTCCCGCCTGGACGAGCGCGTTGTATTTCAGCAGCGAACCCTCGTCGATGTCGGCATAAACATAAACCGGGTCCACTGAAACGAGGGTCGTCAACCGCGACGTCGTGCCCGGCCCGCCGCTCACATAATTGCCTTCCGTGAGGAAGGCGCGGCTCACGCGGCCGTCAATCGGCGCGCGCACCTGCGTGTAATCGAGGTCCAGCTTCGCTGAGTCGCGCGCGGCTTCCGCGGCCAGCAACGCGGCTTTGGCCTCGTGAAAACGGGCCACGCGCGCGTCGGATTCCTCGGTCGAAATGGCTTTGTTAGCCAGCAGCTCCCGACGCGCGGCCCGCCTCGCGCCGGGCATTTTCCAGTTGCACGCGCGCCCGCTCGGCTCCCGCCTCAAGCTGGTTGAAGGCCGCCTGATGCCAGCGCGGGTCAATCACAAAGAGCACGTCGCCCTTCTTCACCAACTGCCCCGATTGAAACCGCACCTCCTGTATGTAGCCGGAAACACGCGGCCGAACCTCCACCGATTCCACCGGTTCGGTGCGGCCGGTGAATTCGTCCCACTCCACCAGTTCCCTTTGTTCGACCGGCGCCACCGTTACTGTGGGCGGTGGCGGCTTTTGCGGAGCGGCATTCGCGCCGCACCCGGCGAGGAGGATTGACAACGCTCCAGCGGCAAAAGATCCGGCGGCAAGCACGGCCAGGACCAATCGTAACACATTCTTCGGTATCATAATTCTCTGCGGTTAATGATTCAGTTCGACCTGTCAGGCTGCAAACGCGACCGAACCGCAGCCCAGCACGGAACGCTGACGTGCAGACCAGGCGGCGGCGTGCTGCACTTTCTCTTCGGCCAGCGTTGGCAGCTAGGCGTACTTCTTCCCCTCAAAGGTTAACGATGTAAGTGAGACTCCCATCCGTGTGTCCAGGGGTACTCAGGACCGCAATCGGAATTCCTTGCCAGTTAAAGGTGTCGCCATCCTTAAGCGCGCGGTCGGGCGTTACCGATTCGCGGAGAGTGAACAGGGAATTTCGGAAACTCAGGCGCTGGTAGAGAATCCGGTCAGCCGTAGTGCTCCAGAATTTCTCCGCCTCCGCAAAATATTCCCATTCGGCAGCCGGAACTGCAACTCGAGCGCCGGCCGATTTCAGCCTTCCAAGGCCTGAAACCTGGTCGCGGTGGTGGTGCGTCGCCAGGACCCACTCGATAGGGCCGAGTTTTAGTGCCCTCACGCGGCCAAGAATCCGCCCTTCACCACAATCGATCAATAGAGTCTTGCCATTCCTTTGAAGGACGCCGACATTGACCACGTCGCGGAAGATGCCCAGGTCGGAAGTCAGCGTTTCAAAATCACCTCTGTCCTCATGCAGAGCGCAAAGGGCTGAGGCACTAGCCATAAGCAACGTGCTGCACAAAAACAACGCATTAAGGTGTCGCATTTTGATTTGATCCCTGGATTCCACGTTGAGCTAATATGCGCTTTCTGAGCCGGATTATTTGATCCTAAGCATTACCACACCGGGCACAGGTACAGTCGCTGTGAACTGATCCTGGAAACTGCCCAGATCCTTCTTGGCCCAGAGATCGCGCACCTGTGCCGTCCGACCGAGGCCGATGTCGCGAAAATTCACGCAGATGGAGATGGGCACACCCGCATCCTCGAAGGCAAACAGGCCTACCGCCTTGCTCCCGTCAGAAAGCGGCTTCATCCATACTTCAAGCGGACCTTCCTTGCTGACACGGTAACCCTGTATTCCCGCGGAGTCCTGATCGACGGCGGTGACCTCGTGGTTGGTCAGGATGTCCAGGGACTGGGGACTGACATGGGTGAGATCGCAGGTCGCAATTAAAGGGGCCGCTAGGATCGCCCACAAACCCATCTGCACTCGCCACTGCCCCTCGTTCATGCCGTTGGGAATGAGGAGGTCCGGTGGGAGTTGCGCTTGGGCCTGGTTGGAGGTTTCGACGCCGATGGTATTGCCAATCTCGAGCATATCCGGATCATTCCAGTGGCCGGGCCCGGCGTACTTCTCGAGCCCCGCCTCACTCAGCCCTTTGCCGACCATGATGTAGAAGTTGTTCCGCATATCATCGGTGGTCCGCCACATATTGGCGCCTATTGAGGCTCCCCACCTCCACACACGGGTGTTTCCTGAAAGGCTGAACACCATCGGCCGTCCGGTTTTGCGAATAGCATCGGACATCTTCTTGACAAGTTCGAGCTCGTTGCCCTTGGTGTAGCACCAGTCATATTTGAGAAAATCGAATCCCCAATTGGCGTAGGTTTGAGCGTCCTGCTCTTCGTGGCCGAGGCTGCCCTCGTAGTGCTCGCAGGTGATAGCATCGGGCGACGAATAGATTCCGATCTTCAGGCCCTTGCTATGAACGTAGTCGGCCAGAGCTTTCATGTCGGGGAAACGGTCATTGCCCCGGATAAATCCCTGCGGGTCGCGCTTGCCCTCCCAGCAGTCGTCGATGTTCACGTAGGTATAGCCGGCTGCTTTCATGCCGGTCTTGACCATTGCGTCCGCCTGAGCGCGGACAATGGCATCCGTAACCTTGCAGCCAAATTGATTCCAGGTGTTCCAGCCCATGGGCGGAGTAGAAGCAAGTTGACTCCCCCGAGCACTAGAAGGCCCACTAAGAGTCATAGCCAAAAGAGCAAGCAGCAAGAGGCAAGGGCATTTGGGACTGTTCATACAATTCACCTCGATTGGAAAAGATCGACTGCCAAACGGCAACGGCGACTTTTTGCGCGGCTTGGGGCAAAGAGGTCGGTGGGGGTGCCGGAGCGAGAAGAGCAGCCCTGTCTTCGCCGGAATTCCCCTTTAGCTCCCAAAAGCTCAACACTATACCCCCTCGCGAGGCTCCAGCGCTTATATTTCGTTGGCTGGCTCCAGGACTCGAGACGGGGCCCTGTCTAGCCTATCGCAAGTCCCATTTCTAATGGGGCCAAAAGGGAGATTATCATTGGGGCACAACAGCGCGTTCTTTTCTTGGTAGTGTCGTTGACATATGATATGTCCGGTCGAATTCACGAATGAAATTGTCCGCTTTGCAGGCGGGCCGTGGTAAGACTCATGCCGGGCGTGAAGATGAAGCATTAAAGCGCGGGCGTTGAACTAAATCAACTGCCGCAGATAGGTCCATGAAGATCACAGAGCCACATTATATAGTTCGTTGGATACGATGCCAGTTTGGCGTTGTCCATGTCATATTATGCGCAGTCTTGACCTTCGCTTTCTTGCGGCCAGCCTGTGGGCAGGAGAAGCCTCCCAGCCCTGTCGCCGTTACAGTCGAGGCTCACATGGGCAAGGGTTTCGAATTTACTCAGGAGAATCGAACTGAGGAGGCAGCGAAAGAGTTCCAAGCCGCTCTGGCTCTTGATCCAACTCTCGTCCGTGCTCGCTATCAATTGGCGGTGTGTTATTTTGTGCTTCATAAATGGACAGAAGCCCGGAAGGAATTTGAACAATCGGACCAGCAGACGGGCGGAGAGGCGCACATTGTCTACTACCTTGCTCGACTCGATTACATGGAGGGGAAAGTTGAAGCTGCAATCATTCGGCTTAAGAATATTGTTTCGGATCCGCCCTTTCCGGATACTGCCTATTATCTGGGCGCCGCCTACCTTAAAAAGGGAAACTCGGAGTTGGCGGAGGAGTGGCTTAAGAAGGCGGCTGGCCTGACGCCGAACGACTTTCGGGTACCCGATCACCTTGCCCGCGTTTATCTGAAACTGGGTCGTCGTACCGAAGCGGATGAGCAATTTCGACTTTCCGCCTCCTTGCGAGAACATTACGACAAAGGGGCGCGCCAAGGCGTTGATTGCAATCAAACACTCGCCACTCGACCCCTTGCGGAGGCCCTGACCACCTGCCAGCAACTTTTCGATCCAGGCGACCCTGATGAGCTACTTTTTCTCGCAATAATTTATGGAAACCACGAGCTTTACAAGGAATCGCTCCAACCCTTGAAGCAGGCGGAGCGGCTGGACCCGGCCTCGTTCGAAGTCCAACATAATCTCGGCCTATCTTTCTTCCGCTTGGGACTCTACGCGGACGCCCGCGGACCGCTCGAAAACCGTGTCCGAACCCTGGCCGATCTCGGCGCTGCCGGTTAGGACCTGCGCGGTCCCGCCGTCCTCGGAAAGCTTGACCACCACGGTGGCGTGATAGGTGTCGGACCGGTAGATGGGATAGCCGGCACCGGAGACAAAAAAACCGCAGGCCAGCCCGATGCCCCTGCCTTTAGGCAGTTTCCCTTTTTTCATCTTCCAATCCGATTGGTCTCGAATGACCTCGATGCATTCCTTCATGCCCAGGCTGCTCATATTGAGCTCGTTGCAGGTGGTGTCGCCGGTTTCCATGATATTCTTCAGACGCATTTCCACCGGGTCGATCCCTAATTGCTCGGCGATGATGTCGAGTTGCTGTTCAAAACCGGCCCGGGCGGCCACGCCCCCGTGTCCCCGTTGGGCGCCGCAAGCCGGGCGGTTGGTATAGACCCGGTAGCCGTCGTATTTCATATTGGGGAGTTTGTAAGGCCCGCCCAAAAGGGAACCGGCATAATAGACCGTAGCGATTCCGAAGCTGGAATAGGCTCCGCCCTCAAGATAGCAGGTGTTATGCAGGGCCACCAAGGTCCCGTCCTTTTTGACACCGGTTTTAAAGGTATGAAAAAACTGGTGACGGGCCCGGCTGTGGAGGAAGACCTGTTCCCGGGATAAATGCATCTTCACCGGCCGCCGGCTCTTCATGGACAATAAACAGCCCACCAGTTCCATAGTCGAGGCCGAGGCCTTGGGGCCAAATCCGCCGCCCACATAAGATTTGACCACCCGTACTTTGCCGACAGGGATCTTCAGGACCATGGCTACGGTGCGCTGGACATAATGGGGGACCTGGGTGGAGCTGTACAGGGTCAGATAGCCCCGATGATCGAAAACGGCTACGCAATTGTTGGGTTCCAGAAAGGTGGCATCCTGCCGCTTGTTGACGAATTTGTGCTCATGTATTAGGTCGCATTGGGCGAAAGCCGCTTCCACGTCGCCGAATTCCTGATGGACTTCGCCGCAAAGATTGCGGGGATAGTCCTCATGAATCAGGGGCGCCCCTTCAGCCACGGCCTCGAAAGGGTCAAAGACAGCCGGGAGTTCCTCATAATCGACCTTGATCAGTTGGGCGGCCTCCTGGGCGGTTTCCCAATCAACGGCGGCCATGGCGGCCACTTCATCCCCCACATAGCGGACCTTATCCACGGCCAGAATGGTTTCATCATAACGGGCCGGTGAGACCCCGTAAGGGATGATTTCCACATCCTTGGCCGTGATCACCGCCTTGACCCCTGGAAGTCTTTGGGCCTTGGAGATATCGATGTTTTTTATGCGGCCGTGGGCCAAGGGACTTTGTACCATGGCCCCGTAAAGGAGGTTTGAAAATTGGAGGTCATCGGTATAAACGGCCCGGCCGGTGGCCTTGTCCGGGGCGTCCAACCGGGGGGCACGGGTGTTGATAACGGTGTAGGGTCTCATTGTTTCTGTCCTTCCTTTAAGTAAAGGTGTTTGCTGTTGGCTGTCAGCTATCCGCTTTTACGGAGGCAATGGCCTCAACAATTTTTTGATATCCCGTGCAACGGCATAAGTTACCGCTGATGGCCTCTCGAATCTCCGATTCAGTGGGAGATGGATTTTTGTCCAGCAGGGCCTTGGCCGTGAGGATCATGCCGGGACTGCAAAAACCGCATTGAATGCCTCCTTTGTCCACAAAGGCCTGTTGAATGGGATGGAGTTTTCCGTCTTCGGCCAATCCTTCAATGGTCTGTATCTCACGGCCTTCGGCTTCCACGGCCAGAACTAAGCAGGAATTGACCGGCTGTCCATCCATCAACACCGTGCAGGAACCGCAGTCTCCGACGGAGCAGCCCTGTTTGGTCCCGGTGAGCTTTAAATTTTCGCGGAGCACTTGGGTCAAGGTCCGGTTAACCGGGATGACCAGATCATATTCGTGGTCGTTGACTTTAAGGATAATCGTTTTTTTCATGGGGTTCTCCTATGCATTTTTCATGAGCTGATTATAGGCCGATATCAGGGTGCGATGGGTCAAAACCTCCACCATTTCCCGGCGGTATTCCGCTGATCCGCGATGATCGGTAATGGGTTTTGCATCTTTGGCCGCAGCCCGGGCGGCTTCTTTAAAGGCCGGGTCTTTTTCGTCTTTGGGTTTGACACCCTTCAGGACCTTGGCCGCCGAAGAAGAGAGCAGGGGAGTAGGCCCCACGGCCCCTAAGGCCACCCGGGCCTGCTTAATAGAACCATCCGGCCCAAGGGCCAGGAAAGAGGCCACATTGACTAAGGATATTTCCAGGGTTTTTCTGCTTCCTAATTTGATATAGGACCCGGAAGAAGGCCCGTCAACATGAGGGATAAAGATCCGACTCAGGATCTCATCAGTCTGGATAGCCGTTTGGCCGGGCCCCAGCAGGAAATCTTCCAGGGGCAAGGTGCGCTTTCCTTTGGGACCTACGAGAATGACGCTAGCCCCCAAAACCAGTAAGGGAGGGGCCAGGTCCGAAGCTGGACGGGCGGTAACCAGATTCCCTCCCACTGTGGCCCGGTTGCGGATCAAAGGGGATCCCAGTCTCCCGGCCCCCTGGGACAAGACCAGCCCTTTTTCCTGGATCAGTCTCGAGCCGGCCAAATAGGCAGCCGTACATAAAGGGCCGATAGAAAGGCCTTTCCCCGTTTGATCAAAGGCCTCGGAAAGCCCTTCGATTTTATTCAGGCTGATAATCTGTTCCGGAGAAATAAGTTTCTTTTTCAGATTAACCAGAAGATCGGTTCCACCGGCCAGGCATTTGGCTTTGGCCCCATAAAGGCCCAATAAGGAACAGGCTTCTTCAATAGTGGTCGGGGCATGATAATCAAATTTCGGTAAAAGCATTACATCCTCCTTAAAGATAGGATCACGAATGTCAGATGACGAGGGACGAGAAAAAATTCAGACTACAACCAGGGTCGTATTTTCCTTTAATTATGACCCCTCGTCTTTTGTTTCCAAACCATTTTTGATTTCCACTGGCAAATTGACTTGTTTTGCCCATGCCTTAAGGGTTTGGGCATTGGCCTTGGCTTGGTTCAGACGCACTTTTTGAATTTTCCTTTCATCATATTTGGCCGGATGGGTATAGCCCAAACAACAAAAATAACGCCAACCTTTATAGCCCCCGAAAGGGGTTTCGTCAAGGGGGCGATTGCCGGCCTTTATCCCCCGGGCGATCAGCCGATCCACCGGCACAACAACGTGATAGCCACGGCCGTCGGGAGAAAATCCGATATAACCCTCGTTGCCGCAGTCTTCATCCAGGGTGGCCCGGAGGATGTCGTTAAAGTCAATTGATAAAGTCATTGGTGCTTGCTACTCGAAACGGGATGCTTGATACTGGATTAAATGGGTAAAACAATTAGGCGATTCGGATCGACATCCGGTATCCAGAGACCAATATCCAGCACCTGATTTTTTATCCCCCGAAGGCCGGGTGGATCAATTCTAGGACATCTCCTTCTTTTAAATAGGTGGCCTCATAATCTTTCTGATGAATAAAGCGGTGGTTTAATTCCACGATCATATGAACTTCGTATTCCTGATTATTAGCAATAACCTGGTCTATGGAACTGGATTCAGGGATTTCTTCTTTAAAGCCGTTAATGATGACCCGCATGCTCTTTTTCTTTAAGCTGATCTTTCACTATTTTATTAAAGGTCTTTAACACCTCTTCAGCGAATCCAGGATCATTGATATGGGCCGGAACCTCTTTAACCAGGATATTCCCGGGAAGAAGCTGTTTTAGGGCATCGACAAACACCTGGTCGGTTTTCAAATCATAGAAAGGTTTTCCCGGGCTGTCAAAGGCCGAAAAACCCTTTAAAGGCAGGACCACGGTCAGCGGCCCTTTGGCCAAGGCCATTTTTTCAGCCAGGACTTTGGCCAGGCGCTTCATTTCCTGGGCATTGGTCCGGACCACACAGATGGCCGGGTTGTGGACATGAATCAAACGTTTTTTATAGGCGGCTGGTAAGGTTTCCGGCGCCCCGCTGACAATAAAATCGATGTTGCCGGGTATGAAGATGGTGGGCAGCCCTTTTTTTAAGGCCGACTCCAGCCGGTGGGCCCCGGCGTCATATGAGCCTTTAAAAAGGTGGTCTACTACCTCATGGAGGGAAATCTCGATCACGGCCTGGGCCGCGCCTTCCTGGACCAACTCTTCAAGGGCCTGACCGCCGGATCCCACGGTGTGAAAGACAGCCAATTCCCAACCCGCCTCCTCCAGACCTGTTCGAAAATGGCGCAGACAGGCCTCGGTAGTGCCCAGGGTACTGACGGCGATCAAAGGGGGTTGTTTAATAGCGGTTATCTTTTCTTTACCCTGGGCCATACCGGCAATGGCCCAGGCGGCCTGGTTGAGAATCTGCCGGGTCATCCGGTTTAATCCGAACAGATCGACCACCGAATGAAACATGAGGATATCTTTGCTGCCGACAAAGGGCCGGGTGTCCCTGGAGGCCATGGTGGAGATCATCAATTTGGGAAATCCGAAAGGCAGGGACCGCATGGCCCCGGTGCCCAGGGAAGTCCCCATGGAGCCGCCGAGGCCGATCAATCCCTGGATCTCGCCTTGTTTTTGAAGTCTTTGAACGACGCGAATAGCCCCTTGGATCATGATGGCCATGGCCTTGCCTTCGTGACCCAGAGAGCGTAGGGCCTTCAAGGAACTGCCGCCCTTTCCGGCCAAAGTCCTGGCCGGAATATCCGCCGGGATCGTTGCCTTTCCCATGATCCCCCCGTCGATAACCAGTACCCGGACTCCGGCGTCCGCAAGGCACTTTTTTAAAAAATCAACTTCAGTGCCCTTGGTGTCGAGCGTCGCCAGTATGGCTATGACCGGTTTAAACCGTTTGGATTTCATTCTTTTTCTCCTGACCAGCGTTTGAAGGAGGGAGATTCAATATCAAAAAGGTCCAAAATTTTTCCGATGCTGTGATCGATGATGTCCTCAATGGTTTTAGGTTGATGATAAAAAGCCGGGACCGGGGGGAAGACAATGGCCCCCATCCGGGTCAAACGGAGCATCAATTCCAGATGACCGTAATGAAGCGGGGTCTCGCGCAGGGCCACCACAAGTTTTCGCCGCTCTTTGAGGGTGACATCAGCCGCCCGGATCAAGATGTTGACATTAAACGAGTTGGCCAGGGCCGAAAGGGTTTTGATCGAACAGGGCAAGATGATCATACCCAAGGTCTTGTTGAAGGAGCCGCTGGAGACCGGGGCGGCAATGTCCTCCGGATCATAACAATTCGTGGCCAGTTGTTTGACCTGGTCCAGCGAATAAGAGGTTTCCAGTCGAATGGTTATTTCAGCCGCACGGCTTATGATCAGATAGGAATCGATGTGGAGCGCTTTTAGGATCTCCAGGAGACGGATGCCGTAAATGGCCCCGGAGGCCCCGGAGATTCCGACGATCATTCCTTTTTTATTCATAAGATTTATCCGATATCATGATAGATGATAGGTTCGCAAAGGGTCTTTGAAATCGTCATTGCGGCCTCCGTCCCGTAGGGGACTACTCCCCTGAGGGTGAAAACCGGAATACAGGTTCTTCTTTTGTCTTTTTGTGCTCTTTCTTAGGATAATAACCTTGTTATCTTGTCAATTATTTTTTGGGTCAATTTATCGGTCAATCGGACTATCACCTTAATCTCTTCGGCCTTCAAATTATCCCAATGGATCCCGGCGGTAACGACCGTATTTTTTTTAAAGACCGCCGATAGGGTTTCCGATACCGCTTTGACCGTCTGATCTTCTTTGTGCCCGAGAATCGTCAGGATCGAAGAGGTGGCGCTGGTCTTTTTTTTATCTTTCAGGCTGGGACGGGACAAGGCCAGGGCCACGGCCCCGATGTGGGGATGGGTCCCTCCCCAAATGGAAACAAGCAGATCGTCGCCGATTAGGATAACCAGGGCCTGTAAACGAAAAGGGCCTTCTTTGACGGAGGTCGAAAAGTTTTTGGTCATTAAGTAATTTTATGGACCGCTTGAACAACGGCCTGGGCAAAGGCCGGATCGTTGAGATGGGCATCAATCGTTTCGATAACGATTTCTGGCCGGCACCATTTTTTTAAAGTTTCAGTGAAAACCTGATCTTCTTTCGGATCATAGGCCGGGCCGCCGGGTGCATCGGCCGCGGACCAGCCTTTGGTGGGAATCAAAAAAATCACCGGTCCTTTGGCCTGGTTGAGCTTTTGGGCCATGACCTCGGCCACTTGTTTTAATTCCTCTGTGTTGAGCCTCAGCCAGGTGCGGTCCTTATCCAGGTCATATTTGCGGCGCTCCCGGTATTCAGGCTTGTAATTTTTTCGGCTGGGGCTCATGAAATTGACACCGCTGGGGGCGATGATTCGAGGGATACCGATCTTCCCGGCAGCCTCCAATCGATGAGGACCGGCAGAACGCATCCCTCCCAAAATTTCTTCTCCCACCCCGCCCGGGGCTAAGTCGACAAGGCCGTCAAAAAAACCTTGAGCGATCATTTCTTCCATGGCCCGATCACCGATCCCGGCGGCGTGGAAGCCGATCACTTGAAGCCCCCCTTGGAGCAATTGTTCCTGGACCAGATGGGCCAATGGATCGCAAGGGCCGAACATGGACAGGGCGATTTGTTTTTGTCCGGGTCTCCTGGCTTTTTCCGGGGAAAAGAGCGGTTCCTGGGCCATGGCGCAGATGGACCGGGCGGCCCGGTCGAGCACATTGCAGAGATGGGGGCTTAAGCCGGAAAGTTCTATGACCGTATGAAACAAGGCAATATCGCCGGTGCCGATATAGCGGGTGGAAAGACCGGGCAGGGCGGCGGAGGAAGAGACCATCAACTTGGGAAGCCCGAAGGGCAGGGTCCGCATGATGTTGGTGGCGATCATCGAAAGGGTGGCCCCGCCTAATCCGACGATGCCGGCCAGTCGCCCCTCCTGCCACATCTTTCCTGCAATTTTAACGGCCCCCTGGGTCATGGTTCGGGTGATAAAGGTGCGGTCCCTGGATTCACGGATGGCCTCGATCGTGGCCCCACCTTCCCGGGCAATTTGGTCCGGGAGGATGTCGCCCACTTCCTTTGCCGGTGCACCCATGGACAGATCCATGGACAGGGCCGGGCAGCCTAAGGCCTGAATCCGATCCCGGATATAAAAGGTCTCCCGGGATTTGGTGTCCAGGGTGGAAATGATGAGAATGGATTTGGGCATATGTTTCCTTTTAGGGTCAAGGCGTAAGGGGTCCAAGGTTCAAGGTTTAAGGTTCAAGACAAAGAACAAGACGATTTAATTAGCCGCTCCCTCTAAACCGTGCACCTTGGACCTTGAACCTTGGACCGTTGTTTTTTCCGCTTTAACCTTCTCTTCCAACTGGGATTTCAATATCTTTTTGTCGATCTTTCCGGAGTCCCCCACGGTCGGGATGGCGGAAAGGACTTCCAACCGCTCGGGGAGTTTAAAGGAAGCCACTTTTTTCCCTTTGAGAAAAGCGACCATTTCTTCAAAAGTAATAGTCTGTCCGGACTTGGGGACCACGAAAGCGCAGGCCCGCTCGCCCATTTCCCTGTCCGGATAACCGACGATCGCCACGCTGGCTACCTTGGGGTGTTCGTTGAGCAGACCCTCGATCTCGGCCGGATAAATATTCTGGCCGCCCCGGATGATCATATCCTTGGCCCGGCCCAGGATCCACAGACAGCCCTGATCAAACTTGACGATATCCCCGGTGCTGGTCCAGCCGTTCGGATCAAAAACCGTGGCCGTCAATTCCGGGTCGCGGTAATACCCGGCCGGGGCATGGGGCCCCCGGAACCAAAGGATACCGGGCTCGCCTTCCGGCACGGGATTACCTTGTTCATCCTTCAAGATCACCTTGTTTCCCGGGAGCATGCGGCCCACGGTCCGGCGGCGTAATTCCTTGGAATCTTCCACCCGGCAGCCGGAAACCGAGCCCATGTCCTGGGTGCCCAGGTCACTGGTAATGGAAGCACCAAAGGCCTTTTCCGCTTCCTCAGCCACCTGCGGAGAAAGATAGCCACCGGCCGAGCGGATAAAACGCAAAGAGCTCAAGTCATATTTGGAGAAGTCGGCCTCCAGCATCCGCACCAGGTGGGTGGGGACTACCCCGATGGCCGTGGCCTTTTCCTTCTCGATCAGGGCCAGGGCCTCTTCCGGGGAAAATTCCTCGAGCATGACGGTCTTGGCCCCGGCTAAAGGGGCGGCAAAATAGGTCAGGGTTCCGGCAGCCCCCCCGCCATGGGGGGCGATGGCCATGGTAATATCTTTGTTCGTCAAATTCCAGATATCCACCCGGCCTTTAGAAGTACAAACCCTGGGGGCGATGGGCCACTCCACCAACTTAGGCAAACCGGTGGTGCCCGAGGTGCTGGTCAACAACCCGACATCCCATTTGGCATCGAAGTGGCGTTTTCTTAAGAGCTCCTCGTCAAGGGCCTTGGACTTGGATTCTTCAGCAATGCGGACCAGTGAATAAGCCCCTTCCGTGGCATTTGAAGGCACCTCGTCTTCAAAAAGAAAGAAATATTTGAGAAAAGGAAAGCGGTCGCGCAGACCCTTATACATCTCCAGATAATCGAACTTGCGGTAAATGTGGGGGATGATCACCGCCTCGGCCTGGGTCCTTTCGACCATGTATTCCAGTTCCCGCTCTCTTAGATAAGGGTAGACAGTCAGGGAAATCAGCCCGGCCCGTTCGGAGGCGATGCGGGCCAAGAATCCATAGACGCTGTTGGGGGATTGAATAATGACCCGGGTGTCTTTCGGGATGCCCATTTGGACCCAGGTCTGGGCGATCCCGTCGACCAGCCTTTTGGCCTCGGACCAAGTCAGCCGATATTTGGAATCCACCAGGGCCTCTTGATTACCAAACTTCCGGGCGTTGCGGTCATAAAAGTCATAAAAGGTTTCATCGGTCCAGTACCCGTCACGGGTAAACTCGTCGACCATTTCTTTGGTATATCGTATCGGTTTCATGTGATTCCTTTCTGGGGGTTAGGCTATAGGCGATAGGCTATTGGCCCTGCATTTTGACCGCTTTCATATGCCTATCATTTCTTGCTTGTGCTTTTGCTCCGAACTCTAAACTCCGAACTTCATTTTCATATTACAACCCCAATTCCGTCCACCGGGCCTGGACCCTTTTGACCACATCAGGGTCCAAGGTGATGGGAATCGGTTTATCCTTCCAATCGTAGGGGATGGTCGCATCGAGAAGAAGCCTTCCGGTGATCCACCTCTGATCAAGGGGAAGAGACGGATCAAGGGGTGTGGACCTCCCCCGTTTGATAACCTGAGAACGGTTCGGCTGGAAGCGGAAGCTTAAGGCATACATGACCCGGGGAATATCCCAGGGATCGATGTCTTCATCGACGACGATTACGGTTTTCAGGCCATAGGCGCCCATTTCCGTCGAGACAGCGGCGGTCAGGACCTGATCGGCATGACCGGGGTACATCTGTTTGACGGAAATGATGGCCAAGAACCTCCCTGATCCTTCGGGCGGGCAGTAGACGGCCTTTAAACCGGGTATCCGCATGGCCACCAATTGTTGCCAAAGGGTCGCCCCATAGGTCAGGGCCATGGTCATATGGGTATCGGTAACGGCCCGGCCCACCGTGGTGGACATAAAGATGGGGTTGTTCCGATGGGTCACACAATTGACCTTGATAAAATTCCTGGGGTCGGTGCCCACACCGGAATAATAGCCGGTATATTCCCCGAAAGGACCCTCGGGCATAAAGGCCTCGGCATCCACTTCCCCTTCGACAACGATCTCGGCCGTTGCCGGTACGGGCAGGTCATTGGTTTCCGCCTTGACGACCTCAATGGCCCGGCCGCGAATCGCGCCGGCCAAATCATATTCGGATTCAAAGGCCGATAATCGGGCCGCGCCCATGAGGAACAACAAAGGGTCACAGCCGACCACCACGGCCACCGGCATGGGTTTTTTCATGGCTTGATATTTCTTGAGCATGATATCGGCATGTTTCCCTTTGATAAACTGGGTCCCTAAATGGTTTTTGTCTAACAGTTGCAGCCGGTAGGTCCCCAAATTGATCCAGCCCGTGTCCGGGTCTTTGGTCACAACGAAGTGGGCCGTGCCGAAAAAGCGCCCTCCGTCCTTGGGGAAGAATTTGGGAACGGGAAACTTGAATAAGTCAATGTCGTTGCCCTTGAGGATGTTTTCTTTACAGGGACCGCTGTCCACCCATTTGGGCGGGATTCTGGTTTCCCCTTTATTGACCCAGACCCTCATTAGATCGACCAGGGTGGAATTCCTGGGCTCGTCCATGATCAGGGCCAGTCGCTGGGTGGTGGTAAAGATACTGGTCATGATCGGGGAATGGTATCCCTTGACATTTTCGAAAAGAAGGGCCGGCCCGCCTTTTTCTTCATTCAGCTTGGAGATATGGGACAACTCCAGGTCCCAGTCCACCTCGGGTTTGATCCGTTTCAACATCCCTTCTTTTTCCGCCATCGCAATAAAATCACGCAAGCTTTTCATATTTTTTTCCCTCCTTTACAAAATATTTCCAGATAGCAGTCGTCCCAAAATCATGAAACCGGGGCCTTCTATTTCTCAGAGAAAGGCTATCCCCTTCGGCTTATTTAAGCGTTCCTTTAGCCTGAATTGGATAACTCCGGCAAAAAGTGTAAAAGGGATTCCCCTTTATTAGGAGTCCGTCACCCCAGGCTGTGACCTGAGTCGATCTGCACCACAAGTGTCCCCAGGAATTTAAAAATTTTTTCGAAATATATGTTGGCATTGTTGATAAAAAAATAATGATTGTCAAGTCAAATGATTTTATATTACTATAAATAAAATTTATAATAAGGAATATCCTTTATAAACCTTAACAACCTTAAAATATAATATGTTTCAGGGAAATTGCAAAAAAAATTCCGGCTATGACAGAAAGACTCTTTGTTACCCAACCGGCCGGGAAGAGGGTGGAGTTAACCGAAGCCGGGCGATTCCTGTATGGTTATGCCAAAAAGATATTTAATTTGACCGCTCAGGCCGAAAGGGCGATCTGGGAATTAAAAGACTAAGAAGCTGGGGACTTGAAGATCGGGACTACCAATTAAAATAATATTGCATAATTTATGATTTTACTTAAACAATAATCGGATCTTTTGGGTAACGGATAATGGCTTTGATTCTTTCTCCTGGTATATATTTTAATATCGTAAC
>CAWIRY010000124.1:0-23229 GCA_963838485.1 uncultured delta proteobacterium | reverse complement strand
TCATAGGTGCATAAAAAAAGTACAAAAACAGGCCTAAAAATGCTTGAAGGTGGCTTCCTTATTGGTTAAAGTGAGATTTGCACATCGCAGAAAAACCAAAACAGGAGGCCACCCCAGGTGAAGTATAGCAAAAAGGATATTTTTAGTCGAATGTTTAAAATTCCGGTCATCAAATTTGAAAATCATCAGCTAACCTCCTTTGCCGGGCTGGTTATTTATCAGCCCTTGCTCCGGAGCTTGAATCTCAAAGCGCAGCTAAAAAAATGTTTTGATCATCTGAAAGTTTCTGAGATATTCGGCCATCATATTATTATGATGCTTTTGATCTTTCACCTTTTACTGGGTTTTCGTAAGCTGAGAGACCTGGATTATTATCAAGATGACCCCTTAGTCAAGCGTTTGTTGGGTTTAAAAAGGCTGCCGGATGTTTCTACCGTTTCTCGCACCTTAAGAACGATTGATAACCCGGCTATCGAAAAAGTCCGGCAGTTATGCCGGGATCTGGTTATCGCCAGGCTGCGAAAGCTGGCCCTTTCCCGTCTGACGCTGGATTTTGATGGATCGGTTCTTTGGACCTGTCAACGTCGAGCGGAAGGGACGGCGGTCGGGTATAACAAAAAGAAAAAAGGGGCCCGAAGCTATTATCCATTATTCTGCACCATGGCCCAAACCGGACAAGTTTTTGATGTATTGTTTCGTTCCGGAAATGTTCATGACTCCAATGGGGCCCAAGAATTCATCGAACAATGCCTAAGACACCTGAAAGAAGCTATTCCCGGCGTGATCATTGAAGCCCGGCTGGACAGTGCCTTCTTTAGCGATGAAATCGTCAATTTTTTAGAAGAACAAGGTATCGAGTTCAGTCTGTCGGTACCCTTTGAACGGTTTGCCGAATTAAAACAGATCATCCAGGAACGCAAGCGTTGGAAGAGGCTGAATGATCGATGGTCCTGGTTTGAATCTTTTTGGAAACCCAAGAAATGGGATAGCCGATTTCGGTTCCTTTTTATTCGTCAACGAGTCTCCATAGCCTATCGAGGACCGATTCAACTGGATTTGTTCGTTCCTCGGGAAGAGGGCTATGAGTTTAAAGTTATGGTCACCAACAAGCGGATCAAGGCTAAAAAAGTCCTCATGTTCCACAATGGCCGCGCAGACCAGGAAGGTACCTTTGGGGAGTTAAAATCTCAGGCCCAAATGGATTATATTCCGGTTCGTCGCTGGGGTGGGAACCAGTTTTATACTATGGCGGCGATCATGGCTTACAATTTGACCCGCGAATTGCAAATGGTCGCTCGTCCCAAAGAAAATGGAACCACCGAAAAAAGATCCCCGCTATGGCGTTTTAATGAGTTGAATACCTTACGTCACCTGATCATTCAAAGAGCCGGAAAATTAACAAATCCCCACGGTGAATTGACATTAACCCTTAATGGAAATGAAGCAGTCCAACGGGATTTCTTCCTGTTTCTTGATGCTTTTAAAAAGGCCGCTTGATTAGTCACCCCAAAATTTGCACTTTTTTTATGCAACGTTCGGGTAAACTCTCGAGCCTTTTGAGCATTTTCTAAAATATCTTCCAGAAAATCCCTAAATTCCCGCTTAGTAGTCATACAGGTATAACCTCTCTGAGTATTTGCTGTCCAATCTTCGGTTTCAAGGCAGATTTCATGACTAGATCGACCTTAAGCCCTAATTTTTTCTTTAGGTCCTTTTCGAGTCGAATAAATTGAAAAAGAGTCGGGACATGGCCAAAATCAACCAATAAATCTAAATCACTCCTTCCTTTCTGTTCTCCCCGGATAAAGGACCCGAAAAGACCTAATGACTGCACCCCATAATTCGAAGTCAGTTCGGGCATCATTCGTCGGAGTTCTTGAATAATTGTATCGAGGGAAGGATTTTGATAAGTAAAATTTTTTAAATTATTTTTATGAGCGTTCGTTTTCTTCTTCATCGCTATTCCTTCATCTCTTATTATTGTTTATATTAACATTAGTTAGAGTTGGATTCACTACAAAAATTGAGCTTGGAGCGACATGAGTTTCACCTTCGATCGAGCCCTGTTAGACTGAAATATGGGTGATGATTCTGAGGGTCAAACTGTCCCCATCGGGCTTTGCCGAGAGAAAGGATCGATTAGGTGAATTCCAAAAAGCTTTATTCCAGCTCGATGGGAAAGGTCATCCTGGCCCCGAACCAGCCTATGATGGTAACCAGTGGGAGCAGGGAGAGGATGAGGAGCAGGTAGATTCCGCTGGCGGCGCTGAAAGAAATCAAGACCTCCGGCACGGTTATCCGCCAAACGAAGGCAACGACCTCGACCCCGAATAGGATGACGGCCATCTTTTTTTTGATGTTCACCGGCTTGAGCGGTCTGGCCATATAATTCAACCACCAAGTGTAATAGCCGGTGCCTATGGCCAGCGGCGTAAAGAGAAGACCCGCACCCAGGCAGTTCAGGGCCGTCGACTCAAAGCTCCTGATCCCGGTTAAGAGATAGAAGAGGGTAAATACCGTCGTGGCGAACATAAAGACGATAGGGAAATGAATAGTCATGGGGTGAGGATGGCGCCTGAGCATAGGAAGGCGCTTCAGGAGCCTGGATAAAATATCAGGTAATTTTCTTTCGGAAAGCTTCTCTTTTTTTAATACCGCCACCTGGGGGTATCGTTCCAAGACTTCGAGGCCGTGGGGTGCGGCTTGGATATCCGTGGTCAGATCGGCCCCGGCATGATGGCGTCTCATGTGAAGGCCGTTTTTCCACAGCTTGCTCCCGCTCACATCAAAGACCCTCTCCTGATGGACGATATAGACCGGCCTTCCGTTTTCTCCGTTGAATTGCCCAAGGTCCTTGGGATCGATCTCTTTCACCAGCCAGGCCCTTCTATAAAATTATCTCTCATTTTTTTTAAATGATTTAACCAGCCGTCCATACCTCAAATCATGATGGCAATAATAACCATTGCCAGCAAGGAAAGGGGGTAATAGCTGGCCCGGTTGAAAAGGATCAAGGCTTCCTGCCGCCCCTTGGTTTTTAGGAGCTGGTAAGCCGGAAGAAGGAGCAGATAAAACCCGACGTTCAAGGAAGCCACGACACAAAAGAATTCCGCCCCAACCCGCGATTGGCCCATAAGGATCCCGTTCAGGAAGACCGCCAGGATCAGGGAAGAAAAAATAATTCCATTGGCACATAGGGACCCAAAACAGACCGGAATGGTAGCCGCCTGTAGCTTCCGGTCTTCTTCGATGTCGGCCCAATCGTTAGGAAGGTTTTGTCCGCCGACTTCCCAGAAAAAAAGCCAGAGAAACAAAAGAATTACAAAAGGGATGGCGGGATTTGGGTCCACGGCAAAAACGGCGGCCAGGCCACCTGAAGTCTTAACCGCCCCGCTGAAAATTATTTTTAAGGTGCTGCTCCGCCACAAGAGACAATAGACCGTCTCCAGGAGACATCCCCCTAAAAAAATGACTATGCAGAATGGGTTCAACATATAAGCCCCGATGACGGCTAAAAGCCCCCAGGCCATGGCCCAGATAAAGGCCATTTTAAATGACAAAAATCCTTGGGCCAAAGGATGGCGGACAAAAATGGAGTCGAGGTCGTCATTGGCCTCAGGGAATAACCCCTTTTCGAATCTCTTTTTATCGACCCGATAGTCCACCAGGTCGTTCAAGGCATAAACTGCGGTATAACCGGCAAAGGCCGTAATAAGGCCAAGGAAAATGATTCGGAGTGGAGGAATGGCCCCGTACCAGAGCAGGGCCGTAAAGGCCGGAGTGGCCATATCCAATAATCCATGGGGGGTCCTGGAAAGGGCCAAAAAAAACTTCAACTGTGTTGAGGCCGTGCGGGGCAGGTAGGCGGATTGGACTTCCAAAAGGTCGACTCCTTGAAAAATAATAATGGATTATCTTATCAAATTCTTTGACCGTTCTCAATTTTTAATATTCTTGGATCCGCGATTATTTTCATTCGAACGGCTCAACACGTCGGTAAGGTAGGGATAAAGCTCCTTGGCCTGCCCGACGGAAATCTTCGACTCAGGGAATGGGGGCATGGGGGCTATGGGTTTTCGAATCCAGGAAATAAAGGTGTCAAAATTTTTCAACTTGGGCGAATTGTTTAACGGATGATCGGGCTTTATGATATTACCGCCTCCAGGATGACAGGTTATGCAGTTGGCGACAAATATGTTCTCTCCGGCCAAGGTGGTTTTTGACACCACTTCTGGTGTTTTTCTTTCGTAGACTAATTGGGCCCCAAAAAAGCCCAAAAGAACCACGGACATTAAGCCGAGGGTATAGACCGTCAGGGACGTCTTGGGACTTCCTTTTTTTCTAAACCCGAAGACCAGGGCTATCAGGAAGAGGACAAACAGGATCCCGGACAGGACCATCTTAATCTTGATCACCGTGAGCCAGGCACCTTCATAGAAGTGTTGCCAATCCATAAAACCCAATAACACCACGGGAAACCAGAAGAGAAAAGCCAGGGTCAGGCAGTGTCGAGCCGATCGGGCCAATTGGTCACGATTGAACAGGAAGGCCAGCCAGCCAAAAATAAATGCACCAACCACCAGGCCAATGGGCAAATGGACCAGGGCTGGGTGGATAGGGTGACTGTATCCAAAGTGATTCAGGAACTGGTAAAAAGAATTAATCCAGGGATAACCCATGTCCAATTCTCCAATAAAAATCCCTCGCCACCTTGGCCGCGGCGTCATTATTGTATTTTGTGGTCAAGACCAGACTTTTCACCCAAAAGACATGGAAACTATTATATAATAAATAACTCTCAGGATGAACAAAATAAGAAATGGGCTGTATTTTGTTGATTTTTGAACAGTATTTTTTTCCAACTTTTTTCTTGTCATTTCTCCCAAGAATATGGTAATAAATTTTTTTTACATTAACATGGGCCGTTAGCTCAACAGGTAGAGCAACTGACTCTTAATCAGTAGGTCGGCAGTTCGATCCTGCCACGGCCCACCAAATAAATCAATAAGAACCAATAACTTACCCATCTGTTCCCCTTCTTTACCCTGCCTCTTCAGCTAACTGCTACCATTTTGCTACCATATTGTTTCTGGCCATCGTTGAACACCGTCTTCCGGAGATGAATAGCTGCCTCCTGGTCGGATGATCGTAATAGATGGCCATAAACATCCAGCGTCACCTGAATGCTGGAATGTCCCAACTGCTCCTGAATGTATTTCATATTTTGTCCCGCTTCGATCCGAAGACTTGCATTAGTATGCCTTAGATCATGAAATCTGATTTTGGGTAATTTAGACCTCCGCAAGTCAGGGTAGAAAACATTCTTGAGCATGTTTACAGCATCCATTGGGGTCCCCGTTGATGACGGGAAGACCAAATCGTGTTCTCCTTTAGGACAACGCAGTTTCCAGCGTTTAAGGGCCATCAATATCTCAGGGTCAACATCAACCCTTCTCCGGGAGGTTTTTGTCTTCGGTGAATAAAACTTTCCTAATTGCAAAGTCCTCTCTACGTAGACTTGGCCTTTGTCCCAGTTGATGTCCATCCATTGCAACCCCAAAATTTCACACATACACCCGAAACACAGAACGCTACCGCAAGGCCCTGCAACTTGCCCGCCTAATCATACTGAACTATAGTCCCGATGTTTGTGGTGGTAGGGAAGATGTCCTGGCGATTCTGTTCGATATGAATGTTTTGTTTGAACGCTTTGTCTATGTTCAGCTTAAAAGGGCTGAAGCGAAAATCGCGTTTCCTCAGATCTCGTTTAAAGCTCAATCGTCCCGCCGCTTCTGGTCTGCTGCTGGTATTCAAAAGTCTATCCGTCCCGATATCATTGCCCAGATCGGTACTGGACCCGATCACGAGCGGGTCGTCCTGGATACCAAATGGAAAATTCCAGGAGAGGGTAGACCAAGCGACGCCGATTTGCAACAAATGCACACATACAATGTCCAGTTTGGGGCACACCGAAGTTATCTCCTCTACCCGAGGGTTGGTAACCAAGTCAATGTTCAGGGGAAATATTTCTTGGGTGACGCGATACAGCCATCTTTTGACCACAATTGTGGTATGGTATTTTTGGAACTGTTTGACGGTGATAAGCTACGAAGCGATCTTGGAAAAGACCTCATCGCCATGCTAATCAATTAATAGCAGGACTTTTCTATGCGACCATTACCCCGGCCAAGTACTGGCTGGTAATCCCAGACGTGGAGGAGACGGAGTTTATAACCCGTCTGAAGGCCTGCTTGGCGACCCATAATAATCGCAAAAGATTATTTTAAAAAAATCTCCAGGGTTTGACCGTATTTGACAAAAGTATCTTTTAAAATGAGTGAAAAATAAGTACCAGGAAGAAAATTTACATCTAATGGAATTAATAGGTCGCTATAAATACTGTTTAATAGAGTAGCTAGGCAAGATCGTTTGGTCGGAGGACTTGATGCCCGAAGATAACAAAGTCTCCAATAGACAGATTTTAGAAGATTTATTCAAAAACAACCAAATTGATATTCGCCAGGGAGACCTATTTCAAACTCCTCTTAATCCTCTTCCGCCAGAATTTGACTTCGATCGGATAGAAGGGATGATGCTGGGATTGGCCATCGGGGATGCTTTGGGTGTTACCTCCGAAGGGATGATTCCTTCATCGCGCAGGGAACGTTTTGGGGAGGTCAGGGATTACATTCCCAACCGGTACGTAACCGAAGCCAGGGGCTTCCCCTCTGATGATACCCAGTTGGCCTTCTGGACCCTGGAGCAGATGATCCATGACAAGGGTTTTAATCCGGACAGGGTGGCTTCCCGGTTCTGCCAGGAGAGAATTTTCGGTATCGGGGTAACCGTTAAGGGGTTCATAAGAAATTACAAGTCTGGGATATCCTGGTATCAGGCCGGTCCAAAATCTGCCGGGAACGGTGCTCTCATGCGCATTGCCCCGATGGTCATTCCCCACCTTCGGTCTGGTGGAATGGAACTTTGGGTGGATACCGCCCTTTCGGCCATGATCACCCACAACGATTCGGCTTCGATCTCGGCCTGATCTGGCATAGTACTAACGGACACCTTGAAGAGCATGGTAAAATAACCCAACATATGGAGGTGTCCCATGACCGAACAGAACAAAAAGACCTATACCCCGGAGTTTAAGAAGGAGGCCGTACGGCTGGTAACCGAGCAGGGCTACAAGGTAACCGAGGCCGCGCGGAACCTAGGCCTCCACCCCAGTGTATTGACCCGATGGAAAGGGCAGTTGTCCTCCGAAGGGACCAACGCCTTCCCGGGCAAGGGGCGTTTAACCCCTGAAAAAGAAGAACTACAGCGACTCCGCAAGGATAACCAGCGGCTGAAAATGGAGCGTGACATCTTAAAAAAAGCCGCGGCCTTCTTTGCCAACGAGTCGAAGTAAGATACGACTTTGTCCGGCAGCAACAGAAGGCCTATCCCATAACCGTTTTGTGCCGGGTTATGGAAGTCAGCCGGAGTGGGTACTATCATTACTTAAAAAAAGCCCAAACGCAACCGATAGATAAGGATTTTGAATTGTTGTCCCAAGTACTTCATATTCATAAAGAAAACCGAGGAACCTATGGATCTCGTCGGATGTCAAAAGCGCTGAAGGCCGCGGGCTACGCCGTGGGCCGCTTTCGGACCCGGAGTCTGATGAAGAAAGCCGGCCTGGAGGTCAAGCGACCCAAGCGATTCAAAAAAACCACGGACAGCCGTCATAAGCTGCCGGTGGCCCCCAACCGGTTGAACCAGCAGTTCCAGGTTGATCAGCCGAACAAGATCTGGTGTGGCGACATCACCTATCTCTGGACCCTGGAAGGCTGGCTGTATCTAGCCGTCATTATCGACCTGTATTCGCGTAAAGTGGTCGGGTGGGCCTTGGATCGCCAGCTAAAGACCTCTTTGGTCCTGGAGGCCCTGCGGATGGCCTATTGGCGCCAGAAACCGGCCCCGGGATTGATTTATCATTCCGATCGGGGCTCTCAATATGCCGCCGGTGACTATCAACGCCAACTGGAAACTTTCCACATGATCCCCAGTATGAGCCGCAAAGGGGACTGCTATGATAACGCGGTAGCGGAAAGTTTTTTTCATACCCTAAAAACCGAGGAGGTTGGAGATCAGGCATACTCGACCCGGGAAGAGGGCCGGCGTGCGGTTATCGATTACATCGAGATGTTTTATAACAGCCGCCGCCTTCACTCCTTCCTGGGGTATGTCTCCCCCAATGATTTTGAAAAGAAGTTAACCTTGATGGTCCTGTAAAAAGTATTTTTTATTTAACGCACTGAAATAATTTAAAAATAACGTATTATTTTCTTGACACCGAAGTGGTTTTAGGGTAAAAAACATATTAGATAACAATTAGTTAGGTGAGAAAACATGTTTTATACCAAAGACCACAAAACGGGCTACATTTTCGATCCCTGGAGGCATTTGGGTCCCAAGAGACGCCGGCTTCTGGAAGAATCCTGGGCGGGGATATTCCGCAAAGAGATCCTCGATGAACTTCCAGTAAACCAGATAGCCTCCTTCTTTTCAAAAGATGAAGGGTGTCCGACCAAAGAACTTTATACGGCCTTGGGAGTTTGCCTCCTTCAACAGATGCACGATGTGACCGATGACGAGACGATTAATCAACTGGCCTTTAATGAGCAATGGCATTATGCCTTAGATATTCCCGATGAGTCCGATGATGCCAAGTATTTGTGTCTAAAGACCTTGTGGAATATCCGCCAACGGGTAGCCGATCAAGGCTTAGATACGATTTTGTTCCGGAAGGCCACGGACAAGCTGGCCGAAACTTTTAATGTAGACACCAGTAAACAAAGGCTTGATTCGGTTCACATTCACTCCAATATGCGTCACATGGGGCGGATTGGGATCATTAGCAATACCATTCATACCTTTCTGGTTAATTTAAAACGCCAGCACAAAAATATTTTCGAAAGTCTGCCCAAAGAATTAGTGGATACCTACCTTTCTGAAAAGGCCCTTTCCTGTTTTTCGATGGTCAAGCCATCGGACTCGAAAAAGAAGCTGGACCTTGTTCGCCGAGAGCTTTTTGATCTGGTCCAGCAGATGAGAGGACATGACGAGGTATCTTCCATGAGCAGCTTTCAGTTGCTGCAACGGGTACTTTCCGAACAATGTACCATCAAAGAAGCTTCCGACGGCCTGCCGGTTGAAGTCGTCGTCAAACCGGCCAAGGAGATTTCCTCGGATTCTTTGCAAAATCCTTCGGACCCGGAAGCGGGTTATGATGGTCATAAGGGTCAGGGATATCAGGCCCAGATTATGGAAACTTATGTTGAGAAAGCCAGGGATGAGGAGGAAGAAAAGGCCCTGTCGCTGATTACCCATGTGGGAGTAGAATCGGCTTGTGCTCATGATGTGCATGCTTTAATTCCTGCCTTGGAAGCGGTTAAAGAAAGAGATCTGCTGCCGGAGCAAGTCCTGGCCGATTCCCTTTATGGAAGCGAGGAGAACTGTGCTCAGGCCAAAGAGATGGGCGTTGAAGTGATCTCCCCGGCTATGGGTTCTTACCGGGAAGATCGTCTCCCTTTGTCTGCTTTTACCTTTTCCAGTCAAGGAGAAGTGATCCATTGTCCTCAAGGTCAGGAGCCGGAAAAGATCCGAAGAAAAAAAGAGCGCTTTCGGGTGGCTTTTGATTCCAATCAGTGTGTCGTGTGTCCATTGGTGGATCGCTGTCCGGCCCGCCAAGGGAAAAAACACCACTATCTCGGTTATGATTATAAAACCTTCCGTTTGGCACGGAGACGGCAAGAAGAGCAAACGGCAACCTTTAAAAACCGGTACCGCTATCGTTCGGGCGTTGAAGCCACCATGTCGGCCCTGGACCGCAAGACCGGAATCAAACACCTTCGAGTCAGAGGTCTGAAAGCCGTCCGCTACTGTGTCAACTTGAAGGCGGCTGGAATCAATATCTTTAGGGCTGCTGCCTTCAAAATCAAGGAGAAGGCCAGGCTCCTAGCCCAAAAGATGGGCCAATCCAGTATCTATAGCCCGTTTTCGGTTGTCAAAGAACATCTTTTAAAATATTTCGGTTCACCAACCCTTATTTGGGCTGATGACTACTACAAAATTCTTAAATACGCTACCTGACTTTTTACAGGACCATCAACCTTGACTATGGTTGCTTAACCGGGTGTCCGTTTTCCCTTGACTTGTAGTGGTGTACCGGGTCGACCATCAAGCCGTCGTGAAATATTTCAGATCCGCTACCTTTCCCATTCCCCCCACGGCTTCCTGTGTGGCCCAAGGATCAAAAGTCTCGGCCTTGAAGGAGCTGCCCCCCCGCCGAGAAAATGGTAAAAGTAAGCCGGGGGCCTCCAAAACCATGGAAGGTTGGTTGTATAAAGTCAATCGATCCAAAACGAACGGACCCTGATCCTAAAACCAGCAGATAACCTTTGTGGCGCCTCTGAGAGCACTATTAGTTTCCCCAAACCGAGAATAATCCCCCTTGACGGCAGGCCCAGATCGGGTAGGAATAAAACGGCAAAATGGATCTCGAGGCGATTTAGACTGCTCTTCGATTCCGATTCAATCACCGGACCCTTAATCCGGGTCCGAAGGCCCGGACGATGCAGTAAAATTTGTAAAACGTTCGTTAATGTGGCAAAATATAAAATAGATCTCCAAGTTGAGGGGATGACTTACTTCAAAAGGAGGCGCTATGATATCTTTAAAAATCAACGGCCAGGACTTCAAGTTGGACGTAGCAC
The DNA here is from genome assembly GCA_963838485.1 of uncultured delta proteobacterium. GTDB lineage: Bacteria > Desulfobacterota > RBG-13-43-22 > RBG-13-43-22 > RBG-13-43-22 > RBG-13-43-22. The sequence continues at coordinate 12,469 of CAWIRY010000124.1, read as the reverse complement.
CTGAAACCCCACTGCTCTGGGTGATCCGGGAGCACCTCCAGCTTACCGGGACGAAATTTGGCTGCGGCGTGGGGGAGTGCGGCTCCTGCACGGTGCATATCAACGGCCAGGCCGAAAAATCCTGCCTGCTGCCTGTCCGAGAGGCCCAGGGGAAGGCCATAACCACCATTGAAGGCCTCCCTGAAGACCACCCGGTGAAGCGGGCCTGGGTCAAGGAACAGGTGCCCCAGTGCGGTTACTGCCAGCCGGGGCAGATGATGCAGGCGGCGGCCCTGCTCCGGGAAGATCCCAGCCCCGATGAAGGAAAAATTAAGCAGGCCATGGACGAAGTCCTCTGCCGCTGCGGGACCTATCCCCGGATCAAGACGGCCATCCAAACTTCCATTCGTTTCATGAAAGAGGAGGGACGGAAATCATGAAAAAACAAATCTCCCGACGCAGTTTCATGAAAGAGCTTTTCAGCCGGATCCGGGCTGACCCTGCTGATGGTCTATACCTCGGATGGATTCCGGGGTGCTCGGCGCGGAAGAGCTAGGAAAGGCTTATCCTAAAGATCTTGCCCTCAGTGCCTGGATAAGTATTACGCCTGATAACATCGTCACCATCACCGTCTCTCAGTCGGAGATGGGCCAGGGCGTTTACACCTCCATCCCAATGATTGTGTCCGACGAACTGGAGGCCGACTGGAAGACGATCCGGTTCCGGGCAGCCCCGGCAGCGGATGAGTACAAAAACCCGGTCTGGGGCATGCAATCCACCGGCGGCAGCACCAGCATCCGCCATTTCTACGTTCTGCTGCGCAAGGCCGGGGCCGCTGCGCGGGAGATGCTGCTTGAGGCCGCCGCCCAGGCCCTGGGGGGTTCCCCGCAAGGAGTGTACGGCCGCCCAAGGCGCCGTCCGGCACACCGGGACTGGAAGGTCTCTGTCTTACGGGAAATTGGTGACGGAGGCCTCCAAACTGCCCATACCGAAGGAGCCCCCGCTGAAAGACCCGTCCCAATTCCGATTAATCGGTCAGCCTTTGCCGCGGTTGGATATCCCGGAAAAGGTCAAGGGAAAAGCCCGGTTCGGTATCGACACCTTTATTCCGGATATGCTCTACGCCTCCGTCGCCCGGCCGCCGGTTTTTGGAGCCAAAGAAAAGTCCTGGGACCAGAACGCCGCCAAGCGAATCAAAGGGGTGGAGCAGGTCGTCCGGATCGGTCGGGGGGTGGCTGTTTGCGCCCGGAGTTTCGAAGCGGCCCGACGGGGACAGGCCGCCCTGGCAGTACAATGGGACCAGGGCTCCCGGCCGGATCTGGATAATGCCGCGATTGACAAAACCCTGTTGGACTACTTGAATAAAACCGGGGTGGTCGCCCGCGATGACGGGGACGCCGAAAAAACGCTCGCTTCGGCAGCGAAAAAAATTGAATCCGTATACCGGCTGCCCTATCTCGCCCATGCCACCATGGAACCCATGAACTGCACGGCCTGGGCACAAAAAGACCGTTGCGAGGTCTGGGTGCCAACCCAAAGCCAGACCTTCGCTCAGCAGACGGCCGCCAAGGTGTCCGGCCTCGACCCTAAAAAAGTCCAGATCCACACCACCTATCTGGGCGGGGGCTTCGGACGGCGAGGCGAAACGGACGTGGTGGAAGAGGCGGTCGAGATTTCCAAGGCCGTCGCCAGGCCGGTGAAGGTCATCTGGACCCGGGAAGAGGATATCCACCATGATTTTTTCCGTCCGGGGAACTGCTGCCGGATCAGAGGGGCCCTGGACACCACGGGCAGAATCACGGCCTGGTCTCACCGGGTGGTCGTCCCTTCCATCTTTGCCAGGGTGTTACCCCAGATGATGCAAAAGGGAATCGATCCGGCCGCCGTGGAAGGGATCAAAAATCTGCCCTACCAGGTTCCCAACCTCCGGGTGGAATATGTCCGGATAGATCTCCCCATCCCGGTAGGCTTCTGGCGGTCGGTCGGTAGTACCCATAACGCCTTCACGGTAGAATGCTTCATGGATGAGCTGGCCCTGGCGGCCGGGAAGGACCCGCTGGATTTTCGCCTGGAACACATGGCCAAGACGTCGGAACTCCGGCGGGCCCTGGAAATGGCGGCGGATAAGGCGGGCTGGGGAAAGCCATTGAAGGCTGGCCAGGCCCGCGGTCTCGCCTGCCATTCCTGCTTTGGCAGCCACGTGGCCCAGGTGGCCGAGGTCTCCGTCGATAAGGCAAAAGGGGGACTCCGGGTCCACCGGGTTGTCTGCGCCATTGACTGCGGTCCGGTCATCAACCCCGACACCGTCAGAGCGCAGATGGAGAGTGGGATCATTATGGGCCTGAGCGCCGCCCTTAAGGAGCAGGTGATTTTTAAAAACGGCGGGGTAAAGTCGGACAACTTCACCGATTACCCGCTGCTGCGGTTCAGCGAGGTCCCGGAGATTGAAGTCCATCTCGTCAGGGGGATGAAGAAACCGGAGGGGGTCGGGGAGCCGGGCCTGCCGCCCATCGCCCCGGCCGTGGCCAATGGGCTTTTCGCCGCCGTCGGAATCCGGATGAAGAGCCTGCCCCTAACCCCGGAAGTCGTCCGGGCGGCTGTCAAAGCCGTTTGATTTTTGAAGGAAAAGGCCGGGCCCCTTTGGGAACAGAGGGGCCTTGCTTTTTCCAGGCACTCGAATTATAAACCTTCAATTTTCATTGACCCCTATACCCTTCCCATTCCCTTCCTGGCTTCCTGGGTGTCCCCAGGATCAATAATGGCCGTTTCACTATGCTGGTTAATCAAGGCAATCACCGAAGCCGGTTTTTTTGAGCCGATCCTGGGCAATCTGCTGATAGTTGAAGGCGTGCCGGAAATGGTCCGGACCAAGTTTCGACTCAATTTGTAAAGTCCAGCCCTGGATACTCCCATTTTTTTCAGAAGCCCCCTTTGTCCCCTTGACTTCTGCCCTGTTTTTTCTCCTTGCCTCTCCCCTTTTCTTATTTTATATTCTTCCCATTAGGTTCAACATCACAGGGAAATAAGCGCAATTGCAATAAACCTAAAACAATATTGAGAAGTACTCTTAATATTAATTCCAAGTTGCAATCAAGTTGACACTATGATATATACTCGTCATGGAGGTGGCAATATCAGTATTTAGATAAAGTGTCCGAAATTACATAAAAAAAATTACATAAAAAGGTGAAGTCCTGCAAAGATAAAAACCCTTAAAAATATTCTTGACTTTCGACATAATTTTATTTATTGACATTGAATAATAAGTAAGATTTTTGATTAGTTGGTTATTCTATTGTTAACCTCAAAATTGAGGCTTTAATGATGGAAAACTATGACCCCATTTCTCAAAAGAGAGGTGGGGTTTTTTATTGGATGAAGGGGTTTGCCATAAGTTATAGGAATTAAAGCACTTATTATTCAAGCGGGAGGGAAGGCAAATGAAAATCGAGAAAATCAGCAAATCAATGGGGCTCATTATTTTTCTTCTCACTTTTTCTGTCAGTCCGACCCTGGCAGCGACTTTAAGTCGTGCCCACTCCGCCGGTCCAAAAATCGCAGCAGGTGGGTATCACACCATAGCGGTGAAGTCGAATGGAACGCTCTGGGCCTGGGGATATAACGCCGGAGGCCAGTTGGGGGACGGGACCACCACGAATAGACTTGCCCCGGAACAGATCGGGACGGACACTAAATGGGTTTCGGTGACGGCCGGATATACACATACCATAGCGGTGAAGTCGGATGGGACCCTCTGGGCCTGGGGAGATAACGCCGGAGGCCAGTTGGGGGACGGAACCACCACGAATAGACTTGCCCCGGAACAGATCGGGACGGACACTAAATGGGTTTCGGTGACGGCCGGAGGTTATCATACCATAGCGGTGAAGTCGGATGGGACCCTCTGGGCCTGGGGAGATAACGCCGGAGGCCAGTTGGGGGACGGAACCACCACGAATAGACTTGCCCCGGAACAGATCGGGACGGACACCAAGTGGGTTTCGGTAGCGGCCGGATATGAGCAAACCATAGCGGTGAAGTCGGATGGGACGCTCTGGGCCTGGGGATATAACGCCGGAGGCCAGTTGGGGGACGGGACCACCACGGAAAGTAACGCCCCGGAACAGATCGAGACGAACACCAAGTGGGTCTCGGTGGCGGCCGGAGGTTATCATACCATAGGTCTCAGATCATATGGGACCCTCTGGGCCTGGGGAGAAAACATCTATGGCCAGTTGGGGAACGGGACGATTTTGGATAAACATGCCCCGTATCAGATCGTATTCCCCGGAATTGAATCCGGCGGAGCAAATATGGAAAGTACTCAGACGTAATTACTTCGCGAATCGCGTCTTTGATGCACTGGATGCCGCTACAACTCAAGCCGAATTGGGTTTGTCAGAGATGGCGGGAAATAAGCCTGCAACCCGGAAACTGACTAACTGGCCTTGGATTAGTGCCATCTTGAAAACGAAATGGAATAAAATGAAAAAGATTGATTAATGACGAGGTAAACATGTTTGTTCTTGTCCGTGCGGTCACTTACGCTGCGCTCTTTATCGGCCTCGTGCTCATCTATGTACCGGCCCGCCGGAACCATGAAATCCTTTCTTGACAGGGCATTTTTTATCGTTTCCATGAATAAGGGTATGCTTCGTCATAAAGTGGGGGCATCTGTTGTCGCGGCAAGGCGCTCGGGGGGCTTAAAATAGAGGATTTAATTCTAACAAATTAACAGGTTGATGAAAAAAAAGAGTTTTTTCGTATTTTGTTAATGACTTAATGAATACATCCGGAGGAGAAATGATGAATTTAAGTGGTAGGGTGGCTATGGTGACCGGAGGCGGAAGAGGGATCGGCCGGGGGATCTCTCTGGCTATGGCGGAGGCAGGGGCCGACATCGCCCTTGTTTACCGGAAAGATGAAAAAGCGGCCAATGAGACGGTAAGGGAGATCCAATCGCTATCCCGAAAAGCCGCGGCCTTTCGAGCCGACGCCATGGATTACGATAGCGTTAAAGAGGTCGTTAATTTGTCAATCGGTTTCTTTGGGAAGATCGATATTCTGGTCAACAACGCCGGCATCGCTTCGCGGGGCAATTCGGTTTACGACACGGATGCCAAGGAAATGGAAAGAGTCATCAGGACCCATGTTCTCGGTTCTTTTTATTTTACGCAAGCCGTTTTGCCAATCATGCGGCAACAACCCCGGGGAGATGTTCTATTCATTTCTTCCATTGCCGCGGAATTAATGATGCCCAACGGGTCTCCCTACAACATGGCCAAGACGGCCATGGAAGCACTGGCCCTGACTTTGGCCAAGGAAGAAGTGGAAAATGGGATTCATGTGAACGTTATTCGACCGGGGCTTGTGGAGACCGACATGGGGTCTCGGCTAGTCAAGGCGACAAGAGGAGTCAAGGATATCAAAGACCTTTATGCCGCCTCACCCTTTGGGCGGGTCGGCCAGCCCTATGACATCGGTAATGCAGCCGTCTTCCTGGCTTCCGATAAAGCTGCCTATATAACGGGAGCGATTATCAAAATTAGTGGAGGGGCATAAGAAGTCGATCTCAAAAACTAAGCCCTTGTTAGGAGGCCTTTGGCATGAGTAAAAATGACCAGATCCCCCCGGGGGTCTCTCTTAATCCGGACTGGTGGAATAAACATCATGGCATTTTATTTTGATCGAAAATATTATTTTGCCCCTGAAACCTGGGTCGAGACCCGCATGAGAGTTTAAATTTGTGAAAGTCGGCTTGAGTTGGAATTACGACTTAAAGAATCCCAGTATCTATTTGCCAAAGCGATGCCCCTATATAAGGACTGGTTTTATTGCATTAATTACTTTCAAACCATAATCATTTATTATTAATTCGGTCGCTATCCAAAATTTCTAGGCGTACTCAAAAACCTTGGGCCTAATCAGTGATTTCAATCCTATTGGCAGGGGGTATGGAATAAATCGGGGAGATTAAAGGAAAGGGTAAGAAGAGAAAGGCTTGGACCAAGGTCTAATTAGAAGAGAGATAGAAAGCAAAGGCCTGATCATGACAGATCAAGGCTCAATCCATTTTTTAAAGGTTATTTTATTTTTTGTAGTAAGGCATCTTTTAACAGAGAGATCCCTTTCAGAATCTCCCCATTGGTCCCGCTCGTATCAGACTGAAATTGTTTTTCCAAATTCCGACAAACGTCTTCTATCTGGTTTGTGTCTAACGAGGCTACCGTTGCCTTACGACCCTGGTTTCCTGATCTTGAGGCCAATTCCCGGGATACCTCACTTTTTAATGGCTCCATTAAATCTTTAACGTTAACCATCAACCACTCAAGATAATTGGTGGGAATATTCGCCAAGTCATGATCTTTATATTTACCAAAAGTTATTGCCATTTGTTCATCACCTCCTCTCTTTTCTAAATGCCAAGTCTCTTTTAAGGGTCCTTGGGTAAAATTGTTCTTGGTTGTTTAATTCTATCCATCGCAAGAAAAAATGAACCTGCTCATGATAGAGCTGGTCCACGCGACCTTTAATTATCAATGGAATTACAAAATTCCTTCAATTCATACAAACTCATTGAATTCGTCCCTTTTCTTGCTAATTCTAATACCTTCCTTAAACGGTCATCTCTATTAATAAAATTCTGTGACTTATCAACTACAATTCTCCTTTCAAATTCTTCAGATGCCAACATTTCTTCAATATCATAATATTCATCCCGATTGTCAAAGATGAGCTTTACTTTTTTGATGTTTTCGGGGTCCTTATAATTATAGGGGCGCATTGGCCGAGCGATGTGATCATTTCCTATTATGTGGGATTGCTCTGGGCGGCTTTCCTCATCCATTTTGTTCCCACAACTTAAGGGAAAACCAACTACGAACCAGGAATCCAAAGAAGAACCTCTGGTAGCGTTTGTCAATGGGTGTAAATTTGGAAGTTCTTTATAGGGCGACCTTCCCAAGTTTCATTTTGAGCCTGGAGCAGGGTGAAGAGGATACGAATGCAAGACTCTTCATTAGGGAACTGCTCCATGACTTTGACCCGTCTTTTGACTTCTTTAAAACTTCTTTCGATAAGGTTAGTCGTTCGTATATGCTTCCAGCGGTTAGGCGGATGCCCCATATAAGCCAGGCAGTTATCCAGGTCCTTTTCCAGACAATCCACCAAAGCTGGGAAAACAGATCGATATTCCCGGCAGAAACTTTCGGCTTGGGCCTTAGCTTCCATGAGGTTCAGGGCATAATAGATGCGATCCAATCGGGCCTTGACCAAAGGCCACTCGCCCTTGGGACATTTGACCTTGAGATTGCCCATCTTGTGGAAAAGGCAGCGTTGATGCTCACTATAAGGCAGGATCGTTCGAATAGCCGCAATCATGCCAGGACAACCGTCCGAGGTGACCGACAAAACTTCCTTGGGGTTCAGGCCTCGACGGACCAGATGAGTCAACAAGAATTCCCAGGCCTGCTGGGATTCCCGCTGGCCTTGGATAAAACCCAGGAACTCCCTTTCTCCCTCCTCAGTAATCCCGATCGCACACAAGGCGGCCTCTCGGCCCAAACGTTTCCGCCGGACCTTGAAGTAAGCCCCGTCCACGATCAGATAAGCGATTTTTTTGGTGATGGGCCGATTCAGCCAGCGGACCAACTCTTTTCTGACCCGCTTGTTCATGCGGCTAACCTCAGCCGGGCTGATTTCCTCTCCCCACAGGAGACGAGAAATCTTGCCCACTTTCCGGGTAGAAACGCCTCTCAGAAATATCTCCGAAACGACTTCTTCGATCCACTCGTCTTGCCTCCGGTAGCGGGATTGGATCTGGCTGTAGGAGATCCCAGCTTTTCGCCCCCGGGGCAGAGACAAGTCATCGATCAAACCGAAACGGGTTCCCAGCTTCTTCGTCCGATGCCCGTTGCGCTGGTCCCGTCGGTTATCGGTACGTTCATAGCGTTTGGCGCCGATATAACGCAAGAATTCATCTTCGGCATAGGTTTGCAGCATGGCCTTTACGAACCCCCTAACCCCCAACTCAACGTGGTCCAAGAAGGCGCTGAGGTCTTTAAAAGGGCTCCCGGTGTGGACTGTCTCATTAATACTTTGGGCTTGATCAATGGATTCTCTTTTTGCTAACGTTCGCATAGGGCTTCTCCTTCCTGTGTGAAATTGTTGAGAAGTTCTATCATCCTCAAGATAAAGGGAGAAAGAATGAATTAGTCACTGCCACAAAGATATCTCTCAATCGGGTAGCGAACCGCATTGATCGAGGATACAATCTTGAGGTCAGAGTGGAGCCATTACCAAAACCGCCTCAGGAAGACAAAGGCACAGAAGAAGTCATAAAGAAAATTCACATCATTCAGACGGCCACGAAAAACATGCAATTCATGAGAATAGATGGCCCCTCGATTCTTCGTTTGCCTGAAGCTATAGAAAAGCCCAAAGGGAAGAAAGAATAGATAGATAGTGAACAAGTCACCAGTGGATGGCTTACAGTCACCACAGCCATGAAGTCAAAATTGAGCTTTAATTAAGAATTATTTTTTCATCCTTTTCCTAACCGTCACCTCATCAACCCCCAATTCTAATTTGAGCGGACAATCCCAGCCCCAAATTCAAACCCCGCCTCAAACTCCACCATCTCCGCCCGCTTCCGTATTCAAATGGTGGAACCCCTTCACTTGGTTTTGAGATTCACAAAAAGTGCGTTCCGAGATAAAAACCTTTGGGAGGGGTTTTTTATTTTTTGAAAATACTGAACCTTTCTGATAATATTATAAATTATTCAATAATTTGTTCTGAGGCAATAATAAAGACATTCATTAAAGCCAATAAAATGAGGTGAGTCGAAATGTTTTTGCAGCATACATCCGCGGAGCTAAATAAGTTATTTGAAGAGATGCGATTTCAGGGCCAACATCCTTCACAGGCCAGAGTGATTTTTTTCGGGAGGGATGCAAATTATCCCCAAGATATCGAAAATAATATAACACGGCCCGGCTGTTTCAACTTATTGCGCCAATACCATAAAGATGGGGTTGGATTCTGGCAAAATACATATGGAACCAATCCAAACCAAAAACATCATCCGTTCTTAATCTGCATGAGGCATGGAGATCCGGGGTTCAAATATCATCAGGTGTTTTCAGAGATTATCTTGGGTTCTAATTATGCAAACCATATTTCCTTTGTTGAACTACTAAATGTGCCGACTATGGGCGACCCCAATGACGATCAGCGCAAGGAATTCGATAGTTTACTGAGACAAAGCAAAGATCATCTGCAATGGTTGCTTCAGCAGATGTCATCAGGTCATTTCAGGCGTGCAGTTTTCATGCCCGACTGTGTTATCAAAGAAATGAATAAAATTCCAGTAGCCCCTTTTTTCTACCGGCAAATATTTATGAGAAATGAGCCTCTAATGGCAAACTGTCCAAAATTAATATTTTGCTATAAAAATATTGATGTTTATAAGTGTTACCATTTTTCTGATTCCAGAGGTCGCGGGCAGTTTAAAAATATGAAAAGAATAATCGATGATTACATATAAAAAATAGAAAAAAAAGACCTCAGAACAATCACATCAACACCGACTCGGGTTTAGCCTTCTTCCTTTTTCATTTTAGGGTTGTGGCCAGCGCGAGTTATGTGTGGCGTTGATAACATACAAACCGTTATTCAAGCCCATACCAATCAGGCATATTTATAAGTGGAACCCCTTAACTAAAATTTTTAATGGAGGCTCAACATGTTTTCACCCAAAAATATTCTGGTCCCGACAGACTTTTCCGAGTATTCGGACAAGGCCTTGCAAACCGCATTAGACATTGCGAAACAATTCAAGAGCAAGATTTATTTATTACATGTGGTCGGAACAGTCATTCAGTATGGGTCTTATTACGGCCTTGACTCTCGAATACTAGACCAGGTGGAAAATGCCAGTGCCTCTGCGTCTAAACAAATGCTTACGGCTCAACTGGCAAAATTTCCGGATTCAAAATCAATAGAGATCATAAGCGATATCCGTATAGGAACCTATTATCAAGAAATCTTAAAAGATCAAGAAGAAAAAAAGATAGACTTGATCGTGATTGCCTCCCACGGCAAAACAGGCGTATTGAGTCATCTTCTTGGAAGCGTGGCCGAAAGGGTGGTAAGAAGTGCCCAATGTCCGGTTCTTCTGGTGAGGTAGGGTTCAGAGCTGAAGAAAAGGCGGGATGCCTCGGCTTCTTTCCCCCTTTCCTTTTAATTCCCCCTGCTTCCAAAATCCGCGTCCTAAATCCACCTTCCCAGTCGAATTTCTTCCTCCTGCTTCCCCCTGCTTCAAACTAATTCAGACAGCTTCAAACTAATTCAACTGGCTTCCAAAATCCGTGTCCCGTTTGCCCGGCCGCTCTCAAAGATGAAAAGGGCTCCAGAGATGGCCGCAATCCAGCCGGAACTTCTTCCCCGTTTTTCTTCTCCCTGCTTCCAAAATCCGCGTCCCAAATCCGCCTCCCGTTTACAGGATAAACTTATAGCCACAGGAGTGGTTAAAGAAATAAAAGGTAAAAAATTGTCTCCATATAGGCTAAAGGATGGAGTTAATAGGGTCAGAGAATTGGCTGAGGGGCTCCTATTAGAACTGTTCGATGCTGGAGGAGGAATTACATCCCTTCCTCCGAGTCCTACAAGGAAATTATTGGAAAATAATCCTTCTCTTAAAAAAAAATCAAAGCTCTAAACGCTATTTGCACCAAAAAGTTATAAATTTTTTCTATTAAGACCTAAATTGAGCGATTTTTTAGATTGGAAATAATACGACTCATTTTTCTGAAAATATTTACAACCCAAAGACCATAATTTTCTATGCCGGAGTTTATTTTTAAAAAATAAACAGGAAAGATGTGATTAAAGGGAGACCCAAAAGCATCTGAGGGTATTTCAGGGCACACCGCACCATCGATATTCTATGACATAATAATGAGCCGACGGATTTCTTAGGTCTGTCCAATAGGTATGGGATTTTCACTTTTTATCCATAAATGATAAAAATTAAGGGCCTGCCAGGCTGCTCGGGTAATTTTAAGGGTAATTCTATCAGCATGGTGAATAATCTTTCCAGCCACATCAAGAATTTTTCGTCTCAAGGTGGTAGCGTAGCTGCTCACTGCGACTACCGGCGCACAAACATCTTCTTTAAAAGCCTCATAAATAAAAAAACCTATCAGCAGGGTAAAATAAAAGGCCGCATTTTGGTGAAATCGTTTAAACGGAAGCTGTTGGCTGCCAAAATCTTTCAAGGCCCGGTTAACCAACTCGTCTCCCCCTCGATCATGATACGACTCTACAATTCCTCCCGAGGTCAACAGGGTGCTCATTCCAGCCTCAACCAGCTCCTTATCCAGTTCTATCTCTCCACCCAGATTGGTGTAGATGATGGTATCCGGACGGGCAAAGTTCAGAAGCATCTGCCTGTCTTTGTACAGGGGACGGCAAAAAATCGCTCTTCGGCCCCGATCCCAACTATCCCGCTGGTCCACAAACTCCACATACTCCCAGACTTGTTCTCCATTTTTATAGGAACCCCAAGTCGAATGGTCTATCTGGGCTACCCGGTTCTTGATATCTTCGTAAAGCTTTCCTCCACAAATATATCCCCCCTTCAGCGTTTCAAAAACTTTGAAGATCTTCTGATCAAAAAAACCACTGTCCAATCGAATGATAATCGGCACCTCCGGTCTATATTTTTTCCGGATAAAGGTCACCATGCGACGGACCATCTTCTCGACATCCGTTCCGTGATTGGAGTGCTTATCCCCGCTACGGAAAAGAGCATCGACGATAAATCGACTCCAAGTCATCTGAAGCGGTTGGAATCCTTTTTCTTTCTTATAGGTCGGTTTGACTCCTTCCCGGATCGTAGCCTCATCATTGTCCATGACCATCGTATCGATACCCAGGATGATCACCGCGGGTTTTGCTATTTGAAGCCACCATCCAAAAAGTCTCAGCAACACTTGGCGAAATAAATGGGTCCAGTGAAACAAAAGGGATTGATAAAATCGCTTGATCGCATGCGAAGAAAGCATTTGGGAGCTATCGGTCTCAATGGTCTGGGCATAGCCCTCGTCTTTTTTGAGCGTATCAAAATAAACCAAATGCCGACTGGTCCCATCCAACAAAAAACAGAACAATTGCTTAAATATCTCTGTAATGGCTTGCCCTTTACCACTCTTGCGCACCGGGCCAAAAAACTCCTCCAGGTATGGAAACAGGCCGATGTTTCTCAAATAACGAACAAACAACGTCAATCCCGCTCGACTCGTCAACACGTTATCCGTTACTTCTACCTGATCGATTTTGGGGTTGCTTTTCTTTCCATCCGTAGTATGATTCATCTTTCCTCCCACCCATTGGGTTACTGGGTCTTCAAGAGTGTTGTTTCCCGTTCTCTTGTTATACCAAATAGTTGCCCTTTTGGGTGGGTTTTTTTATGCAAAAAATAGATTTT
>CAWIRY010000123.1:0-50550 GCA_963838485.1 uncultured delta proteobacterium | reverse complement strand
TTGCCCCCCTTCACTTTTAGATAAGGGCTTAATTTTTGAGAAAATATTATGTATGTTATTTTTTACTTGACATACATATATTTCATGTGGTATGCTCTGGATCAAACGGATCAAGGAGGATACCCATGGAAAAACTGCCCGAAGAATTTTATTCCTTTTACGAATCATTATTATCAGCCCAACTCCGCGTGGTTCGCCACCTCAAAAATCCCAAATCTGTAAAATATCCATCTCCGAAAGGTCGAGGTATGTCTAATATCAATATGGCCATAGACATACTCCAAAAAGCCAAACAACCCCTTCATATCTCAGAGATCATTACCCTGGTTAAAGTAAAACACGGCGTAATCCTCGATCGCGAATCCTTGGTCAGTGCTTTGGTTAAAAAGGTCCATCAAAATCAAGGGCTGATACGTACCGCCCCAAACACCTTTCAGGTATCTATTAAGTGATTCATAAAACCTCCAATCGGGAACGTATTGCCCACGATAAATTGCAGGAAAAACTCTATGCCCTTTTATTTACCTATCGCGGGATCATTCGGATTTCTATTCTTAAGAATATTGCCTTGGTTACTTATGCCCTCTTGAACCTTTTTAGCGGGGCGCGAGGATCTAATGGTTGGCTTTCTAAGGCGGCCTTGGCCAGAGGCCTCCCTTTGGAGACAGGTCCCAAGACCCGCGAGCAGCGTCTCTATCGATTTTTAGCCAATCCGAGATTTACTCCCGAAGTCATGATCCCTTTGCTGGTGGCCTTGGCCTGTGGAACCCGTCTTTCTGAGCCGACTCCCCTTATCCTTGATCAGACCTCTATCCGGGGCATTCCCACCTTGCTGATCGGTCTGGTCTTTGAGGGACGGGTAATTCCTGTGGCCTTTTCTTGTTTCATTTATTCTCGTATTCAAAAAAGCCAAAACATCTTGGAACATGCCTTGATCTTAGCCGTTATGAGTTGTTTTCCGGCTAAGCAGCGCCCCTGGCTAATTATGGACCGTGGCTACGCTCGCGTTGATCTTTTGATGAAACTGGGCTTGGAGGGAATCCCTTTCCTGGTTCGAGCCAAAAGAAATGTCCTGGTTTACCTGAAAGGGAAACCTATAGCCCTCGGGCGGCTCTCGGTCAAAGCCGGCCAGATGAAACGCTGTTCGATCCGCTACCATTCTAAAAAAAAGAACTATTGGATCTAATCATCTTTCATGGAAAAGGATATAAAGAACCTTGGTATCTCCTGGTTCCGGCCAATAGGCCCGAGTCTGCGGAGGAAATCATCGCCCTCTACGCCAAACGCATGTCTATCGAACAAGGCTTCCGGGATTGGAAAACCCACTTGGGTATCCGGGGCATGGTTTTTGTTAATGATAATCCCGCTCCCCGCCTTACCCGTTTACTCTTGGCCTTCTCTCTCAGTTATGTACTTTGTCTGGCATTGGGCAGTACCGCCGATAGCCAACTCGTAAGGGCTTTTGTGGAAATCCCCAGGCGAATAGCTCGCCATGGAACAACCCGAACCCTCTCTACCCTTTACATCGGTATCTTAAGACTTTCTCTGCCGAAGTTTTCATCTCAAGCCCATATAGAAATCTTAGCCATCATCCAACGGCTGCTTTCCGGCCAAGGCTTGCTATCTGCAGGCCTTTCCCCTCCCTAAATCCTCTTTCTATTTATTGCCGTTTTAACACCTTCTCTATATTCTTTAAAATTCCTGGGAATAGCTTTTCCTCTCTTCCCTATCAGTCCTACTTCAGAGGCCACTTTTTCTTCCCTCTTCCCTTCCTTGCTTAAAAAATCACCCTCGTTCCTCTCCTATGGCCACTTTTATCCCTTACTATCCACCCATTTTCCCCTCCTCTCCTCCTTCCTCCCTTTTCCCCTTTCCTAAAAGTGAAGGGGGGCAAGGTGTAAATCCTCTTGACCAATGGCTAATTTTGTCTTAAAAAAGAAATATGAAAGCTTTTTGGGGGAATTCGGATAAAAGACCCGATAATCGGCCGGGCTTCAATGGGTTCGGGGAAAGTCCCAACAATGGCCTTCTCTCTTAACCCTTTAAGAAGTCGGGGGCCATGGCTTCTTCCTGTTTTGATCCTTTTTGGCCTGATTCTTTTGATTTTTCATGGATCTCTTGAGGTCCAGAAAATAAAACAATTGGCCCAAAAAAGGGAAACCCTGGTCCATTTCAACCAAGATTTGAATCATAAAAACGAAGAAATGTATCGCGAGATTTCCCGACTTCAGCATGACCCCGTTTATCTGGAAGAAATCGCCCGAAAGGAGTTTGGCTTGGTGAAACCGGATGAGATCATCTTCTTTCTGGACGAAGACCATAAAAAGGAGGCGCCCTTAAATGTCCCAGGCACTCAATTTAAACATCCCTGATACAAAACAATCAGAGGCTAAGAACATCTCCATAGAGATAGAACCCTCTCTTCCCTTCATAATGGCTGTCGCCCAATTATTCCGGGCCCACAAACAACCCAACCAGTCTGTTGAACTCTGCCGGCAGGGCCTGAATAATTTTCCGGGTGATATGGGGCTGCGGCTGGAGATGGCCCTAGGTTATTTGGATTTAAAAGAAAATGAAAAGGCCTGGGCGGAAATAACAGCCGTAGCCCAGGAATTGAACTATCTCGCCCCGAGTCTAAAAACTGTCGCTTACCTTTCCAAGGAGCCCGGCCTATCCGAATGGTTCACCCTTCTTTTTCAAGTCCTATCAAAATATCCCGGTGCAAACCTGCCCACTAAAGCGGATACCCAACTCCTCGAAAAAAAACCAGGGGAAGACTTGGAGGCCGAAGCTGTTCCCACAGGCGTTAATATGGGGCAGTCTCCCCCTCCCCTGATGAAAAGTCAGGGAAAGGACCCCGCCGGAGAAGTTCTTCACGATTCCAAAGTGCTGGCGACCCTGACCGATTGGGTATCCCAGTTAAAGGAAGAGCAGATTTAATTAAAGGAGGATCTTAAAGCACCATCATGTATACCACCGCTGAATTTAAAAAAGGTCTTAAGATCGAACTGGAAGGAAAGCCTTTCCTGATTATTGATTTTCAGCATGTAAAACCGGGAAAGGGAGGGGCCTTTGTTCGAACCAAGCTTAAAAATATGATCAACGGCAGGGTCATTGATCAGACCTTTCGTTCCGGTGAAAAAGTGGGGCGGCCTGACATGGAAGAAAAAGAAATGCAATATCTCTACCGGGAAGGAGATAATTTCGTCTTTATGGACAACGCCAACTTTGAACAGGTGTATTTATCAAAGGACCAGATAGGAGAACAAGCTCAGTTTCTTCAAGAAAATATCAATATCAAACTTCTTTATTTTAACAAGGAACCTTTGGGTTTGGAGCTGCCGAATTTTGTGGAATTAGAGGTAATCAACACCGAACCCGGTTTTAAAGGGGACACGGCCACCGGAGGAAACAAACCGGCCACCCTGGAAACCGGTGCCGTCATCCAAGTCCCCTTGTTTATTGCCGAGGGAGATCGCATCAGAGTGGATACCCGCACCGGGTCTTACATGGAAAGGGTGAAATAGCTGAAGCTCAGGAAATCAAACAAAAAAGCCCTATACCCTTTACTCTAACCCCAAATTAACTTCGGGAAAAATCCATGTCCCCCAACACGCTCTGGCATAACCTGGAACCTTTTGCGGCTACGGGTATAGGCAGTGTCCCCTTTTTATCCCCGGAGCAGGCCTGCCGGGAAATATTAGCCCACGATTCCTTGATCCCCTTTTGGCCTCAAATGGTTCAAAAGGATCCTCGGGAGGAGATGCTTCTCCAGTACAGCCCTCCCCTGCCCTGCCTCAAACCAGACTTAAAAGAAAAGACCCTTTCTTATGATCTGGATTGTGACCGATCCAAGGCCCTGTTCTTTTTTTATGAAAAATTTCTGGCCGCTGATTTTTCATTCTTTTCACTTCTCCCGGACTATGCCTCCGGCTTTTATCAGATGCTCAAGGCCCTGTCCGTTCTTAAGCCCGCAGACGGTTATATCAAGGGACATATTGTGGGGCCCATAACCTTAGGACTGGGGGTCAAACAACCTTCTGGTCAGTTCCTGATCCATGATCCCGAATTGATGGATGCGGCCATAAAAGGGCTGGCCGGCCAGGCTGTTTATCAGGTAAAAAAATTTGAAGACTTGGGCAGGAGAGCGATCATTTTTGTGGATGAGCCTTCCCTCTCCGGTTATGGCTCGGCCTTTACTCCTTTATCGAAAAATGAAATCCTGGAGATCTTAGGGGAGACGATCCAACTCATTCGCGAACAGGCCGACCCATTGATCGGACTTCACTGCTGCGGGAATACCGATTGGTCTTTGCTCCTTTCCCTGGATTTGGATATCCTCAATCTGGATACCTACGGCTTTGGGGAGTCCTTTGTCCTCTATCCCAAGGAGATCGGCCGTTTTTTAGAAAAAGGAAAGGCCGTAGCCTGGGGTATTGTCCCCACTTCAGATTATACTGGGAAGGAGACGGCCACTGGGTTGCTGGATCGATTGGCCTCCTCATTCGAAACCCTGACCAACAAAGGGATCGACAAAAACCGGTTATACACCCAGGCCCTGGTCACAACAGCCTGCGGCATGGGAACTCTTTCCGAAGATACGGCCAAAAGGCTGTTGTCACTGTTGTCCGATGTGAGTAGGATGGCCCGGGAAAGATTTAAGAGGAGTTGAAAAAAGTGAGGCTTTTTAAGAATCACTCTATTTTTCACATGGAGGATTTTACTCATGAAACATTGGATACCCCTTATCATTTTCGCCTTTCTTCTGACCACCACCCTTCAGGTCCGTCTCACCCATGACAATAAAAAAGGCTATGGTTATCAAATCTCAGGCCCTTCGGTGGAAGAGGTCATGGAAACAGACCAAAAGATGAGACAATATCTGAAAACCCTGGTCTCTAAAAAAAATCCAGGCCCGGCGCCTTCGGTATTGGCACCCAGGCCTGCACCTTCTAAAAAATAATCGACAAGACGAACAGGATGATTATTTTTACTGCTCCACGATAACTTCAATCTGGCGAGGTTTGACCTCTTCAATTTTGAACAGGATCACTTTTAGAACCCCATTCTTTAAATGGGCGGAAATTTTATTTTGATCGATCACATCGGACAGAATAAATTATCGGCAATACCTTCATCCTTGCGACCCTTCAAGGCAACATCAAATCAAATCGCTCCAACAACCTCTGGATCGTCTCCAATTCCGGTTCTTCCCGGCCATGGGAGACGACCAATTTCCCTTCCCCCTTGAAACGATAGTCTTTTGGATTTTGCTGGACCAGGACCACCAGCGTCTCCGGTTTCCAGGTCCCCTTCGGGTAGAAAGAAAAAATAAACTCTCTTTCCGAACTTTCCATCCGTTCGATCCCGATTTGCTTCATTCTCTGTTTAATAGCGATGATCCGTAATAAGTTTTTTACTTCATCGGGGATCGCTCCAAAACGATCGGTCAGTTCCCTCTCCATGTCTATGAGTTCATCCCCGATCTTCAGGGAAGCCAGACGTTTATAGATCGATAACCGATGCCCCGGGTCCGGCACATATCCTTCCGGAATAAAGGACGGGACCCGGAGGCGAACCTCGGGCTCCCAATCCTCGTCTGGGGCAGCGCCTTTTAGCTCATTGATGGCCTGTTCCATCATCTGAAGATAGAGCTCATAGCCTACGGCGGATATATGGCCCGACTGACTGGTCCCTAACATATGGCCGGCCCCCCGGATCCGGAGGTCATGGAGGGCGATCTTGAATCCGGCCCCTAATTCACTGAAGTCCATCAAAACCTTCAAACGCTTTTGGGCCTCCCGGGTCAGGGTACTTTCCCCTGAAACCACTAAATAGGCATAGGCCCGTTCTCGCGACCGGCCTACCCGTCCCCGCAACTGATACATCTGGGCCAAACCGAAACGATCGGCTTGATTAATGATGATGGTGTTGGCCGTGGGGATATCCAGGCCCGATTCGATAATCGTCGTACAAACCAGTAGGTCCAACTCCCGGCGGATAAATTGCAACATGACCCTTTCCAATTCTCTTTCCGGCAACTGACCGTGGGCGACTCCTATCCGCACATCGGGAAGGACCTTCCTTAGGAATTGGGTCATGGCCTGGATATTGTGGACTCGGTTATGGACAAAAAAGACCTGTCCCCCCCGTTGAAGTTCACGGTGGACCGCTTCCACGATCTTGGCTTCATCAAAGCGGATGACATTGGTCCGAATGGACTGTCGGTCTTCCGGGGGGGTTTCAATGGTGCTTAAATCCCTGATGCCGGTCAGGGACAACTGCAGCGTCCGAGGAATAGGGGTGGCGGTCAAAGTCAGGCAGTCGACCTGGGTCCGCAGGGTCTTGAGACGTTCTTTGTGGGTGACCCCAAACCGATGTTCTTCATCGATGATGATCAAACCCAGGTCTCTAAACCGGAGGTCCTTCTGAAGCAAACGGTGGGTCCCGACGACGATATCCACTTTTCCGGCCGTGAGATCGGCTAAGGTCTGTTTCTGTTCCTTTGGACTTTTGAATCGACTTAAGATCCGCACCTCCACCGGATAACCGTCAAAACGCCTAGTCATGGTTTGAAAATGTTGTTCTGCCAAAACCGTTGTGGGAACTAAAACAGCCACCTGCTTTCCGTCCAGCACGGCCCTAAAGGCGGCCCTTAGAGCTACTTCGGTCTTCCCGTATCCCACATCGCCACAGACCAGACGGTCCATCGGCTTTTCCGACTCCATGTCGGACAACACTTCTTCGATGACCCTTTGTTGATCCGGGGTCTCATCATAAGGGAAGGCCGCTTCAAATTCTTTGAACATCTGGTCCCTGGGAGAAAAGGAAAAGCCTTTGCTCACCGCCCGATGGGCGTACAGTTCGACCAATTCCTGGGCAATTTTTTCTACCGCCTTTTTCACCCTGGCCTTGGCCTTCTTCCAGGTTGCCCCGCCCAACCGATCTAAGTGGGGGGTCTGGCCTTCCAGGCCCATGAATTTATGAATCCCCTGGAGCCGGTCCACCGGGATATAAAGCTTGTCTCCTTCGGCATACTCAATGAAGAGGAACTCCCCTTCCCAGCCGTTCAGGACAAAAAATTGCAACCCCTTGTAGCGGCCGATGCCATGATCTTTATGGACCACCCAATCACCTTCCTTCAAGTCATCCAAGGAGGTGATATAGGCTTCCAGGTCTTCTTTCCGGGCCTTTTTTCTGAGTTCCTTTTTAGGTTCGAAGATCTCCTCTTCGGTCAAGAAAATCAGCGGAGGAGATTTCATCCTGAATCCGGTTGAAAGCCTTCCGGTCAAAATCTGAACTCCCGGGGCCTGCCCGTCGAACTGATGTCTCTGCCCCGGGAAATAACCGACTTCTAATTGATAAAAAGAAAGGATGTCCCGAAGCCTCTTGGCCTGAGAGTCTTGGGAAACGACCAGCCAGACCTCCTGCCCCATCTCTTTCCAGGCGGAAAGGAAGGAAGCCAGTTTTTGCAGTGATTCCTTGGAAGAGGGTTGTTCCCGAATCAGCCGGCTGATTTCCTGATTTCCGATGCCGGATAAAGACCAGAGCGGACCGGTCTCCTGCCCGTTCAGGTCTATGGGAAGGTCTTCCAAAAAAATACCCGGCCTCCCAGACCAATTTTCCAAAAACCCTTTTCCCTTATCCTCTTTTTCCGCTTCCAAGGCCCGTTGCAAGGCCAGCGGGTCTTTCCAGAAGAAGAGAAAGTCATCGGGTAGATACTCTTTCAGGGTGCCCGGTGTCTCATAAAACCAGTCAAGCCATCTCTCGGCCCCTTCAAACGGAGTTCCCTGGTCCAGACGATGTTTAAGCCAGGAGGACTCGTTTTCAGGAATCAGCCCTCCGTCTCGGGCCGACTTCAACCGCTCTCCGGCCAAGTGGATTCTTTCCGGGTCCCAGATGATCTCACTGATGGGCAAAAGAACCAGTTCATTCAGGTCAAGAAAAGACCGCTGGGTGGCTGGATTAAATTCTCGAATTGATTCGACCAAGTCTCCGAAAAATTCAATCCGAATCGGACGGCTGTAAAGAGGAGGGAAGATATCCATGATCCCCCCCCGAATACTCAGGTCTCCGGGTCCTTCCGCCAGTGGAGTCCTGAAATAGCCCCAGCGGATTAATTGAGTCAGGAGGGTCTCACGATCCGTTTCCTCTCGCCGGGCTAAATAATCCACTTCCCTGGAGATGACCTTCCTGGGGATGACAGCCGAATCAAGGGCCTGGATCGACGTAACCAAAAGGACCGGACCCGGGCGGGTAATAAGGGAATAAAGGCTGGCCAGACGCTGGGCCACCACATCCAATTGGGGGGAATACTCCCTGAAATCGGGTCGTTCGTAGGCCGGGAAATAAAGGATCGGGTCCGGCAGAAAAAACTGAATTTCTTCCGGGTCCCGCTGGGTAAAAAAGATCAGGTCCTGATAAAGGGTGTGGGCCTCTTTCGGATCGGCACAAACCACCAGCATGGGTCTCCTGGTCCTGGTCCAGGCCTGGTAAAGCAAAAAGGCCTGGGCCGACCCCTGGAGCCCCGTTACCCTGAAAGGAAGATGCCCGGTCTGGATTTCCCGAACCACGGTCCGGAGGCCGGTACCGGCCCGGCTTAACCGCTCTACTTCTTCATTCCAAAATGGTTCGTTCATTCAAAAAAAATACCGTTCAAGGTTCAACATTCCTGACCCCTTGAATCTTTTTCATGAGAATTTATGGGTTTTAACAGCGAGATCCTTGTAATCCATGCCAAAAAATATCATCGGGTGGGTCAAAGGTCAATCGGATGCTAAAATAATCAGTTTTTGATTGACAAGCAAGTCTCAATTCAGTTTATATAATTTTTTTGAACCTTGAACCTTGAACCTTGAACCTTGAACCTTGAACCCTATTCGGAGACTATCATGATACCACGTTATACCCGGCCGGTTATGGCCAAGCTCTGGAGCCAGGAAAACAAATATCAAAAATGGCTTACGGTGGAAATCCTGGCCAGTGAAGCCCTTTCCCAACTGGGCCTCATCCCGGCGAAAGACTTGGCCCGGATCAAGAAAAAAGCCCGTTTTTCAGTGGAACGGATCGAAGAATTGGAGCAGACCACCAAACATGACGTCATCGCCTTTCTAACCAATGTAGCCGAACACGTGGGCCAGGCCAGCCGGCATATCCATCTGGGACTGACCTCTTCCGATGTGTTGGACACCTCCATGGCCGTTCTGCTTAAAGAAGCCGCCCAAGTCCTCATTGAAGACTTGAAGGCCCTGCAAACCGTTTTAAAAAAACAGGCCTTGGCCCACAGACAAACCGTTATGATCGGCCGTTCCCACGGCATCCACGCCGAACCCATCATCTTTGGGCTGAAGATGGCCATCTGGTATGATGAAGCCGGGCGCAACCTTCGCCGTCTGGAGCAGGCCAGGGAGACCATTGCCGTGGGCAAAATCTCCGGCGCCGTGGGAACCTTTGCCCACATCGACCCTGCCGTTGAAACCTATGTCTGCCGCCATTTAGGCCTTAAACCGGCCCCGGCTTCCAGCCAAATTGTTCAACGAGACCGCTATGCCGAATATTTTACTACCCTGGCCGTCATAGCCGGATCCATCGAAAAGATAGCCGTGGAAATTCGTCATCTTCAGAGGACAGAGGTCCTGGAGGCCGAGGAATATTTTTCCAAAGGCCAGAAGGGTTCTTCGGCCATGCCCCACAAGAGAAACCCCATCGCCTCTGAAAATCTGACCGGCCTGGCCAGGCTGATACGCGGTTATGCCCTGGCCGCCCTGGAGAATCAAGCCCTTTGGCACGAACGGGACATCAGTCATTCTTCCGTAGAACGGGTCATCGGTCCCGATGCCACTACCTTACTCGATTACATGCTGACCCGTTTGACCGGTCTGATCCAAAATTTGATCGTTTATCCGAACCGGATGAAAGAAAATTTGGACCTCACCAAAGGCCTGCCCTTTTCCGAGGGGGTCCTCCTGGCCCTGACCCGGAAAGGGATCACCCGGGAAGAGGCCTACCGGATTGTCCAGGAAAACGCCATGAAGGCCTGGGCCGGAGAAGAAGGCTTCCAGGACCTATTGGAAACGGATCCCCGCATCCGAAAATGGCTTACCCCTGAAGAACTCTCCCGGCTCTTCGACCTAAATCATACCCTGCGAAACGTGGAAACGATTTTCAGAAGGGTTTTTAAGAAAAGAAAATAGGCGGGAAGTCTATGGCTCAAAAGCTGAAAGCAAAACATTTCCCTGCCCGGAGGGCCAGAGTTTCAACAGCGCAACTAAATTCTGATTTGCGAGATTCATTCCAATACTCCCGGATTTCAAAGCCTGATTTTCATTATCGGATTAGGTATCGGTCTCGGCCTTCAAGGACCTTGGCGATCCGTTCCTGGTCCTGCGCCTTCAAATAAGGGTGCATGGGCAGACTGAAGATGCGTTTGGCAACCTCTTCGCTAACCGGGAAACCTCCTTCCCGGTAACCCAAAAAGGCAAAAGCCGCCTGGAGATGCAAGGGCCTGGGATAATAGACGGCCGTAGGGATGGAAGCCGCCTTCAAACGGGCTTGGAGCCGAGAGCGGTGAGCTTCGTCTTTGGCCAGGAGAGAATATTGGGCCCAGGCACTTTTATATCCGGAAGGTGCCAAAGGGGCTAAAAGTTCAAAGCTCAAGGCTGAAAGCAAGTACGCATAGCGTTGGGCCACTTGTTGGCGGAGGTCGATTTCTTCAGGAAAGATTTCAAACTTGGCCAGCAGTACAGCAGCCTGAAAGGTATCCAGGCGACCGTTGATGCCGATGCGGATATTTTCGTATTTATCCCTGCCCTGGCCGTGAATCCGCAGGGAACAGAGGACCTCGGTTAAATGATCATCGTTGGTAAAGCACATGCCGCCGTCCCCGTAAGCGCCCAATGGTTTGGCCGGGAAAAAGAGGTGCAGGCCGGGTCGGACAAGGCACAGGCCTTTCTCTGGTGATATTCGGCGCCGAAAGATTGAGCGGCGTCTTCGATAACAAAGAGATTATGCTCCTTAGCAACAGCATTGATGCGATCATAGTCGGCGGGCAACCCAAACAGGTCAACAGGAATGATCCCTTGGGGGATCAAGTACGGAGTACGGAGTTCGGAGTTCGGAGCCGAAGAGCTCAAAGTTGGGGGAGCACTTCGCTTGAGGATCGCTTCGCTTGAGGCCGGAGGGGAAAACTTAGGAAGAGGGTAAATGGAAGGATCATTATTTTTAAGTGCCAGGATAGCTTGCTCTAATTTAACCGGATCGAGGTTGAGGGTGCGGGGATCAATATCGACAAAGACAGGGGTGGCACCCAGGAGACTTATGACTTCGGCGGTGGCAAAAAAGGTAAAAGGAGTTGTAAATATGGCGTCACCCGGGCCGATATTATGGGCCATCAAGGCCAAGAGCAGGGCATCGGTTCCCGAGGCACACCCCACGGCATGTTTCACACCGATAAAATCGGCCAGCCGCTCCTCGAGCGCTTCGACCTCTGGCCCCATAATATATTGGCCATGGGCCAAAACGGCCTGAATCCTGGAATCTATTTTATCTTTAATCCGTTGTTGTTGGGTTTTTAAATCGATGAAGTCCATGAGGTCTAATGATCATTTAACTGCGGGTAGGTTGAAAAAAACTTCCCCCACTTGGATTCCTTTCTCAGTTGTTTCATTATCCGAGTTCCCTTAAGAGGCCACCAAATGAAATCATGATAAAAAAAAGAGCCGAAGATAAAGAGGTTGACCAAAGGGGTATGAAAAAAAATCTTTTGATATTTTCTGAAAGGACTAAACCATAGGAAATCTCCTATATTACTGGCAAAGTTATCCCCTACCTGGAAACCGAAATTTTCTTGAGCCACATCTTCCCCTAAAACATCGATCTCTTCAAACCTTCCTTGACCAAGGCCATCTTCCTGGGCCAGGCGAATGAAAGGCAGCTTCAGAGGATCAAAGCCCATCATTCGGGCGGCTACGGCATCAATGGCCACGCTGTCTCCGCCGGCCAGGAGATAATCTTTCTCCACCGGGGTCATGGTCCTCGGCCCCGGACCCGAACCGCAGATGGTCCCATCCATCAAGGCGAAGATCCCAGAGTGGATTTCCTTCTGGATGGCCAGAAGGTCCACCAAGGTCTCATGAATGACGCTGTGGGTGTAATGCCGTTTGGTATTTAATAACCCCCCAAAGGCGTTTTTCATGGCCCCGGTCGTGCCGGTGTAGATGTGGGTCTTAACCGTCGGAAGATGAACGATGTTTTTCCCCATAAAAAATTCTGGGATTCGAATGCCTTGGGGAAAAATCCCATCCAGGGCCCTCATGCGGGCCTTGGGTCGGTAGACGATCCATCGGATCTGGTCTTTGCGAAAATTATAGAGTTCGGGGATGCGATACTTTTGATAAATAGGGGTAAGTTTATTTAGCCTTCCCCCCTTA
The DNA here is from genome assembly GCA_963838485.1 of uncultured delta proteobacterium. Classification (GTDB taxonomy): domain Bacteria; phylum Desulfobacterota; class RBG-13-43-22; order RBG-13-43-22; family RBG-13-43-22; genus RBG-13-43-22. The sequence continues at coordinate 38,122 of CAWIRY010000123.1, read as the reverse complement.
TCGGGATTGGTGACCACCGTGTTGTTATGAACGGCCACCAAATCCTTGTAACCGTTTTCGAGCAAGGCCCTTATGATTCCCTCCAACTGCCATGGGGTGGTATTGGCGGAAAGAAAGGGGAAATGCCAGGAGATGTTGTCTTTGAGAATGACCGGCCTGCTCGGATCGAGATATTTCTTCAGGTCGGCCAATTCGCAAAGACGATGGATATCCTCAAAGACAGTCTTGGGGTCGGTTTTTAAGACAGCTACTTTGGATCGGTTCATCAAGAACCCTTTGTTTTTCAGACAGGATTTACAGGATTAAAGTGTTCTATTTTGCTCAGTTTCCAGAAGAACCCGAGCAAATTCAATCTGCCTTCGGCATCAGTTGTCGATATTTACGTTTGACTTCGAAGCCATGGGGGCTAAAATTGATTAATAGACCGACTTCCTTTTTCAACCCATTCAGATAATTTACAAGTTGCACTTCATGTTCTTTAAGTAAATTCTGAATCGATTTTAATTCAACCACAATTTCATCCTCTATCAAAAGGTCTATATAAAAATCTCCAACCACATGGTCTTCATAAAAGACTTTCAATGGTTTCTCTTGTTCAAATTTTAGATTATTTTTCATCAATTCAATCCCCATCGACTTTTTATATACACTTTCTAAAAAACCAAAGCCGAGGGTATTGAATACCTTGTAAGATGCTCCTATGATACTTTTGGTTATATCTTCGTGTTTCATTGTGGAGGACCATTTTGCCCTTTCATCCGGAAAGGGCAAAAAATATCAAGTCAATCCTGTTAATCCTGTCTAACCCTTATTTTCTGCCCAACACTTCCCGTTTAATGCGGTTGATATGGCCGCGGCCGGAACCTTTCACCTCGCAGCCCAGTTCGAAATATCTCCGGATCTGGTCGTCCTTCAGGATCCCAAAACAATCGACGATGGCCGCCGGATTTCCGATCCATTTTACTACCCGGTCCGGGTCCAAGTCCAAATAGGGCTGGTGGCGGACCGCCAGGACCACGGCGTCGGCTCCTTTTAGGGCCTCCGGAAGTCCTTTGGAAACCCGAAGATCTTTTAAGCCTTCCTGATTTCGGAAAAAGCGCGCCCAACTGCTGTGGGTCGGATAACCGTCCTGTTTTTCCATCTCCCACCAATGTTCCACGTAGGGATCATGGACCCGCACCTCGGCTCCCATCTCTCTTAGCTTTCTGACCAGGATCTCCGAACCGCTGTAGCGGGTGTCCCCCACGTCCTCCCTGTAAGAAATCCCCAGCACGGACACCAGGGAAGAGGCCACGATCCGGTTGCGGTTACGCAGAGCGTCCCGGACCAGTTGGGCGGCATGGAGGGCCCGGGTATCATTGATATTTATGGCCAGGGGAGTGACCTGAAAGATATCGTCCTGAAAGCCCATCAAGTGTTTATAAGACCACAACCCCAGCCCCCCGTCTTTGGGCAGGCAATAACCGCCGATCCCCGGGGCCGGGAAAGAGGATGTTGCTGTGGGTCGGCCGGACCCTGATGGCCTCAATGACCTTGAGCAAATCCACCCCATTGCGTTCGGCAAACAGGCTCCATTCATGCATGAAGGCCAGTATTGTGGCCCGGTAACTGTTCTCGACGATCTTGCAGGTCTCGCTCTCTACCGGTCGGTCCAGAACGGTCAAAGGAAACTTTTCCACTTCAATGACCTCGGAGAGAAATTTAACCACCCTTTCCCGGGCCTCTTCATTGATTCCGGAGCAGACCCGCCAGAAATTACGGATGGAGGCCACGTAATCCTTGCCGGGCATAACCCGCTCGAAGCTGTGGGCCAAAAGGGGGTCCTCTTCGAGACCCCGTTGTTCAAAGGCCTTTTTAATAAAGGGGTAGGCGATGTATTCGGTGGTCCCCGGCGGGACGGTGGTCTCGATCAAAACCAGAGCCCGGGGCGGGATCTTTTGGCCGATAATCTTGAAACTTTCTTCCAGGTCGCGAATCTCAGCGCCGCCGCTCTTGACGTTGCCCAGCTCCTCCTTCTGAAAATCACACTGCACATCGACCACCACCACATCGGCCATAGTCAGCGCTTCCATGGAAAAGGTGGCCGTGAAGGTCTTTTTTTCCAAAACGCAGCGCCGGATCAAAGGAGCGACCTCCGGATCTTCGGCCTTAACCGGAGAGAGGCCTTTATTGAGGCAGGGGATCTTCCAGAAGGAACGCGGACTGGGCCGTTGCATGCCGATGACGAACTTTCCGGACCGGCCCTGGGCGTCTGTCGAATCGGCGATCACCCCGGCCATCACCGCCCCGACAAAGCCGACCCCCATGACCACCACTATCTCCCGGCCCTGGCGGCATTGTTCATCGACCAGGATGCGGAGCCTTTTGTTTTCTATTTCCGTGTCTTCGGCGGTCGGCAGGGGGAATCTTTCTCCCGTGGGGGCGATGGAATATTCCATAGGGTTGATAAGCCTCCTTAATTTTTAAAAAAATTTTATCAGACAGGATTATCCTGTCGAAGGTTTAATGCAATTTCCGGATAAATTCCGGTTCAATTTCTATGGCCACGGCCCGGTTCAATATTTCCACACCCACCACAAATTTTCCCATTTTTCCTTCCCGGGAAATGAAGATCCCCTGGGCGCCTTGCAAAGGACCACCCTCAATAACGACCCGATCCCCTTCCCGGACAAAAGGGTGCGGAAAGAGAGGCAGCAGGCTTTCTACGGCAATCTTGACGGAATTGATCTCCTCCTCCGGAACGGGGATCGGCCTTCCTTCGATGTTCAGGGCCTTGACTACGCCGTCGGTTTTCAACACTTCCCAGTAAATTTTTAATTCCCAGGGAATTCGGAAAAATACATATCCCGGGAAAAGGGGCAGCCAGATCTTTTTCTTTCTATCCTTCCGCCTGCTCATGGTCTCGATTCTTGGTAAAAAGGCGGAAATGGATTTATCGGTCAGGGCCTGATAGACCTTCTGTTCATAGTGGCTTTTTGTATATACCGTATACCAGTTTTCATCCTTGCTCATATTTTGAACTTTCTTTCGGCACCGGATGCACGCGGACAAGTCTGGTGTGGGGACTTTTTACGTAGCCGTCAATCTTCATACCCATAAGGGAATTCTTGATGCCAGCGCCAAGCCGAGGCAATAATTTCATTTATCTCCGGATGCCGGGGTTCCCAGCCCAGGACCTTGCGGGCCAGATCGGAAGAGGCCACCAAGGCCGCCGGATCTCCCGGGCGCCGTCCTCCCTGATGACAAGGGATATCCATTCCGGTAACTTGCCGAGCCGCCTCGATCACTTCCAAAACCGAAAAACCCCGGCCATTTCCCAAATTAAAAATCCTTTGTTGAAGGGTATCTAATTTTTCCAAAGCCAGGACATGGGCCAAGGCCAAGTCCTGGATATGGACATAATCCCGAAGACAGCTTCCATCCGGAGTCGGGTAGTCCAGTCCGAAAACCGTCAGAGGTTCCTTAAAGCTTTCCGCCAAAAGGCTCTGGAGCCCGGTCAGGGCCTTCCGGAGGATTAGGGGAATCAGATGGGTTTCCGGATCATGGTCCTCTCCCAATCGGTCTACGGCTCCGACGGCATTAAAATAACGGAAGGTGACATACTTGAACCCATAGGCCTGGGCATACCAATCCAGGATTTGCTCAAAAATCAATTTAGAATGACCGTAAGGATTGACCGGCTTGGTGGGATGGGTTTCTTCGATAGGGTTGAAAAGGGGTTCCCCATAGACGGCCGCTGTGGAGGAAAAGACTATTTTTTTAACCCCGAAGGCCCGCATGGTCTTCAAAAGAATCAGGGCCTTGAAGACATTGTTCTCATAATATTTTTCCGGATCCTGGACCGATTCTTCCACCAGGCAATAGGCCGCCAGATGGAGCACCGCGCCGATCGGGTAGGCATCAAAAAGATTTTTTAGAAAGGTCTCATCTCCCAGATCGCCCTGAAAAAAAATCCCCCCGGGGGAAAGGGCTGCGCGATGCCCCTCTTCCAGGCTATCCAGAATTACGATCGGGTGTCCTCTTTCCAAAAGGGTTTGGCAGACGACACTACCGATATAACCGGCCCCGCCGGTGACTAAAACGTGTTTCAAAATATTTCCCTTCTATTTTTTGCCACAAACGGGCCGTGGTTAATTAAACAATCAGTTCACCACCGCGTATTTAAAAATACACCACAAAGCTCGGAAGCCGTCCTTCCAATTTATTTTTTTCCCTTCCGTATAAGTCCTACCGGTATAGGAGATTCCAACCTCGTAAATCCGGCACCCTAACCTGGCAACCTTGGCCGTTACCTCAGGTTCGAAGCCGAACCTTTTTTCTTTAAGAGAGATAGCCTTGAGCACCTCCGAGCGGAAAACCTTGTAACAGGTCTCCATATCGGTCAGATTAAGGTTGGTGGTTATGTTGGAGAGAAGGGTCAAAAACTTATTTCCCTGATAGTGCCAGAAATAGAGAACTCGGTGCGGTTCCCCTCCCATAAAACGCGACCCGTAAACCACGTCAGCCTTGCCGTCTATGACGGGTTTTAACAGCTTGGGATATTCTTCCGGATTGTACTCCAGGTCAGCATCCTGGATCAAAAGGATATCTCCTCGGGCATTTTGAAATCCGGTATGCAGGGCCGCCCCCTTCCCCTGGTTTTCCTGGTGCCGTATCAACCGAATCTTCCCCTTATCGGCCAGTTTTTGAGCCACATCCAAGGTCCCGTCTTGAGAGCAGTCGTCGACCACTACCAACTCTTTATCCAGGTTCAAAGAGGACAGGTCCAAGGATTGCACCTTTTCGACCAGGGTCTTCAGGGTTTGTTTTTCATTATAGACCGGAATGATTATGGATAAGAGCATCTTTTCGGCGAACAGGTCTATTTTTTTTGGGAGCCCATCTTGTTTTTTAAGGTTTAAGGTCTTACAAATAAAAATATATAAAAATTTCCAGGAATTGTCAAATTTCTATTTCAACTTTTTTTAGCACCCCTGGTTTAAAAAGTCATCATGAGCCAGTGTCGAAAACATCCGGAACGAGAAGGCGTATTCCCCTGTCAAAAGCATCAAATCGCTTACTGCCAACAGTGTTTTGAACAAGGGGTGTCCTGCAGCGATCCCAAACTTTACTGCAAATTTCGCCCTCAATGTTTGATTTTCGAATCGGAGAAAGAACGAAAAGAAGAAAAGGGGGAAATGGCCGGATAACCCAAGACATTTCCCTTTGACAGGATTTACAGGATCGATTGAATGTTGTTTTTCTAATTTCCTGAGGAAATTAGACAAGACAATCGGCCTTCGGCAATAAGCCTATTTATCCTGTAGATCTTGTTTTAATTTTTTTTCGGGAGTGATGAGGACCTTATCCACCCTTTTTCCGTCCATGTCCACTACCTCAAAACTCAAGTCTTCCCATTTAAAATCTTCGCCGGGTTGCGGGACCCTTCCCATCTGCATCATTACAAACCCGCCGAGGGTCTGAAAGTGTCCGCTTCCTTCGTCGGGCAAACGCCCCAGGCCGAAGATTTCTTTAAATTCATCTACGGGCATCAATCCGTCCACAAGCCAGGAGCCGTCTTCCCGACGGCGGGCTTGAGGTTCCGTGGCTTGGTCTTGGGAAGAGATCTCTCCTACTATCGATTCCAAGAGATCATTCAAGGTCACCAATCCTTGGATACCCCCGTACTCATCTACCACCAAGGCCAGATGGGGCCGGGATTTTTTGAACAACTCCAAGAGATGCGTGGCCGGGGCATTTTCCGGAACAAAAAGAGGAGGATTCATTTTTTCCTTCAGGTCCATCCTGCGACCGGAGAGTCCCTGTACCAAAAGTTCCTTGGCCCGCACTACACCAAGGATGTTATCCAAACGACCCTGGGCTATGGGGAAACGGGTATAAGGATTCTCCATGATCTTTTTTCGATTCTCTTCAAAGGAGGCATTCACGTCAAGCCAAACGATTTCCATACGGGGGGTCATCAGGACACCGACTTCACGGTCGGCCAAACGAAAAACACTTTTGACTAAATCCTTTTCCGTTTCGGCAAAGATCCCCTCTTGGACGCCCTGCTCGATCAAAATTTTGATTTCTTCTTCGGTAATGGGCGCTTCTTTGGATGGCTGATGTCTCAAGAGTTTTAAAACCCATTCCGAAGAAATGGTCAATACCTGAACCACCGGGTGAGTAATGGTGGACACCAGACGCAAGGGAACGGCTATGGCCGAAGCGATCCGTTCGGGGTTGTTCAGGGCCAGCCGTTTAGGAACCAGTTCACCGAGAACGATAGTCAGGTAGGTGAGGCCGAGAACCACAGCCCCAAGAGAAATGACTTCACTATATCCCCTCAGATAGGGAATCTCTTTTAGATAGATTTCCAGAGACCGGGCCACCGTTGTCCCCCCAAAGGCCCCGGCCAGGATGCCGATCAGGGTGATGCCCAACTGGATGGTGGACAAAAAACGGGAAGGAGATCGAGCCAGGTCCAGGGCGATTTGGGCCCGGAAATTACCTTTCCTGGCCCAATGTTGCAGCCGGGACTTGCGGGAAGCAACCATGGCCATCTCGGACATAGCAAATAAACCGTTGCAGATCATAAGCAGGACAATGATCAGAATTTCCATGGGATCTCCTCAAAGAAAATCATGGGAAAGAAAAAATCCACATCCTGAAACAAAAAACCCCCAAGTTTTTTCCCTCAGGGGTCTTTAATCAAATAGGGGACGGGTTGATAGAATTAATAGAATGTTCTTTAATTGGTGGAGGCGGCGGGAGTTGAACCCGCGTCCGAAAATACATCCTCTAGGCTTCTACATACTTAGCCTGGCTATTAAAGTTCACCCCTGAGGGATCCACCAGGCAGGAGACCTCAAAGGCTATCCTGTAAATTGTTTCGCCCTCTTGACTACAGGCCATTCAATCAGGCTATCCTGCTAATTGACATCCTTATCTCCTTCGCAGGAAAAAAAGACAGGATGTTGGCCGACTAAGCGGCCAAGGCGTAATCGTAGTTGTCTGCGATTATTGTTTCCTATCTGTTTTACGAGCCGATAGGACCTCGGTATGCCACCTAAATTAAGTATCCCCGTCGAAGCCGTTTCGCCCCCCTTTCATTGTTTATATTAATGATTAGACCATCCAAAGTCAAGTTGGTTATTTTTTGCCCCGAATCTGGCGGTCGGCGTCCCGCTTCATATCCTTCTTTCGGATAGCCTCCCTTTTATCGTACAATTTTTTCCCTTTGGCCAAAGCCAGTTCGATTTTGGCCTTACCGTCGCGAAAGTAGATTCGGAGAGGAACGAGGGTGAAACCTTTTTCCTGGATTTTGGCTGTCAACCTTCGGATTTCCTGTTTATGCAGAAGGAGTTTTCTCGTCCGAGTAGGATCCTGATCCTGTAAAGGGGAATTCTCATAGGGACTGATATGGACCTCATGGAGGAATACTTCCCCCAACTTGGGCCGGGCATAACTATCCTTAAGATTGGCCCGTCCCAGACGAAGGGATTTAACCTCCGATCCGGTTAACATCAAACCGGCTTCAACGGTTTCCTGAATTTCGTAGTCGTGTCGGGCCTTGCGATTCTGACAGACCAGCTTAATGTGTTCGGCCATTTTTATTCACTGTTGTTTGCTCAAAGCTCAAAGCGCCCATCCTTGATTCATCTAATAAATCATGGTCCCATCGGCCTTGAAACTGTCGGAGAACCCTCGGACCATTTCCTTACGGACAAAAGCATTGACTTCTTCGGTGGTATTCAAGGAAAAAATCTTTTCTAAAAATACCTTTGATTCTTTATAAGAAGTCATCCTGATTATCCGTTTGATTCTTGGGACGGACATGGGATTCATACTCAGTTCATCCAGCCCCAACCCTAATAAAATCGGGACATACAAGGGTTCACCGGCCATCTCCCCGCACATGGCAACCGGAATTCCGGCCCGGTGACCGGCTTCAATGGTCTGATTGATAAGGCGCAGGATGGCCGGATGCAAAGGTTGATACATATGGGCCACATGTTCATTGACTCGGTCGATGGCCAGGGAATATTGAATCAGGTCATTGGTCCCAATACTGAAAAAATCCACTTCCCGGGCCAGAAGATCAGCCATGGCCACGGCCGAGGGGATCTCAATCATGATCCCGATGGGGATCTGGGAATCAAAGAGGATCTTTTCTTTTTCCAGGTCCTCGGTTACCTCCTTCAGGATGGCCTTGGCCTGGAAGACCTCATCGATGGAGGAAATCATCGGAAAGAGTATTTTGAGCTTCCCGTAAGAACTGGCCCTTAAGATGGCCCGCAGTTGCCGCTTAAAAATATCCACTTCCTTCAAACAAAAACGGATGGCTCGCAAACCCAGGGCCGGATTCATCTCTTCCGCTAAATCGAGGTGGGATGCAAACTTGTCGCCTCCGATATCCAGGGTTCGGATGGTAACCGGATGGGGCGCCATGATCCGGGCCACCTTTTTAAAGTTTTCAAAGAGCGTTTGTTCACTGGGCAATTCTTTCTGGCTCAGATATAAAAACTCAGTCCGGAAAAGACCGATCCCTTCAGCTCCATTAGCCAGCACCGTGGCAATTTCTTCCAAGAATTCAATATTGGCCCTGGTCTTAATCCGATATCCATCCAGCGTTTCGGCCGGCAAATGGCTGTATTTAGCCATCTCAGTCCGATATTCGCCGTATTTTTTCTTTTTTAGCTGGAAGGTGTCTACGGTTTCCGGGTCGGGATTCAAGATCACCAGGCCGTCGGTTCCATCCACAATAATCAGGTTGCCGCTGTTAACCACCTGGGTGATTCGCTCCAACCCGACTACGGCCGGGATCTCCTGGGACTGAGCGATAATGGCGGTATGGGAAGTCTTTCCGCCCATATCGGTGACAAAACCCAAAACATGGTCTAATCGCATTTGGGTGGTATCGGCCGGAGACAGGTCGTGGGCCACCACAATCACCTGGCCCCGGATATCACCCAAGTTTTCCATCTCGGTTCCGGTCAGATTTCTCAGTATCCGTTCGGAAACATCCACCACGTCTTTGACCCGGTTTCGGAAGTATTCGTCCTTGATCTTGGAAAAAATCTCCTGGGCCTTTTCAACGGCTTTTTTCAAGGCCCATTCGGCATTGATCTGTTCCTTACCGATATTCTCCAGGGTCTGATCAAAAATCATGCGATCCTGCAAAATTAACCGGTGGGAATCAATGATACCGGCATGATCTTTTATCTCTTCCGGGATCTCTTCGATGATCTGCTGCAATTGGGCATCGGCTTTCGCGACCGCCACCTTGAATCGGACCTTTTCCGGCTCGATCTGGCTTTCGTCGAGGAGGTATTGATAAACGACCTTGACCCGGCTGCGATCCACCAGATAAACCCGTCCGATGGCCACGCCACCAGAGGCCCCGATCCCTTTTAGGACAAGATTAATAGGTTCTTTCCCCCTTAAGGGATTATTCTTCTCCGAACTTGTCATCAATCAGCCTTTCCATGGCCTCCAAGAGTTTTTCGGCATCCGAACCTTCGGCCCGTAGTACAATTTGCGAACCCGCAGGGCAGGCCAGGGTCAATATATTGAGTATGCTTTTACCGTCAATTTCCTGTCCGTCAAACCGAATGGCCAGGTTTGAGGAAAATTCATTGCTTAATTGAACCATTTTGGCCGCCGCCCGGGCATGAAGGCCCAGTCGGTTTTTTATCACTAAATGGCGTTCCATTTTCCCTCAGCTTCGTCGGGCAGTTTCAAAGGGGCCAACAGAAGGCAATATTCCCCTTTCGGTTCCCTATCCGCAAGCTGGCGGATCAATCCACTTACCGGACCGGAAAGGATCTCTTCATAAATCTTGGTAAGCTCCCGTGTCAGAACCGCTTCCCTGTCTCCCAAAACGGCTTCGATCTCTTGCAGAAGGTCCCTAATCCGGTGAGGGGCCTCATAGAAAATGAGGGTCCTCCTCTGTTCCTTCATTTCCTGAAGGATTTTTTTCCGGCGGCTTTTGCGGCGAGGCAGAAAGCCTAAGAAAACAAACGATTCGCCGGATAATCCCGAAGCACTTAAGGCACAGATCAGGGCCGATGGCCCTGGAATGGGGAAGACCGGTATACCGGCCCGGCGGGCTTCCTCAACCAACTCTTTTCCCGGATCGCTGACACCCGGTGTCCCGCCGTCGCTGACCAGACAGATCTGCTGCCCTTGTCGCAGTCGCTCGATCAGGGAACTCAGCTTTCTAAATTTATTATTTTCGTTATAGCTGATCAACGGGGAATGAAGATCATAGGCGGAAAGGAGTTTTTGGGTCCTCCGGGTATCCTCGGCAGCTATCAGATCAGAAGCCTTCAACACCTCCAGTGCCCGCAGGGTAATGTCCTTCAAATTCCCCAAGGGGGTGGCGACGATGTATAAAGTTCCTTTATTTTCAAATAAAGCCATTTTAATTCTCGCCACTGACTCACAGCAGACAGGCCGGTTTTATCAGGCTGGCCGTCGACCCGATAAAAATCCGTGCGAACGTGACTCAATATTTTCCTCTAATAAGCCAAGTCAAAGGCGTTTCGGAACAGTTCAACTTTCTCCTGCCCCTGATTCAAATCGATAGCCACCACATCAAAACGGGCCGCCTGGTCCGAGAAGGAACGGCGTTTTAAGTAGTCCAAGGCCACCATGGACAACTTTCGTTGCTTTTTGGGACCCACGGCCCATTTAGCCGTCCCAAAGTCAGCGGACAAACGGGTCTTGACCTCCACAAAAGCCAGGGTCTTTCCTTCCCAGGCGATAATATCGATTTCTCCCAAAGGGGACTTAAAATTTCTTTCCAGAATCTCATATCCCCTTTTTTTTAGGAGTTCATAGGCCAGGTCCTCTCCTCTTTGCCCCACCCCTCTGCGAGGGTCCTCAGACGGTTTTACGGGTCTCATGGGGGATCGTTCCTCTAAAGGTTAAACGATGGAGCAGACAAGGCCCATATTTCTTCAAGGCCCTAAGATGCTCTTGGGTTCCATACCCTTTATTGTTGAAAAAATTATAGTGAGGAAATCGGTAATGCCATGATTCCATCAGTTTGTCCCGAACAACCTTGGCTATAATTGAAGCGGCCCCTATGGCGTGGCTTAAACGGTCTCCCTGGATCAGACATACCTGGCTGAACGGCAGGTTTAAATGCTGGTCCCCATCGATAAGGACCAGATCGGGATTAAGGTTCAGATTAAAAACCGCCTTTTCCATGGCTATTAAGGAAGCTTGGAGGATATTGAGACGATCGATTTTCCGGGGACCCAGGAAACCAATACCAATGGCCAGTGATCTCTTTCTGATCAGGGGAAACAGAAATTCTCTTTTTGGGGAAGTTAACTGCTTAGAGTCGGTAACGCCGGCGATAAAGACTCCGCGAGGGAAAATGACCGCTGCGGCAATCACCGGACCGGCTAAAGGCCCTCTGCCCACCTCATCCACACCGGCGATCAGGAAAGACCCTGGTCGGTCAATTTTATTTTCGTAAAAATCAGAGGGCTTCTTAACAACTTCCACGATTAAAGCACCCTGGGACCAAGTTTTTCATTGGGAGTTCGGAGTTGTTGGTTTTGCTCCGAATTATTTCCTACGACCAATAACTTGTCAGGTCCTGGAATTCGCGGCTTCTTTCAGGCCCGGGATAACCCGCCGTTCTTTGATCCGAGCGGCCTTGCCTTTTAATTCTCTCAAATAATATAACCGGGACTGACGCACTTTCCCCCGACTGACGATATCAACACGATCAATAGCCGGTGCGTGAAGCGGGAAAATACGCTCTACCCCGACCCCATAAGAAACCTTGCGGACGGTAAAGGTAGCCCCGGTATTCCCTTTTCTTTTTCGAATAACGACCCCCTCAAAGACCTGGATCCGCTCCTTTTCCCCTTCTTTTATTTTAACATGGACCCGAACCTGATCCCCGGTTTTAAAATCGGGAAGGTCCACCCGCATCTGCTCCTTCTCCAACATGGTTAAGGTATCCATTGCTCTTCTCCTTATAATTTATGACGGCTTCGTAAAAAATCCATCATACTACTCCCTTTTCTCTTTTCGTCTAAGTGATTTCAATATCTCCTGATCATCCGCACTCAACCGGTCCTTCCGGATCAAATCGGGCCTCCGTTCTGCGGTCTTGAGCAAAGACTGACGACGTCTCCAGGCCCGGATCTTCTCATGATCTCCCGAAATCAGGACTTCAGGCACCCGGTATCCTTTGAAGTTTCGGGGTCGTGTGTATTGGGGATACTCCAACAAGCCTTCTTCAAAGGATTCTTCCTTCCCCGAATCGGCACAACCAAGGACTTCAGGGATCAACCGGACCAAAGAATCCAAAATAATCAAGGCGGCCGGTTCACCACCGCTTAAGACATAATCGCCGATCGATATCTGGTCATCACAGAAAAAATCGGCTACCCGATCATCGACTCCCTCATATCTCCCGCAGATCAAAATGATCCGCGGACAGCCCGTCAATTCTTTAACCCGTGATTGCTTCAGCGGAATCCCCTGAGGGGTCAATAAGATTACCCGCGGACTCGGCCCAGGCAGACCCCTCAACCAGGTTAAGGCTCGGAAGATGGGCTCCGGTTTCAAAACCATCCCCGCCCCACCGCCAAAAGGCCGGTCATCTACCGTTCGATGGGGATCATCGGCAAAATCACGGAGATTAAATATCCGGATTCGAACCCGCCCCTTCTCAATTCCTCGCTTAAGGATACCCCCTTTTAAGGGAGAAAGAAAATGGCCAGGGAAAAGGGTCAGGATATCAACAATCATCACCCTCGGAGAGGTCATATAGGTCCCGGACGCGGATTTCTCTTTGGATCTTATTTACCGAAAGGATAACATCCTCAACGGCTGGAAAGAGAATTTCCTTTTCTCGATCCCGGATGACCCAAATATCGTGGGCCGGTGTTGCCAATATACCCTCCATAATGCCTAAAAATTGATCACGGTCGTTATAAACCCGGCTGCCGATCAATTGGTACCAATAGTACTCTCCATCAAGAAGGGCTTTCAGGTCTTTTTCCTCGAGGTACACGGAAAATCCCGCCAACCTTTCCGCCTGCTGACGATCTTCCACACCATACAGTTTAAGAAGCAAGGAACGGGCTTGCACTTTGGCCTCCGAGAGCACCCACTCCTGCAATTCTTCACCCCGGCTCAGAAACACTTTCCGTCCTGCAAAAAAAGTTTCCTGGGAGGCGGCGTAAGAGTGGACTTTTATCTGGCCGCGCAACCCATGAGGTTTGGCAACCTTTCCGATTAACAGAAAGCCCGCTTTCATTAAATAATTTTTTTCTTATTCTATGATTTCCAGGACCGACCGTTTTCTGATCTTTGTGGAAGCCGCACTCAAGATAGTCCGCATGGCCCTGGCGGTACGCCCTTGTTTTCCGATGACCTTTCCCAAATCCTCCTTGGCCACTTTTAATTCGATGACTGAAGTCTGTTCTCCTTCGATTTCATTAACTTCAACCTGGTCAGGATGATCCACCAACGCCTTTGCAATGTACTTTACCAACTCTTTCATGCCGCTTACCTCCTCCTTTAGAGTTGCCGAATACCGATAACAGACTGATTCCGCTTATGCTCCCCGGCCTTTTATCGTCCAAGGATCGATTCAAGTGAATCCATCTACACCACAGGAGAGGGGTGAGGCGCCCGCCTCAAAATCTCTTATCCCTTGAGTACGCCGCTGAAACGAATCAAATTTCTAACGGTAGTTGTTGGTTCAGCCCCTACGGAAAGCCACTTTTTCAAAACATCCTGTTTCCAGGAAACCGCCGCTGGTTCTTGATTGGGATCGTAAGTCCCGACAATCTCGATAAACCGCCCGCCTCTTGGTGCCCCGGAATCTGCTACGACCATCCGATAAAAAGGCCTTTTCTTGGCCCCGATCCGGGCCAATCGAATTTTAATCGCCATAATACGCTCCTTAGGTTTTCTTCTCCCTAAAAATTTATAGTAACCAATGCCTGTTAAAAAGGCAAGTATCCTCTTTTGAGGGCCTTTCGACCACCCTTATTGAATTGTTTAAGCATCTTTTGCATCTGCTCAAAATTTTTGAGCAGTTTATTGACATCCTGTACCGTCGTCCCACTCCCTTTGGCAATGCGCCGACGCCGGCTTCCGTTGATGGTTTGATAGCTTTTTCGTTCCTCCGGGGTCATGGAATCGATTATGGCCTCAACCCGAAGGAATTCTTTTTCATCCGGCTTAGCCTCTTTTAAGCCCTTCATTCGATTTAAACCCGGGATCATTTGCACCATCTGTTCCAGGGAACCCATTTTTTTTATCTGTCTTAGCTGGTCCTTAAAATCGCTCAAGGTAAAAGATTCCTTGCGGATCTTTTTTTCCAACTCCAAGGCCTGCTTTTGATCAAAATGGAGCTGAGCCTTCTCGATCAGGGACAAAACATCGCCCATGCCCAGGATCCGGGAGGCCATCCGGTCGGGATGAAAAGCTTCCAAGGCCTCCAACTTTTCTCCGACCCCCATAAATTTAATCGGTTTTTGAGTAACCGCCTTGATGGACAAGGCAGCCCCTCCCCTGGCGTCTCCTTCCATCTTGGTCAGGATAACACCGGACAAATCCAACCATTCATTAAATTTCTGGGCCACATTAACAGCATCCTGACCGGTCATGGCGTCGGCCACCAGGAGGATCTCGTTGGGCCGGACCCTTTCCTTGATCTGCTTCAGCTCGGTCATTAAGTCCTGGTCGATATGCAACCGTCCGGCCGTATCCAGGACCAGAGGATTCAAGCCCCGCTCGCGGGCCCATTCCACGGCCCGGCTGCAAAGTTCCACGGGGTTTATTTTTGAATCGGATGGGTATACCTCGACCCCAGCCTGTTCCCCCACCTTATGAAGCTGATCGATAGCCGCTGGCCGATAAACATCCGCCGGCACCAGGCCGGGTCGAAAATTCTTTTCCCTCAAATATAAGGCCAGCTTTCCGGCCGTGGTTGTTTTTCCCGAACCTTGAAGCCCGACCAGCATGATGGCAATAGGTGCGCGACCGGCCAAATGAAGATCCTGGCGCGCCCCGCCCATCAATTCGGTCAGTTCCTCCTGGACGATCTTGATCACCTGTTGTGCCGGGGTGAGACTGGACAGGACCTCCTGCCCCAAAGACCTCTCTCGGACCCGATCGATAAAATCCTTGGCCACCTTGTAATGAACATCGGCCTCCAGCAAGGCCAGCCGTACCTCCCGAAGCCCTTCTTTCATATTGGCTTCGGTTAATTTCCCCTCCCCCTTCAATTTCTTGAAGGTCAGATTGAGACGTTCGGTTAAGGACTCAAACATAAAAGGCTTTTCCTGAAAAAGTTATAAATTTATAATTTTATTATCTATTTTAGATAATGTCAAGAAATTTTTGGTTTTCAAGGTGAATTTCTTGGAAGAAAAGAGGACCATAGAGTATACGAAAATAAATAAACCATCCTTCATGTCGGCGATTATAAAAAAACCACAAAAAAAGGGATTGGCCATGAAGGCCAATCCCTTTAATGTCATGGTAGGCACGAAGGGTTTTGAACCCTTGACCTCTACCGTGTCAGTGGGTAAAGTCATTGTTTTAATTATATAATAATATGGTCACAGGTAAAACAAGATAAAGAAATATCAAAAGAAAACGGGGTTAAAAGACCATCGATCTTTTTTCTTATCTTTTGGTTTTTACCCTGTTTTCTGTTATAGTGGTCAAAATTTGGTCACAAAATAATAAGAAGTGGAGAGAGAAATGATACCTATCGAATATGACATCATGGTATTCAAGGAAGAAAATACCTATATGGCCTATTGTCCACAGCTTGATATTTCAAGCTGTGGACAGGATGTGCAACACGCCAAGGAAATGCTTAAAACCGCAGTAAGGCTGTTTGTGGAAGAAGCGGAAAAGATGGGGACCCTTGAGGACATCCTGGATGAATCCAGATACAAGAAAGACCCCAGAGGACAATGGATTCCTCCCAAACTGGTGGCTACCGAACTGGTGAGCGCCTATTAAAATGCCGAAAATTACCCCTATAACTCTCAAGCGTCTCCAGAGGGTATTTGAAAAGGCCGGATTTAAATGCGTGAGAGTAGAAGGGGACCATTTTGTCTTTACAAAAGAAGGGGTCCAAAGGCCGGTGGTTATTCCTGATCGGAAAGAAGTTTGATCCTTGGATATCAACCACCACCAATTCAGATTGTCAAAATATAAACCACAAAAATTCCAAGTAAATGAGAAATAAATAAGCCGAAGGAGAAATTCTAAGAGTACACTGTTACCACCGCCCAGAAAGTCTGCCAATTTCTGTTCTGGGTTCCGCAGGATGGTCTGGGATTTTTTCTTTCGTTCAGTGGTGCACTGTATGAGATTTGATTACTGATTATTTTTGGGGGAATCAACATGCCTGAGACATGGGTTAATTACTGGTACTATGGAAAAGACGGCAAATTGATCAAGACAGAAAGGCCGCCAAGAAAAGACATCGTGTTCGTCTACGAGACAGCGGAGAGACCGACGGCCCAAATATCGCGCCACACGTTCTTCTGCCCCACCACCAGGGTGACCCAAAAACTTGATGCCCTGTCCCAGGGGGACCGCACGGTAAAGCGAAGAGAGATCGTGAGGCAACTGCTCGGTCAAGGGGACCAATAGCCTGACACGGGCCAGCACACGCGAGAAGAAATACAACGCTTCGTAGGGCAGCTTGTGGACTCCAAACGATGATCGATAATTATAGCCCTAAAGTCTATGTTGGATTAGTAGGTAGACGGATTGAACTCAAGAGAGAAAGCAATATCTTAAACGTTATATGGTGCACCGGTTGAATTTGGTGTGATGAGGTGTTATTTCTCGATTATTAATTCATCTTCAATTTTAATACAGCCAATGACACTTTGGGCGGCAGGACAGCGGGTTATATATTTCGAGAAACTCTCTCTGGCATCAGACACTTTATCTTCGGCTACCTTCAGGTGGTATTTGACCCTGATCGTTGTGATTTTAAGGACGCCATTGACGTTTTCGATATCACCTTCGACGTCGGCCCAGTAAAGGGGTTCGGGGGTTTGAATTTTTTTTCCGGCCATCACCGTGGCCAGTGTGCCCATCATTCACCCGGCTGTGGCGGCCACAATATGATCAAGAGTCGCTGCATGCTCCTTTTCGGGCTGAACCTTATAGAATTTCATAATCCCACCATGAACTCCATAATAGACTGGTTCCGAGAAGCCTTCTATCACGGCCCGACGGGTGGGGCCTTTTTCCCTAACGATTTTGATTCGTGAAGTGTGAACAACATCGCTCATAAAATACCTCCTCGTTTTTTTCGGTAATCGTTATAAAGTCGATCACAACAACATGCTTCTTTACAAAAACGTCCAGGATGTGAATCCGGTTAATCCTGGGTCTCAGCCCAAACGATATGGCTCTTGTTAACGATAAAGATTTTGGGGGGATTTTCTGGAGATTCTTCAGAAACCACCATAAAAGGATGGGTGGAATGCCTGAGCTTATCAGAGAGGCAGTGATAATTATCCCCGACATTCACTTTGCCATGAATTAAAGACCCGTCCGACATTTTGACCAGGACATTTTTAAAGTTAACTTTATAACCTCCCTTCACGAGATCCATAGGGTCACTCCTTTAAGGTTATTTTTTAATTGAGAAGCCTAACTATTCGTCCATGAACATGGCGTATCTAATTATAATTTATAAAGAAATTAATTGGCAGCCGACACGTTCAGGCAAGCGGCTATAAATACCCCCTAAGTGACTTTACAGGCTATCACCGCTGTCAACCGAGAGGTCACTATCCATCAATACAGCGTTTTAATCACCGTAGATAATTATAACAATCCTACGATGGTATCAATACCTATGGCCTTCCCCAGTGCCCTTTAACCCAGTGGTAACCTCTGGGGGTTTCTCTCCAATAGCCAGGAACCCAGACCGCTCCCGCCCATGGTCTTCTTCCCCAGTAACCCGGTACCCAAACCCAATTACCATACCTGTGAGCCCAATAACCACCAATCCAGACAGCCTCTGGAAAAGGTACTGTGGGCCTCACTTCGACCACGGCTTGCGGAGGCGGATTCGGGACGTAAGCTATGCATCCAATGATTATCGACATAACCAGTAATAATAAAACTCCTTTAAAGCAAAATTTAGTCATGACTCCCTCCTTATTAAAGATTGGCCGACTTTTTCGGTGGTATAGTTAAACTAAGGCCTTCTATTGAGGATAAAAACAAGCTCATATTTAGATTAAATAGACTACTCCGAATATTAATTGGTTAAATTTTTTAACTCCTTTCATCTATAAATCTCACAATTTGATAATAAGAAGCAATTGGGTCAAAAATTTTATTATGATGTTAATCTCCAGTCCTTGGGGCCAGGGGTGCTATGAAATGGATCAGGGTCGATTGAAGAATAATAAAAAGAAAATGGACCCAAGGTGGTCCCAAAAAGTTGGATAATGGGATAAGCTCTGAATTAGTCCGAAAGATGGAGGCAGCTATGGCCAAAAAAGGAGAGATAACACCTCTAAAATCGTATTAATTTATTATCCTCCCTGGCTTTACTCTTATTGATCGTCACGCTGAGTTCCTATCTGGCCATGAATTTTACCGGCTGTCCCCCTTATACTTCTCCGTCGGGAGTGGAAAAAGAGATGCGTCGGGCCATCCCTTTGCAATCGGCAACCGCCTTACTAGGACTTGTCATTTGGGTAGTCTCGGCCTTTATACATCCGTTGCTTTAGAAGGAGTTTCTTATGGAAGGATTCAGATACCTGCCCCATGTTTCAACGCTTAGACTGGATGAATCCCTCTGTAGCGGATGCGTTTTAAAATCCAAGTCTATAAACTAAAAAAACAATACCGGATGCGCCAAGACAATAAAAGCCAAATAGTTGCCATTTGCCTTTTTCCAGCCAGCGAGAAAGCCATCGGAGAGCTAAGAGCCCTGAGATGCAACTAAAACCCATTCCCATTAGGCTGGGATAAAAGAGACCGACCAGGCTAACCCCATCCGATAGAAAGATCGGATGGGCCTTTAATAATCGAAGAGCCTCACGCATGATAATCGGTGGGGTAATTACCACGGCCAGGGCGAAGCTGAATTCCTCAGCCTTCACTTTTGAAATTCCATTCATCAATCCTATGGATATTGTAGCGCCAGAACGGGAGAAACCCCGAAAGGGAAGGCAAAAACCCTGGATGGCGCCTATCCAGGAAGATTCTTTAAAACCCAAGAGGCCCGCCCGGCCTGATCGATTCCCATACAGTCCTGCGTAAATAATTAAGAGACCTACTGCGGCCAGACTACTCGCGATTAAAGCCAGATTGCCAAAAAGAAGTTCGATTTCTGCGTGTGGAATATGCCTAAAGGCAAACCGTTCGATAAAAAATTTTAAAGTAAGCCCTATGACCCCGGTAAAGGCCGTGGCCACAATAATCACTTTGCAAAAATTCCAAAACTCCATTCCAGACGAAAAATAGTTGCTTTTCCACGAATTCCAGAAATACAAAATTACCGCAAACATCGTACCGGTATGCAACATTACCAGAACAAGCGTCATCTCCGGAGTGGTGGGGTCAAGACCCATCAATTTTTCAGCCAAAATGACATGGGCAGAACTTGAGATAGGTAAGAGCTCTGCCGTTCCTTGAACGACGGCCAGAATTAAAATTTTAATAAGGGACATACAATAATCTTCAGCATATTCAAATAATCTTAAGAACTTGAGAGTCCCGAGTTCTCTATCATTAAGATAACTTAATTTTGCCCTCCTTTGCAAGCTGGATTTTCCATTGGGAGTGTTCAATAGCCAGATCAACCCATTGCTGTATAAGTTTTTTAAAGCGCTTGAAGGTTGCAATTTGTGATTTCAGGTCTTGTACGAATTCAGCTTTGACGTATTCGGTTTTGCTTTTCATCCGATAGGTATAGCTGATCTGATAGAACCCGCCTTTTTTTTCTTTAGGTTTCTGATATTGGTACGTCAGTGACCCCGGCCTCATCTCCCCGATTCTCCCCAGTTCTTCTTTGATTTTAGCAATTTTTTTCTCGATTTGATCCAGTTTTTTATGCATAGGCCCTCCTTTTTTGTTACCTTATAGCATATATATGCTATAATAACAAGAAATTTCTTGCCAGAAAGGAGAAAAAGATGACCCTTTGGATTCAGTGGTGGAAAATTGTCCGACAGTTACGTCCCGCCTTTAAACGAGAAAGAACCTTCCTGTGGTTTGCCCTCTGTCTGGTTGGTCTAACCGTTCGCCCCGATCTGCGAGGCGTTACCAGCCTCATACGGGCGATAGGCTTGAAAGTCATTTTCTATGACCGGCTCCTCGATTTTTTTCATAGCCCGGCCGTTGTACTGGATTCCCTCGCCACTCTTTGGTGTCAACTCATTCTGACGGTTTTGCCCGCCCCATTCCTGCCTAAGGTCAATAACCGGATTATTTTTATCGGCGATGGAATCAAGTTGGCCAAAACCGGTCGTAAAATGCCGGCGGTTAAAAAACTGCACCAGGAATCCACTAACAACAATAAGTCGGAATTCATTTTCGGCCACTCCTGTCAAGCCATCGCCCTACTGGTCGGATGCGCTCAAAGCTTCTTTGCCCTCCCGATCACCTGCCGCATCCATGAGGGGGTTGTCTTCTCAAACCGGCAGACCAAAACGTTATTGGATAAAATGATCACCCTGGTCCATTCCTTGTCGATTTCTATTCCCTTTTATCTGGTTTTAGACGCCTATTACGCCAGCAAAGTGGTGGTCCATGGTTTACTTAATAGAGGGGACCATTTGATCACCCAGGTTCGTAGAAATGCCGTAGCTTATTGGCCTGCCCGGCCAATAGACGAGAAAAAAAGAGGCCCAAAGAGAAAATACGGAGAGAAGGTCAAACTCCGGACACTGTTCAAAGATCTTTCCAACTTTATCGAGGCACCCAGTCCGGCCTATGGAGAAACCCAGGTCACGATACGATATCGTCATCTCGATCTCCTTTGGCGGCCGGTAGGCATCCTGGTCCGCTTCGTCCTGGTCATCCACCCCCAGCACGGCTCCAAGATCTTTATGACCACCGATCTGTCCCTGTTGCCGATGGACATCCTTCGACTCTATGGGTTCCGATTCAAAATCGAAGTCTCTTTCAAGCAAGCATTCTATACCATCGGAACCTATGCCTATCACTTCTGGATGGCGGAAATGACTCCTCGCCCCAATAAATCGGGCAATCAATACCTGCACCGAAAGACCAAATCGTACAGAGACCAGGTTCGCCGAAAAATGCAAGCTTACCATTGTCACATGCAACTGGGCATTATTGCTCAAGGCTTGTTGCAGTACCTCTCTATGACCTGCACCAAGGCGGTTTGGGAGTCTTTTGGTTCATGGCTCCGCACCATCCGTCCTGGAATTTATCCATCGGAACAGGTAACCGCTCTGGCAATGAGAAACTCGCTTCCTGAATTACTCGTCAATTCCCCAGATGATCAAATCCTGGTGAATTTCATTCGACAAAAAATCGATTTGGACCGGAAAGAAGGATTGCGCTTGTTGGCAGCTTAATCAATAGAGGGTATTTCTTGATTCTATCGGTAATTTCGGGTAGAGTAACGGCGAGTATTCGGTACTCTAAAGTTAAGAACTTTCCCTTAAATAATATTAGGCACTTCGGATCGATCCAACTCCAATGGCCATGGAGAATCCGTATAAATGCTTATCCTATTCTTTTTTATCAGTCGTGTCTTTTTCAATTTCTTTGGGTTTAGATGGGGGCTCTTCCTCTTGTCCTGATATACCCTTTTTAAACTCCTGAATTCCTTTCCCCAAACCTTTACCTATTTCAGGCAATTTTTTAGCCCCAAAGACAAAAGCGGCTATAATTAAAACAACTAATAGATCCTGATCTAGACCCAACATAAATTACCTCCCTTTTTTTCATTCCTAAGTTACAGTTACCCGCGAAGAAAACCTTCTATGAGAGGACCGCTATCGACATAGCTTAATAAATCCTTCCTTGGAAAACCTGACCACTACATCATCCGAGCCTCATTCTCTTAAGAAAGAATGCCCTATCTCTCATAAGAGTCCCGAATCCTCTGCCGATCCAAGGACAACCGGCAAGAAAAAACCTTCGATCCCTTAGATTGGCTGGTCGCCATGACCACCATATCCCCGATCATGGGCTTGGTCACAGGAGCACATTGATCTGGAGAAGGGTTATGAAGGTGTAGGGCAGATAGGCCCCCCAGCATATAGAAGGTGCCGGGGGAGAGACTGATGATTCCGGCCACCCCGAAGATCAAGGTGAAACCAACGGCAATCAGGCGGTAGAGCGCCCCCCAGATGGTCCCCAGAATAAGGATATGCAAAAACGTGGTCATCGCGTTACTCCACCCCGATCCGATTCCAGCCCCGGCCGGACTATCTACCCTCCGGAGGTTTGGCCAAAGGAATACAAATCAGGAACAATTAATGCACCTCAGACATTAATCCTGTTTTTGGGCTGTTTATGGTTGTTTCCACCAGGCCGGTTTGACATATTCGCCGGTCTTGAATTTCTCGGGGTAAATGACGACCTGTTTGCCCCCCGCCTGCCATTGAACCATGGGCTGGACGTACCTTCCTTCCAGGAGGTCATGGGTCTGCTTGTCAAACCCGGTCTGGGGATGGAGGACGCCCTTATAGGAGATATTTTCCAAGCCGGTGATGATATCGTCAGACTTGACGGATTTCTTCTTCTTGATCGCTTCAGAAATCAGGTAGACCGCGTTATAAGTGAACCCGCTGACGTACATCGGATTGGTCCCAAACTTTTTTACGTAGTCGTCCCAGAAGCGGATGGTTCGGTCGGTCAGGGGGGCCCGGGCGATGTTGTTATTGGTCACTTCGTACAAACAGGCCCCGCCGGTCATTTCCCAGAACTTGGAATCCATGCTGCATACGTCGGCGCCACCCATGAGAGCGGGCTTGTTGTCCTGCCAAGCCTTTACCAGGGGGGTACAGGACCCATGGCTGACAAGCTGAAAGATCCACTGGGCTCCCAGGTTTTTGATCTTGGAAAAGATGGGGGAGAAGTCCTTGGTTTCCACGTCAAACCGCTCGTAGAGGACGACCGGCAGACCGTCCTTTTCCAGGTCTTTTTTCAGGAAATTGGCGTAGTCTTCGGTCCACTTGGCGTTTTCGGCCAGGATAGCGAATTTTTTGCAACCCAGTTTGCCATGGGCAAATTCCTTCAAGAATTTGTGGGCCTCGATCTCCATCCGGTCCGAGTTGATCATGTCGCGGAAGAAGTATTTATTCTTCTGGTAGTTTTTTTTCACGTTATCGGTCAATTCCGGAGAGGCGGTTCCGGTAGCTATGAAGACGATTTTGTAGCTTGAAAGGAAAGGCTGGATGGCCAGGGCGACGCCGCTGTTGAATTCCCCCACCAACACATCAACTTTGTCTTCCATGACCAGCTTTTTCATGGCCGTGAGCCCCTTTTCTGAGTTTGATTCGGTATCTCCCACGATGATTTCAATCTTTTTCCCGTGGATACCTCCGGCCGCGTTAATCTCCTCCACCGCCAGCTTGGCCGCATTGATGATCCCCTGCCCCACGGCCATCTGCACTGGGGCCAACACTCCAAAACGAACGGTGTCAATTTTTGCAAAATCGCGGTTGACCGCGCCCGACGGCGTGACGGCCCCAAAAAGAACCAAGAATGCACTGCCCAATACCCAGAACTTTTTTCCCCTAAACATTTTTTTCTCCTTAGTCTAATCCATTGGGATTTATAGCATAAAACCGGCTGCCTACTCTTTAAAATCAAAAATGTTCGAACCCTAAGGAAGGAATTCAAGGAGGTGCCCGACCCGAAAAATTCAGCGAGCAATGCTTCATTCCATAATCCGGTTGTCTTCGGTCCATATTTAGGGATACCGTTGGCCCAGAGGAATTGTAGTTTAATCTTCTCATATCCAGGAAATGTCAAGCTTTTTTTGTGCGGTATAATGCCATCAAAAGGTCTTCAACCGAGGAGGCCAAATGATCTTTCCGGCCCAACTGGCAAAAAGGGGTACACAATGTACTCGCTCCTCTTCTGCTTACACGAGCCGACTTCCGTTTGCAAATAGGTGTATAGGATTGAAAGAAAAAACATTCAAAATTGAATTATAGCCTGCACAGGTCCAAGCCCTTACACCCGCCCAGGTCTTCGACAAGGTCAAGGATGCCGTTGTTATCGTAAAGACCCTGGACGCCAAGGGCAAGCCGAAAGCCCAGGGTAGCGGGGTACTGTTTCCTTCCGGAAAGATTGCCACCAACTGCCATGTTGTGGAAGAGGGCGCCTCTTACCAGGCGGGCCGGGGCAAAGAGCTTTCGCCCGCCTGGCATACCTACGCAAGCCTTATGATCGAACAGGGGGAAAATATCAAATACATTCAAACCCAGGTAGGCCATTCCTCCCCAATGGTCACTTTAAACGTCTATGCTCACCTGATGAAAGAGACCAACCAAGACGCCATTCTAAGACTGGAAAATACCATTTTTGAGGCTACCGGTCACAATTTGGTCACAGAAATAAAAAAGGACTTAGTCCAAAATGGATAAGTCCTTGATTATTCTGGTAGGCACGAAGGGTTTTGAACCCTTGACCTCTACCGTGTCAGACCGAAACCCCCTGAAAACAGGGGGAAACAGGAAATAGCAAGCGCCATGAAATCAGTCAATTACAAAATGGTCCTATCCCCTCTTTTCCCCTCTTTGGGGGTGTTATGGTAGCAAAATGGTAGCAGGTCTTTGACTCATGGAAGAAGCAGGGGGGAGGGGACCGGAAAGCCGGGGGTGTCAATAACATATAGGACCCTATAAATTCCACGCACACAAGGGGAAAAATATCGAGGTTTAAAAATGAAGCAATCGAAGCTTGAAAGGCCGCACCTAAAAAAGAAAGTCATTCAAGAGCTGGCCATAGGAACTACGAAAACAGCCATATCGAAAGAAGTAGGCCTTACCAGGTCGGCAGTTTCCAGGTTTTCAAGCCGGGAAGACATTCGGGAATCGGTCAGATCAGAGACGTGCCGTCTTCTCAAAGTTGTTCCTGACGCCGTTGATAATGTGATGAACCTTGTAAAAATGGGTAAAAACCCAAATCTGGAATTTAAAGACAAGGAATTATCTTATAAGGCCAGCGTTCGGGTGCTGGAAGCTGTATCAATTCTGAACTCGTCCTGTCCTTCGGTGCAGGTTATCAATTTCATCAAAGATAATCAGCATGAAGTACCGGAGCCGGTTCAAGGGTTGTTTAATGAAATAATTCAAAGAGATATGTCAGCCGGGTCGTTGTTAGAGCCGTCGCCTACGATAAATACCCTAAATCCCGACGCTGCCGAATTAATCTCCCGGAGGCCGAAGCAGTCTTAACCTGTCAACTAAATTAGTTAAGTTAAGTTTAGAAGGAGTTTAGCTGATGCCAACAGGAAAAATCGATAAGGTTAAATTATCTCAACTGGTTATGTCAGGTAAATCCCAAAGAGAAATTGCTAAATATTTCGGGGTGACTCCCGGCGCTGTCAGCCAGGTCAAAAAGGAACTGAATATCAACGTCGTCAAATCCGTGGCCCTGGAAAACGCTCACCGGGTAGTTGAAAAAAACCTTGATGCAGTCGGACAACTTCAAAAAATAAACGACCACGCCAATGAACTTCTTGACCTGCTGATGAGATGGAACCGGGGAGACAAAGAGGCCCTTCAAATCCTTGAAAGTCAGGTCCGGAGGGTGAAGGTCAAGGGGACCGAGGAGGAAATAACCGAGTATCGATTCAAAGACCCCAGGGAACTCGCCCTAAAAGCCATGGCCGAAATCCGGGGCCAGTTAGGGTTGCAATTGAATATTTTCCAGGCCTTATACGACATGAACGCCGTGGCCGAATTTCAAAAGGAGGTGCTTAATGCCATCGGAGAGGAATCGCCAGAGACCCGACAACGAATCATACATGCGCTGCAAAGTCGGAGGGCTATTCGATCAGCTCTTAACCTCACTGGGTGAAGGTCCTAAAAACCAAAGGGAAGAAATACCCCCCAAAGACAGGCTTCATGTGGTTTCTTCAGCCTCCCCCGAGGAAACGGAACGGAAGATTAAGGCAATTGAAGCCATCCTGTTTAAAAAGTATGGAACGCCCCGAGGGGTTATTTTCGTTAATACTGGTGTTGTTAGACCTTGGGATCATCTTCAATCCTGCTGCAATTGAGGAGGTGAAAGGAAGATATCGCCCGGGGAACAAAATCCGGAGCGTCCGGGCTGGACCAGATTATAGCCAGGATTGCAAAGGGAATTTTTGGGGATGCTCTCTAACCCAGTGCACCTACTAATCGTTTAACCAGATAGGCCCCAAAATTACTAATTCCCGCTTGAACTCTTTATAAAAAGGTATTACCGATGTAAATGATTTCATCTTTAAAAAGTAGATTTTCTCGAACCCCTCTCAGAGCCATGGTCAGGGAACATAATGCTTCCGGTTACCCTTTATACCTCCCTCCAACTACGTGGGCGAACTGCCGAAACCCCACGGACGGACTTTTACCGACCAGTCATACCTTTTGCACGGCATACCCTACAACTATTGGAGATTTTCATGTGCTTAAATTATCGATTACGTGTTGTAGAACTCAAGCGGCCGTCAAATTTGAAAATGGGGGGCCTGAAATAATATTAAAATCATCGAAGATCTTATTTAAACTTTTTACCAGCATTGTTTTCTGGCATTTCTTGGGATAACTTTTTTACCCACTATATTTTTAATCTCGCCTTGCAAAATTCAATTTATTTTTCCCCATTTCTTGAGAATCGCAAGATATCAATTTGTCATCAAACATAAAGACACAATAAATTTAAACAATTATAAGAATAGATTTTTGGCACATCCTATGCAATTTAAATAAACGAGGGGAAAACAATAATGCCTACCCACAAAGATCGAAACCGCGATATGCGGAATTTTGGAAGTATTCCCGACTGACGTTAGTTATATGTAAATTAATAACAACAAAAAAGGGGATTTTGAGATGAACCTTTTTATCTGGTTGCCGGTCATGTTTTATTGGGCCTGGGTATGATGGGGTTTTGCTATCTCCTCATGGAAGATTGTGACAGGGTATAAGACAGACAAGAGGTGATAGTTATGATCTATTTAAACGCGGCTGTAGTATTCTTCTTGTTCGTTTACCTGGTTGTAACCGGCGCTGTAGTATTCTTCTTGTTCGTTCTCCTGGTCGTGGCCCTGATACGGCCGGAGTGGTTTAAAAAAAGCCGTATTTGAGATACTAAAAGGAGTTCAATGTTTATTCAAACCTGGTTGATTCCTTCTTTCCTTGCAAAATTCAATTTATTTTTCCCCATTTCTTGAGAATCGCAAGATATCAATTTGTCATCAAACATAAAGACACAATAAATTTAAACAATTATAAGAATAGATTTTTGGCACATCCTATGCAATTTAAATAAACGAGGGGAAAACAATAATGCCTTCCACAGATATCGAAACCGTGATATTTGGAATTTTGGAAGTATTTCCGCCTGACGTTAGTTATATGTAAATTGATAAAAATAGAAAAGGGGGACCTTTGAAATGAACCTTTTTGTCTGGCTGCTGGCCTTGTTTCTTTTGGGTCTTGGGACGATGGGACTGTGTTACCTCTTCATGAAAGCCTGTGACAAGATATAAGGTTAGGAGGAAAACCAATGATCTATTTAACAATGGCCGTAGCAATCTTCTTGTTTGTCTATCTGATCGTGGCCCTTATACGACCGGAATGGTTTTAACCAAAGGCCTTTGGAATACGGAAAGGAGTTAAAACAATGTTGATTCAAACTTGGTTGCTTCCTTTTTTGCTCCTGGTCACAGCGACTGTCATCGCTTTTCCCTTAAGTCGCTACCTGACCTGGATCATGGATGGAAAATACAGGCCCTGGCCCATCCTGGGGTGGTTCGAAAAACGTCTGGATAGCGGCCCCCAGAACTGGAAACAATATACCGGGGCCTTGCTGGTCTTTAATACTGTCCTGTTCGTCTACGGCTATGTGGTGCTGGCCCTCCAGCCCTGGATGCCATTGAACCCGGACGGCAAGGGGATGCTCTTCCCCAGCACCATTTTTCAGGCCGTCACTTCCTTCATGACCAATACGGACCTCCAACACTATTCCGGAGAGCAAGTTTTATCCAACTTCAGTCAGATTTTTTTCTGCATCTCCATGCTCTTCATCTCGGCCGCGGTCGGCCTCAGTGCCCTGACCGCCATCATCCGGGCCTTACGCAGTGACGCCAAGCTCGGCAACTTCTTCCTGGATATGTGGCGAACGGTGGTTTACATGTTCGTACCGATCGCCTCGGTTATCGCCATCATTTTTATTTTGCAAGGCAGCCCCATGACCTTCAAAAGCTCTTATCAGGTCTCGACCCTCGAACCTGGGGCCATGGGAACCACGGACAAAGGCGAGGTCAAGCAGCAGACCATCGTGGTCGGTCCGGTGGCGGCCTTTGAATCCATGAAAATGCTCGGGACCAACGGGGGCGGATTTTATGGGATGAACGCCGCACACCCCTTTGAAAACCCCACCGGTTTGACGAATTTTGTAAACTGCCTGTCCATGATGATCTTCCCTTTTGCCCTGGTGCTGATGTACGGCCGAATGCTCAATCGCAAGCGACACGCCTATATTATTTTTTCGGTCATGATGATTTTGATGATCGGCACCATTGTCTGGTCAATCGGCTTGGACACCCTAAAACCCAACCCGGGATTGACCGGTTATCCCGTGGCCAGGACCTTTGAAATCCCCAGCGCAACGGCACCGGGTGGAAAACAGGTCGTGACTCTGCCTGCAGTTGCCGGCTTGCCGGTGGATCAGCACCAGGGCAATCTCGAGGGCAAAGAAATGCGCTTCGGGACCTCGGCCGGGGCAACCTATGCGGCGGTGACGGTAGATGTAACCTGTGGGGCGGTGAACGCCGAAGCCGACAGTCTCAACCCGGTTGCCGCCTTGTCGCCCATGGTCGGCATGTGGCTGAATTGCATTTATGGGGGAAAAGGGGTCGGGATGATCAACATGTTGATTTACATCATCATCGGTATCTTCGTGGCCGGCATGATGGTGGGCAGGACCCCAGAGTATCTGGGCAAAAAAATCGGAGCCCGGGAGGTAAAGCTGGCCATCGTCACCCTGCTAGTCCATCCGTTTTTGATTCTCCTGCCTACCGGACTCTTCGCGGCCACGGCCTGGGGACTTCAAGCGGTCAGCAATCCCGGTGCCCATGGTCTTTCACAAATGCTCTACAACTTCTCTTCGGCCTCGGCCAATAACGGCTCGGCCTTCGATGGATTGGGGGTGGTCTATGGTTTGGCCAACAATCCAAACCCGGCGCCGACGGCCATCCCCTGGAATATCGCCGCCGGTCTGGTGATGATCATCGGCCGCTACCTCCCGATTATTGCCCCGATCGCCATGGCGGCCTTTCTGGGGGCCAAAAAGTCGAGTCCCTTTGGTCTTGGAACTCTGCGCACCGACACCATCACCTTTGGTATTCTCTTGTTCGGGACGGTCCTGATCATCGGGGCCTTGCTCTTCCTGCCGGTGGCTGTACTGGGCCCCATCGCCGAGCATTTTGGACCTATCCCTTTCGGGGGCTGACCAAGCCTTCACAGAGATGAAAACTTTTAAATTTCTAATGATGAATAAAGTGCTCAAAGGAGTATAACATGAATAAAGCACTGAATAAAACAGAAGCCGTTTTGGATAACCCTTGGACTCCGGAGCAGCCACGCCCATTACGTCGTATAAAACGGCGAGGACTGCTGGAGAAGGGACCGGCCATAGCGGCCTTGAAGCAGGCCTTTATCATGCTACGGCCGGATATTCAATGGAAAAATCCCGTCATGTTCGTGGTCGAGGTCGGGGCCTTGCTGACCCTTTTTTTCATTTTCCAGGAGGCTTGGGACCGGAAGGCCAGCCAGATATCAATGAGCTATTTTATCGCCCTGGATGCCTGGTTGTTCCTGACCGTGCTCTTTGCCAATTTTGCTACGGCTTTGGCCGAGGCTCGGGGTAAGGCCCAGGCCCAATCACTCAGGCAGGCCCGTCACGACACGATCGCCCATCGCCTGAATAAGGGGGGCGGCGTCGAGAAAGTTTCTTCAACGGTTTTAAAACCGGGCGATCTCGTGGTAGTGGAAGCCGGTCAAACGATCCCCGGCGATGGGGAAATTACCGAAGGGATCGCTACTGTAAACGAGTCGGCCATCACCGGAGAGTCGGCCCCGGTCATTCGCGCCGCGGGCGGCGACCGGTCCGGCGTGACCGGCGGTACCGTGGTCCTCTCCGACCGGATCGTTGTTCGGATCACCAGCGGAGCCGGCGATTCGTTCCTCGACAAGATGATCGCCCTGGTCGAGGGGGCCATCCGTCAGCGAAGTCCGAATGAAATCGCCTTGACCCTTCTGCTCTCGGCCTTTACGCTGATTTTCCTGATCGTGGTCATTCCGATTTGGCCCATGGCCTGGAACGCCGAACAATATATGAAGGGCTACCTGGGTTTTCAGGAATCCCTGAAAAGTCTCGGCACCGATATTCCGACCCTGATTGCGCTCCTGGTCTGCCTGATTCCCACCACCATCGGTGCCTTGCTGGCCGCCATCGGAATCGCCGGCATGGACCGCGCCCTGCAGGCCAACATAATCGCCAAGAGCGGTAAGGCCGTAGAATTGGCCGGGGACATCGATATCGTCATGTTGGATAAGACCGGCACCATCACCGTGGGGAACCGGAATGCCACCACCTTCTTGCCGGTCGGTAAGTATTCGGCCACCGATGTTGGGAGACTGGCTGCCCTGGCCTCTGCCGCTGATGAAACGCCCGAGGGAAAGAGCATCGTTACCCTATATGAAAAACAAACCGACTTCCCAACCATCGTGTCGCCAGAGGCGCAGTTCGTTCCTTTTACTGCCCAAACCCGCATGAGCGGCATCGATCTTCCGGAAGGCCAGCGAATACGGAAAGGGGCCTCCGATGCCGTCATCGAATTCGTCAAAAGCAACCACGGCAGCGTGCCGGGTGACCTTCAGGGATTGGTGGATTCAGTGGCCTCCAAAGGCGCCACCCCTCTGGTCGTGGCTGACGGCGCCCAAATAGCCGGCTTGGTTGTTCTTGAGGATATTCTGAAACCCAACATACGCGAGCGCTTCGAGCGTTTGAGAAAAATGGGGCTGCGGACCGTCATGATCACCGGAGACAATCCGCTGACGGCGGCGACCATCGCCAAAGAAGCCGGCGTGGACGACTTTCTCGCCCAGGCCACACCGGAGACCAAGCTGGCTTACATCCGGAAGGAGCAAGCCGGTGGAAAGCTGGTGGCCATGATGGGCGATGGCACGAACGATGCCCCGGCCCTAGCCCAGGCGGATGTGGCCCTGGCCATGAATGCCGGCACCCAGGCGGCCAAAGAAGCGGCCAACATGGTTGATCTGGACAGTGACCCCACCAAGTTGATCGAAGTCGTGGAAGTCGGAAAGCAACTCCTGGTGACTCGGGGCTCCCTGACGACCTTCTCCATCGCTAACGACGTGGCCAAATACTTTGCCGTCATCCCCTCCCTGTTTGCGGGAACCTTGCCCTGGTTGAAGGTGATCGATATCATGCATCTCCATTCGGCCACCTCAGCTATCCTTTCTGCCGTCATCTTCAATGCCATCATCATCCCCTTGCTCATTCCGGTGGCGCTCAAAGGAGTCAAATTCCGGCCCCTCGGGGCTGACGCTCTATTGCGCAGGAATATGTTGATCTGGGGATTAGGCGGAGTGATTTTACCCTTTATCGGCATCAAGCTGATCGACCTCATTATGGTGGGATTGCATTTGATCAGTTGACCTTTCTGTAAATGTAAGGAGACAAAATCATGTTACAATATCTTTCAAAAAGCTTCTGGTTGTTGTTAATTCTGGTGGTCATTTCCTGCGGACTTTATCCGTTGGTCTTGTGGACCATCGGACAGTCCTTCTTTCCCTTCCAGGCCAATGGTAGCCTGGTACGAGGTCCCGACGGCAAGATAGTGGGGTCACGACTCATAGCCCAGCCTTTTACTAAGGACGAATACTTTCAACCCCGTCCATCTGCAGCCTCCTACGATGCATCGGCCTCGACCTCATCGGCCTTAGCGCCCTCCAACTACGCACTGCGTGACCGGGTGGCCCGCACCCTCGGGCCAATTGTCAAATATCGGAGCGGCGCCAAAGCTGGACAACCGGTAGCACCGGACATCGAAAGATGGTTTCAAAAGGATCAGTACCAGGGCCGCCCGCACATTGTGGCCCAGTGGGCGGACCTGCACAATGCCCTAGCCCAGGCCTGGGTCAAGGCCGACCCGAAAAACAACACCTACGTAGAGGATTGGATGAAAGCCCATCCCTCCTTGGTGACCCAATGGATTAAGGATAATCCGGGCACCCCTAAGCCCAAGGCCCCTGACCTGGCGGTTTTATTTTTCGAAAACTTTTCCAAAGAAAACCCCACCAAGTTTCCTTCAGCCGTCACCTACAAAGGGGCTGATGGAAAAGAAGTAACCACCATCGAACCGATCAAGGAAGGCTCGGACATTCAGTCGATTTTCTTTGATATGTGGCGCCAGGACCATCCCGGGGCCGATCTTCAGGATGTGCCCGGTGATCTGGTCACCGCTTCCGCTTCAGGGCTCGATCCTCATATCACCCTTCAGAATGCCGAATTTCAGATCGAGCGCGTTGCCTCCAAATGGGCGGTTGATCTAAAGCGCGACCCGAGCCTGGTTCGTAAAGAGATCGAACAGATATTGCAGAAAAACGCCTCGGCGCCCTTAGGAGGTCTTGCCGGCGAAAAATTCATTAATGTGCTTGAAGTCAACCTTGAACTGACCAAACGATTCGGAAAGCCATAAGCGCACCGGTGTATTAACAAGATCAAAAGATGGAGGCTGCGCTAATGAGGAGAAACAGATGAAAACAAAAGTCGGTGTGTGGATCGACCATAGAAAGGCTATTATCGTCGCTGTTACGGAAAAAGGGGAAAAGATGAGCTTTATCATTCAAAGACCACCCATGGGGAAAATAAATATTTACTACGATGCGGTAATTGCCTGTATTCGTGACGAAGAATCGATTCAGTTATTTGGTTCTGATGAAACGAATGCCGAATTTAAAAAATATCTTGAAACAAACGACCTCGGTGAACGTATCGTAGGTATGGTAACGGTTGATACTATAACCGAGCCTCAGATGGTAGCGCAAATTCGCCGGCATTTTCTAAAATAGCTTCAGACCATCGCACTTTAAAAAGGTAGGGTTTCACCATGACACTAAAGAAAGGGAAAAAAATAAACAAGAAGGTATTGAGCACAATATTAGCTGTTTTAATGTTTCTGGGATTGACTGTCGCAGCCATGGCTGATGAAGTCAAGCCCGAGACAACTAAATCTGAAGCGCCCAAAGCCGAAGCCGCGAAGCCGGCGGCCATGACCGTCGATCAAATAAAGGATCTCCTGGGGATGAGCATCTATTTGCAGGGGGGATACACCTATAACTTCCGGAACCCCGATTCCCAGGAAAATGAGTTGAGGCTCTTTGACCATAAGGCCAACAGCTTCACCCTGGATTTGGCTGAACTGCAGTTTTTGAAAGATGCGCCAATAGGGGGTATGGGTTATAAACTGAAGTTGTCGGCCGGAGAGACGGCCAAGTTTATCCACTCCCTTGGGCTGGGTATCAAGGACGGTCAGGCTCCGGCGGATACCGAGGCCTTTGACCTGACCGAGGCCTATCTCCAGTACAACGCCCCCCTGGGCAAGGGACTGAAGTTCACCTTCGGTAAGTTTGCCACCTATCTCGGGGCCGAGGTCATCGAGGCCAGGGACAACCCCAACTATTCCCGGTCCTTTTTATTCAACTATGCCATCCCCTTTACCCATACCGGGCTGTCAATGGCCTATCCTTTTGCGGATGCCCTGACCACCAGCCTTTATATCGTCAACGGCTGGGACAACACCGATGACAACAACACGGGTAAGACCGCCGGGCTTGGTTTTGCCTGGACGCCCCTTGAGCAATTAGCCATGAATTTCAACTTTATGTATGGGCCGGAGCAGAAAAACAACAACTCCAACAACCGGTTCCTCTTCGACTGGGTGGGGACCGTCAAACCAGTTAAGAACCTAAGCTTCATCCTGAACACCGATTACGGCGCCGAACAACAGGACCCCAATGCCAGTGAGCGGATTCGAAATGGTACGGCGCAGCAGGGATCGTCAAATATGATTTTACCAATCTTTTTAGCCTGGCCTTGCGGGGTGAATATTTTAACGACCCGGACGGGGCCAGGACCGGAACGGCCCAGGCGCTGAAGGAAATCACCTTTACCCCGGAATTCAGGATAGCCAAAGGACTGATCATCCGGCCGGAATACCGCCATGACTGGTCGGACCAGAACAGCTTCAACGGCGGCAAGGATAAAAACCAGGACACCATCGCCCTGGGCGTCATGTATACCTGGTAACCTCTTTCCAAAATAGCTATTGGTTTAGCCTTTAAGAGGCATTATGGATCGGATGAGGAAAGCGGGCAAACGCTATTGACTTTGCCCGACGCATCTGTAGCCGAGGAATCGGCCTGGATCGGAAATATTGGAGATGGAAAAATTCTTATTATGCCTTCGGATGAAGTTACTCGGATCAGGACCGGAGAAACCAGAGGATCAGCTATCTAAGGTTCGACTTGTGGCCGCGAATGATATATCTCCCAATTATCTTTCCTCTAATAAAATAACTTTGTCAGGAGAGGTATAACATCAGATAATAGCTCTATTTCAAAAAGAAGCAGATAACTTTCTTTTTCATTATTCCGGATGAGAATTAGATGATCGGTACTAAAGAAAATTTCCCCTTATATATGCTGGTTGTGGATGACGAGGTTAATATCCGCAAGACCTTATCCATTTGCCTGGAAACCGAAGGTCATAAGGTCATTGCCGTTAGCAATCTTAAAGATGCTTTAGCTGAAGCCGGACGTTGGTCCTTTGAACTGGCCTTTGTGGACTTGCGTCTCGGTATGGAAAATGGCCTTGATCTAATTCCTCTCCTGCTGTCAGCGATTCCCTGGCTTAAAATCATTGTCATCACGGCCTATGCATCCATTGATAGCGCTGTCGAGGCCATGAGGCGCGGAGCAATCGACTATCTTCCTAAACCTTTCACTCCTGCCCAGGTCAAACTTGTAGTCCAAAAGGTCCTCAAAATGAGGGCATTGGAGCAAAAGGTCGCTTCTTTGCAGGAAGATCTGGGGCGGTCTGTTCCCCAAATGGAATTTTCCAGCGTCAGTCCAA
Source organism: uncultured delta proteobacterium (assembly GCA_963838485.1). GTDB lineage: Bacteria > Desulfobacterota > RBG-13-43-22 > RBG-13-43-22 > RBG-13-43-22 > RBG-13-43-22. Next base: position 2,740 of record CAWIRY010000123.1, on the reverse strand, counting down.
TTATGCGCCGCTCGCTGACTCTGGCCCGCCAAGCTGCCTCTTCTGATACCACCATCTTGATTCGAGGGGAAAGCGGAACTGGTAAAACTGTTTTGGCTCGGGCCATTCATTCTTGGAGTCACCGGGCGTCAAAACCATTTTTTACCATTTCCTGCCCTATATTCTCTTCGGAACTTTTAGAGAGCGAACTTTTTGGACATGTCAAAGGGGCCTTTACCGGAGCCGTTCGAGATAACCCGGGAAGAGTTGCTGCATGTCATGGAGGCACCCTCTTATTGGATGAGATCGGTGATCTGCCTCTGGCCCTTCAACCCAAGCTGTTGCGTATCGTCCAAGAAAGAGAATACGAACGGCTAGGTGACTATATCACCCGGAAGGCGGATGTGCGCCTGATTACGGCCACAAATATAAATTTAGAAAGTGCGGTTAAGGAAGGCAGGTTTCGAGAAGACCTCTTTTTCCGACTCAACGTAATTGATATTGAAATCTCCCCATTACGTGAGCGGGCAGAGGATATCGGTTATCTGGCCGAAAAATTATTGGGCTTTTATGGCCGGAATAATCACCGGATTTTTACCGGATTCACCGAAGAAGCTCTTGAAAGATTAAAGCGATATCGTTGGCCTGGAAATATAAGGGAGTTGAGCAATGTAATCGAGCGGGTGGCCATTATTTGCCACACAGAACAAGTGGGCCTTGAGTGTCTTCCTCAAAATCTCTTGTCCCATGAATCGATTCCCAGTATAGGTGCCCCGGTCCCCTTGGAAAGGATCGAAGAGCAACACATCCGTCGGATTCTGGCCTCCACCAAATCATTGCAGGAAGCGGCTGACATCTTGGATATCGATCAAGCCACCCTCTGGCGTCGCCGCAAGAAGTACGGAATTTAAGAGTTAGCTTTTTAAATTTTTATTAAAATATAGAGTAGATGACTGCAATTAAAATGACCGTGATGTAGCGACCTCCTTACACGGGATTTTAAGAGGGAACAACCTTCAAGTTAGAAGTGAAAAATAATTACCTAACCTCTTCCAAGGGCATAAGCTCTTATCAATTCCATGACACGGGTATTGAAGATTGCGATTTGCAATATTCCTAATTTTAAAAAATAGAATCTCGAAGGTTACAGCTTGCTATATTGTAGTTCATAATTGAAGGGAACAAAGGATAAGGATATCCTTCTTTTCGAGAGCTGTTTATTCCGACCGAGAAAAAGGAGGACTGTCATGAAAGGACTAAGAACAAAAAAGGGGGATATGGTAAGGGAAGGCACCCTGATCGCCACGGTGGACATAGGTTTGAACAGCAACGTCGGGTATTGTACGACTCTGGACGGGAGAAGCAGCAAGACTTTCAAGTTCAACAACACCCGGGAAGGATTTGAGAAATTCTGGGGCATGACTATAGCCAATAAGAACAGGTTTGGCTGTGATGAGGTGATCGTGGGTTATGAATCTACAGGCCCCTATGCTGAACCCCTGGTCCACTACCTGGGGGACAAACCAGTCAAGATGGTCCAGGTCAACCCCATGCATACAAAAAAGATGAAGGAAGTCCAGGACAACTCTCCGTTGAAGACGGACGACAAGGATCCTCGGGTTATCGCGGATATCATTCGGCTGGGACGGGTCTTGACCATTATAGTCCCCGAGGGAGATGCGGCCTATCTGAGGAGACTGAACAACGCCCGGGAACGGCATGTTGGAGAGCGGACCGCCCTGCTCAATCAACTCCAGCAGCTCGTCTTCCTTATTTTTCCTGAATTCAAAACCGTGTTAAAGGATATGAAGGGCAAGACGGCCCAGTACCTTCTGAAAAAATATACCACTCCTGAAAGGATAGGTGCCTTATGCAAGAGAACTCTTGCTAAAGAGATGTGGAAGTGGAGCAGGGGGTGGTTCGGTATCCTGGACGCGGAGTCTCTGATCGGCTTGGCACGGGAGACGGTAGGCATCAAAGAGGGTCTGGCAGGTATTTCTATAGACATCAGGCATATCCTTACACAGCTTGAAGCCGAAGAGCAGTTTATGGCCGAGATAGAGGCTGAGATGGAAGCCGCCTTGGAACGGATACCCTATAGTGCCCGGTTGTTGTCCATCAAAGGCCTGGGGATAGTCTCAGTGGCCGGTCTCATCGGCGAAGTGGGGGACTTTTCAAAATTCAGCACCCAGTCTGAGATCCTGAAGCTGGCAGGGCTTGACCTGTATGAGATCAGCTCGGGGAATAGAAAAGGACAGAGAAAGATCTCCAAGAGAGGCCGGAGCCTTCTGAGAAAAATCCTATATTATGCAGCTATCCAAACGATAAGAAAGAATGGGATCCTGTATGACTATTACACCAGACTGACCGACAGGGGCATGGGTAGGATGAGGGCGCTGATTGCCGTATCGAGGAAGCTATTAGGGATTATCCATGCCCTTGTCCGGGACGACACCGACTATGTGGGACAACACCAGGCTCCCGAAAGGAGACTGCTCAAAAAGGCGGCCTAAGGTATGGTTAGACAGGCGGGGAGATCATCGTTTTCTTCCATTGAGGCGCATAGCGACCTCCAGTTACAGAGTACATGACTCCCCGTCAACATCCTAACTCCAATTAAGCAAGGTCAAAGCGTCTCTCAGACGACTTTCAAATCACAAGGGTTGGGTAGGATGTCACCGAGCGATGGGGAACCCGCCTGGTAAGTCAGAACTTATAACGCTTTAAAAGATAAAAAACACTTGACTGGAATAAACAAGGA
>CAWIRY010000122.1:0-22188 GCA_963838485.1 uncultured delta proteobacterium | reverse complement strand
CTTCCAGAAGAAGGGCCGGACCCAGTGAAGGATTAGACGGCTTGACTAACTGCCCATATCACAAACAAACCCCAGCTCAAGGCATTGATGTTCTAGGTACAAACAATAAGCCTTCATCTTCCGGACAGCCCCTGACATCCCCATGATTGTAAAGCTCTGTTCCACTGATGTTGAGAGTGACGGAGATACGAAGACAACAATGGAACCGGGACCCAGAAGGCCAGATGGTCCGGCCTTGATCGTATTTCTAAGATTTCCCCTTTATGGAAAGGGCGCGGGTGATCCGCCAAGACAAAAAGGAGAGGAAGGGTCGTTGTTCGTTTCGATTGTTCTCTTAATTTGTGGCCCACAATCCCACCTCTTCCTTATCCACCGTTTCCGGGATCGAAAATGATGAAGCCGTCGCGGCCGTCAGGACCGATCGCCCCGCCGGCCGGAAGCTGCTCCTCGAGGCTTCAATTCATTTCTTCTTCGATTTCCAGGAGGGACCGCTCTTCACCCCAGAGTTTTAACCGATCCGTATAATAGTATCCGGCCCCCCGATGAGGAGGGAAAATTTTTAATGGACCTTTAATGCCTACTCGAAACTTAAGTTGAAACATTGAAAAGAACAAAGCGGACCATTCAGATCCGGAGACTTCTTCTCTGGCCTCGCCCATCTTTTCACCGAAGGCGGAAACCAGACGCACCCAGTCATTTTTTTGAAGGGGCCTTCCTGATTCCCGAAGATAAATGACCTCGGCAAATACAGAGGTCTTCCTGAATCTCCAGCGGAACGGCCAGCCCCTTCTCCTGATCGACATCGCCCCCTTCCGTGATGGAAGAGCGCATAAGAGGACTAACCCCGGCCTTTTGCCCCAAATTGATGACAATCCGATGGCTGGGAAGGAGGTCGATCACCCTCCCGGCTTTGTCGAGGATTTCATCATAGCTCAGGACTCTATTTTCTCCTAAATATTGGGTAAATTCAAGGGCCGTCCAGGCCCGTTCCCACCAATAGGTCATCAGGGAATACTTGGAGAAGTTCCCTTGAAAAGTCTCCCGGTCCCTGGGATCGAGACTGGCCCATCCGGCCTGATAGACCCACTTTTGATCCATTTCGGGTGAACGCTGAAAGGACTGAAAAGGAGGAGGGCTACCCTCTTCCGGGGAAGAGATGACATACCCGATAGTCAGGGGGTGATGACGAATGGTGGCCAAGACCGTGCCGGCCGGAAAGCCGCTGGTCATCTCTTGCGACCAGGACCGGGGTCCGTTTCTAAGAGAATTGAAGAGGAACCGGTCTTGTTGACCTTGGATTGAAGCGAAAGGAAACCGAGAATCAAGGTCGGGGGAAGCTCTCCCTCGGCCAGACTTAATTTTTCCGGTTTTTGCCCTCCTGCTTTTTTAGACCAATCCTTTAAAATCTGGATCAATACCTTTCGGAAGGCCCCTTCATGATAAAGCCCGGATTCCGGGTCCAGTTGAACCTGTTTTTTAAGGGCCGCCATGTCGATGGCTATGGTGGATAGCCGCTCTAAAAGCTGTTTTTCCCTGTCCTCGGGGGCTCGAGACAGACCGAAGAAGACCAGGAACCCCATTGGTTTGCCACGAAAAACCAAGGGCCAGAAAAGCCTCTTTCGCGCCGGGTCGTAATTCATTTGCTTTTCAGAAGTCCCGGTGATCTCCAGAAACTCTTCCAGTTTTCCCCCTTCCTTCCATCTCAAGGCCGTCTGAGGGCGTTCGGGGAAATAAAAGTTAAGGGAAGTGAAAGAGAAGAGGCCCTGAAAAATTCTGGAAAACAGGGGACGGGAGGCGATCAAATCTTCCGTGGAAAGGTCGGGAATGGTTGAAAAAGGCATGAGTGGATTTCCTCTTGGGTCCATCATTGTTTAAAGAATCGCTTACAAGTCAGGAAGATATATGGCTGGTCGAAATTTGTCAACAAACAGTTCCTGATAACTTTCTAAAAATAAAATGGTTTTTTTCAACAAAACTTTATGATATATAGAAAAATATTAATAGGGTCAGCCAAAATTAAAGGTATTCATAAGCCCGGTCCCGGGGCCTAATGTCAGATACAAAGGGGGGATTTTTATTCCTCAGGATGTAGAAGTTCCCCATTACATAGGTCATCGAAAGCGATTGAAGGCCCGCTTTATCCGTTCCGGGCTGGATTCGTTTCAAGATTATGAAGTAGTCGAACTCATATTGACTTATGCCCTGAGCCGAAAGGATACCAAGCTTCTGGCCAAGACCTTGATCCAGACCTTTGGTTCCTTGAGAGGAATCGTCGAGGCCCCGATTGAAGAACTGAAGAAGGTCCACAATATTGGAGAGCATGGCATTCTGCTTTTTAAGTTGATCAAAGAGGCCTCGGAACGTTATCTTCGAGATCGTTTCCTTCATGATCAGGATGTAATCACCTCTCCGGGGGATTTGGTAGCCTATTGTCAATCCAAAATGGGCTGGTTGAAAGACGAACAGTTTAGGTTGATCTACTTGAATACCCGAAACCAGGTTATTGAGGAGGAAGTTTTGCAAGAGGGGATCGTGGATCAAACCGTGGTTTATCCCCGGAAGGTCATGGAGAGGGCCATTCGGTTAAAGGCAACCGCCCTGATCCTGGTCCATAATCATCCGGCTGGTTCGCCTTATCCTTCTCCGGAGGACCGGGAATTAACCCGGACTTTGACCCAGGCAGCCAGGAATTTACAGATTAAGGTCCATGATCATTTGATCATCGGACGGGAAGGCCATTTTAGCTTTTTGGAGAACAACCTGTTATAAATATGGACAATACGGGGGACGACCATAAAAAGATGAGTGAAGCTGAAATCTTACAGAAAGAATTGGAAGAAATTTTGAAACATAAGTGGATTGAATCGGAAAAGGTCGGATACGACCTGGGCGACCGGGCGGTTTGGGATTGGGTACAAAAATTTGCCCATGAATTCAGAGAATACTGGCAAAAAAAGAACTCCTCGTAGCTTCCCCTTTTTTCTTCCCATAACCCGCCTTCCCCGTTCTTTGCTTGCCCCCTTCGCTTTTAAGTAACTATTAATAGGAGAGCCTATTTCAATAAAGGGTCGAGGGGTTGTTTCTTCAGGATTTGTCCACTCTAAAGCCAAAGCTACTTTGCCGAACCAAATTTTGAAAAGGTCTTCATGAACAGGCCCAGGCAGGAGCCCAATTTAAGTGAGGGGGGAAAGCCATTTTTTGTCATTGCAAAACGAAACAACTTGTGATTATTATCTTTTTATTTATTGAAGATTTCGTAAAAAGCCGTCGAGGGCACCTTCTCGTCATTCCGTCGAAAGTCGGAATCCAGTACTTTAAACCATTTAAAATTTTTCTGAACCCCGTCTTTTGCCGGGATGACGACTTTTTACGAGTTTGTCATTGGTTAATGGATCTTAAGAATGATCGGTTTTGGAATGGTTTGCTATGGCCCATCCAGGACTAAAAGACTCTTTCCGGATCAAAGCCAAGGAAGAGGGATATCCGGCTCGGTCGGTTTACAAGCTGAAAGAAATCCAAGAGAAATATAAACTGATTCGACCTGGACAACGCATCGTCGATTTTGGCTGCCACCCCGGTTCCTGGCTCAGGTTTTGTTCTCAGACCGTGGGCCCTGAAGGTCTAGTATTGGGAGTGGATTTAAAAAATCCAACCATTCCCCCGGAATCAAATATTTCTTTTTTAAAAGCCGATCTATTGGCCATCCCGGCAGAACAGATTAAAGACTGGGCCGGCGATGCGGATTTGGTTTTAAGCGATCTTTCCCCAAAAACAAGCGGCATAAAATGGTTGGACCATCGACGTTCTCTGGATTTAAATCAACGGGCTTTGGAACTCGGTTTTCTTATTTTAAGAAAAAGGGGAGCCGTGATCTTAAAAATTTTTGAAGGAGAAGGAACTAAGGATTTTATAAAAAGAATAAAAGAGCGGTTTGATCAGGTTCAGATGCATAAGCCCAAGAGTTCACGTCAGGAAAGTCCGGAGATTTATCTGATCGGGAGAGGATTTAAGGGATAATAAATATCGGTATAAAGCCTCATGCCGCTTAGGACTTTTTACGAGTCCCTCAAAAGCCCCATTTTTTTATTTGATATTTTGCTGAACGGAATTATCGAATTCATTTTTTTGCTTAGTTATTAAGGACAAAAGGAGGAAGGTATGTCCGGGCATTCCAAGTGGAGTACCATAAAACGGAAAAAAGGGGCAGCCGATGCCAAACGGGGGAAGGTTTTCTCAAAAATAATCAAAGAGGTCACCATTGCCGCCCGAATAGGGGGTGGGGACCCGGAGGGAAACCCTCGGTTGCGGGCCGCGATTGCCTTAGCCAAAAGCGAAAACATGCCCAAGGACAACATCGATCGGGCCATAAAAAAGGGAACCGGCGGTTTGGATGGAGCCGCCTATGAAGAGGTGGTTTATGAAGGGTACGGTCCCGGCGGAGTAGCCATATTGGTCCATGTGTTGACGGACAATAAAAATCGGACCGTAGCCGACATCCGGCACATCTTTACTAAGAACAACGGCGGTATGGGGGAGACCGGCTGTGTGGCCTGGATGTTCGAGAAAAAGGGGTATATCGTTTTTGAAAAAAGCAAGATCGATGAAGAGGCCTTGATGGAGTGGGGTCTGGAGGCCGAAGTGGAAGATATTCGGGAACAGGAAAGCGAATGGGAGGTGATTACCGCCATAGACGATTTGGAAAAGGTCAAAGCCTCCCTGGAGGCAAAGAAATGGACCCCCCAGGTGGTGGAATTGACCATGATTCCTAAAAATACCGTTACCCTTGATGGCAAGAACGCCGAGCAAATGCTCCGTTTGATGGAAGCCCTGGAGGAGAACGACGACGTCCAGAACGTCTATGCCAACTTTGACATTCCCGATAAGGTCATGGAGGCCATAGGTTAAGGGATGGCCTCACGGCAGCCTGGCCGCACCCTGGGTATCGATCCGGGCTCTCAAATAACCGGGTTCGGGGTATTAGAGAAAAACGGGACCCGGATCAGCCATATTCATAGCGGGTTTGTCCGCCTGACCCCTTCGCCTTCCTTTTCTTTACGTCTTAAGCATTTGTATCAAACATTGCGGCAGGTTATTGAAGAATACCGGCCCACCGATTTAGCGGTTGAAAAAGTCTTTTTTGCTAAAAACGTCCAAAGCGCCCTGACCCTGGGCCATGTTCGAGGGGTGGTCCTGCTGACCGCGGTGGACTCAGGGTTGGAGGTCTTTGAATACAGCCCCCTGGAGATCAAAAAGGCCGTCACCGGATATGGACGGGCCGATAAAACGCAGGTCCAAGAGATGGTCAAGGTCTTGTTGGGGATTTCTTCGATCCAAAACCAGGATGTTTCCGATGCCCTGGCCGCCGGAATCTGTCATTTAAATTGGTTTTATCCGTTAAGTTAATGGAAGAATTTAAATTCCGTTACCCTTTAGCCGGTTGAAGAGAGCGTTATTATTCAACCATTTTTCAATAAACTAACTTGTACAGGCTGAACAAGAATGATCGCTTTCCTCGAAGGCCGACTATTATCCAAATCGCCTGAATATATTATTGTTTCCGCTCAGGGGATCGGGTATCAGGTAGCCGTACCGCTTTCTTCTTTTTACGAGCTGCCAGCCATAGAACAAGTGGTCCGGCTCCACGTTTACACCCATGTCCGTCAGGATGCGATTCAACTTTTTGGTTTTCTCACCGCCGAAGAAAAAAAGATTTTTCTGCTTCTCCTGGGGGTCTCGGGGATCGGTCCCAAGGTGGCCCTGAACATTTTGTCCGGTATTTCTTCCCTTGAACTTTCCCAGGCCCTGCTGGCCGAAAATAGCGCCCGAATCCAAAGGATTCCAGGGGTGGGCAAGAAGACCGCCGAACGGATTGTCCTGGAATTAAAAGACAAGATCAAAAAATTGACCCCGGGTCCCTTGCCGTCAGTGGTCAGGAAATCCGAAGAGGAAAGCCCTTGGGAAGACGCCCTCTCCGCCCTGATAAACCTGGGTTATCCTAAAGCCGTGGCCGAGAAGGCCTTGGACCAGATAAAAAATCAAACCGAAGATGCGATTTCCCTTGAAGACCTTCTTCGAATGGCTTTAAAATCATTGTCAAGATGAATACCGAGCGGATTATAAACCCCGAAATTACCGAAGAAGAAAGGCATTTGGAAATCGGTTTGAGGCCCAGGGGTCTTTCGGAATTTATCGGCCAGGAGGAGGTCAAGAATAATTTAAGGATCTTTATCCAAGCGGCCCTTGAACGGGGAGAGGCCCTGGACCACGTTCTCCTTTATGGGTTTCCGGGATTGGGGAAGACCACCTTGGCCAATATTATTGCCCAGGAACTGAATGTCAATCTAAAAGGGACCTCCGGTCCGGTGGTCGAACGCCCCGGTGACCTGGCGGCCCTGTTGACCAATTTACACACCAAAGATTGCCTCTTTATTGATGAGATCCATCGTTTAAACCATGTGGTGGAGGAGATCCTCTACCCGGCCATGGAGGATTTTCAATTGGATTTGATGATCGGCCAGGGACCCAGCGCCCGGTCTATCAAGTTCGATCTGCCTAAATTCACCCTGGTCGGGGCGACGACCCGGGCCGGTCTGCTCACCCCCCCCTTGCGGGATCGCTTTGGAGTGGTCCTGAGGGTTGATTTTTATTCTTCGGAGGAATTAAAGGCCATCCTGTTTAGATCGGCGGAGATTATGAAGATACCCGTAGAAGAAGCCGGGATCCTGGAGATTGCCCGCCGGTCACGGGGGACTCCCCGGGTGGCCAATCGAATCCTCCGGAGGGTCAGAGATTTCGCCCAGGTCAAGGCCGACGGCTGTATCACCCTGAAAGTGGCCCAGGAAGCCCTGAAGATGCTGGAAGTGGACCGTTTGGGACTGGACAAGATGGACCGCAAAATTTTATTGACCATTATCGAAAAATTCAGCGGCGGTCCAGTGGGTGTCGAGGCCCTTTCCGTAGCCCTGGGCGAAGAAAGAGACACCCTGGAGGACGTCTATGAACCCTTCTTGATCCAATGCGGGTTTCTGAACCGCACCCCCCGAGGAAGAGTAGCTACTGTCCTGGCCTATGGTCATTTCGGAAAAAAGGTCCCCCGGGATTTTCAAGGAAGCCTGTTTGAAGGGTAATGGTTGTTCATGGACTGATATGATAAGATATTAGCCAAACCTGATGAACTCGTAAAAAGTCATCAAAGAGACGGCACAGTAAAAAGCTCCAGATGCAAGGCGCGCAAACCGGGAACCCACCCTGAAAGGGTGGGACTGAGCATCTCAGGATGCGAAGAAATCCTGAGAAGTGAGGCGTACTTACATGTAAGCCGCAACGACGAAGGATGCCGCGCAACACAGCAGGTGGACTTTTTACGAAGCCGTCAAACCTGATGGTCCTGTAAAAAGTCAGGTAGCGTATTTAAGAATTTTGTAGTAGTCATCAGCCCAAATAAGGGTTGGTGAACCGAAATATTTTAAAAGATGTTCTTTGACAACCGAAAACGGGCTATAGATACTGGATTGGCCCATCTTTTGGGCTAGGAGCCTGGCCTTCTCCTTGATTTTGAAGGCAGCAGCCCTAAAGATATTGATTCCAGCCGCCTTCAAGTTGACACAGTAGCGGACGGCTTTCAGACCTCTGACTCGAAGGTGTTTGATTCCGGTCTTGCGGTCCAGGGCCGACATGGTGGCTTCAACGCCCGAACGATAGCGGTACCGGTTTTTAAAGGTTGCCGTTTGCTCTTCTTGCCGTCTCCGTGCCAAACGGAAGGTTTTATAATCATAACCGAGATAGTGGTGTTTTTTCCCTTGGCGGGCCGGACAGCGATCCACCAATGGACACACGACACACTGATTGGAATCAAAAGCCACCCGAAAGCGCTCTTTTTTTCTTCGGATCTTTTCCGGCTCCTGACCTTGAGGACAATGGATCACTTCTCCTTGACTGGAAAAGGTAAAAGCAGACAAAGGGAGACGATCTTCCCGGTAAGAACCCATAGCCGGGGAGATCACTTCAACGCCCATCTCTTTGGCCTGAGCACAGTTCTCCTCGCTTCCATAAAGGGAATCGGCCAGGACTTGCTCCGGCAGCAGATCTCTTTCTTTAACCGCTTCCAAGGCAGGAATTAAAGCATGCACATCATGAGCACAAGCCGATTCTACTCCCACATGGGTAATCAGCGACAGGGCCTTTTCTTCCTCCTCATCCCTGGCTTTCTCAACATAAGTTTCCATAATCTGGGCCTGATATCCCTGACCCTTATGACCATCATAACCCGCTTCCGGGTCCGAAGGATTTTGCAAAGAATCCGAGGAAATCTCCTTGGCCGGTTTGACGACGACTTCAACCGGCAGGCCGTCGGAAGCTTCTTTGATGGTACATTGTTCGGAAAGTACCCGTTGCAGCAACTGAAAGCTGCTCATGGAAGATACCTCGTCATGTCCTCTCATCTGCTGGACCAGATCAAAAAGCTCTCGGCAGACAAGGTCCAGCTTCTTTTTCGAGTCCGATGGCTTGACCATCGAAAAACAGGAAAGGGCCTTTTCAGAAAGGTAGGTATCCACTAATTCTTTGGGCAGACTTTCGAAAATATTTTTGTGCTGGCGTTTTAAATTAACCAGAAAGGTATGAATGGTATTGCTAATGATCCCAATCCGCCCCATGTGACGCATATTGGAGTGAATGTGAACCGAATCAAGCCTTTGTTTACTGGTGTCTACATTAAAAGTTTCGGCCAGCTTGTCCGTGGCCTTCCGGAACAAAATCGTATCTAAGCCTTGATCGGCTACCCGTTGGCGGATATTCCACAAGGTCTTTAGACACAAATACTTGGCATCATCGGACTCATCGGGAATATCTAAGGCATAATGCCATTGCTCATTAAAGGCCAGTTGATTAATCGTCTCGTCATCGGTCACATCGTGCATCTGTTGAAGGAGGCAAACTCCCAAGGCCGTATAAAGTTCTTTGGTCGGACGCCCTTCATCTTTTGAAAAGAAGGAGGCTATCTGGTTTACTGGAAGTTCATCGAGGATCTCTTTGCGGAATATCCCCGCCCAGGATTCTTCCAGAAGCCGGCGTCTCTTGGGACCCAAATGCCTCCAGGGATCGAAAATGTAGCCCGTTTTGTGGTCTTTGGTATAAAACATGTTTTCTCACCTAACTAATTGTTATCTAATATGTTTTTTACCCTAAAACCACTTCGGTGTCAAGAAAATAATACGTTATTTTTAAATTATTTCAGTGCGTTAAATAAAAAATACTTTTTACAGGACCATCAAACCTATTTGAGAATGGAATTGTCATGAAGACGATCGCCTTTTTTAGCTTAAAGGGAGGGACCGGGAAAACGACCCTGAGCAGTAACATCGGCTGGCTTTTAGCTGAAGAAGGTCGTTCCGTGTTGATGATCGATCTGGACCCCCAAGGCCATTTAACCCAATCATTCCAAGGGAAACCGGCCAAAGCCCAAAGCTCCTTACATCATGCCCTGATTCATGAGCATCCTCTGGCCGAAGCCATCGTTCCCACTTCCTACCCAAGGCTCTCTTTAATCCCGGCTACGGATGAGCATCTTTATTTAAATAACGACCTGATTTCCAAGCCGTGGCGGGAATGGAAATTAAAGGACGCCTTGTCCGCCCCGTATCCCTTTCCCTATGATCTGGTGATTATGGACGTCGGGGCCAGTTTAAACTTGATAACCTACAACGCCCTATTTGCCGCCCAGATCCTGATCATACCGGCTTTACCCGATCTATATTCTTATTTCAGCCTGAAAACCCTGTTTACTTTTTTAGAGAAAACTGGCAAGGATTTTAACTATAATTTCAATATGATCTGGGTTTTGCTGAATAAGTTAAACAACTACCGTCCCTTGGATCGGGAAAACCGGGATGCTTTAAAAAAGTATTATTCTAAATTCTTAATGCCGACCATGATCCGGGAAGATATGAAATTTTCTCAAGCCGCCAGAAGCCAAATCCCCGTCACCACCTATGCCCCCCAATCGACGGCCGCCCGGGATTTAAAAAAAGTGGTCCAATTTTTAGATCGTATTTTATCTGAGCCCAAACCTGTATAGAACTATAACCAAGGAGATCATCCATGAACGATATTTATGAGACAAACGCCCCAATGCACTTTCCCGACCCAAAAGAACAACCCACTCTTAACCCGGAACTTCAGGAAGAAAGCGTCATGAAAAATCCGTCGGTTAAAGACACCGTCGAGCGCTGGAAAAAAGAAGTCATCGACAGGATCCGGTATTTGAGGGAGAATTTTGAACTGGCCACTCAGGAAAAAGAGGCCCTTTTGCTGGAAGTGGACCGGCTGCAATGCGAATTAGCCGGCTCCCAAGGCCAAGTTCGAGAATTGAAGGCCGAACTGTCGGAGATCCTGGAGACCTTTAATCATTTATTGAATGAAGTCTCAGCGGCCCTGGAAAGTTAATAGCGACACTTCCACGGTCCAGCCCCACTCATCTTTCACGGTCCCTTTTTGGATGCCGGTAATCGTCCGGTAAAGGTCGGCCGACAACTTTCCAATTTCGCCTTTGTTTATGGAAATAATCCGGTCGTTCCAGCTCAGTTCTCCTATGGGAGAAATGACCGCTGCGGTCCCGGTTCCAAAGGCCTCTTCCAGGTTTCCGGCGGTCTGGGCATCATATAATTCCTGGACGGAAATCTTCCTTTCCCGGACGGGAATCTCCCAGCTCTTCAGCAATTGGATCGTCGAGTCCCGAGTAATACCGGAGAGTATGCTGCCATCCAGGACCGGAGTGATCACCTCACCCTTGATCTTGAAGAAGACGTTCATGGTCCCCACTTCTTCGACATATTTTTTCTCCACCCCGTCAAGCCATAAAACCTGGGTAAATCCCTTTTGGTTGGCCTCCACCTGGGCCTTCAGGCTGGCGGCATAATTCCCGGGTGTTTTGGCGCACCCCATTCCTCCTTTCACGGCCCGCACATACTTCTCTTCCACATAGATCCTTACCGGATTGATCCCCTCGGGATAGTAGGCCCCGACCGGAGACAGGATGATGATAAACTTATAGGTATTGGAGGGCCTCACTCCCAGATAAGGGTCCGTTGGGATCACGAAAGGCCGGATATATAAAGAAGTGCCTTCCTCCGCCGGCACCCAGTCCCTGTCCACCGAGACCAGGGCCTTAATGGCCTCGACTCCCAGGGCGGGATCAATGGAAGGAATACAAAGCCGGTCATTGGAAAGATTGAGCCGTTCCATATTTTTATCCGGACGGAACAATAATATCTTTTCACCATCGGTCCGATAGGCCTTCAATCCCTCAAAGATAATCTGCCCGTAGTGGAAGACCATGGTGGAAGGATCCAGTGCCAGAGGGCCGTAGGGAATAATTTTAGGGTCGTACCAGTCTTTTTCGGCGGCATATTCCATAATAAACATATGATCGGTAAAATACTTGCCGAATCCCAAATTGGTTTGATCCGGTTTGGGCTTGGGGTTTTTGGTTCTCTCAATTCGGATGGATTTCTCCATAACCATCGTTCTCCTTTGCATGATAGTATCAATAAAGCATTATTATTAATGAATCAGCAAAATGTCAATCCTTTCCTCCCGTTTTGACCAGATTTGACAGCCTTCTTTGTTTGAGATTGACTTTAACTGATGGATATGTTTTAAATTGTCTATCTTTTAATTAGCTTTCTAACCGGCAACCCAAACCCGAAAGGCTGGTATATGAAGCAGTCCGACAATACCCCATCTTTTTGAAGAAGAGATGGGGTATTTTATTTTGAAGGAGGGATTAAATAGTGGTTATTTTAGATCAATAGTTAATGCGATAAGGGAGATAACATTTTGTTTCAGAATCAACGAACATCTATTTCCAGGATGATTAGGCCAGCGTATGTGGGATAACGACCCCAAATCGACATCCCTTGAGCAGGCTTACGCTTCTCTTTTTGCAAAGGCTAACTTTGATCAGTACTGGTCTCTTGCCGAGCTTCGGCTCGACGAGAAAGATGTCCGATGGCTCAAGGATTGGTTTGTTAGTTTGAAACCAGACCATTCTATTCTGACCGGTTCAGGTGAAAAACTTGGTGCTTTGTTATTATGTTTAGGTGAAGAACTTTGCCGGGAAAAGAGCACAGAAGATTCTGTCTGGCCCTCCATCCGCAATATTTTGCCGGAATTTCACCCGATTCGGACAGAGCTTTTTCTTTCCAACGGACAACCTTCTCAGTTGGCTAAAGGCATAATAGTCAATGCGGTACGTTCCCTTAATTTACGGAATGCCTTCGATATTGAAGGAACATTGCAGTGGTATGTGACTGTCAAACTTCAGTTCGGTTTCACATATCGTGGGGCAAGATCTCGATTGGCCGAATGGCTCGTCGGTTTTGGACAGCCACATGCTGTGCAATATCTGAATGGAGAACCTGAGTTCGGCGAACTGTCCTCAGAAAGCTTCAGAGCCATGTGGAGAACACTGAGGCAGCTAAGGCAAGGACTTATTGGTGAGGCGGAAGCACGTCAGACACTTCTGAATGGCCCAGAGCAACAGAGGCCAGTCCCGACGGCGTCTATTCCCTCGGGCGCGCCATGATCCTTGCAGGTACACAACTCCTTGAACTTGATGAGCGAGAGCTGGGTTTGGAAATCATATCACTTCGCGCACCATACCGCGGTATAGTCATCTATGATACTGCCGCAGGAGGAGCGGGACATTGCCTTGAACTCCTTAACCTGGGAAAAGAATGGATTGAGCGTTCAAGACAGATTCTATACGGTAACGACGAACACCATTCGAGGTGCGGACGGGCTTGTTTGGATTGCATCCTTGATTTTTCAGGGCAATACCGAGCACACCAACTCAATCGACATGAGGCCCTGCAGATCATTGAATCTGCATATGTTGAAGCATGATTTAAAAGAACTTGCCTGAAGGGGTTCCATCTTAAGGCATGGATGTGAAAAAAAATTTATGGTTATATTCTGACAAAATAAATTACTTCTTACTATAACCGTTCCGATTTCGTTCAAAAAGCACGAGTTGAGAAGGAGTGTTGTCGACTTTTGGATATAATGCCGGAATATCAGGTTTGAGGATATCGGAGTTCAGAACAAAAGAAAATACATCTTTCATATTTGCTCTGTGTGTCGAACGGTTTTTCAGCAGAGGTCTTGCCCCCTTTTTGAGTAACTCCTGGTTACCTATCGCAGAATCCGGCATGCCTTCATAGACTGGGGCAAACAGGGGTACTCCCATTTCAAGTGATGCTCTGCCGGCTTCTATACTTCCTCCCTTAGTTCCGGACTCGATAAGTATCATCGCCCGCGATAAAGCGCAAATGGTCTTGTTGCGCTGCATGGCATTCCTTACAGTCCAAGGAATCCCGGGCAAGAACTCACTTACCACTGCTATCCGTTCCCAATCCCAGATGTCCTTGAAGTCTTTTTTGATATTAAAATTCAGTATGCCCTCACAGAGCACCAGTACCGTTGTCCCGCCACATTCAAGGGCCGCGCGATGCGCCGCCATATCTACCCCCGCGGCATAGCCGGAAATAATATTGATATCTTGGCGAGCAAGTTGGTCAGCACAATCTGTGGCGGTTATCAGCCCTTTCTCGGAAGCCTTCCTCGATCCGCAAAACCCGACAGAAACTTTCTCAAGAAGTGTGGCATTGCCAAGAAGCGTTAAGAGAGGAGGGGCTTTCTTCCCCAGGAAGGTCTTTAATTTTTCCGGATAATTTGCCTCCGTTTTGGTGATAAGGTTTACGCCCTTTTTTTCAAGTTTTTCATATATAGACGAAGTTCGATCTATATTTCCTGAAAACTCCTCGATCTGTTTTTCGGAAAGAATCCCCTTTATCTCTTTTGGATTTTCAAGAAGGGTAGTCACGTTCACATTCTCTTTTCGAGCGAAGTCGAGAATAGCTGTGACTTTCGCTGGCCCGATACCAGGGGTTTCAAGAAGACGTAAAATAGGAAAAGAGATAGCCGTCTTCATTTTAATGAACTCCGCGCCACATTGTCGTCATTTCGACAGGTCTTTTCGCAGGCTAACCCAAAAACTTCCTTGGCCCCGGCTTCAAGCATTAGCATGGCCACGTAATTTGTTGACACCCCTGATTGATAAAGATCATCGATGATCAAAACAATCTGTTTTTCTAACCCATGGGGGACGATTGACACGGTTCCTTCAATAGATTCCAGCTTTTTTTCGATTGGTTCATCTTTAAGCTGTGGCCTTTCTTTTATAGTTTTAACAAGACGGGTTAAATTGGGCTTGTTTAACCCCTTTGCGATGTCAGCCGCAAGATAGGTCGGCAAATCAAAGGCTTTATCCGGCTTTGAAGGGGGCATCCCTATTATGCAGGTGGCCGGATTGTAACAGGTCATCTTCTCGAGAAAATCCAGACATGCCTTACTAAGTTCTTTCGCTGTCTGATAGGTATCCCTTGTCGGAATTCTATAATAGGGCTTTGCAAGTGTTCGAAGTTCGCCGATTCTTGTCTGTGGTTTCTGCGGATCACCATTTTCCCTGTCATAGTCAAGGGCGAAAGATAGAGTCAGGCAGTCAGTAGAGTAAGGCACTGGTACTGACCTGGAGCCACTATTGAACCTTTTGATGCACGCATCTACTTGGGACCACAGCGGACAAGGCTTTCCAGCGCCTCCTCATCGAACCGGACATGCAGATTTCCCGCATCCGGCTCACCGACAGTCTCTTGCCATAAGGCAT
The DNA here is from genome assembly GCA_963838485.1 of uncultured delta proteobacterium. Taxonomy (GTDB): domain Bacteria; phylum Desulfobacterota; class RBG-13-43-22; order RBG-13-43-22; family RBG-13-43-22; genus RBG-13-43-22. The sequence goes on along the minus strand of CAWIRY010000122.1, from coordinate 7,463 downwards.
GCGCAAGGAGTTGAGGACGTGCCCGCATTACAGATAGATAAGCCCATAGCGTTTCAACCCACTATACAAGCTTTCACCCTGTCTAAATGGCCGGCTTCGCCGTTGGCTCCGGTTTCTCAAAAATCTCTGAAACCGACAGCGTACGAAATGATTGACGTCACGGAATACCTTTCGTGGATAACCATAGCCAAAATAATTGGCCCATCCTCGGAGAACGACATTCGTCTCGGCGATCACTTCAATGAGCGGCTTCTTATATCCACTACAGGTCTTCCCTCGTATCTTCTCCCGGAGCCCCTTGACCGCCTTTTCCGAGGGGAAGACGTTCAGATACTTGTGCTTCCCTCCTCGAAGGTCCCGGTCATAGCGCATGGTATATCCCAGAAAGTTCAGGCTTTCCCCAGGGTTATTCATTCGTACGATGCTCGTCTTGTCTCGATTTATCCGCAACCCAAGGTCTCTTTCCAGCTTCCCTTCCACCCACTCCCGTATTCGCTTTCCCTGGCAGCGGGCCAGAATCACAAAATCATCGGCGTAGCGAATCAGGCGGGCATCGGACACTCGGTAAGGGCCGGTTTTATCCTCATGGAAGGTTCGATCCATCTCATGAAGGAACAGGTTGGCCAGCAGGGGAGAAATAACTCCCCCTTGGGGAGTCCCTTTGTCGGGTCTCTTTCCATCCCCCCGGCTTCCTTCTTCCACTACCTTTGTCCGAAGCCACATCCGGATCAGTTTCAACACCGATCGATCGGCTATCCTTTTCTCTACCAGGGTCATCAGTCGATCATGGGGAATGCTGTCAAAGTAGCTGGACAGATCCGCATCATAGATCTCTCGCCGTCCTTCTTGCAGGTTCTTTCTGATCTGTTCCAGGGCGCCCCAGGCTCTTCGCCCAGGTCGAAACCCGTAAGAGCAATCCAGAAAGTCTGCCTCAAAGATCGGCTCCAAAACCAACAATACGGCCATCTGGACCACCCGGTCTCGTACACAGGGGATTCCCAAGGGCCTCAGCTTGCCATTAGCCTTGGGAATATAGACCCGGCGCACCGGCAAAGGTCGGTAGGTCTTGGTCCGCAGTTCCTTTTCCAATGTTTCCAGAAATCCGGACACCCCTCCTTCCTCTATCTGCCGAATGGTCACCCCATCCGTACCCGGTGCCCCTCGGTTCGCTCGTACCCGAGCCCAGGCCGTTTCCAATACATCCCGGCGATACACCCGGTCGTACAGGGCATAAAATCGAAACTGACCTTCTTGCTTGGCCTTACAGCTCAGTTTCCATCGCAAAAGCGAGACCTTCTCCGGCATCCCGGGTTCCAGTTGAAACCCTTTGGCCATCCATTCCGTAATAAAGCCTTTTTGACTCAAGCGGGATCTCCCTCTTTCGATCAAAACATGACTGAAGTACGGCCCCTTCGCTCCATCCCGTTTCCGGGACTTCCTCGCTACTATGGGCCGCTCCGACTCCCGACCGGGGCCGTCTTCCAGGTTATGGATTCCCTGACAACGTTATCCCCTCTTACCGATACCCCGTCGGGTCTCCCAGGTTCCTCGACTGATCTTTCGGCGCGCGCTCTCCTCAATCACCCCGGACGGCCCAGCAGGTGCCCTCGCTCGTTGCTTCCCCGCTGGTATCAGACTTCACCATCTCCGGCTGGCTGGTCGCCGTCATCTACGTGTAACGAGGCCGAATCAGGTTCACTTTCATTAGGGCTCACGCCTTCGTTGTCCAGAGGGTCCTTCCCCTTTTCGCCTCTATCTTGTCGGATAGAGACCGGCCTACTCCCCGCTTTCGGTCACCCCAGGCGGGAGGCCGCAACTCCTTGTTGAACGAGCAATTAACAAGTATGAAACCTTTCATTCATATAGATCAGCCAGGCTTGTCCTGGCGTACCGGATAGCCACATATTTTCCAATGAGTTCCAGCCAGTCATTTATTTTTCAAGCGCTTCAGGGCTATCATCTTTTAAAAAGGTAAACCCGCGCCCACCCTTCCCTTTCCGCAGGCCAATATGATTTACATGGCACATGGTTTCAAAAGCTTTTTCGAATGTCTCGCAAAAAGATAATACAATGGACCAATCTTTGCCCGTCTCTTCTGGTTCGTGAAGGGCTTTCCAGCCATGAGAAAGCTTCCATCTCCGAGGTTCCCAGGTAATCATTTCCCGAATGTTTTTTCGGGATATGGTGGGACCAGGATTGAAATCATCAATAATCAATTTTCCCTCATTAATTTAGAGAGAATGTCTTAGCTGACGAACGGGGATTGCTTGGATTGGGTTGAATCAAGTTAACTATATCCGAACCTATTATTTTTTTCAAATAATTATGATCGGATTTATTTGATATGGAGTAGGACCAAGGCAACGACTTGAATTATCTTCATTCTTTGAAAATCAAGGAGGGGAAAATTTGATCCTGCTTGACCTTGCAGGCCATCCCTGATAATATTTCCCAACTTTATTGGAATAGAGGATTATTATGGCCGAGAAAAAACGGGCGTTGATTAGCGTAACGGACAAATCGGGGGTGGTCGAATTGGCCCGGGAACTGGTGGCCCTGGGCTTTGAGATACTTTCCACCGGCGGGACGGCCAAGGCCTTGCAGGCCGGGGGTATACCGGTAACCGAAGTTTCCACCTATACGGGTTTTCCGGAGATATTGGACGGCCGGGTAAAAACCCTTCAACCTAAAATTCACGGCGGACTTTTGGGCCGCAGGGCAAACCCTAAACACCGGGAACAGATGGAGGCCTTGGGCATCGAGCCGATTGATCTGTTGGTGGTCAACCTCTATGCCTTTGAAAAGACCGTGGCCAAGCCGGGATGCACCCTGGAAGAAGCCATCGAAAATATCGATATAGGCGGTCCGGCCATGCTGCGGGCGGCGGCCAAAAATTTTCAGGATGTGACGGTCCTGACCGACCCGGCCGATTATCCCCAGGTCCTTTCGGAATTAAAATCCCGTGGAGAAACTAACTTGGAGACCCGCTTTTATTTAGCCAAGAAGGTTTACGGCCTGACCCATTGTTATGACGGGGCCATTACCCGCTATCTGGCTGATGCAGCCCTCCATGAATAACAATCTTCCCTTAACTCAGGTCTTCGGCCGGGTGGCCTTTGATATTGATGGCGTCTTCGGCAATATCATGGAGCTCTTTATCCGAATGGCCCGGGACCTCTACCAGATTGACTCCATCCGCTATGAGGATATCACCGAGTATTATCTTTATGACTGTCTGCCAATCGAACGGGAGCTTATCGACCGGATTATTGAAAAAGTTTTGGATTATCCTTATGCCCTGGAGATGAATCCCTTTGACCACTCGGTCCGGGTCTTGACCGAATATGCCCGGAAATATCCCCTGATTTTTATAACGGCCCGCAAAAAGGTCGATCCCGCCCATGACTGGATTACCCGCACCTTGTCCCAAGTGGACCCCCGAAATATCCAGGTCATCTCTTCCCAGGAGCATCATCTGAAATTGGGGATCTTAAAAGACCTGGGCATTCCCTATTATGTGGACGACCATCTGGATACCTGCCGGCTGCTGTCTGAAAACCGGATTACCCCCATCGTCTTTGACCAGCCCTGGAATGCGGGACGTCACGATTTCCATCGCGTGGCCGACTGGCGGGAGATAGGAAAAATCATTTTGAAGGTATAAGGTCCAAGGTGTAAGGTATACGGTAAAACCCTAACCTTAGTTCTTGAACCTTCGGCCTTATACCCTGAACCTTGCACCTTGAACCTTTTGCTACGGAGGCTTCATGAAAATATTAGTTATTGGCGGCGGCGGCCGGGAACACACCCTGGTCTGGAAGATCGCTCAGAGTCCCAGGGTATCCAAAATCTATTGTGCCCCGGGAAACGCCGGGATCGGGGAATTGGCCGAGTGTCTGCCCATCAAGGCCGATGACATCCCGGCCCTGATCCGCTTTGCCCAAGCTGAAAAAGTCGACCTGACGGTGGTCGGGCCGGAAGATCCTTTAACCAAAGGCCTGGTCGATGCCTTTGAAAAAAAAGGACTTAAAGTATTCGGTCCCAGAAAAAATGCCGCCATTCTGGAGGCCAGCAAAAATTTTTCCAAGCGTCTCATGGTCAAATACCAGATCCCCACAGGGGCCTTCAAGACCTTTACCGATCCCAAGCCGGCCATGGCCCATTTGCAAAAAATGGGGCCCCCCCTCATGGTCAAGGCCGACGGGCTGGCCGCCGGTAAAGGGGTGATGGTCTGCCAGACATTGGACGAAGCCAGGGAGGCCGTCGAATTAATCATGCGCCAGAAGGCCTTTGGAGAAGCGGGAAATAAGGTCCTCCTGGAAGAATACCTGACCGGCGAAGAGGCCTCTTTCCTGGCCTTTTCCGACGGTCGGACAATAGTCCCCATGCCTTCCTCTCAAGACCATAAGGCCATTTTTGATAATGATCAAGGACCTAACACCGGGGGAATGGGGGCCTATTCACCGGCGCCGGTATTGACCCCAGCCCTTTTTGATGAGGCCCTGAACCGGGTCATGATCCCCACGGTCCGGGCCATGGCCAAGGAAGGCCGACCCTACAAGGGTGTTCTTTATGCCGGGCTGATGATCAATAAAGGGGCGATCAAGGTCTTGGAATTTAATGTCCGCTTCGGAGATCCCGAGGCCCAGCCCTTGTTGATGCGGCTTCAAAGCGACATCGTGGATATTTTCGAGGCCGTGATCCAGGGGACCTTAAATAAGATAAAAATTTCCTGGGATGAGCGGCCGGCCGTCTGCGTGGTCATGGCCGAAAAAGGCTACCCCGGGACGTATCAAAAAGGGCGGGTAATCAAAGGGCTTGAAAAGGTCAAAGGTTTGGAGAACGTAGTCGCCTTTCATGCCGGAACGGCCTTAAAAGGCAAGGACGTGGTCACCAACGGGGGCAGGGTCCTGGGGGTGACGGCCCTGGGAGCGGATATTCCCCAGGCCATTGCCCGAGCCTACCGGGCCGTTAAAAAGATCCATTGGGAAACAGCCTACTATCGTACCGATATCGGCCAAAAGGCCCTTAAATACGACCGGGGAAAAGCCAAGCCAACGCCTTTAGTGGGGATTGTCTTGGGCAGCGATTCGGACCTGCCGATTATGGAAAAGACGGCCGAGACCTTGAGGGAATTTAATATCCCCTACGAGTTGATGATTTCTTCCGCCCACCGCTCCCCAAAAAAGACGGCCGAATTGGCCCGGAAGGCCGAAGAGCGGGGCTTCAAGGTCTTGATTGCCGGGGCCGGGGCAGCCGCCCATTTAGCCGGCGTATTGGCTGCCGAGACCACCCTGCCGGTGATCGGGGTGCCCATTGATTCCTCTTCCTTGAAAGGTCTGGATTCTCTGTTGGCCATGGTCCAGATGCCCGCGGGAATTCCTGTAGCCACCATGGCCCTTGGGGCCGCCGGGGCCAAAAATGCCGCTGTCCTGGCCGCCCAGATACTGGCCTTGAACAGCCCGGCCCTGGCCGCTGCCTTAAAGGCCTTTAAAGCGGGTCTGGAAAAAGAAGTCGAGGAAAAAGACAGGAAGAACCATACGGTCTGGCCGTAGAAGGCACGAGGAAGGGTTCGAGGATTCCAGGATTGAAGCAGCCGAGTAATAGTCGGGGTTTCCCGGTAAGGTAAATATTATTTATTGAAATTTGCTTCCCTTGGCCCATCCTAAAAGGTGGGCTTGCGGGAAGCATCCCGGTCGAGGGTTCGAATGGAATTCTATAAGCCTTTCACTTGAATCCTTGGCCCCTTAACCCCTTGAATCCTTTTCATGCCTCGAGGGGCATGAGGATTTATTATGAAAATCATCGCCGACTTTCACGTCCATTCGGCCTACAGCCGAGCCACCAGCAAAGAAATGCATCTAAAGACCATGGCCTATTGGGCCGGGTTGAAAGGGATCAATCTGCTGGGCACCGGGGATTTCACCCATCCCACTTATTTTGAAGAGATCAAAACCGAATTAGAGGAAACCGGTCAGGGTCTGCTGAAACTTAAAGGGGCCGATTCTTCTTCGGTCCACTTTATCCTGACTTCGGAGACCAGTCATATCTATACCCAGGGCGGCAAGGGCCGCCGGGTCCATATGATGATCTTTGCCCCCAGCCTCCGGGCGGTGGAAAAAATAAATCTCCACCTGGGGCGGATCGGAAATATCCATTCCGACGGCCGGCCGATCTTCGGTTTTTCGGCCAAAGACCTGGTCAAAATAGTCTTGGACATCGACCCCCAATCCCTGCTCGTCCCGGCCCATGCCTGGACCCCCTGGTTTTCGGTTTTTGGCTCCCACTCCGGTTTTGACAGCCTGGAAGAATGTTTTGAAGAAGAAACGGCCAATATCCATGCCCTTGAAACCGGCCTTTCTTCCGACCCGGCCATGAACTGGCGCTGGTCGGCCCTGGACCGGATCAGCCTGATCTCCAATTCCGATGCCCATTCCCCGGCCAAAATCGGCCGGGAAGCCAATCTTTTTCAGTGCGATTTGAGCTTCAGCCACATCGTTCAAACCATCGAAGAAAAAAATCCCAAGCACTTTTTAGCTACCGTCGAATTTTTTCCCGAAGAAGGGAAATATCACTTTGACGGCCATCGATCCTGTCAGGTTTATTATGCCCCGAGTCAGACCAGGCAACAGAATTATCTCTGCCCGGTCTGCGGGAAACCTTTGGTGGTGGGCGTTATGCACCGGGTGGAAGCCCTGGCCGACCGCCCTCAAGGCTTTATCCCCAAAGGGGCCATCCCGGCCTTTCATCTGGTCCCCCTGGAAGAGATCCTGGCCGAGTTTTTTCAAACCGGGGTCCAATCCAAAAGGATTCGAAAAGAATATCTGTGTCTGGTGGAAAAGGGCAGTTCCGAATTTCGAATCCTGATGGACCTTTCGGAAGAAGAATTGCGGTCTTTCATGGAAGACCGTTTGGTGGAAGGGATCCTGCGGGTCCGTAAGGGTTTAATCCAGGTCAGGCCTGGATATGACGGGGTCTACGGGCAGGTAAAAATATTCGGCAAGGAGGTCCCTCTCTCAAAGCCTTCCTCCCAACTGGCTCTTTTTTAGCGGTCTTCTCACTTGAAACCAAGGATATACTCTGTCAGGGCCATTTTATACTCCCTGATTAAACCTAAGCACAATTTTACCGATGTGGGCTGAAGGTTCCATCAATCCATGGGCCTTCCGCGCTTCGGCCATTGGAAAGACGGCATGAATCAGCGTGCCTATTTTTTTGGCTTCCAGCAAGGGCCAGACGTTTTTCAGCAAGGCTTGGGTAATGGCGGCTTTTTCTTCGACCGACCAGGGCCGGAGTGTCGACCCGGGGAAGGTCAGACTCTTGATCAGGATCGGCATACAGTCCAGTTCCGTCTTTGAGGTCTGCATAAAGGCGATCTGCACCACGGGCCGACCCTGGTTTTACCCTTGATCATCCTTCAGGCTTGTTCTATACTCTTTTCATTCAAAGGAGAAAAAAAACGG
>CAWIRY010000121.1:0-17176 GCA_963838485.1 uncultured delta proteobacterium | reverse complement strand
AACTAAGATACCCTATCATTATTCAGTTAATAAAAAACTATGGAAAAAGTTTTATTAAAATAACCACAAAAGATCAACCGGACAATCCATTAGACTTAACATCTTTTAGTATACAACTGGAACCAACATAAGGAGCATTCTGAGCCTTATCAGGCCAGGTATTAGGAGGATTAATATGGCAGTGTCGAGATGTTTAGAAACCCATGCCTGGCCCAAAGGTCGGGTCAGAAAATATATTGGTTATCTGAAACCCCTTGGATACCCAGAGACTTCTTTAATATGTGGCCTGTGTGATAATCCAGGAGTGATTTGGATTGAGAAAGAGGAAAGCGAGACTTATATACATGGTCAAAGAATATTTGATGGTCCTAATGCCTTCACTCGAATGAAAGCTGATAATACCGTAGTCCATTTTGAATCAAAATATTTAAAGAACAGGTAATCCCAAATATGGCCGAAAAACTTAACCCCAAGGAAGTGGTCCAATTTAAAGAACTCCTGTTGAGCAATGTCTATGAACAGGAAGCTTTGATCAACCTTTTGGAGAAGAAAGAGATCATTACCAAGGCCGAACTCCTGGAGGAAATCAAGGAACAGAAGAAGAAAACACCACAATAAATTAATAGGGGTCCACATACGACCTGTAGATGGGCACAGAGAAACCTGCTAACCTGATTAACTTGAGAGCCCGGAGGAGGCCCGTAAGGCCGGTTATGTCCCTTTATGGTAACATCCTCTCTGTCCGGTAGAATCGAATCTGGACCGAATCTGGCAATGTTCAGGGGCCATTAAATACTATGATTGAATTACCTTTATTAGACGAAGAATACCGGGAAGCCTTCCTCTATTTACTTGATGAAATCAATACCGTCATGTCGTGTTCTGATGATAAAGAACCCTGGTATCCTAAAGATGAGGAAAAATTAGAACAGGCGTTGAGGGTTTATGGGCGGTGGCATCCGGATACGGACAAAAACGCCATCCTTAACTTTCCCTGGCCAAAGTCTGGACAGATCCCTAAAGTCTCAGCCGATTATTTAAAACCGACCGATGAAGAAAAGAAGAAAGTCAGAGATTTTATCGCTAAGAATGATCGATCAGATATGGATCCCTTGACTGAAATGATCGTTCAACTGGCCAAGGATCTGATTCAGGAGGTCCATTGAATTAAGGTTGTAGGTAGACTATAATCCAAGAAAGAGACAGGGGGATAGGTAAGGCCTATGGAGTCAATAAGAAAGGTAGATGATAAGGGAAAGATAGAAGCCCTTCAGAGAGCATTGGTGGGGGTTAAATCCTTCGAAGAGGAGGCACTTATACTGCTTAATGCATTGCCTGAGAATTATCGTCCGAAGGTAATCAAGTATTTAAGGAGACTTAACGGGTTAGATGCTCAGTTGTCCCCTTATACTCAGATTTGATGTCATCAGCGAGAATGGACAAAATATTTTCTAAAATAATCTCAGGGGGCCAGACAGGAGTTGATAGGGCGGCATTAGACGTCGCTTTAGAGTTGGGTATTCCTTGTGGGGGCTGGTGTCCCAAGGGCCGAAAGGCTGAGGATGGCCCAATTGACCCCAGGTATCCCCTTAAAGAAACGAGTTCCCCAAATTACCCGCTCAGGACTGAGAAAAATCTAAGGGAAGCTGATGGAACCCTTGTCTTGACTAAGGGAGCTGTTAACGGTGGGACTGTCTTTACAGTATGGTTAGCCATTGAATATAAAATACTCCACCTGATAATTGACTTATACAACAAAATAGACCCCTCTATTGTCTGGGAGTGGGGAGAGAAAAACAACATTAAAATTCTTAATGAGGCTGGCCCAAAGGAAAGCGAAGTTCCGGGGATTCATGACCAGGCGGTCGATTTTCTAAGAAGGGTTTTAAATTTAAACGATTAATTTCATTAAATTATGAAGGACCTGAAATGGACCCTTTGACCGAAATGATTGTTCGGCTGGCAAAGGAATTGATCCAAGAGATTCACCGATATGACATGGAGGTAGAAAAATGCAGTTTGATCAGGTAATACAGACTCGAAGAAGCATCCGGAATTTCAAGCCGGACCAGGTACCGGACAAGGCCATTTCCGACATTTTAGAAGCTGCTCGCATAGCCCCCTCCGGGGGAAATATTCAACCCTGGCGGTTTGTCGTTATCAGGTCACAGGAAATAAAAGACAAGCTTAAGGTAACTACCAGATGGCGGTTTGCCCTGAAGGCCCCGGTTATCATCGCTTGCTGTTCTGACCTTTCGGCAGCGGACGGCAGGCAGGACCGGCTTGTAGAACTATCCCAAGCAGGGGTGTTTGACAATGTTGAAATGGACGGGGAATATACTGCACCGGAAAGGAACCAGGAGCAGCTTTTGGCCTACTTTGGCATGAACGTGGGAATAGCCATTACCCACATGATGCTCAAGGCGGTTGATTTAGGCTTGGGAACCTGCTGGATCGGCGGGTTTGACCCTGTGAAAGCAAAAGAAGTTCTTGCGCTGGATGACAATCTTCATGTCGTGGCGTTATTGCCCATCGGATATCCGGTACGAATCCCTGCACAACGTCCCAGGGTTTTATTAGAGGATTTGATCGTCAAGACGGTTTAATAGGCGATTCAACAAAGTGATTGAGCGGATTGTCTGAAAGGTGAAAAAGGGAGGCATGATCAATGGAACAGGATAGCGAGAAGATAGAGGATTTAAAGCGGGCTTTGATCGGGGTCAAAGATAAAAAGGAGAGGCCTTCGTATTGCTTACAGCTATTCCGGAAGAATATTTGCCCGATATAGTGGAGTATTTCAGGATCTTGACCGGCCTCAAAAAAGTGAATACCACACATTAGGGTTCGAAATCTCTTATTACGACTGGGTTAGGTTGACTTTCAATGCCCTTCGGGGAGCAAGGCAAGTATATAAATAGGATTTTGTCAATGACTAAGGAGGAAAAATGAAAACGATATTCTGTATCCTCACTGTGCCGCTGTTCCTTTTTTTAAGCGTCGCTGTTAATGCTGCAAAAAGCCCGAAACTGGTTATGGAAGAATTTATGGTACCAGCAGTTGACCAAGGAATCAGCCTCTACGTCCGAAACAAGCATCCGCAGGGGATAAAGAAGTTTCAAGGCGAGAAGATCCTGCTTTGTGTGCACGGGGCGACCTACCCCTCCGAGACCGCGTTCGACCTAAAACTGAACGGCCTGTCCTGGATGGACTACATCGCGCAGCACGGCTACGACGTGTACTTGGTTGACCTTCGCGGCTATGGCAAGTCCACGCGCCCGCCCGAGATGGACAAGCCGGCCGCGGACAACGAGCCGATCGTGCGCACCGAGACCGCGGTCAAGGACGTAGGCGCGGCGGTGGACTTTATCCTGAAGCGCCGAGGCGTATCGAAGATCAACCTACTTGGCTGGTCGTGGGGGACATCCATCATGGGCTGGTACACCGCGCAGAATAAGGACAAAGTCAACAGACTGGTGCTATACGCACCACAATGGATTCGGAACACCGTCTCGCTTACAGACTCAGGGGGCAAACTCGGAGCCTACCGGACCGTCTCCCGCGAGGCTGCAAAGGTCCGTTGGCTTACGGGCGTGCCCGAGGACAAGAAGGCTACCCTGATCCCCCCTGGTTGGTTTGAGGCATGGGCGGATGCCACTTTCGCAACCGACCCAATTGGCTCTAAATCAGAAGCCCCAAGTGCTACGTGCGCCTAACGGAGTTGTTCAGGATGGACGCGAGTTCTGGGGTTCAGGAAAAGCACTCTATGACCCGGCAGAAATCCGAGTCCCTACCTTCCTTGCCCACGCAGAATGGGACGCAGACCTGCCAAGCTACATGCTCCACGCCTACTTTTCCAAATTGACCAATGTCCCCTATAAGCGTTACGTCGAGATAGGCGAAGGGACGCATACGGTCATCATGGAGAAGAATCGCATGCAGCTTTTCCAGGCCGTTCAGCAGTTCCTCGATGAAAGGCTCAAGCCGAACCAGTAGACCTTCATAACACGAATGTGGTTTGATTGTGGCACAGGATTCCATAAAAAGCAGGGATCGGAATATCCGGCCGTGGTCATTCCAATTCTCATTCAGCAATATGTTCTGCTCCAGAGAAATCTGCTCTATACTGGGGTAACCAGGGGGAAAAAGTTGGTGCTGGTTGGAACGAAAAAGGCATTGGCCATTGCTATTAGAAATGATAAAATAGAGAAGAGATATACTCTCTTGAGGCAAAGATTAGCGGTAAGGTAGATTAGAATCAGGGATGGACCATTTCAGGATCAAGAGAAAATAATGAGCTGCGGGTACTCGGCTATGTGGCTATCTCCCTGAAAATTTTCAACCCCCTTCTTTTAAAATAATCAGCAATTCAAATGATGATCAATAACAAGAAGTTGAAATTTATTGAATTTTTGGCGGAAAAAGTGTAAAAAAACTAGTGTATAGTAAACGCAAAAAATAAGTTGACAAAAACAAATATATCTATTAAGCTACTCCCGATTTAATGATATCGAATCGGGAGGTGGCAAATGAAGGCATTGACTTTAACCAACACCCAGATAACTCGCCAACGACTTCTTGAGATGGCCGAGGACGTCCCTGGGGCTTGGGCTGGTATCCGAATAGCTGCATTATTATTGCTTTTGTCGGGTTGGAAATCGACCAGCATAGCCTCCTTATTTGGCTTATCAAGATGGAGCGTGGTGAAATGGATCTATAAAGCCAATGAAGAAGGAGTGACGAGCGTACAAGACAAACAGAGGTCAGGGCGGCCGCCCCGAGTAACCGACTCATGTAAACAAGCCCTCGATCAGGCTTCTGCATAAGTCACCGAAAGATTTTGGTATTGCGCGTGCACGCTGGGATGGGATAGTGGTTGTTGAATATTTGAAGAAATTCCACGGGGTAACCATTCGTCCACGGCGGGCACAACAGATACTTCATGAACTGGAATACGTCTTGAAACAGCCGGCCTATCGTTTTGTTCAGGCTTCGAAGAAGGGCATAAAGGGATTTCGTATCTCTTTAAAAAAAACTCCTGATGATCCAGAAGGGAATTAAAAACCGGATTATTCTTTTTGCGGATGAGGCAGGGTTTTGCTTGCACCCGAAGCTTGGGAGAGTCTGGTTTAAGAAAGGTAAAGAGCAACCTGTTGTTTATACACGCAGCCAGCATCAAAAACGAATAAATGTTACGGGTTGGGTGGATCCGGTAAATGGTAGACATGGCATAATGAAGCACGAAAAAGGCAATACAAACAGTTTTATAAACTTTCTCTCTCATATTGCAGGACATTTTAAGGATAAAATTGTTGATCTGTGGGTAGATGGTCCCCGGTGGCATAAGGGGGAAAGAGTCAGAGACTTTTGTAAAGAACACAAGCACATAAAAATCCATTACTTGCCGCCATACCATCCCGAATTAAACCGTCAAGAAATATTATGGAAAACGATGCGATACGAAGAAACAACTAATGTTTATTTTGAAACTATAGAAGATCTGGAAACTGCAATCTTCAAAAGATCACAACGTTGGAAACCAACTAAAATACTTTCACTATGTCAACTTATTTAATACGTTTAATATAATTTAACCAAATAAGCCGGAACCTCAAAAAATTGCAGGAATCCTGATGGAAACAAGTGAAACATCGAAAAACACCGATGTCAGTCCCGAGATTTTAAAGGCCTTTCATTTAATGTGGGATACATTCCCCTTTGCGGTTTTGCTCTTAAGAAAAGACCGGACTATTCTGGATTGCAACCAAACGGCTAAAGACAAGGGGGTCCGCTTGGGAATGAAGTGCTATCAATTGTCCGGGGAAAAGGGCATTCATAAACACTGCCGAGGCCTTTGATTGTAGGTGGAATCCGCCGGCAATGAGGATGGTTCAATAAATAGAGTTAGCATCGGAGAGGGGTTTATCCCCTCTCCTGAGCCATTCGGATTTAATTAAACCCGGATGTTGCATAAAAAAAGCGCAAATTTTAGAAAAACCGGTCAAGCGGCCTTTTTAAAAGCGTCCAGAAGTGTAAAGAAATCCCTTTTGACTGTTTCATTACCATTAAGGGTTAATGTCAGTTCCCCTTGAGGAGTTGTTAATCTCCCTGCTCTTTGAATAATTAAATGGCGTAACGTTTTTAATTCATCAAAACACCAAAGAGGAGATCTCTTCTCAGTGGTTCCTCTTTCTTTAGGACGCGCCTCCATTTGTAATTCGCGGGTCAAATTATGGGCCATGATGGCGGCCATCGTGTAAAACTGATTTCCGCCCCAGCGACGCACCGGGATGTAATCCATTTGGGTTTGAGATTTCAATTCTCCGAAGAGACCTTCCTGGTCTGCGCGCCCATTGTGGAACATCAGAACCTTCTTAGCCTTGACCCGCTTGTTGGTTACAATGACTTTAAATTCATAGCCTTCTTCCCGAGGAATGAACAAGTCCAGTTGAATCGGACCTCGGAAAGCCAGGGAGACTCGTTGACGGATGCAAAGGAAACGGAATCGGCTATCCCACTTCTTGGGTTTCCAAAACGTTTCAAACCAGGACCATCGGTCATTCAGCCGTTTCCAACGTTTTCGTTCCTGGATCATTTGTTTCCATTCAGCAAAACGTTCAAAGGGCACTGACAGAGTAAACTCAACCCCTTGTTTTTCTAAAAAAGGTACGATGGTATCATTAAAAAAGGCGCTGTCCAGTCGAGCCTCTATAATTACGCCAGGGAAGGCTTCTTTCAAGATGCGCAGGCATTGTTCGATAAATTCTCGTGCTCCATTAGAGTCATGGACATTTCCGGAACGGAACAGGACGTCGAATACCTGCCCGGTTTGCGCAATGGTACAGAACAAAGGGTAATAACTGCGAGCCCCTTTTTTCTTTTTGTTATACCCTACAGCCGTCCCTTCCGCTCGACGCTGACAGGTCCGAAGGACGGATCCGTCAAAATCCAACGTCAGGCGAAAAAGGGATAGCTTCTGCAGCCTGGCAATAACTTGGTTCCGGCATAATTCCCGAACTTTTTCAATGGCCGGAATATCGATCGTTCGCAAGGCCCGTGAAACCGTTGAAACATCTGGCAGCCTTTTTAAACCCAATAATCGCTTGACCAAGGGATCATCTTGATAATAGTCCAGATCCCTCAGCTTACGGAAACCCAGTAAAAGGTGAAAAATCAAAAGCAGCATAATGATGTGATGACCCAACATCTCAGAAACTTTTAAATGGTCAAAACACTTTTTGAGTTGGGCTTTGAGATTCAAGCTCTGGAGTAATGGCTGATAAATAACCAGCCCGGCAAATGAGGTTAGTTGATGATCTTCAAATTTGATTACGGGGATTTTAAACATTCGACTAAAAATATTCTTTTTGCTATACTTCACTTGGGGTGGCCTCCTGTACCGGTTTTTTTGAGATGTGCTAATTTCACTTTAACCAATACTGGAGCCACCTTCAAGCATTTTTAAACCAAATTTTGCACTTTTTTTATGCAACTATGAGGTAAAGTAACCTAAGCCCTTCTTCCTGAACTCTTGTTTTTTTAATTTGGCCAAAAAAGCAAGATTTCAAAGGCTAATATTGGGCAGACCCCTCTAATTTAATGGTCCTATCCAAGGGACAAATTCTCTATTTACTTTACCCAAAATCGTGTAAAATTCAGTTATTCTAAGTGCAGATTTACCTGCACTGAAATTTTCTCTCACGGATCATAGTCGCCATGAGGCGCACCATTAGAAATTTTAAAACAGGTAGCTATTTTGCTATAGAAAGGGGGTTGGCATGCTTATCCAAGAAGTGCTACTTTTTCAGAGAGTTCCTTCCCATATCATGGAAGAGATAGCCCAATTGGCTATAGAGAAGAATTATTCCGCAGGTTCTGAGGTGTTTAGAGAAGGAGATTTTGCTGATTCTCTATGCATCCTTGAAGAGGGTGAGATTGAAATTACCTTGCCGGGAGAAGAAAGGATTTATTTTCCCAGTTAAAGAAAGTGGTCTGGTCTTTGGGTGGTCTGCACTTATCGAGCCAAGACTATACACAGCTTCAGCCAGATGTCTGAAGGATAGTAGGGTGATTGAGATTGATGGGGACCGACTGAAAGGAGTTCTTGAAAAACATCCTGCCGATGGTCTCAGGATTATGGAACGGTTGGCGGGAGTAATTGCTTCACGGCTGGTGCATTGTTACCAGAAACTAACAACGGAAATAAACAAATAAGAAAAAGAGATTAAGTAATGCTTATCAAAAAGCGGGTTTTGTTTCGGCCTAATTTTCCCGAAAATTTTCTTTTTTTAAAGGAATGGAGGGACCCTTATGAAGGATGTCTTTGAGAGATTACGAGAAAGGCTGGATGATCTGGCAACGGGTTATCCCAGCACCGAAAAACAAGTGGAACTTAAACTGCTCAAAAGGCTTTTCAGTGAGGAAGAAGCCGAGCTGTTTCTGAACCTTTATCCTGTCCTGGAGAGTCCGGAAGAAGTGGCCAAAAGGATGGGGGTCGACCCAGGCGAACTGGCTAAGAAAATGGAGGTCATGGCCCAAAAAGGTCTGCTCTTCAGACAGCGAAAGGGAGAAGGAGTCCGCTATGCAGCCGTACCCTATGTAGTTGGGATTATGGAGTTTCAAGTTAACCGGCTCGATCCGGAATTTGCCCGGGAGATGGACCAGTATTTTGAGAGCGCCATTGGCCGAACCATTCAGTCGTTTAAGACACCAGTCATGCGGACAATCCCTATCCAAAAGGAACTGGTAGCCCAATGGCCGGTGGCTCCTTACGAAGACGTTTTAAAGATTATTGAAGATCAAACGGTTATTGCCATTGCCCCCTGTATCTGCCGAACGATATCCCGATTAACTGATAAAGGCTGTGATAAACCCCTGGAGGCCTGCTTTATGTTTGGTTCCCATGCCCATTATTATGTGGAGAACCAGATGGGCCGCTACATCAATAAGGAAGAAGCCAGGGAGATTATCAAGAAAAACGAAGAAGCCGGCTTGGTCATGCAGCCCTTTAATGCCCAGAAGGTGGGTGGAATGTGCAGTTGTTGCGGGGACTGTTGCGGTATGCTCCGCTCTTTAAAGAAACAACCCTTTCCGGCCCGAACGGTTCAGAGCAATTATTTTGCCATCGTCAACCCCGAGGCCTGTATAGGCTGCGAGACCTGCCTCAGCCGTTGCCAGATGGAAGCCATCCTGATGGTGGATGAAAAATCCACGATCAATTTGGACCGGTGTATTGGATGCGGTCTGTGTGCAACGACCTGTCCCCCGGAGGCCGTCCGGCTGATCAAGAAAGCGGACGAACAATTGTATCAACCCCCCGGAAGCGGGGCAGAAACCTATCTAAGGATTGCCCTGGAACGGGGGAAAAACTTAATGCCCAATAGTTGATCAAAAAGATCTCGTTCGGAATTGGGTTGCTAAATGCCCCTTGTACATTTAGAACCACCTTATCTGCTCAGCACGAAAGATAACACGGGCCAAATGATTGCTATTTGAATCCTTCTGTTGAGGACTTTTTTTGAGAGAATCAAAATTATGTTCAATGCAAAATCCAGATAATGAAAAAACTTTTTCTCCTATTCCTCTCCTTTTTGATTACGGGGACCCTTTTATATTACCTGGTATCGTATAGCCGGTGGTCCGATTGGAGGAGGCTGTTTTTTGCCCTGGATCCCCGATATTTTCTTGCTTACCTTCTACTTTATACGGCGGCCCTTTTTCTTAGGACGATACGCTATTCTATATTGTTGAAGGCTTCCCAAAGCGGTGTTCGGCCTTCTTTTGGGGCCGTGCTCATGGTTACCAGTGTTCGGAATATGCTGGTAGATCTGCTACCTGGTCGTACCGGTGAAATTTCCTACCCGGTCCTCTTAAACCGGGTCTATCGGGTAAATCTCTATCCCAGTTTGACCTCCTTCGCCTACGCTTTCTTATTTGATTTCCTCGCACTGGGACCTTTATTCGGGTTGGCTGGGTTGATGGATAGTTTGATCTCCTCCTCCCGTTACCCCAAGTTGTGGCTATTTTCGGTACTGTTTGTTTTAATAGGAGCCCTCCTGGTTTTTGGGGTGGAACCTTTCTTCCGTAAACTGGCCAGCTGGTTGAATCACCGATCTCATTCTCTCTTGAAAGAAAATAGAACCCTGCGTCGTGTCCCTGAAATCTGTAATGGGATAAGCCAATCTTTCAGAGACCTAAGAGAAGCCAGAATTTTTTGGAAGATTTTGGGTATTTCCTTGGCTATTCGTACTCTAAAGTACAGTTACCTTTATATCCTTTTAATGGCTTTCGTTCAGGCCATGATGGGTAGAAATGTTTCACTGCCTTTATTGATCATTTTCATGGGTCTGGTTGCCTCCGAAGCCGCAGCCAGTCTGCCCATCAGCGGCTTGTCCGGGTTCGGGTTCTACGAAGGTGTCCTGGGTACCGTCCTGTCTACCCAAGGGTTTTCTGCTTCCCAGGCGCTTTTGCTTTCCTTCGGGATGCATTTTTTAAACCATGTTGTGGGTTATATATGGGGGGGGTTGGCCTTACTCCTTATATTGATCCATTCGGCTCGAGTTAGAAGAAATGAAAAAAGAGATTAAAGGGATGGTTCAGTAAAGAACCCCGTGCTTCCGCACGGAGCATTAAAAATCAAATTCGAACTGTTTGAGGCTGGTATCGTATACCGCATGGCTTGCCCCTTTTATAATCATGCGCCATTTAGACCAATTCCTCAAATAGCGGTAACCCTTTCATCCCCGTGCTCCCGCGCGGGGTATTCAGGTGGTTTGACATAAAAGTTTAAAGATTCGATGGGTCAAGTGAAGATGGCTTAAAGTTTTTACACCTTTCCTTGAATCATTGAACCTGTAAGGAGGCTTTCTATGTTATTTGAACATGGGGCCGGAGAAGAAGCTCTGGTCTATCGGAAAAAATACCACGGGGTGATTGGGATTACCTCCAAGATCCCCATCAAAGATGTCAACATTCTGAGTCTGGTCTATACCCCAGGAGTGGCCGAACCCTGTTTGGAGATTGCCAGAGATCCCATTCAATCCTTTTCTCTTTCCTGTCGTGGTAATTTTGTGGGCATTTTGACCGATGGATCAGGTTTGTTCCGTTTAGGCCATGCCGGCCCGGAGGCCGCCCTGCCGGTGATGGAAGGGACGGCCGTGATCTTAAAGACCTTTGCAGGGGTGGATGCCATTCCGATCTGCCTGCGGACCCAGGACCCTTATCAGTTTATCGATACGGCCCTGGCCCTGACCCCGACTTTTGGGGCCTTTTGTCTGGAAGACATTGCCAGCCCTCAGAGCTTTACCATTACCGATCATCTTGAACGGGGGGCCAATATTCCGGTTTTTAATAATCACGGCTTGGGGGTAGCTATTCCCGTCCTATCCGCCCTGATCAATTCCATGAAGATCGTCGGCAAAGATTTGCCTCAAGCCAAGGTGGTCATCAATGGGGCCGGTATGGCAAGTCTGATGAGTGCCGATCTTCTGGTCAAGGCCGGTATCAAACAGGTCATTGTTTGCGATCGGGATGGGGCTTTATACAAATATCGACCCAGGGGAATGAGCTGGGCCAAGTGGGAAATCGTAAAAAAAACCAACCCGGAAAGCTTTACCGGGACCTTAGAGGAGGCCTTAAAAGGGGCCGATGTCTTTATCGGGCTCTCCGTGGGTGGGGCCTTGAAACCCGAGATGGTCCGTTCAATGGCCAAGGACCCGGTTATCCTGGCCTTATCTATCCCCTCCCCGGAGATCATGCCCGAAGAGGCCCGCCAGGCCGGGGCCAGGGTCATGGTCTTTAATCGGGCGGATTTCCCTAATCAATCGGATGTGGCCATGGTTTTTCCAGGCGTTTTCCGGGGCATCTTGGACAGCCGTGCCAGCAATATCAATGACACCATGGCCCTGGCCGCGGCCCAGGCCCTGGCCGATTGCGTGGCTCCCGATGAGCTATCGCCTGATCATGTCATGCCCAAAATTTTTGATTTTCGCACTGCCCCCCGGATTGCCGAGGCCGTGGCCCGAGCGGCCATCGAAACCGGCGAGGCCAAAGAAGAATGCGATCCCATCCAGATTGCCGAAAAGACACGCCGCTATGTCTATGAAGGGCAATGGCCAGTTCCTCCTCCTTCGGGGGAAAAACAATCCTTAAAGGAAGAATCCCTGGAACTGCACCGTAGATACCAGGGGGTTCTTCAGATAAAAAATAAGATCGTCATTAGGGATAATTATATCCTCGGTCAGTTCTATCTCCCTCCCTTGTCTGAAGGACCGGCCCGTCTGATTCGCGAAAACCCGGAACTGGCGTATGATTTAACGGCTAAGGGGAATTTAGTGGCCATTGTAACAGATGGCAGCGCCGTTCTTGGGCTGGGGAATATAGGAGCCCGGGCGGCTATGCCGGTCATGGAAGGCAAGGCCATCTTATTTCAAACTTTTGGTGGAGTAGAAGCCTTTCCAATCTGCCTGGCCACTCAGGTCGCCGATGATATTGTTGAGATTGTTAAACGGATGGAGGCCACCTTCGGTGGCATCAATCTGGAAGACATCTCGGCTCCCCGTTGCTTTTATATCGAAAAGCGGCTCAAAGAGGAAATGAACATCCCGGTTTTTCACGACGATCAGCATGGGACCGCCATTGTGGTCACCGCTGCTTTATTCAATGCTCTGAAAATTTCCAATAAAAAACTGGAAGACCTTCAAGTAGTAATTAATGGGGCTGGCGCAGCGGCCATTGCCGTAAGCAAACTCATTTTGGAAATAGGGGTCCGTCAGCTCATTCTTTGTGATACCCATGGGGCTATTTACCGGGGCCGTAAAAAAGGGATGAACTGGATCAAGGAAGAAATGGCCGAACAGACCAATCTGGAAAAGAAAAAAGGGGACTTAATCCAGGTTGTCCGAGGGGCCGATGTCTTTATCGGCCTTTCCATAGCCGGGGCCTTAACCCAGGAGATGGTCCGTTCCATGGCCAAGGACCCGATCATTTTCGCCCTGGCTAACCCCACCCCGGAGATCCTCCCCGACCTGGCCAAGGAAGCCGGGGCTTTGATCGTGGCCACCGGGCGATCGGATTTTTCCAATCAAGTCAATGATTCATTGGTCTTTCCCGGGGTATTTAGAGGGGCCTTGGATGTTCGGGCTCGGGTAATCAATGAACCCATGAAAATTGCCGCGGCTCAGGCTATTGCCGGAATGATCTCCGATAAGGAGTTAACACCAAACTCCATTGTCCCCAAAAGTATGGACTTCCGTGTCCCACCGGTCGTGGCCGCAGCCGTGGCCCGTAGTGCCATCGAAACCGGGGTAGCCAAAATAAAAATAGACCCGGAACTCATTGCCCAGCAAACCCGGACCATGATTTATGAAGGAGAACTGGGATATTCCAAAAATAAAGATTTCACCTTGGAAAGCGCTCGGTTACCGTTCGTTTTTCAGTTTCGGTTTACGAATTCGACAATGTTTCCATCCGGATCTTTAACCAGGGCGATACGCACTCCTCGTCGCATCTTGAGGTGGTCCCCAAAAACTAGACAATGTGGTAAGCTCCGAGTTAGCCCAAAGGAAGGGGGCGGCTATGGCCAAAAAAGAAGCGATGACACCACAAATTCAAATCTGAGGTAGTCCGCTTTTTTTCGCACAGTTCCAACGGTAAGTGTGCCACGAAGCTGCACAAGAGATGAGGGGAGGTCCCTCGAAGTCGGCTTACAGGAGCTGGCTTCAAACTACCTTAAGTTGCTCTGGTAAAGAGCCAGGGTGATGAGCGTTAATTGCGCTACGAAGTTGCAAAGGAGATGGAGGTAGGCCCTCCGGAGTCGCCCTGCAGGGGGAGGCTTCAAACCGCCTCACGCTGCTTGGGGGTGAAAAGCCCCAGGTGGTGAGCGGATGAGGAAAAGGCGTAGTGAGATACGTCAGGTGAGGATCAAGAAGGTGAGCATTAAGCTAACCAATGTAAGCGTCGAAACACCACTTAGATGGAGTCAAAATTGGGGACTTTAACGCTTCCCAGGATCAGCGTAGGGGATACCTGATTTACTGCCTACGCGGCTCCCGGCGTACAGTTGGCACGAGCTTGATTCGGGCTCTTTTGCAGAACGTAGGAACTCTTCATGGGATGCTAAGAGAAAACCCTATAAGTGCAGAACACGAAGGGGGAAAGTATCAATGCCCGTGAAAGGGGGCGGATCATCCTGTAGTAGCACTGAAGTCCCTGTAATGGGGATGGAGCGAAGGGGATGAGCCAGCTCACAGAGACTATAGGTCAACCAGTGATGGGAGGAACTCATGCTCTCTGTGTCGGTGTGAGGCCAAGAGGCTTCACGCGTATGGCTGGCACGAGCCGTATGAATCGAGAGGTTCACGTACGGAACTGTGGGGGGTGCGCCGTGAGGCGCACAAAGTCTGGTGACTCGAGATAGTCACCCTGGCAAAGTTTAGCCATCAGCCAGGAACCGAGTTTTGCGCAGTGGGCGGACTATCTATACAAGATGGGAACAAGCACTGTGAAGCGTAAACAGGGAGGCAATAGGCCGTAACGAAAGTGAAAGGGTATGTAGCCCCGAAATCGATCGGTGTGTGGCAGCCGACCCGATCTCTCAACGGGGAAGGCAGTACTACCGTTACCGATAAAGGCGAGGTAGCGGTGATGCCACCGGGGTCCAGCACCTGCGGCATGTTGACAAGAGATTTTGTGTGAACACGGGAGACCCGGCAAGTTCAGCAAGTAAGCTGTAGAACCAGACAAGCCCTTGAAGCAAGGATGGTTGGATGATTTGCCGGGAGTCGGACTAACTGATAGTACTCTGAGGCAGGGAAAGCCTGCTACATGGGGAAGCGGTTAGCGGCAGTTGAGCCTTTTGAGGGAAACATGGGCTCCATGCAAAGGGAGGATTCGGCCCTTTATTCAAAGAAAGGAACAAGCCAGCCATGCAAACAGGACTTGAGAGGATAGCAGAGGAAGCCGTACTGTGAATCAACTGCTGAAGAGGCTCGTGCGGGAAATCTGCAGGCGGGCTTCTGTGAGGGCTGCGCACTGTAAGGTGCGCGGCTACTCGACGTGCGCCGTGAGGCGCACAGAGTCTGGTGACTTGAGATAGTCACTCTGGCAAAGTTTAGCCAACAGCCAGGAACCGAGTTTTGCGCAGTGGGCGGACTATCTATACAAGATGGGAACAAGCACTGTGAAGCGTAAACAGGGAGGCAATAGGCCGTAACGAAAGTGAAAGGGTATGTAGCCCCGAAATCGATCGGTGTGTGGCAGCCGACCCGATCTCTCAACGGGGAAGGCAGTATTACAGTTACCGATATAGGCAAGGTAGCTATGATGCCACCGGGGTCCAGCACCTGCGGCATGTTGACAAGAGATTTTGTGTGAACACGGGAGACCCGGCAAGTTCAGCAAGTAAGCTGTAGAACCAGACAAGCCCTTGAAGCAAGGATGGTTGGATGATTTGCCGGGAGTCGGACTAACTGATAGTACTCTGAGGCAGGGAAAGCCTGCTACATGGGGAAGCGGTTAGCGGCAGTTGAGCCTTTTGAGGGAAACATGGGCTCCATGCAAAGGGAGGATCCGGCCCTTTATTCAAAGAAAGGAACAAGCCAGCCATGCAAACAGGACTTGAGAGGATAGCAGAGAAACGATCGCCGAGGTTGTACATTCCTTTTGTAAGGATGCAATCCCTCGCCGTACTGTGAATCAACTGCTGAAGAGGCTCGTGCGGGAAATCTGCAGGCGGGCTTCTGTGAGGGCTGCGCACTGTAAGGTGCGCGGCTACTCGACCGCAGGGGGGAAGCTCCCCTGCGCCACTCACCTAGAAAACGAAAGCATTGCCGGTCTGAGTAGCAAACAGACCAATAGAAACCCCTCTTTTCAGCCCTCACTGATCTCGTTGCCTTGCCTCTTCATTCACCCATTCAACGACAACTCCCATGTATTACAGATATATCCTCCCTGAGCCGGCCTTTGGATTCAGTTTTTGCCGGTTGCTCTTTCCTTCCTCCAAAAAAGAACGATCGCAGCCCTTACAATAGGACAATGGCTGGAAAACAGTAAACCCTGATCCAGGGGTTGAATCAGGGTTGGAAATAGTTCTAAAAGGTGAAGTGTTAACTTGCGCTATCTAACAGTTGTCTAACAGGTTTTTAAAAATTAAATATAATATAATCAATAACTTAATGGCGGAGAGGGTGGGATTCGAACCCACGGTAACGGGTATTAACTATTTGATATTGTTTAATTAAATTAATAGCTACCTGGCCCATTACTGACCCAGAGATAAATCCATTCCCAATAAAAAACCCCACCTCATTATGCATAGAAAGCTAATTTAAACTTCTCCTCCCTCTACCAGTCGTAATACAACAAGAGTAAAGGGCTATACCTCTATACATCTATCTGAACCAACCATGCCAAGCAGCCAACCCCCTACCAGTCCTTTTCAATGGGTCCCATTTATACTTTTTAGGGACTCCTACTGAATAATTATTGTAAATCGGCGTGCAATAATGACCCACCTTTTGGCGTAATCGGCATTCAATATTGACCCACCCCAATCAGCTCTTTATTCTGTCGGCAATCGGGCAGAAGGAGGGCTGTAGGGAGATGCTTATTATGGAGACTATTCGGAAAATTCGGTTACTGGTTCAGCGTGACGGCAACTCGATTCGGGACACGGCAAGAGAGCTGGGGATTTCGCGTAACACAGTTCGCAAGGCGGTGCGCAGTCAGTAGACGGCTTTTAGTTACCGTAGGAGGTCACAACCCCGGCCGGTCCTGGGAGCCTTCGTGGAGCGTTTGGAGAAGGCTTTGGCAGAGGATTGGAGGCTTGCCAAACGACATTGAAGTGTACACCTACCCATACGTAACAAAAGGAATTGACCCTTAGAAGGGCTAAAGGTCATTATTGATGGTCCTGTAAAAAGTCAGGTAGCGTATTTAAGAATTTTGTAGTAGTCATCAGCCCAAATAAGGGTTGGTGAACCGAAATATTTTAAAAGATGTTCTTTGACAACCGAAAACGGGCTATAGATACTGGATTGGCCCATCTTTTGGGCTAGGAGCCTGGCCTTCTCCTTGATTTTGAAGGCAGCAGCCCTAAAGATATTGATTCCAGCCGCCTTCAAGTTGACACAGTAGCGGACGGCTTTCAGACCTCTGACTCGAAGGTGTTTGATTCCGGTCT
>CAWIRY010000120.1:0-5698 GCA_963838485.1 uncultured delta proteobacterium | reverse complement strand
GTCTCCAGAAGACAATTTGATCCAAATCTGCCGATTAAGTTTCCCTGGAACCGAACCAGACTTAACCGTCCAACTAAATTATTTAGCAAAATTTAGTAAAATTTAGCTGAATTTAGGAAGGATTTATTAATGTCTCAAGGTAAAATAGATAAAGTCAAATTTAATCAATTAGTTATGTCAGGTAAATCCACTAAAGAAATTGCTAAATATTTTAGCGTGACTCCCGGCGCTGTCAGCCAGGTCAAAAAGGAACTGAATCTCAACGTCGTCAAGAGCGTGGCCCTGGAAAATGCCCACCGGGTCGTCACCAAGAATTTAAACTCGATCGAACAACTTCAGAAAATCAACGACCACGCCAATTCATTACTTGACCGGGCCATGATGGTTGTCCGGGGAGAACGGTAGCCGATCCCCAGGCCAGCGAGGCGCCCCAGGATATTGCCTTAAAGGCCATGAAGGAGATCCGGGGTCAGTTATCCCTGCAACTGGATATCTTTAAAACCCTCTATGATGTGGAGGCTATTGCACAATTTCAACAGGAAGTTCTATCGATAATTGGGGAGGTGAGCGAAGATGTCCGGGACCGCATTATCCAACGGCTCAAAGAAGGTCGAGCTTTACGAGCATCTGTTACAGTCGCTTGACCAGCGGTTCAGCCCCCGGGGGGACAGGCCCTTGTTCCATGAATGGGTAAAAGGCGTTATTCTTGATGGGAGGCCATTCACCTTTGACCGTCACGAGTACCTGATTGAACCCTTTCACGATGACCATCCTGACGTAGTGGAGATGAAGGCGGCTCAGCTTGGCCTGACCTCCAAGGCCATGCTCAAGGCCCTCTACGGGGCCAGATACAAGGGTTATAAGGGGATACTATGCCTATTCCCCTCCCGGTCCGATGTCCTGGATTTTTCCAAGGGCCGGATCTCCCCCTTGATCGAAGACAACCCGGATTTGATCGGCCAATGGGTCAAGGAGACCGATGCCGCAGGGATCAAACGGGTCTGGAATACCTTTCTTTACCTTCGAGGGATGCAATCTCGGGTTGGGTTGAAGTCTATCCCGGTTGACCTTGTTATCTTTGATGAGTTGGACGAGGCGCCTCAGAATATGATTGATATGGCCATGGAGCGGATGGGCCATTCGGAGTTCAGGGAAACCCTTAAACTCTCCAACCCGACCTTACCGGATTACGGTATAGACAAGGCCTTTCAGGAAACGGATCAAAGGTACTGGCACCTGAAGTGCCCGGCCTGCGGGTACTATACCTGCCTGGAGGAGACCTTTCCGGATTGCCTTTTGGAGACAGATGGCCGGGTAATCCGGGCTTGTATGAGATGCAGTTCCAAGTTAAACCCATCCCTCGGGGAATGGATAGCAAAACATCCATCGATCACCGATAAAAGAGGCTACCACTATTCTCAGCTTTTTTCCCATTTTGTGGACCCGGGGGATATCCTCCATCAATATCGGACCACAAACAACCTGGCTGACTTTTATAACCTCAAAATCGGGATACCCTATGTGGAGGCCGAGAACCGTTTGACCGTCCAGGAGGTATTGGCTTTATGTGGGAGTGAGGGAATTGGTTCCCAGGATAACGACTTATATGGAACTTATTCGATGGGGGTCGATCAAGGGAAAGACCTCCATGTGGTGATCGGGAAACGGAAATCAAACGACCCTTGCCAGATTATCCATCTTGGGATTTATCGCGACTGGGAAGAACTGGACCCCCTAATGCGGAACTTTAATGTCTCCCGCTGTGGGGTCGATGCTTTGCCTGAAATCCGGAATGCCCGGGACTTTGCTACCCGTTTCCCAGGAAAGGTATACCTGAATTATTATAATGAACACCAAAAAGGGAATTATGCCTGGAATGAAAAAGAACTGATCGTAACCTGCAACCGGACCGAATCCCTGGACGCCTCCCATCATGCGATTTCAATCCGATCGGTTGTCCTCCCCCGGGAAAACGAGATTGTCCGCCTGTTTGCCAACCACCTGCATAACGTGGCCAAGAAGCTCGAAGAGGATGAGGAGTCCGGGTCTAAGCGTTATGTTTATGTGAAACTTGGTCCGGACCATTTCCGTCACGCCTTCAACTATCAGCAGATTGCCCAGGATCGCCTGGACCATTGCGGCTTCATTGATTGCCTTGATTGATCAGCAGGGAGAACGACTGGGGAAGATGCCCCATAAGGCAGCTAAGCGACGATCTCCCCGAGGCAAATAATGCAAATAGCCCTTTCAGGACTAATTAAAAAGTTTCTATCTTTCGTATTTAAGTTTGAAGCCTGGGGTTGAGCAGTCCGCAATGCTGATGGATCTTGAGCAAAAAGTATTTCACATCACGGTAGCCGTAAGCCATGCGCTTCAGACGCTTTATCTTGTTGTTAATCCCCTCCGAGATGGCGGTGGTTATCTTGAGGCGAAAGTAATTTAAAACGAACTGTCGTTTCCGAAAAAACTTGAATCCCAGTTCCACGAAAGAAGGAAATTGGGATCGGATAGCCGCTCCGATCCAGACCCGCAGATTCGTGCGCGCTGTTTTATAATTAGAGGCCTGGTAAATGGAGAGAAACTGGTCCTTTAATAACATGGCTTGGTAAACTCGTTCGTTGAGCTGGGCTAGCTGGTCCAAGAGGTTCCGTTGCTTGGGGGAAACTCTATTCTGGAGAAGGATGAAACGTTTGTTGCTGTGCAGGACCTGGGATAATTCCTGGTTGTTTTCCTGGCGGGCCTTTTTCAACTCTTCTTTGCGGATCGTATCGACGGCTTCATTGAGATAGGATTTGACATGAAAATGGTCCAGGACAATCAAGGCCTGGGGGGCATATTCCTGGGTGGCCGATAGAAATCCCTGGGCACCATCACTGGCCACCCCTTTAATCTCTTGGCAGCCTTGGGAGCCCAGGGCCTTATAAAAGCTCTCTAAAACCTCTTTGCCTCGGTGATTATGGTTCCAAATCACTTTGCGTTGCTCGATATCTACCACGTTGGTGACATACTTATGCCATTTCTGCCAAGCGACTTCATCCACGCTCATATACTTGGGGACCGGTTCAGGGTTCAGTTTTTCCAAGGCCAAGGCTTCCAGGTTCCGGCGGTCTATCCGGTAAACGACTTCATCGTCTAGCCCCAGATACCAGCCGGCCTCCTGGTTCGTAGTAATCGAGGTCAGACGGTTGACCTGAGCGGCAAACCGTTTGGTAAACCGGCCCTGGAGCCATTCAAACTCCTCCACTCGAATACGATAGTCCTCCGTACAGATGACCTTTCGCTTGGGGACATGCAGGAAAACCCGCTTTCCCGCTATACCCAAATCCTCCACGACCACCTGGGCCGTTTCATGGACGTGGTTTTTAGGGTGGGCCTTACCACAACCGGAACAGATCGGCTCGGTTTCCTCGATCAGTTCCAATATGAAGTAGAGACTGCCCACGTCGTTTTTAATCAGAGGACTGACTTTAAAATTTGGTATGCTTAACAATTCTGTGATAGTCTCTAATTGCATCGGATTGGCCCTCTGGGATTGTTTTCTTGGCAGAATAACCTTACCAGATGCGGTTCAAATCCGATGTATTTTATTTCAATCCCTATTTAAAGGGCTTTCTAATAATTGTTGACCCGTTTTCCAACTTTTTCACGAAAGAACCAAAAATATTATCTTGACAATAACTGAAAGGTTCGATAAATAAAGTTTATGATTGATTAGTCAGTCATTTTGCTATTTATCCATGGGGATCGAATTGCCGTTAAGGCCGGAGGCCGTTTATGAAAGAAAATGAAACTCCCAAACGAGACATCATCCTGAACGCGGCCGTCAAGGTCTTTGCGGAAAAGGGGTATTACTCTAGCCGGACCCTGGACATTTCCGGGGAGGCCGGTGTGGCTTACGGTTCCCTTTATCAATATTTTAAAAGCAAGGAAGACATCCTGCTGTCCATCTACCGGGAGAATTGGGACTTTCTGATCAAGCGCATGGAAAAAATAAACCAAACCATTACCGATCCTACAGAAAAACTCCTGGCTATCTTCGGCTTCATCTTTCGGAGTTACCAGAGGAATCCCAACCTGATGAAGGTTCTAATCATGGAGGTTCCCAGGTTGAGGCAAATTTATACCCCGGAAAATTGGGAGAGCTACAATCGCTTCTTAAAGGGCGTTTCCGATATCTTTAGCGAAGGCCAGAAAAAGGGCATTTTTCGCCGAGATTTTTCCCCCATGGCGGCCACTTTTGTCATCTTTGGGGCGGTGGACATGACGATCCGGCAATATGTCTACAATCCGGATTTCAACCATGATGAGTTTCCCGTGGAAAAGGCCGAGATCAAGATCATGAGTCTTTTGGAACATGGCTTCTTGAGCAAGGAACCGGCCCGGAAGAAAATAAAAGGAAAGAAGTCGGTAGGATGAAAGATGGACAGAGATTATTTTGAAGACTATACCGTAGGGGAAAAACTGGTCTCGCCGGGTAGAACGATCACGGAGACGGACCTGGTTTTGTTTTCCGCCTTTACCGGAGATTGGCACCCTCTGCATACCAACGTGGAATACGCCAGAACTACTCCCTTCGGTGAGCGGATCGCTCACGGCATGCTGACCCTCTGTGTGGGCAGCGCCCTGATCTTCCGCCTCGGGGCCTATGTGGCCCTGCCCAGGTCTTTTATCGCTTTCTACGGCATGGATCAAGTCCGTTTCACCGGGGCCGTCAAGATCGGCGACACCATACACTGCGAGGTGGAAGTGATAGAACTCCAGGAAAAGGATGACCGACGGGGTGTCATAGTAGCTATGAATGCCATCAAAAACCAAAGGGACGAGGATGTTGTGGTCTATACCACCAGGGCCTTGGTGGGCCGAAGACCTAAATCCTAATGTCCTTTGTCCAGCCGGTCCGGTGTTGGTGAACCGATATAAAAGGTCTCTTAGGTGCCCCCCGTTTCTCGGTGCCCGTGTTAAGGAAGGCCTAATCGGGTCATCTCTTTCGGCCGGGATGGGAGATTGCCTGCTCCTCGACCTTTCCCGGAGGTTTTTCGCCGTAGCCGACGGCTCGGAGCGTAATCCTTCGACCTCTCGGGAGTTTATGAAGATGTTTGCAACGATGTTGATCCGAATCATTTCCCCGTCCGGAGAGCGGGTCTATGGGGAGAAGGAGGTAAAAATTTTGAAAAGGAGACTGATTGCCGAATCCAATCATCTGTTGCAAGCCCTGTCCTTTGGCGACAGTTGTACCTTTACTGGAATCCTTCTCTTAAGAATCAAAGGAGCGATGACCGGTCTCCTCTTCCACACGGGAGACAGCCTCCTGTTCTCCTGTAATGTTCAAACAGGTGAGGGCCGGCAATGGTCAAAAAATAATTTCTGGATGGTGGGACGGACGTCCCACTTTTTTCAGGTAGAAGCTCTGCCCATCATGCCCTATACCCGTTTTTTGTTGGCCACCGACGGTCTGGCCAATATCCCTCTTCCTCCTTCTCAGAGCAGGGAGGAAACTATCCTGAAACTTTTTAAAACCTCCCGCCCCGAAGAAATTCCCGACCTATTGCTGGAAACGAATGAAACTTTGTCCAGTGGTTGGGACGACACAGCGATCATCGCCCTTGATCCATTTTCCCTGCCGATTTTATCCGGTTGTTTCCTTTTTGGGGGCACTTCCCAGACGGAGGAGAGGGTTTTTCAGGAAGAAAAAAGGGTT
>CAWIRY010000119.1:0-3512 GCA_963838485.1 uncultured delta proteobacterium | reverse complement strand
TGAAACCCTAGTGTATGAAAATAGGTGGAATATAAGGTCAATAATCTGATTTTCTTTACCGGAGCCGTTCACCGCGGAGGACATTTTTCAGGACTTTCAGCATGGCGTTTTTGGGCAAGGCCTCGACAAATTCCACGACAGCCGGCTTCTTGTAACTAGCCAGCTTTTTCCCGGCAGTATTCGATGATTTCCTCAGGCACAGCCTTTTGTCCCATCCTGAGGACAATGACCGCCTTGACGATCTCTCCCCAGTAATCGTCGGGAACCCCTATCACCGCGGCCTCAAGGACCTTGGGGTGGCTGTGCAGGACATTTTCAATTTCCACGGGATAGATGTTTTCCCCGCCGCGGATGATCATATCTTTTTTGCGCCCCGCCAGGGTAAGATAGCCATCCTCATCCATGCTGGCCAGATCCCCAGTATGGAGCCATCCGCCGCGCAGGGTTTCTACGGTTGCCTCCGGCTTGTTCCGGGTCTCGGCTTCACTCATTTTTTTCCCCCTGGCCACGATACTTCAGCCCACGGTTGCCTTTCGGGACCTCTTGCGTCCCTGGTGCGGTCCACCATGCTGAACCTCGCCTTCGGGATGTAGACCGGCCCATGCCAGCCGAGACGGACGAGTTTTTCGGGCTACTTCTTCTGGACTCCCTTCCAGGCGATAGATCTTCCGGGGTCCAGAACGGATACAGATGCCCGTAGAACTCGGTCTTAGGCCAAACGTGATCCGTGAAGTTCCGCCTTGAGGAGTTCCTCGGCCCTCGTGAGGAGTTTGGTCCGGCATGGGAGAGGCGCCGTTAGCCGATGTCTCCAGGGAGCTGAGGTCTTTCTTCTTAAATTCCAGAGTGGTCCAGGATCCCTGGAGCATAGTGGGAACCATCCATGAAAACTACCTATCCCGTCCGCAATCTGCAGAAACATGGTACTGACCACCCCGGCAATGTGGTACATGGGAACATTGAGCAGCAAGGTCCCCTTTCCTATGGTGTACCGATCAGTCAAAGGGGTGGTGATATTGGCGTGGGTGATCATGGCCCCTTTGGGATAACCGGTGGTCCCA
Source organism: uncultured delta proteobacterium (assembly GCA_963838485.1). Classification (GTDB taxonomy): domain Bacteria; phylum Desulfobacterota; class RBG-13-43-22; order RBG-13-43-22; family RBG-13-43-22; genus RBG-13-43-22. The sequence continues at coordinate 2,454 of CAWIRY010000119.1, read as the reverse complement.
CTGGTATAGATAAGGCAAGCCGTATCATCTTCCTGGACGGAGTGACAGGGAAAGGGGTCCGGGGACTGCCGCGATAGAAGGGGCTCGTAAGCCACTATATCCGACCGCGGCTGTCCGAGAACTACGAAATGCGCGATCGATGGCAAATGAGGTCGGATGTCCTGGATGAGGTCCGCATAACGATCGCCGACAATCAAAACCGAGGGGTTGGAGTTATTCAGGATATAGGAGATCTCTTCCTCCCGCAGCCGGAAGTTGAGATTTACGAAAATCCCGCTCGTTTTACCCACAGCATAAAGCATTTCACAAAATTGGTAACAGTTGGTTTGAAGGATAGCCACCCGGTCCCCCGGCTTTACACCCATTGCGGTGAAGGCCCAGGCCAGGCGGTTGGCTCGTTCTTCCATTTGCCCGAAGGTTAATTGAAGATCGTCCTGGACGACACAGGTTTTATCTGGTACGGCCTGGCCGCTCTTTTCAATGTAAGAGGCGAAATTCATAGACCCTTCTTTCTACTTTCTGCCGTTGATGATGGGAGGCGTACATAGAGCCTTGGGGATCTCGACCACCTGTCCCCAGCCGGCAATATGATCGAACCATTTATTGGGGAAGACCAGTTTGGAAAGATAGATATCGCTGAGCATCAGGTGGTCTTGGGGCCGCATAAACAGAGGGCCGGTAATCGAATCGTACTTGTCGCCCTCCCAGATTTTGATAAGCCCATCGGAATTGGTGGTTTTGGCCCTTTGCATGACGTCAAAAAGCCAGTAGAGGCTGATGGCGCTGCTTCCCAGAAAATTGGCCGGCCATTTATATAGAACATGGTTATAAGGTTTCTGCCAGGTTTTCCATTGGGCATTCCAGAGTTCATTAAATTTTTTATTCATGGCCGTACTGATGCTGGGAATGTAGGTTTGCAGGACCACCATACCAGCCCCGGCCGGACCGCCGATCATCTGCAGCACATTGGGATCGTCTACATAAATGCTGGCCACCGGCGTCTTCAGGCCCATCTGCCGCGATTGTTTCAGCAGGTTTTCATTATCAGCCGACCAATCGGTAGTGATGATGACATCGGCATTGGAAGCCTGGACCTTGGTCAGGTAAGGGGCAAAGTCCTTTAAAAAGATGGCATGATAATCCTCGCCCACAATTTGGGCCCCCGGTTTAACTTTTTTAAGGGCCGTTTTAAAAGTTTCGGCAAAGGCATGGCCATAGGCATAATCTTGGCAAAGAAGGTAAAATCTCTTTTCCGGACGTTTGGCATAATAGTTGGCCAGGGCCAGGGTCCATTGGGTGGTATTGGGACAGACCTGAAAGACATAGGGATTCCAATGCTCATCATCCAAAAGGAGATCGGAATAGGAGCAGTTGTTCATAAAAATTTTCTTATATTTCCCGGCCAGCATCTGGGCAATGACCGCAATGTGGGTGCCTGCAGTCCCCACCAATACATCGACTTTGTCCTCCAGAATGAGCCTCTCGCAAATTTTTTTGGCAATATCGGGTTTAACCTGGGTGTCCCCCTTTATAATTTGGATTTTTTTCATTTTCCCATCGACTAAAATCCCCCCTTGGCTGTTGATGTCATGGGCAACCCAAGCCATGGAAAGATAAAACAATTCGCCGGAGCTGGCCCCAGGTCCGCTGAAGGGATTGATGAGTCCCACTTTAATCGTGTCCCCGGTCATGGGGGTTTCGGCCTCTGCGGGATTGAAAGTGGCCATATTCCCCTTTAGGGGCTGAAAAGCCGTGGCCGTTCCTGTTTGAAAGACCAAGCCACAAAAAAGAAATGAAGATACAGCGACCATGAACAAAAGACGTTTCAACAAAGATCTTTTCATTTTTCTCCTCCTGTTCCGTTCCGACTCGGACCCCACTGGATTTATTGCACAACCTAACCAAAATGAGCCTATCTGATTTCGGATTATGAAGTCAATCAAAATGCATGCAACTAAGACCGGGGTTTAATCTCTTTGCCGATGCAGGGCTTTAACCCCTCCTTGCGGACTCAGTAGAAAATCTCCCACTACATGTCTATGAATTTGATTTAGGTACTACTGGGCCGAATTGAATCCGCTTCTGACGAGTGACCTCTTTAACGGGCCTCCGCGATTCACTCGATTTAGGAACACTTCCAAATTCAGGATATTGATCGATCATCATAGCCTCTTTTCCTAAAATCAAAAGGAAAAACAGACAAATGATGATCTTCATTACTCTATGTTTCAATCACCATTTTGTTACGTATAGCTTCCTCGTCAAACTTCCATTTTTGAAAAAATCCAAGAATTCAAACCATAAGTGCGCCACGAGGCTGCACAGAGATGGAGGTAGGTCCTCCGGGGTCGGTATACAGGTAGAGGCCCCAAACTACCTCAAGCTGCTGTGGTCAAAAGGCATGGTGGTTAGCGTTGAGGAAAAGGCAGGGCAACGACCCTGTCAGGTAAGGTT
>CAWIRY010000118.1:0-14141 GCA_963838485.1 uncultured delta proteobacterium | reverse complement strand
CCTTGCGGGAGTCGCGAGATCATCTTGAAGCCCCGGGTCGATCAGCGGACCGCTGAACTGACTCAAAGCAATAGCCAACTCCGAAGGGAGGTTGGGGAACGCCGAAAAGCCGAGAGATCACTACGGATCACGCTGGAGAGTATTGGAGACGGATTTTTTGCTTGCGACGGGGACTGGCGGTTTATTTATGTTAATGCTCAGGCCGAGCGTATATTAGATATCCGCCGTGAAGAGGTCCTTGGTACAGAGCCACTGGGAAGTTTTTCCCCTCGCGCTGGGTACCCAGTTGGAAAGCGAATACCGCCGGGCCGCAGCTGGAGAAATCCGCGCCTTTGAGAATTTTTATGAGCCCTGGGGCCGCTGGTTCCACAACCGGTGTTTCCCTCGGGAGGGAGGAGGTATGTCCGTATACTTCGAGGACATCACCGAGCGCAAGCGAATGGAAGAGCAACTCAAGCAGTCCGAGGAGAAATCCCGGCTTCTCATAAAATACGCCCCAAGTATGCTCTATGAGGTCGATTTTTATCGTCCCGCGTTCATAAGCGTAAATGATGCCATGTGTCAGGTTCTCGGGTACACGAGGGGAGAACTCCTGGCTATGAGCCCTCTTGACCTCCTGGACGATGAAGGGAAGGCAGTCTTTCGGGAGAGGATTAGCCGGTTTCTTGCCGGGGAAGTCATCCCTGGTGCCCTGGAATACAAAGTAGCTAGAAAAGACGGACGGGAGGTTTACGGCGTACTGAACATGACCTTCACATACAAAGATGGAAAACCCGAAGGTGCATTCGTAGTTGCTCACGACATCACCGACCGTAAGCGGATGGAGGAAAAGCTTCGCAAATCCAAGGAAGAATTGGAAGTCCGGGTTCGTGAACGAACCTCGGAGTTGGCTCAATCAAAAGAACAACTGCGAATCCTGGCCTCACAGATCCTCTCCGCCCAGGAGAATGAAAGGAAACGGATCGCCCTGGCGGTTCACGATGTCCTGGGGTCGTCCCTGAGTGCCATCAAATTCAAGGCGGAAGAGGCCTTACTTCATCTTCCCAAGGACGGGAACTTGAATATTTCCAAACCCCTGGAGGCCCTTATCCCCCTTATCCAGGATACGATTGAAGAGTCCAGAAGAATACAGTCCGATTTGCGGCCTCCTATTTTAGATGACCTGGGTATCGTACCCACCCTTTCCTGGTTCTGCCGGAGATTTGGAACCATTTACAATGGCATCAAGGTTGAACGAGCGGTTACCATTAGGGAAGAGGCAGTACCGGAATATCTGAAAGTTTCACTTTTTAGAATTACTCAGGAGGCCATGAATAATATCGGCAAACATGCCAAAGCCGACCTGGTGCGCCTCGGGTTGCGAAAAGTCAACGGCACCATAGAACTGTCTATTGAAGATAATGGGGAAGGATTTGATCCGGAAAGTCTGTTCTCCAGGGAGATTTCGAAAAAAGGCTTGGGGCTCTCCAGTATGAAAGAACGGGTTGAATTCTCAGATGGTTCTTTTTCCATCGAATCCGCCAAGGGACAAGGGACGGTTATCAGGGCCGTTTGGCCCGTGTAATTATGGGGGTCTATGTAAGTAAAATTAGAAAATACTACCCCTTTTTTTGAAATAACAAATTTCATATTTTATGGAATAACCATCCCCTATAAATACAGTATTTTTTTCTTCAAAATACTCTCTTACCTATATTCCCTTATTGACCTATTTAAGCAAAGATAATTTTGTCTTTAAGTATTTTTTTGATTTAGTGGCCGGATATCTTTTATTTCCTAGGGCCTTGCTCGGGTGGATATTGAAGGTCAACAATGAATACTCCAATTAAAATCCTGCACATCGACCCCGATTTTAAAGTTACCTATTTTATTAAATATCCAGGAAGTATAATCCGCTCCCCCATTCCACTCGAACAGGCCATACAACTCCTAAAAACCGAGGAATTCGATTTGATTCTTTCAGAACCCCACAATAAGGCGATCCTGAAACCTCAAGCTGATTCTTTAACCATGGATAACAAGATCCGCATCCTAATCGTCGATGACACTCCCGTTCTCCGAGAGGGATTAAAATCCATTCTTTCTAATTCCCCGACTTTCGATATCGTTGGTGAAGCCGGAGATGGTCAGGAGGCCGTTGAAATGGTCGCCAAACTCCATCCCGACCTGGTTTTGATGGATCTATCCATGCCCCGGATGGATGGTATAGCCGCTACAAGGGAAATCAAGCAAGAATGGCCTGGGACTAAAATTCTGGCTTTCACCGTTCACAAAATCCCTGAATACCAAATAGCCGCCCTGGAGGCCGGTGCGGACGGGTACCTTGTGAAAGGTGCTTCCCGCACCGAATTGATTCAATCCATCAAAGATACCCTGGATGGAAAGCAAGGGGTTCATTCGAGCATCATAGAGAAGGGTCCCCACTGATCTTTTTCATTATCTCCTTACCCGTCTTTGGGTTTCTTTTATACTCCCTTTAGCCGATGGGAGCAGTCTGGAGACTTTGGGGCAGATTATCTATTTTAAATAGTTATCGCAACAATCAAAAACACATAATCAGCAAATAATCCGGCCCGATGCCGAAGGAGAATTTCTGAAGAATAGAATGGTCGACTCACATCAATGCAGATTCGACGGGGCTCTAAAAATTTATCAATTTAGTATTTGGGAGGCTACCTCATGAACCGGAAGAAAGGGCTATTTGCTGTTGGAGGGCTGGTAATTGTCGCTTTGGTGGTACTAAGCCTATTTATGCAATACTACGGCGACTGGCTTTGGTTCCAAAATATGGGTTTTGCCCAGGTGTTTACCACGGTTTTATGGGCAAAGGCCTTAGCGTTTGCAGCGTTTTTCCTTATCTTCGCCCTTTTTGGAGGGGTGAACCTTTTCATCGCCAGAAAATGGGGTTCGTCAACGCGATCGGTCGAGGTGATTACCCCTGAATCACCGGTTACAACCCTCGAAAATATTTTTCATGGGAGACCCGCTTCCAGTATGTGGACCGTCATCATTTTGATTATATCGGGTATGCTGGGATTGGGTGCGTCCAGTTCTTGGATGACCTTTCTGCAGTTCATCCACGCTTCTCAATTCGGCATTGCAGATCCCATTTTTTCCAAAGATGTCGGGTTTTATGTCTTCAGGCTGCCCCTCTACAATTTTTTACAGCAATGGTGTTCATTTGCGCTAATCCTTACAATCGCCGCCGTCATTTTTTCCTATTATTTAGATCAAGCTGTTGTAATTCGACCGGACCGGTTTTATATCGATTCCAAGGTGAAAGTCCATCTGGTAACGCTGGCCGGATTGTTTGCCCTGGGGGTGGCCTGGTCATACGTATTGAAGGTGTACGGTCTGATGTATTCCAACAGTGGCGTTGCTTACGGTGCCAGTTACTCGGATGTTCATGCCCAAATGCCGGCCTATCGGATTCTCCTGATTTTGAGCCTTCTCATTGCCATTCTGCTGTTTGCCATGCCCCTGATAAAAAGATGGAAGTGGGTGGTTTATGCCGTAGGAATATACTTCCTTGTTTTCATCGGTTTTTCCTGGATTTATCCGATCATCATTGAACGATATGAGGTGAAACCCAACGAACTGGCTAAGGAAACACCCTATATAAAGAACAATATCAAGTTCACCCGTCTCGGCTATGGCCTCGATAAGGCCCGGGAGGAGCCGTTTCCGGTCGAGGACAGCCTGTCATACGACGATATCCTAAAAAACGATTCCACCATCCACAACATACGCTTGTGGGATCGTCGGCCGTTGATTGAAACCTACAAACAGCTCCAGGAAATAAGGCTTTACTACGATTTCAAAAGCGTGGCCGTGGACCGCTATCATTTTAAAAACAAATACCTGGAAGTCGCGATTGCCGGAAGGGAATTGCCCTCGACCCAGTTGCCCGCCCGTGCAAGAACCTGGGTCAATATGCACCTCGTCTATACCCATGGATACGGTATTGTCATGAGCCCCGTCAACGAAGTCACCGAGGACGGCATGCCCAACTTTATTGTCCAGAATATCCCGCCGCAGTCCAGCACCTCTCTGACAATCACACGGCCGGAAATCTACTATGGCGAAGAAACCAATGGATTTACCGTTGTCCATACCACCACTGAAGAATTCGATTATCCCAAGGGCAACCAGAATGTCTATACTTCCTATCACGGAAAGGGCGGGGTGGAGCTTTCCAGCTACTTCCGAAGGCTGGTCTATAGTCTGGATTTGTCTGACATAAATATTCCTCTTTCTGGCTACATCACAAACCAGAGCCGCATCATGTTCCATCGCATCATTACCGACCGAGACCAGACCATAGCGCCTTTTCTTTCATATGATTCGGATCCCTATATGGTTGTCGGCGAGGACGGTCATTTCTATTGGATTCATGATGCCTATACAACCTCCAGCATGTTTCCTTACTCGGAACCCCTGGGGTCAGAGCCAGAATAATAGTGGCATCAATTATATCCGGAACTCGGTCAAGGTCGTTATCGACGCCTATAATGGAGATGTATCTTATTACATCATCGATCCCTCGGATCCACTTGTTCAGACCTACAGCAAAATATTTCCCACCTTGTTTAAACCGGCCCAAGACATGCCTGCATTTCTGAGGATCCATATACGATATCCCACGGACATATTTAACATCCAGGCACAAATGTATGCCACCTATCATATGACCGACCCGCAGGTCTTTTACAATCGTGAGGATTTGTGGAGCATACCTCAGCAAGTCTATAAGAATGTGCAACAATCCATATTGCCTTATTACATCATCATGAGACTGCCGGGGACGGAATCAGAAGAATTTATTCTGATGGTTCCGCTCACTCCATCGAAAAAAGATAATATGGTCGCCTGGATGTGCGCTCGGTGCGATGGCGGCAACTATGGACAACTCCTGATTTACACACTGTCCAAAGAGAAATTGATTTACGGTCCCATGCAGATAGAAGCCCGTATCAACCAGCAACCGAACATATCTTCGGAGCTGACGCTGTGGGGCCAACAAGGCTCCAGCGTGATTCGGGGGAATCTGCTCATCATCCCCATCGCTCATTCCTTCATATACGTAGAGCCCGTTTATCTCCAGTCGGAACAGAGCCAGATGCCGCAGCTCAAACGGGTAATTGCCGTTCAAAATGGTCAGTTGGAAATGAAAAATGACCTCGACACGGCACTGCGTGCGGTCTTTTCCGTGGCGGGCGTGCCGGAGGAACAACAACAAAGAGCGGTCAGCAATCAGCCCATCGGTCCTCTCTCCACCATGGCCCAAGAGGCCCTCACTCATTACAACAAGGCCTTGAAATATCTCAAACAGGCCAACTGGAACAAGTATGGTGAGGAATTAGATCAAATCCATCAAATACTGCAGACCATGGCGGGAAGTAAAAAGGAGGGATCGGCCGGGGCGAAATGAAGAGACAAATTCTGCTAAAGATATGCGATTACACGTTTCCGACGTTCTTCCAGCGATTGTGGCGGCGACTGCCGGGTCCATGGTCTAAAGGCTTTTTGGGACTGTGGACCCGGCCACCATCTTGTGCGGACGTTAGGCAACTGGTATAAAACCGATGGAAGTAAAAGCCCGATTTTAATCGAAGCGGATATTTTTGTTGACAAAATCAGGTTTGAATCGGAGTCCATCAATGGACTGAATTCGATCTAAGGAAATAGTTCCTCTTTGATTTTAGATTCTTCTCTATCTGTCGTTAAATTAGAGGATTATCTCTTTTGGAGATTTGGAGGGGATCATTGATATCGGCTTGTTGGAAAATTTTATTTGAAATTTAAGAACTTCTTCCTTTTAGTCATGATATAAAAGGAATTAAAATTAGGAAGGCAGAGGAACGAACTACTTCTGACCTGAACTCCAGCGACATTTTGTACACTAGCCGCATATCGTAGTCAAGAGCAACCTTCTTTTTCTGGTTTTCATCTATATAATAGTGGCCTGAAAGGGATAGATTTATTTTACCGCGAGGGAAAATAGTACTTGCTTTTCCAGTTCTCATAGTGTATATTATATACACTATGAGCTTTGTCCGAAAAATACACAAGAATGGTAAAACTTACCTGGCAGAGGTCGAAAACCGGTGGGTGGACGGTAAATGTGTTCAAAAACATATCCGCTACATTGGCAAGGAGGCGGATGGACGAACCATTCTGTCCTCTTCCCTGTCGGATATCGTGGTGGACGAGGTCAAACTCTATGGACCATTGCTGGTGTTGAACCATCTGGCTAACCAGATCGACCTGCCCTTGATGCTTGGCCCACGGGCAAGCGAAGTTCTTTCACTGGTCTACGCGCACTGTCTCGATTACAAAAGCGTTAACCAGATGGAGCGTTGGTTCCAGAGGACCGATCTCTCCCTGCTCCTCAATATCGAGGGGGTTACCGAACAATCGCTGCTCGATTCGCTCGACACGCTGGAATCGATAGAGGCCACCGAGGTGCAACGACGGATTTTCGAGCGCGTCGTGCAGGTCTACGGGATCCCTCTGACCGGCATCCTTTACGATGTGACGAATACCTATCTTTATGGCAAACGTTGCGGTCTTGCCAAACTGGGACACGACAAGGAGGGCGTAAAGGGGCGCCCACTAATCCAGGTTGGTCTGGCCGTCACCAAGGATTCGGGCATTCCAGTCTGTCATAAGGTACTGGACGGTAATATTCACGATGCGAGACTGTTTAAGGATTTCCTCACCGATCTGCGGCCGTTCAAAATATACCAGGGGTTGGTCATCTATGATCGGGGCATCGCTTCTTCCGAAAACATAGCTCAGGCAAAGACGATTGGGTGGGAAACCCTATGCGGTTTGCCCATTCGAGGCCATCTGGTTCAGATCGTGCGGGAGATGACAGAACGTAATCTATTGGTGCAGTTGGAGAATCGGATTCGTCTGCGAAAGAACATTTTTTATGGGGTACGGATCGAATACCGAATGGGCGAAACACCGGGGTGGCTGACAATCTGTTACAATCAATCGCAGCAACGGGAATTGCGGGAATCGCGCTACGACGAAATTGAACAGGCTCGCGACCTGTTGAGCCAGGGGAAAGCCATCAAGGCGGGGATGGAAAAATACTTCACCCATGGTAACGGATTGCGAAAGTCTGTTCTGGCCGAAGCAGAAGAATTCGACGGTTTTTTCTGCCTGTTCTCAACCACTCCTCTGCCCCTCGATCAAATGGTTCGACTCTATTTCGACAAAGACCTGATAGAAAAGGCCTTTCGCACATTGAAAGGCGTTACCCGTCTGCGCCCCATACGCCACTGGCTGTACAACCGGGTCAAAGCGCATGTGTTTATCTGCTATCTTGCCTACCTGCTGCTCTCGCTTCTCCAGTACAAACTGCAGAAGCATAAGATTTCGGCTGAAGAAGCGTTGATAGAATTGGATTCGATGTACAAGGTGTATCTACGAGACGAGAAGAAAGGTTTCAAGGTCTCGCGAGTCGTCACCTTGACCAAGAAACAAGAGGATATCCTGAAAGCCGTAGATCGTAAAATTTTGAAATCCTAGTGTATAAAATTCGGTGGAATTAAGGTTCTGAGTCAAGAACCCAGACTTTAGTTTGTTCTCAGTCTCCCTATCATAGCTCGATGATTGAAAGGAGAATTTATGGAAAAGATGATCGGCGAGATGGCTGGAAAAGTTTGGATGATTATGGGAAAGAAAGGAAGTGTTGATATTTCAAAGTTTCCTCAAATTCTAAAAGAGAAAGGGGAAATCGTATACCAGGCATTGGGATGGTTGGCCAGAGAAGATAAAATAAAATTCCATAAGAAAGAGGGAAGAACTTTTGTATCATTGAACCACAGAGAACAGGAAATATTTAAGAAATCAATTAAACCTCTCTCTAAATGAATCCGCTTAATTTCTTCAAAAACCCCGTCGGTCACCTTGCCATCCCTTACTTTTTATCTTCTTGTCTCTGTCTTTACCTTGTCTTATACTCTTCCTATAAAAGAGGAAATCCTATCAAAAAAGCATTAGGAGTGGAATTGCATGAAGAAGTTGATTTGTACTGTTCTCTGTTGTCTTTTGTTAACCTCAGCCGATACGGTTTTTGCCTACGAAAAGGAAATCAAGACCCTCTCGGCAACTATGATTGAAAAGATCTTGAAGGCTGGAAAGAAGAACATCGTCGTGGCCGATTTCACTGATCTCCAAGGGAGCACCACAGAGTTGGGGAGGTTCTTGGCTGAGGAGCTTATCTCTGACTTGGCCGAAGACGGGAAGGGGTTTGAGGTAGTTGACAGGAACAACCTGAAGAACATCCTGACCGAGCACAAACTTTCCATGTCCGGGCTCGTGGACCCAAGGAACGTCAAGGAACTAGGCCGGATCGCCGGGGTGGACGCCATCGTTACAGGCACCTTCACCCCCTTTAGCGACAGTGTGAGGGTCTCTGCCCGAGTGACCGCCACCGACACAGCCAAAGTGATTGTCATCGTCAAGGGAGACATCCCCAAGACCAAGGCAATCAAAGAACTTCTGGCAAAGGGTATTGACAGAGGTGCTACCCCTGGAGGACAACAGGCCGCCACTCCCGCTCCTAAACCAGTAGCCAATGGTCAGCAGCAGACGGAGGTGAAAAGCTTCCTGTTTCAACTTCAGGGGTGCAGGTTGGCAGGGATGATTATAGTCTGTGATTTTCTGGTAACCAACAAAGTCAAAGACAGGCGATTAAGTATCAGTAAACGTTCTAGAATTTTCGATGATATGGGGAATGAGTTTAGTGCCAGCATAGTGCAAATGGGAAATGAGTCATCAGCCAATCCCGTAGCTGATGCCCTTGGTTATGTAGCTAACACCCTTACTACAAACATCCCCATGAAGTGGAGGCTCATCTTTGGAGGGATTAATTCCAACCCCAAATTGCTATCGCTGTTGGAAATAGACTTTGGTGAATTTAAGGTCCAATTTAGAAACGTCCCTCTCGCAACAAAATGAAAGATGGAAAAGAGCAGTACGAGGTAGTATTTCCTGCTTGGTGTAAATTGGTAGATCTGGAATGGTTTTTTGTCTTGTTGTCCAGGGGGCCAATGGTATTTAGTGGGGGAAGATGAGATTATTTTCTTGACAGACGGGCGGAGGAGTCAGAAAATACCAAATAATGAAAAAAACTCTTTTCTTACTGGCAGTCGGACTGAGTCTGGTTTTTTCCTTCGGATGGCTGGGGGAAATAGGTTATTCTTTGTCCGGCCCCTCGATTTCCATTTCACCGGATGATTATGATGCCGGGGATTTGACCAGAGCTCCTGCCATCGTCCAGAAAGTGTTCCAGGTTTTCAATGTCGGAGATTCCCTCCTCTCCATTACCAAAATAAAATATACTTGAAGTATGAAAGTTGTACGGTATGATCCGTACATCCAGCCCGGTGGGCAAGGAGAAATAGTCATCGCTCTGGAAACGAATAGGCTTGACGGCAAGTTCGAGCGGTATTTTAAGGTTTTCAGCAACGATCCCCGACGCCCGGAAATTTCCATCAATGTACACGGCTTCTCCACCCCTTTCGGGTATAAAAAAGAAAGGATTCAATTCCCTTGAAAAGGCCTGTCAAGAGAACAGTCAAGTTAGAAATCATCAAACCTGACAGTCCCCGTATGATCAAATCCCGACTTTCACAAATTATAGCCCAAAGTTAAATAACCTGACAGAGAAGCAAAATTCTTCGGTCTTGTTGGTCCCGATATCCCCGATCAGGAGAACCGAGAGGTCCGCAAGTATTGCTGAGAGGATCAAAGGCTCAATCGGACCCCAACCGTAAATTCCAATCTCATCAAGAAACATGGCTTAAAACCCTCCTTTCAAAAAGTCCTTTTCCCTTAAACGCAGAAAAGAGACCCGAAGGTCTCTTTTCGCTGGTGTCAGTCGTTTTGACTTAAGCTTTATGACTTAGCAAAAAGGGTTCTTTAGCAAAATTTATGGGTAATAAATGGCCCTATAAAAAGGGGTTAACGTTAGACTAAGATAAAAGTGCATCCCGCTCTCAAATCTGGCAAGATGGAAGTTGTGCGAAAACAAACCATCGCCAGAGGAGAAACGGGATGCAGATCAAATATATCCTTAATCAGGTTCAAAAGCATAGTGGTTTTGTATATGGTCAAGTTCGATTAAGGAGAAGACGAACTCAAATGACCCTGGAGATTGAAATTCGTCCTCGTCAGAACAGCCGCCCGATTTGTTCGGGCTGTGAGAAGAAAGGCCCCGGCTATGACACCTTGCCGGTCCGATGGTTTCAGTTTGTACCTCTTTGGGGCATAGCTGTTTTTTTCCTTTACGGCCTCCGGCGGGTCGATTGCCCTCGTTGCGGTGTCAAGGTAGAGCGGGTTCCCTGGGCGCAAGGGAAGAACCATATGACCATCCCCTTTTCCTGGTTCCTGGCTCGCTGGGCTAAGCGACTGAGTTGGAAAGAAACGGCCGAGGTCTTTCAGACCACCTGGGATAATGTATTTCGCTCGGTTAAGATGGCTGTCGCCTGGGGACTGGCCCATCGAGATCTTGAGAATGTTACGGCTATCGGCATTGATGAGATCTTCTGGAAAAAGGGTCCTAAATACCTGACGATGGTCTATCAAATCGATATCGGGTGCCGACGATTACTCTGGATAGGTCAGGAGCGGACCCAGAAAACCTTACGGGCCTTCTTTGAAGACTTTGGCCCCGAGGCCACGGCCCGGCTTCGCTTCATCTGCAGTGATATGTGGAAACCCTATCTGCGGATAGTGGCCGAGTTAGCAGGTCAGGCGGTTCATATCTTGGACCGATTTCATATTATGAGTCAAGTGGGTAAAGCCATCGACAAAGTAAGAGCCCAAGAAGCCAAGCAGCTTAAGGCGAAAGGAGAACAGCCAGTCCTGACTAATAGTCGTTGGTGTTTACTGAAACGGCCAGAAAATTTAACCGACAAACAAACGGTAAAGCTGAAGGAACTGTTATCCTGCAATCTGAAAACGGTTCGCGCCTACCTCCTCAAGGAGGATCTGCAGCGCTTTTGGAGCTATACCTCCCCGAAATGGGCTGGTCGATTTCTGGACGAATGGTGTCAAAGAACGACGCGCTCCCGAATCGACCCGATGAAGAAAGTGGCCAAGATGTTACGCAATCACTGGGAGCTTTTGCTCAATTGGTTCCGGGTCAAAGATCGAATCGCATTAGGTGCTGTAGAGGGCTTTAACAACAAAGCGAAATTGACCACAAAAAAAGCCTATGGCTTTCGTAGTTACGAGGTGATTAAAATCGCTTTATATCACACACTTGGTGATCTGCCCCAGCAAACGGGCTCCCATAAATTTTGCTAATGAACCGCAAAAAGTCAGCTAACTTTTTAATTTCTTTTCTAATTTTGATTATAGTATAGAAAATTTTGACTGATTTGTCAAGTAAAAAATATTGGTTAATTTATTGATATTATTAAGTAAATATGAATAAAAAGACGCATATTTTTTAAAATAGTATATTATTGGTTCATAATGTTACGATATTTTTTAACAAATGGTCGCAAGCCTTTGTTCATGGTATCCAGCTAAATATGTATGATGGACCAAGTATTTAACATATTAAATTTTTTGTCGTCTATTTATAATAAGAACAAAAAAGGATTGAGGATATGAAGACATTAAAAATTATGTTGGTTGCGGCGATTTTTATTTTGCCCATTACCTTCCCGGCGTTTGCTCATGATGGCGGCGGAAGTCATGGTGGAGGCCATAGTAAAGGCTACAGAGGCGGAGGTCATGGAAGAAGCTATTACGGCAGGGGATATCATGGGAGAGGCTATTATGGGGGCCATTATGGGTGGTACTGGGGTCCCGGATTATTTTGGTATTGGGGTTGGCCTTACTACTACCCACCAGCCTATTATTATCCTTACTATTATCCCCCGCCAACCTATAATTATTCATCTCCCCCGCCAGCCGATTATAGTCCTCCCACTGGTGATGTAAGCCAACCTCCTCCTGGGGGAGGCCAGCCTTTTATCTACCCCCGCCAAGGGCAGAGTCAGCAGCAGCAGGCAAAGGACCGAGATAAATGCCAGGCTTGGGCAACGAGCAAGACCGGGGTAGACCCGACTAAGCCGCCACCCCAGGGACTATCTAAGGCCCAATTAGCCCAGAAGGGCGGAGAGTTCTTCCGGGCCTTCGGGGCCTGCATGGATGGGCGGGGTTATACAGTCCGATAACATAAAATACGGCCCCTATTACGAAAATTATTTTAGGAGGACTTTTCTTATGCACAAATCTGGTCTGATCAAATCATTGGCAGAAAAACAAAATATTTCTGTGGAAGATGCCGGGAGAGTAGTTGATTTTATATTCGAGAGTTTTTCGGATGAATTAGGTAATGGCGGCAGGATTGAAATCAGGGGATTTGGAAGTTTTTATGTGAAAGACTATGCTCCTTATAAAGGAAGAAATCCCAAGACCGGAGAACCAATTTCTATTAAGCCAAAAAAATTGCCTGTTTTTAAGGTGGGAAAAGAATTGAAGGAGAGGGTAAATTTAGGTATCTGAGAGATTTAGGATTTCGGTTCCTTGCAGGGTGGAAGGGGATAGACCTGGTTGCAGGCCTTGAATTAGCTGGAAAAAAATGGGAAGGAAAATCAATTTATCCAACTCGGGATAATCCCATTTTCTTTGGAAGTCCCCCTCCCTCCCCTTGTCTTCTGTCTCTATTTTCCTTCTTGATCGTGCCTTTTTCTTGTCTTATACTCTTCCCATTCAGAGGCAAAACCTTCTCTAAACCTGAAGCTGAGGTTTAGGACACTCCGGGGTGCGTTAACCTTCTAAAAGAGTCCATGAAATGATGTTCCATCCGCATTCTACCCGGCGAAAAAAAGAGGGAATTTAATAGATAAAAGATAACAAGTTCTATCGAAACGTATGAGATACTAATGAAAAGGAGGTAATATGAGAAGAAGGGTTGTCTTAATTTCAAGCATGTTGCTTCTTATCGCATGTTCTGGGTGTGTCGGTTACCTTGGAGAAGGGACCTATGGTCCAGAGTACGGCGGAGGAGGGACCTATGGTCCAGGGTACTATGATCTCGGGTACGGCGTTCGAGGCTATGGAGAAAGACACTATGAGGGGACTCGTTCAAGTGCCTTTGACCACTCAGGCAACCACCATTTTGAGCGGGCCGCGAGCGACCGTGGATTTCAAAGCCGCTCCAAGGCTGGCCAAGTCTCCAGTGGAAGACCTTCCGGAGGTGGTGGCGGTGGAGGATTTCATGGTGGAAGACCTTCGGGTGGTGGTGCTGGTGGAGGATCTCATGGTGGAAAGCGTTAATGATTGGAACTGTATAATGCCTCGGTGGACGTCGCTTACTTTTGGCTGTAGCGAATCATTAGGGAATCATCATCAGATTATTGAAACATGGAGGAAAGAAACTATGTTTAGAGATAAAACAAATTCAGGAAACCTTTTCCGTTCCCGTTATGGTTTAGCGGCTTTCATAGCCGCCATAATTATAGTAACTGTTTTCAGTTCTCTTGCCTTTGCTCAAGATACAAAACAGAGGAAGTTCAAGTCTCCAGAAGAAGCATTCAAGTCACTCGTGGAGGCTGTTAAGAACAATGATACCAAGGAATTATTGGCCATCTTTGGACCCGAAAGTAAGGATATCATATCCTCAGGCGATGAGGTTGCCGATAAGGAAGGTCGCAAACGTTTCGTTAAGGCTGCCGAGGAAGGGGTTACATTTTCAAAGTTGGATGACGAGACAATGCTGCCTGTTATCGGAAAAGACGAGTGGTCTTTCCCCATCCCCATTGTGAAGTCAGGACAGGAATGGGTCTTTTCCACCAAAGAAGGGAAGGAAGAGATCATAAATCGAAGGATAGGCAGGAACGAATTGTACACCATTCGGGTTTCTCTGGCGTATGTGGATGCTCAGCGAGAATATACCAGCAAGGACCGCAATGGGGACGGGGTATTACAATACGCTCAACATTTTATGAGCCAGAAGGGCAAAAAGGATGGTTTATACTGGGAAGCCGCACCGGGAGAGAAGAGCAGTCCCCTGGGGCCACTGGTTGCCAGGGCCACAAAAGAGGGATACACGGATAGAAAAGGTGAGAAGCACTCACCGTACCATGGATATTATTACAAGATCC
>CAWIRY010000117.1:0-44699 GCA_963838485.1 uncultured delta proteobacterium | reverse complement strand
GTCCGCAAGGAGGGGTTAAAGCCCTGCATCGGCAAAGAGATTAAACCCCGGTCTTAGTTGCATGCATTTTGATTGACTTCATAATCCGAAATCAGATAGGCTCATTTTGGTTAGGTTGTGCAATAAATCCAGTGGGGTCCGAGTCGGAACGGAACAGGAGGAAAAAATGAAAAGATCTTTGTTGAAACGTCTTTTGTTCATGGCCGCTGTATCTTCATTTCTTTTTTGTGGCTTGGTCTTTCAAACAGGAACGGCCACGGCTTTTCAGCCCCTAAAGGGGAATATGGCCACTTTCAATCCCACAGAGGCCGAAACCCTCATGACCGGGGACACGATTAAAGTGGGACTCATCAATCCCTTCAGCGGACCTGGGGCCAGCTCCGGCGAATTGTTTTATCTTTCCATGGCTTGGGTTGCCCATGACATCAACAGCCAAGGGGGGATTTTAGTCGATGGGAAAATGAAAAAAATCCAAATTATAAAGGGGGACACCCAGGTTAAACCCGATATTGCCAAAAAAATTTGCGAGAGGCTCATTCTGGAGGACAAAGTCGATGTATTGGTGGGGACTGCAGGCACCCACATTGCGGTCATTGCCCAGATGCTGGCCGGGAAATATAAGAAAATTTTTATGAACAACTGCTCCTATTCCGATCTCCTTTTGGATGATGAGCATTGGAATCCCTATGTCTTTCAGGTCTGTCCCAATACCACCCAATGGACCCTGGCCCTGGCCAACTATTATGCCAAACGTCCGGAAAAGAGATTTTACCTTCTTTGCCAAGATTATGCCTATGGCCATGCCTTTGCCGAAACTTTTAAAACGGCCCTTAAAAAAGTTAAACCGGGGGCCCAAATTGTGGGCGAGGATTATCATGCCATCTTTTTAAAGGACTTTGCCCCTTACCTGACCAAGGTCCAGGCTTCCAATGCCGATGTCATCATCACTACCGATTGGTCGGCTGATAATGAAAACCTGCTGAAACAATCGCGGCAGATGGGCCTGAAGACGCCGGTGGCCAGCATTTATGTAGACGATCCCAATGTGCTGCAGATGATCGGCGGTCCGGCCGGGGCTGGTATGGTGGTCCTGCAAACCTACATTCCCAGCATCAGTACGGCCATGAATAAAAAATTTAATGAACTCTGGAATGCCCAATGGAAAACCTGGCAGAAACCTTATAACCATGTTCTATATAAATGGCCGGCCAATTTTCTGGGAAGCAGCGCCATCAGCCTCTACTGGCTTTTTGACGTCATGCAAAGGGCCAAAACCACCAATTCCGATGGGCTTATCAAAATCTGGGAGGGCGACAAGTACGATTCGATTACCGGCCCTCTGTTTATGCGGCCCCAAGACCACCTGATGCTCAGCGATATCTATCTTTCCAAACTGGTCTTCCCCAATAAATGGTTCGATCATATTGCCGGCTGGGGACAGGTGGTCGAGATCCCCAAGGCTCTATGTACGCCTCCCGTCATCAACGGCAGAAAGTAGAAAGAAGGGTCTATGAATTTCGCCTCTTACATTGAAAAGAGCGGCCAGGCCGTACCAGATAAAACCTGTGTCGTCCAGGACGATCTTCAATTAACCTTCGGGCAAATGGAAGAACGAGCCAACCGCCTGGCCTGGGCCTTCACCGCAATGGGTGTAAAGCCGGGGGACCGGGTGGCTATCCTTCAAACCAACTGTTACCAATTTTGTGAAATGCTTTATGCTGTGGGTAAAACGAGCGGGATTTTCGTAAATCTCAACTTCCGGCTGCGGGAGGAAGAGATCTCCTATATCCTGAATAACTCCAACCCCTCGGTTTTGATTGTCGGCGATCGTTATGCGGACCTCATCCAGGACATCCGACCTCATTTGCCATCGATCGCGCATTTCGTAGTTCTCGGACAGCCGCGGTCGGATATAGTGGCTTACGAGCCCCTTCTATCGCGGCAGTCCCCGGACCCCTTTCCCTGTCACTCCGTCCAGGAAGATGATACGGCTTGCCTTATCTATACCAGTGGGACCACCGGTTATCCCAAAGGGGCCATGATCACCCACGCCAATATCACCACCCCTTTGACTGATCGGTACACCATAGGAAAGGGGACCTTGCTGCTCAATGTTCCCATGTACCACATTGCCGGGGTGGTCAGTACCCTCCTCCCTCTCTATCGCGGGGATACCCAGATTCTGTTGACTCAATTCGATACAGGGATGTTTCTGGATATTGTGGAACGGGATAAGGTAGCTTCCACCTACCTGGTCCCCACTATGCTCCAGGGGATCCTGGATCATTCTGAATTTAAGAAGAAAGACCTCAGCTCCCTGAGACATATCGGCTACGGCGCCTCTCCCATGCCGGTCAAACTCCTCATGAGGGCCAAGGAACTCCTCAAGGCGGACTTCACTAATTACTTTGGCCTGACCGAGTTCTACGGGCATTGTATCCGTTCTGACCCCGGAAGATCATCGCCTGGAAGGGAGTCCAGAAGAAGTGGCCCGAAAAACCCGCCGTCTGGCTGGCATCGGCCGGTCTATTCCCGAAGGCGAGGTTCGCATCGTGGATGACCAGGACCAAGAGGTCCCGAAAGGAACTGTGGGCGAGATCGTGGCCAGGGGGAAAAAAATCATGAAGGGATACTGGAACAAGCCGGAGGCAACCGTAGAAACCCTGCGCGGCGGATGGCTCCATACTGGGGATCTGGCCAGCATGGATGAGGATGGCTATCTTACCCTGGCGGGGCGCAAAAAAGATATGATCATCCGCGGCGGGGAAAACATCTATCCCGTGGAAATTGAAAATGTCCTGCACAGCCACCCCAAGGTCCTGGAGGCCGCGGTGATAGGGGTTCCAGACGATTACTGGGGTGTCCATCCCCTGCTTTATACTTTTCTCATCGAAAGAAAGGTCTTATCAAATCCTTATACTCTTTCTATCAAAAAGAAAAATCTTATCAAATGTTCGAACCATTTTTTCAAAACTGTGCGCATCAACCTAAATCGGGGAATCGCAAGTCAATGAAAGCCATTCTATTCGCTGCGGGATTTTCTTTCGCGCTGCTGGCTGCGTCAGCGACGGCATTCGGACACGAATTCAGCCGTGTCAGCATCCCTGTCCCGGTCGAGATCGATGGCCGGCCCATGCACTGCCCGCTCTATTTGAAGGTCGAAATGAAGAGTTACAACATTCCCTTCGACAAGTTTGCCTCGCTCTCGTTAAGCCAAGAACAGAAGATGTTTGTCACGGCCGTGCAGGCAATTCGCAAAGCGGATGCGGCAAAATTTGGAAGTGTCTGGACATCTCCGGACCAGATGCAGGGTCTGGGCACGACGGTCATATCCATGGTGAATGACAGCCCAAAAAATTGGATAGATCAGGCCAGAAGTGTTTTCGATTTCGACAATCTGAAGGTGATTGCCCAGATCGAAATCGGGTCGAAAACCATGTTCGTCTGGGAATCCATGACGAAAGATGGTCCCAGACGCGAGGCGTTCTATGTCGGGTTCGACAAGAACAGCAAGTTGCGGCTGAGCGCAGTGAGCAGTTCCACGCCGGTGGAAGCCATGGTGCTCAATGCTTTCCGCGCGGCACAAACCGAGCCTGATGCCTACAAACCGTTGCCAAACATCAATTTGCGCTACGAATATCCGATTCCTCTCGGCGGCAAGTCTAATCCCGGTGCGCATCCGGTTATTCTCGAATTCAACGGATCACCGATGAATTTCCCGCTCGGAGACAGGACCGCAAAACTCCCCGCTCCCTTGTTGGGCTCATTTCGGAATGCAACTCTGGCCCACCAGGTCGGCAACAACGAACTGTACGCCAGCAGTTTCACTCCCAAGAGCGCGGAAAGGGTGAGGCAATGGCTTGCCTCGATGCGAAGCCGCAGAATGCAGGCGATTCAGACTCCGCAATTGGGATCCGCGTTGGGATACGTAAAATTCGTGCTCGATGCCGACCCGGTTCTTGTATTCGAGGCGCCAACTTCAGCGAACGACTGGCGACGGGAAAATCTGACGTATTCGTATATCTTGCACGAGGGCGATGCCTATAAGATCGCGAACTTCTCCTCCGCCACTGAACTCGACGACGTTCTTCAAAACCCGCAATTTTTTGACAATCGCATTTTGAAAACGGCGCCCGCCGGAATACACCACTGAAAAAAAGAGGTGGGGGGTTATTTATATGAAAATTTGAAAGATCTGCCCCCTTTTTATTATCAAAAATTTCATACTTTCAGATACCATTTGTAGAATCTGAAAATTTATTATACCAAGAGAAAGCAAGCTTCCGGGGATTCATGACCAGGCGGTCGATTTTCTCAAACTGATATTTAGTAAAACTTAATTATTGCATTGAGGACATCTCAAACCGTCGGCTTCTCATTTCTCTTTAGATGATTTACGTCTGTCTCTATTACAAAAAGGGCATCCAGTTCCATGGTTTCTATTTGATATATTAGCTTCCCATTCATGACCTCTCGAACAGACCCACCATACTTTTTTATTAGAATTGGGCCAAACTTGATCTGGGGTTAACGGCTTATTCTTGGTCGGATGCCATTCTTGAGCTAATCCAGGGTTAACAGTTTTGAGACAATTTTCCTCACAAAATCTTCGTCCTGAACAGAAGGGACAACCCCGACCCCTAACAGTTCTATAATAGACTCAGGATTGATATTCATGACCATTGGGACAGATCCACCAGACTGACTTGTTGACATCTGACTTAATATCCCTCGGGGACATTGGATTCTTAATAGGATGCCATTCTTTGGCTAAAGCAGGGTATAGATATTTAAGACTTTGTTCTTTTGATTTTGCATTCCAGGTTGGCACTGTAATCTCTCCCCAACGACTTTATATTTATTGACTTTTTACCATTAAAAGGGAGAAAATCAAAGATAAAGTGAAGAAGTTTTCTTGTTGGCACACACTAATCGTCATATTTGTTGGTGAACATGGGAATTTTGGAAATCAATCGAAATTTTTATGTGAATTCAAGTACGTATAGCTTCCTGTAGTCCTTTAATTTTCAATTTAAAAAAAACGAAAGAGTTCAACTGGTATTCAGTTTGTAAAGTATGGCCCTGCATAATCTCATTTCCTTTAGAAGACTCCCTTTCTCCTCTTGCCTTTGGCCCATTATTACTCCTTGACCGTGTGTAGTTTTTCAAATTAAATGGTCATAAGATTTCTGATTAGATGGGCCGAAAGAAAATTATCCAAGTTATTTAGCCTACCGCAAGTCATCGAAGAAACAATTGGGGGAAAAGACCACCCAGGACATTAAAATCCTGGGTGGGGAAAAGTTAGAAGATTTCTGTAGCAGCCAGGCGGACATGCTCGGCGGTGACGGTAAGGGATTGCTGAGTGGCGGCGGCAATTAGGGCACCCCGAGCCAAGTGATTAGCTTTGCGGAAGAGACCGCCGGAACCTTGTTGGATAGCGGTGATAGCCGCCTCTTCGAAGGGGTTGGTTTTAAGGCCGGCCAGGGCCAGGTGATGGATCAGATAAGCTTCCATTTCCTTGCGGGAGACGCCTTTGAGATGACAACGGGCCAGGATGCGGGAGGCCAAGGGGTGGGAAGTGCGGAAGATAAGTTGATCGATCAGAGGGCTTTGACCGGCCAGGATAATGGGCAGGTACGGTTTGGAATCCTGATCGAACTGGGTGAGGGTATGAAGTTCGGCAAAGACCTCCAGGCGCAGGAGAGAGGCCTCATCGATAATCAGGATGGGTTTTATTTTTTTGGCTTCATAAAGGTCGCGGATTTCCTTTTGGATAAGGCGGGTCAGGACCGCCCGGGAAGAGCTGGTTTTTTCGATGCGCAGTTCAGCCAGGATGAGACGATAGAGTTCCAGGATGGAACCCGGAGTGGCCGTGATGGGGACCGTGCGGTATTCGGAAGGATGGAGTTGGGCGGCCACATAGCGCAAGGCGGTGGATTTACCGGAGCCGACTTCACCGGTAACTAAGGCGATCCCGCCCAGGCGGACGGTGTAATCGAAACGGTCCTGGACTGCTGATAAAGCCGGGGTTTTCAGAATTTCCTTGAGGTTTAAATCGGAGCGGAAGGGCTCCCGGGAAAGACCGAAGAAGGTGCGATACTGGGCGGTCATGAGTTGTGGCTCCTTTCCCACAGCGCCCCGCCGTGATAGGCCGATGAGTCGGACGTTTCCAGGACCAACCGGTTATCTTTATCCCGTTTGACCCGGCTGTTGACCTGGAGATTGACGGGATATAAAAAACCGTAGGATTGGTTTTTAAAGAACACTTCGACCTGTTCGAGATCGGTTTCATGGTAACGCAGGGCCACCTGTTGGCCGATTAAACCGACCGGGGCTTCAAAGAGTTTTCCGTTCAAACTGACGGTGCGGTCTTTGGCTACCCGTCTACGGGCGGCTTGACGAAAATAGTCTTTCAGGTTGGCCGGGGCGGGCCGTAAGCACTCCATGCGGGAGGCGAAACGGTTGAAGGGGGGATACCCCGTAGCGCTGTGTTTGCGCTGATGATAGACTTCCCGCAGCCAGATCTCAAAGGCCTGGTTCAGCTCCTTAAAAGTGGTTCCCTTAAATCCGGATAAAAAATCGGAGCGAACGGTTCTGAAAAAGCGTTCTATTTTACCCTTGCCCTGGGGTTTATAAGGACGGGCATGGATCAGGGCGATACCCAAAGAAGCGGTCACCTGTTCCAGGTGATGGGAGCGGAAGGCAGCCCCGTTATCGACATAAATTTTACGGGGCAGCCCCCGGGTGGCTAAAGCCAGTTCTAACGCCTTCAGATAGAAAGTCAGAGACTCACTGGGATAAAATTCCCCATAAGGAACTAACCGGGAATAATCGTCGATAAAGGCGATTAGATAGCTCTTGCGTTTTTTTCCGCCGGTTTCTACTAAGGGGCCATGCAAGACATCGCTTTGCCACAAGTCATTGGGCAGTTCGGCTTCGAACTTCCTGCGGTCTTCGGGGATTATCTGCTGGGCTTTCATCAACCCCCGGTCCCGTAAAAACCGATAAGCGGTCGTCGGGGAGAGCTTTCCCCATCCGGCTTGTTCCAGTTGCTCGATCAGCTTTCGGACGGGGGCTTTAGGGAAGGTCTTGCGGGCGGACGTAAGGGCCAGAAGCGTTTCCTCAGAAAGGGTCCGGCTCTTTCCGGCATCGGAGCGGTCTTCGGGGTACAACGACTCTAATCGTCCGTCATACTGTTTAATCCAACGCCTGATAGTCGTCCGGGTCAGCCGGCTGCGCTCCGAATAGGGGATCACCCACTTTCGCTGGCACTTGTCCTTTATCAGCCGTTCCCGTTCGCCTCGTTCCAGCTTGACCCCGCCGACTAAATCGGCGATGGCGCCAAAACGAAACACGGCCATCTGTTTTTTTTGTTCTTCGTCCATTGGTTCCTCCTCTTTCGTTATTTTTTCCGTTGTAACCACACTTCCGGGAAAGAACAACGAAAGCCTTCGGTAGGGTGGATGAACCAAGAAGCCAATGGCGGATTAAGTGGTCCGGCTCACGGGGATGATCCCCTGTTCCAACAGCCAATCAAAACCACTTTGAAGGTCTTCGGTTTGGTCAAGCCCTCGATGGATTAACAGCTGTTTCCTCAAAGCCTTGAACCAATGACGTTGGCGAGGGGGAGAGGGGCCGGCTTTCCACCGATGGGTGACGACCCGATAGATCAGACAATCCCGAATGGTTAAAATGGAGGCTTGAAAACGCTTAAAATATCCCCAGGGTCGTAATCGTATCACACAACCACAATCCGGACACCGATACCGTTTCAGCCACAGGGGATCCTGATAGCCATCAAACCAGGCCGTAATAAAACCATGTCCCCACAATCTTCCGCCGCATCGGGGACACCGCTCCGGCTTAGGCCAGGAAAACTTCCGGCCCATCTCAAAAAGATGCTTGACAGTCGCCTGCACAAAGATTACCAAGGAGGTTGTGGGTTGGGGAGAATTATCTTCTCCCGTTATCTCCGGGGTAAGGGTGCGCCAACACCCTTATCCCATCCTTTCCTAAAAATAAAAAATCCGCCTTTAGCGGATTCCAATACTCCCAGATAATCTGATAACTAACTTGTTTAGGTCAAGCTATTTTGAAAAATACTCCCTTCTTTGGGTCCATTTATTCTGAAAAATTACACGGGAGGATCAAGGAGAAGCTATGCCTTATGGTTTACTGCTCTCCCGATGAGCTCAAAAAGGCAATTGATGAGGCCATAGCAATCTATAACGCTACCCCGCATGAAGCATTGAACAACGTATCCCCCAATGATGTCTATGCGGGAAGAAAGGAGGCCATTCTACAGAAGAGAAAAGAAAAAAAACAATTGACCATGCAGCGGAGGAAACAGTACAATTTATACGGCAATGGGATTAACAATGATGGCTCAGATCAGTATCAAAGTGCAAACTCGCTATGACAAAATCTGTCCAAAAAGGTCTGAAGATATACACTTCAAGTTAATTCAAAAATAATGTATTAACGCTATTAACAGTCTTGCAGAGTTCTCCCAGGACATCATTAAAACCCTATTGCTCCTGATTAATAATGTATTAACGCTATTAACAGTCTTGCAGAGTTCTCCCAGAACATCATTAA
Organism: uncultured delta proteobacterium; assembly: GCA_963838485.1. Classification (GTDB taxonomy): domain Bacteria; phylum Desulfobacterota; class RBG-13-43-22; order RBG-13-43-22; family RBG-13-43-22; genus RBG-13-43-22. Next base: position 36,098 of record CAWIRY010000117.1, on the reverse strand, counting down.
AACCCTATTGCTCCTGATTAATAATGTATTAACGCTATTAACAGTCTTGCAGAGTTCTCCCAGAACATCATTAAAACCCTATTGCTCCTGATTAATAATGTATTAAAGACATTATCAGTCCTGCAGAGTTCTAAAAGTATTAACACACATTATCAGTCCTGCAGAGTTCTCCCAGAACATCATTAAAACCCTATTGCTCCTGATTAATAATGTATTAAAGACATTATCAGTCCTGCAGAGTTCTAAAAGTATTAACACACATTATCAGTCCTGCAGAGTTCTCCCAGAACATCATTAAAACCCTATTGCTCCTGATAAATAATGTATTAAAGACATTAACAGTCCTATGGGCGATCATTAACAGGGGGTGCACCCCAAAAATGCAGGCGCTCACCTTTAAAAAGGCACATTTCTCCCTCTATAATATATAATGAAATTTTTCATGTATTATGTTTAATTTTTAATTTTTATCCAACCTAGGGTAATTTAATTTTGAAAATATAAATGGAAGGGCGGAGTAAAAGGGGGGTTGCTTTATCTGATAGCCTGGGGGGATTATCCAATATTTTTTTGAGGGTCTCCCAGTTAATGCCCTCTCGACGTAATACCTCACGTTTACTCGATTCTCCTCTTAATACTTCTAACCGTATCTTTGTTCACCAATTCATATCCGTGTACACCCTTTCTCCTCCTTCAGAATAAAGATCCAATCCGCAAAGCAAGGATTGGCCGAGAATATACTCTATTCCGAAAAAGGTCAGTTTAGGGTGTCACACTTTTAAACCGCCTCGTTTATCGTCACGGTTTTAAACCGCCCTTTATAATTAGTTATCAATCAATATAATTGTCAATATCACCTTCTCCCTGCAGGGTGGAACGGTTAGGGAGTCGTTAGGAGCATACCAAAATTCTCCTGGTCCATCCGCGGGGTAAATATCGTCAAGGCTGGTTTCAATTTTTGATATTTTACCTTTCCTTCCAAGGTAAAATCATATTCCTTTCTCAATTCCGGCCAACGACTTCTAAAATCCTGAAGATTTTTAACGGCTTTTAATCGGGTATGTCCATCTATAACAATTCCTTTTTCTTTCCAGACGATAATGGGCTGACTACCATCGTAACCATATTCTGACATATGGTTTTCAATCGCATCTAAGGTATCCGATTTAATTTCAAATAAGTCTTTAAAAGGGCTTTCTTCCCTTATATCAGATACTTCCATAAATTTGATTTGATACTTGCTGCCATTTCCAAAATTTTCGACGGAATTCATTAGGCCACTCCCCTACGTGTATGAATTTTTCTTAAATTTATAGCCATCCCCGACTGAAGGACCAGCTATCCAGAAAGATGGGGGCTAAATATTATATATGGGTCTTCTCATTCCGAAAAACATAAATGAGGCAATCCACCATTCCCTACGGCATTCCTATGGGGTCGAACTTTATGCCAAGGAAAAGGACCTTCGGGCAGTCCAAAAACAGCTACGGCATATTTCAATACAATCCACTTTGATCTACGCCGATGTGACGAATGAAAATATTTCTCAACAAATTAAGGGGTTATGGCAGTGATGGGATTTGGAAAAATGAAAGGTCAGTCAGGAGCATTTCTGTAATCTACTGAGATTATTAAAAAACAAAAATTTTTTTGTGAAAACCCGAAATTTTTAAAAATATAGGATATAATGTTTTTCAGATGGGGAAAGAAACGTTTCCGTTAGGATTTTCAAACAAAATAATCCCAGAAGTGGAAGGGGCCGGAGGCTGCCCTTTAGAATATGTAACTATTGGAATATAAAAAATAAAAGAAGAGCTATTGCTTATCAGCTCACTACCGTAACCTTTTAGGGTTGAATTTGGAGATTGAGGGAGGGAAGCATGAATGGCACCATTGAGAAGACGTAAATTAGGCAGTCCCATTAAGGTTCAAAAATCGACCGAAACGAAAAGAGTCAACATTGGGGTTCCAGTTCGGTCGGACCTGTGGCGAGAGTTAAGGATTCTTGCCCTCAAGAAGGGTCGGGTGACCGGTGAATTGTTGGATGAAGCTATAGCGGAGTACATTAATAAAAGTGAATAATTTTTCCACAAAAACGGCCAGTTTCTTCTAAACCGAGTATAATGCATGTAACTGGATAAAACAAAGAGGTGGTGAATTGGAAAAATTAAAAGCTGCCGGTTATGCCAGAGTTTCCACTATCGGCCAACTTGATGGTTCTTCACCTGAAGAACAAAAAAAAGCTATAGAAAAGGAATGTATCCATCGAGGGTATGAGTTATTTAAATTTTATAGCGATACCGCTACAGGCAAGAATACGATTAGGCCGCAACTCAAGCAGTTATTAGATGACGCCAAAAATAAAAAGTTTAACGTTTTATTATTTACAAGGTTGGATAGATTAGGAAGAAATTTAAGGGATATTAAGAATATTCTATACGAAATTTCAGATTCTTATGGAATTGAATTTGTATGTATGTATATCTTCAGACCTTTTTGGACAGATTTTGTCATAGCGAGTTTGCACTTTGATACTGATCTGAGCCATCATTGTTAATCCCATTGCCGTATAAATTGTACTGTTTCCTCCGCTGCATGGTCAATTGTTTTTTTTCTTTTCTCTTCTGTAGAATGGCCTCCTTTCTTCCCGCATAGACATCATTGGGGGATACGTTGTTCAATGCTTCATGCGGGGTAGCGTTATAGATTGCTATGGCCTCATCAATTGCCTTTTTGAGCTCATCGGGAGAGCAGTAAACCATAAGGCATAGCTTCTCCTTGATCCTCCGATTGAATCGCTCAATCTTCCCTCTGCCCTGAGGATGATATGGGGTGCCGAAGATATGTCTTATCCCATGGACGTCCAGATACCCGGCAAGGACCTTTGAGGCAAAGCCTAAGCCATTGTCTGTGTAAAGTTTCGGCATGGCGGCAACCAGATGCCCTTCTCTTCTGGCGTTCTCTATGCCCATCTCCATTATGTCCGATACGCTGAATCCTGTTTCATCAGGCCGTAAGTCATGAGCTATTATTTTTCGTGAGTAATCATCCTCAACAGGGATGAGCTTGTAGTATCCCCATCCTATGACAAAAAGGCTTGTTCCGTCACACTGCCAAAGTTCATCAGGATGAGCGGTCTTATGCCTCCACTGTTTCTCAGCCGGCATCTCCGGAAGTGGACGGGGAGCTATCAGGTTATTGTCCCTCAGTATCCGATAGACCGTTGATTCTGACACTGAGAAGACCTCTTCATCGCTGATCTTCACAGCCAGAAGCCTTGGAGAAAGCTCTGGAGTAAGGCGAGCAATTTCAAGCACCTGCTCGACCTCAACCGCTCTCAGTCGGTTCCATATACGTTTGGCTGAGGGTTTTGTCTTGGTAACGCCTTCTATCCCCTGTGACTGATAGGCCTTCCGCCAGGTGTAATAGGTAGACCTTGGTATATCCAGGTCTCTGAGCGCCTCACCCTTCTTGCCTTCCTGCTTCTCTATCTTCACGATCAGATCCTCTCTGCTCTTCCCATCCATCTTCCGGTACCAGCCTTCCGCTACGGATTCAGACTTTTTTTAAAAAGCTGCAGATGCAGGGCCTGTTCTCCTACCAGCTCTTTCAGCCTGCCGTTTTCTGACCGGAGTTCCTTGACTTCAATATTGTTTGCCTCTCTCAGGCTGTCACCCTTAAGGCGCGCCTTGCCTGCTTCCATGAAATCCTTAAGCCATGAATAGTAAAGGGCAGATGAAATGCCCTCTCTTCTACAGAGGTCTGAGATGGGTTGTTCCTTTCGGAATCCTTCAAGTACAATCCTGATCTTGTCTTCTGAGGAGAACTTCCTGCGGTTCTTAGTCCGAATTTCCCTGATGAGTTTTGCCGCGCTTCCCTGCGGTGCTCTTTCTTCCTGATCCACTTTCTGGGCGATTGCTGTTTCCATCCTCTTGTTCCTTTCTATGGCTATTTAAATTATAGCCACTTTTGCCCAGACCAGCTATCTAAATGCAAACTCCTTTAATGCTAACTTTGTCCAATCGTGGCTGAAGACGCACAGTATGTATTGAGCAACCCCAGGTTAGTGGAAAAGGGGCAAATGCAAACTTAATGCTAAATATTTTATCAGCATTTGCGGAATTTGAAAGAGACTTAATTAGAAGAAGAACAAGAAGCGGAAGATTGGCCGTATGGAAAAATAATGTCAAAACCATTGGTTCTTTGCCCTTCGGATATGCTCGGCCAGATAAAGAAATTATTATCTTAAAAGATAAAGAAAAAATTTATCACGATATTGTATCCTTGTATTTAGATCAGGGATATTCTATCCGAGATATTGCAATTAAATTAAAAGGTGAAGGAATCCCTTCACCTTCAGGAAAATCACCAAATTGGTACGGTAAGACAATAAACGATATATTAAAAAATCCTGCTTATACGGGTGAAGCAATACAAAATCGTTTTAAAACTAACTTGTACAGTGGGAAAAGTGGGCAACAATACTATGGTTCTTCAAGGGATCCAAAGCCGGAAGATGAATGGATTCCTATGACCTTTCCTCAACTAATTTCAAAGGAAAGATTTGATCAAATTCAAGCTCGTATTGAAGAACAAAAAAGGAAACCCAAAAAACGACATTATGGTTATGAAGACCATTTTTTGGTCGATAGCCTTTTGTATTGTGGGCATTGTGGGGCGAGAGTTAGAAAACAATTTACACCTACAGCAAATTTTCATTATTGTTGCTATTGGTATTCGGCCTCTCCTAAAGACCTTGAGATTTTTAACCGTAAGAAATGTCCTCTCCATTATCATAACGCAGAGAATATTGATTACCTCATATTTTACTATGTAAGTGAATTAATGGCAGATCCACAAAAATTTTCTACAGATTGGTTTAAACAGTCTGATATTGATGAATTAAACGTAAAATGTGGAAATCTTAGAAATCGCCATAAAGAGCTTCTTGAGATTTTATCAAACAAATTCAACCGCATTTGTTCAGTTAAAGATCCCGAACTGAAAAACCGTTTACAGGTAGAAATAGATAAAGAGGAAGAGGAATATAAAATAAATAAAAGGAATCTCCAAATCGCAGAATTTGAATTAAAATCCCTTGATTACAAAGTTAACCACCTAGAGGAATATCAAAAAAGGATGAAGGGATCAAGAAGGTTGCAATTTTCAACCTATTTTAAAACGAAAAATCAATTTCAGGGATTTATTTTTCAGTTGCCATTTAAGGAGAAAAAAAGGATTATCGAAGCCGTTATATCTCCCGAAACTAATGGGAAAATTTTTTTAGAAAATGATCCGGAAATTCCCGATCATTTTGTTCTTCGATATGATTTTAAATTGAATATTGACAAGATTGAAAAAATCATAAGTAATTTAAATAAAAGCGAATTATTTAATAATGTTGATGTTGGATGAATTGCCCGAATTCAAAAAAAACGTCCTGGAAGTCCTTCGACAGCCTCTCGAAGATGGAAAGGTGACCATTTCTCGGGCCATCACCTCTCTGACCTATCCGGCCCGTTTTATGCTGGTAGCGGCTATGAATCCCTGCCCCTGCGGATTTCTCTCCGATCCTCAACGGGAATGCCGTTGTACCTATCCCCAAATCCAACGCTACAAATCAAAAATATCCGGCCCCCTCCTGGATCGTATTGATCTGCATGTGGAGGTCCCCTCGGTTAAATTCAAGGACCTGGCCAGCCAATCAGGGGGAGAACCATCGGAAACGATTCGGAATCGGGTCAAATCCTCCAGAGAAAGGCAAAAAAACCGGTTTCAAAGCAAAACTATCTTTTGTAATGCCCAGATGGGACCAAGACAAATAAAAAAATACTGTTCCCTTTCTCCTGATTCCCAAAGCCTTCTGGAACAAGCCATGGAATATTTAGGATTGAGCGCCAGGGCTTATCATCGCATATTGAAGATCTCCCGGACCATTGCCGACCTGGAAAACATGGAGAATATCGGACCTCATCATGTTTCAGAGGCCATTCAGTACCGGAATTTAGACCGCCGTCTCCTCTAAGTAATGCCTGCCCACCGTTCTCGGCCCATGCCTAAAAAACGCCTAAGCTTCCTGACGAGGCTCTCCCTTTTATTGATAACCGTACTGCTGGTCACCTTTTTACTGATGGGATTTTTCTATATAACCTTGTTGCTCCAGTTACCGAACATTAAAACTTTAAATGATTACAATCCCCCTTTGGCCACTCAGATTCTGTCTGACGACGGAACCCCCATCGGGTACCTTTATAAAGAAAAAAGGATCCTGGTTCCCCTTTCCGAATTACCCACCCACTTAATTCAGGCCTTTGTGGCCTCGGAAGATGCCCGTTTTTTTAAACATCGGGGATTGGATTTTTTGGGCATCCTAAGGGCCCTTTGGAAAAACATTTGGGCCGGTGAAATCGTTCAAGGCGGGAGTACCATTACCCAACAGGTGACCAAATCCCTCCTTCTCTCTCCTGAAAAGAGCCTTTCCAGAAAGTTCAAAGAGGCCGTTCTGGCCTATCGATTGGACCAAAATTTGTCCAAGAACGAGATTCTTTATATCTATCTTAATCAGATTTACCTCGGGCACGGGGCTTACGGTATCGAAGCAGCGGCCCAGACCTATTTCGGGAAAAAGTCCCATGATCTTACTTTAAGCGAAAGTGCCCTTTTGGCCGGCCTCCCCCAAGCGCCCAGCCGATATTCCCCGGTGCTCCATCCACAGAGGGCCAAGGAACGGCAGCGGTATGTTCTGAAAAGGATGGCCGAGGAAGGATTTATTTCCGAAACCGAGGCCCAGGCCGCCGACCAAACCCCCTTGTTATTTACCATCAATCAAAATTCTAACTTGACCGAGGCCCCTTATTTTACGGATCTGGTTAGAAAATATTTGTTTCAGACCTGGGGTTCGGAGTTTGTCCTAAAAGCCGGGTTGGTAGTACGAACTACCTTGGACCTTTCCTTCCAGAGGGCGGCCATGGAAGCCGTTATCAATGGAACCAGGGCCGTCCAAAATCGCCACAACTACCCGAAAGCCATAAAGCACATCTCTCCGGGTCAAATAGAAGCCTATTGTCCTAAATCGGACCAGCCCATTCCCAAAGGAAATAAAAAAGGGGCTGAAAATACCACCGGGGTTGTAGCCCAGATAGATCCCATCGCCCATACGGCCAGGGTCTGTATGGGCCGGGAATGGGCAATTATACCACTGCCAACGGCTTCTACCTTCCCGGTCAAAGGCCAGGAAGATGATGAAGGGCCGGCCATGAAAAAGGAAACGACCAGGCCCGAACTAACGGTGGGAGATGTCATTCGCCTTCGTCGGGACCCGAGGCGCCATTCTTTGGCTATTTTAGAAGAGGATCAAGTGGAGGCCGCTTTACTTTGTATTGAAAGCCAAACCGGGTCGGTCAAGGCCATGGTGGGGGGAAAAAATTATAGCCAGACGGAATTTAATCGAGCGGTTCAGTCCCGGCGCCAACCTGGGTCCTCCTTTAAGCCCATTATTTACGCCGCCGCTCTTGAAAAAGGACTTACGCCCACTTCCATATTAATGGACACGCCTCTCCACTATGGAGGGGCTTCTCCCTGGTCCCCTCAAAATTTTGACCATAAATTTCTTGGGCCGACGACCTTAAGGACGGGATTAATCCAATCCCGCAATATCGTATCCATCAGGATTCTTCAGCGCATCGGGGTTCCTTACGCCATTCAATATGCCCACCGGTTGGGAATTTCTTCACCCCTTTATCCCAATCTCTCCCTGGCCTTGGGGTCTTCGGGGGTTTCCCTTTGGGAACTGGTAACGGCCTACAATTGTTTCCCCACCCTGGGACAGCGAATGGTCCCTTTTTATATCAGTCAAATTTCCGATCGCTACGGCCGGAGGATCTACGAATTTTATCCCAAGGCAGAAGAGGTCATGAAGCCCGAAACCGCCTATACGATGACTCAGCTCCTTGAATCCGTAGTCAAGGAAGGAACCGGCAAGCGGTTAAAGGCCCTGGGGAAACCGGTAGCCGGGAAGACCGGGACCACCAACGACTTTCGGGATGCCTGGTTCATCGGGTTCACGCCTTCCTATACGGCCGGAGTATGGGTGGGTATTGATGATCTTATCCCCTTAGGGCCCGGAGAAACCGGGGCCCAGGCGGCCAGTCCCATTATGTTGGAATTCTTTCAAAAAGCCTTATCTTCTATCCCGGCCCAAGAATTTCCTGTTCCTGAACCCGAAGAAAAAGACCCTGATGGATAAAAAGTGGAGGTGAGGATTTTAAAGGGGTGACAGGAGGACCATCTCCTCAAGATAAGGAGGGGGTTTAAAAAAAGCCCCTCTCACTCTTCTTGGAGATCAAAGGGCTTTTCCAGGAGAAAGGGTTAAAAAATTAAATGTTTTTTAGAGAATCTTTGACCACGTAAAGGAGGATGAAGTTCTTATCTAATTCTTCGGTCAAGGCCTTTAATTTGTCCTCCGGTAAATCTTTGATGCGGATATAGACGTGGCGGCAATTTTCCTCACACATGTCATAGGAAGTCAAAATACTAACCATTCGGCCGCCGTGTTTTCGGATCACATCGGCCACGTCTTTGATAGAACCCGGCCGATCTTCCAGGTTAAAAGCAAATTGGATCCCTCCCCGATAAATACCGGTTAAGGAAACCAGGACCTTAAAAACGTCCCCCTGGGTGATGACCCCGACCACCTTTCCTTTTTCATTGACTACCGGCAACCCCGAAATCCGATGCTCGAGCATCTTAACAGCCGCCTTTTCCACTGTTTCTTCCGGCCCTACGGTGACTAAATTTTTCCTCATGATATCTTTTACTTTTAGTTCCGAAAGCAGGTAATACAATTCGTGAACATCTAAAGTGGTCGCCTTGGAAGGGGAGGCTTCCTTAATATCCCTGTCGGTCACCATGCCAACCAATTTCCCTTTGCGCATGACCGGCAGGCGACGGATATTATTTTCCTTCATAATCTGAGAGGCCTTCATCATTGAAGTATCTTCATCTACGGTAATGACATCGCTGGTCATCCATCCTTTAACTAACATGGGTTATCCTCCCCTGGTTAGAAATTTTGCCCCTTACATTCCCCTATCCGAATAAGGCTTAGAGGTCTATTTTTAGCAATACATTATAATAATTACGATCATTGTCAAGTTTTTTTTGGAAAAGATGGGGGCGATTTTAAAAAACAATGGCCGCCCTCCTTGGAGTTGCGGGCTTTGCGGATTTATCAGGCCCATAAATATTTCTGTCGGTTGTTTATAAAATCCTTGTAGATTTTGTAATAGTCGGTGTCCTCATACCGGGTCTCAGTGATCGGCAGGGTGTCGAAACTGTAGATCGTGGCCCCCGGGTAGGACAAAAGAATCGGGGAATGGGTTACGATAATAAATTGAGCCAGACCTTTCTCGCTGGTTTCCTTTAAAATTTTTAGCAGTTCGATCTGTTTTTTCGGAGAAAGGGCATTTTCAGGCTCGTCGAGAAAATACAGGCCCCTTCTTCGGTAGGTGCTGTCAAAATATTTAATATGTCTTTGTCCATGGGAACGGGACAGGAGGGAATCTCCTCCAAAGTAGTCAAAAAGCTTCGGGCTGGGCTTGGCCCAGGCATCGATGCATTCGGCCAGATAGCGGAAAATCTCCGAATCAAAATATGAGCCCGGAACAGCCTCATTCCACCATTCGACCTCGATATATTTATAGAGCTCTTCGGCATATTTGTTTTGGTAAAAAACCCTTCTTTGATAACCTTCTTCGTCCCGCCAGATATGAATGGCACATTTTTGAGCCACGGCCTTTAATAAGGTCGACTTGCCCGTCCCGTTTTCTCCGATAAAAAAGGTCAGAGGTTTAGTCAATAACAATTCTTTCGTTTTATGAAAAAGCTCCAAATCAAAAGGGTAACACTCTTTTGTCGGAAATCGCCCGCCGTGGATGATAATTTTTTTTAAATGCACCATTCCCCCTCCAAATTCCACTTGAAGCGGGCAACGAAGTCCGCCGAGATCATCTATTGATAAAATACCATCTTCCGAATGATAATATATAATTTATCCCTTATTTCCCGATTCCGGAAACATCTTTATCATAAAATGATAAAGATGGAAAAAAATTTAACCATCCTTTTTCAGTAAGGGGGACGGGGCAATAAAAAAGTTTATTACAATTATGATAATGTGGAACCTCCACCACCCCCTCGTGGTTGGCTGGAGGAAATTAGGCCGGTAAAGCGATGACTCGGTCAGGAAGCAAAAAAATTCAGATCAGATTTTAGCTTCCTGACCTTCCCAGAAACTTTTTCTTATCTCCCGTTTAAGGATCTTGCCCGTGGGGTTCAACGGCAAGGCCTCCCAGAAATCCACCGTCTTAGGGCATTTATAGCCGGCCAGATGTTCTTTGCAATAGCTGATGACTTCGGCCTGACTTAATTTTTCTCCGGGCTTACAAACAATCACGGCTTTGACCGCCTCTCCCCACTTCTCATCCGGGACACCGATCACCGCGGCCTGGAATACCTTGGGATGTTTGGAGAGCAGATCGTCTATTTCCGTGGGATAGATATTTTCTCCGCCGGAGATGATCATGTCGTTTTTACGATCCACCATGTAGTAATAACCTTCCTCATCCACCATGGCCATGTCCCCCACCGTGGCATACCCCCCCAGGAAGGCCTGGGCGGTTTTTTCCGGGTCCTTGTAATAGCCTTCGAACTGTCCGGGTGAGCAGGCATAGAGTTCCCCGACCTCGCCCGGAACGCACTCCCGGCCTTCATGGTTAATCAATTTTATCCGGCAATAAGGGTTGGCCTGCCCGCAGCTTCTCACCTTGCGATACTGGTCTTTGGGCTGTAAGCAGGTCACCCCTCCGATCTCCGTAGCCCCATAGCCCTCCACTAACTCCGTGCCTTTGAAAAATTCTAAGATTTGCTCTTTGGTCTTAGTCATAAGCGGCGCCGAAGAGGTCAGGAGCCGCTTTATGGAACTGGTATTGAACTGCTCCCTGTCCGGGACCTGGAAAATCATGGTGTACATGGTCGGGACCATGGAAGAGAAGGTGACTTTTTCTTTTTCGATGATCTCCAAAATCTCCCGGCCATTAAAGCCCCCCGAAGGATAGATGACCGTAGTAGCGCCGTGATAAACACCGACTAAGCCGAAGGTGATGGAATTGTAATGAAAAATAGGCATGATCAGCAAAGTGACGGTCTCTTGGTCAAGCCTGTAAAAGTTATTGGCGGCCAAAAGCATGTTGGAGCGATGGGAGCGCATGGCCCCTTTGGGCCGGCCGGTGGTTCCCGAGGTGTAGCCAATATACCAGGTGAGGGTTTCAGAGACTTTAATGTCGGGGTCGTCCGAACTGAATGAAGTTAAAAGCTCTTCATAATTTTGATCACCGTCATCCCCGGGTCCTCCAAAAACGAAATAGCCTTTTACTTTTTCAAACTCCGGTCGTACACCGCGGAAGACGTCCCGAAAACAAGCTTCATAGATCAGTCCCTTAGCGTCACCATGGTTGACCACGTAGCTGATTTCCTCGGCCTTTAAACGGAAATTGATTGGCACAGCAACCAGGCCGGCCTTGGCCAGGGCGAAAAGGGTTTCAAAATATTCTATGCAGTTATAGGCCAGAATGGCGATATGATCGCCCGCCTGATAGCCCTTAGACAAAAGTCCATTGGCCAGGCGGTTGACCCGTTCTTCAAATTGGCGGTAAGTGCATCGTTGGTCTTTAAAAACAAAGGCGGTTTTGTTGGGCAGCTTTTGGGCGGTGGCCCTCAGGGCGTCGCCGACCAGAAGTTCAGGCATGGGGTCCTCCTTATTTTTACTCCGAGTTATAAATTAAAGCTTGATGATCTCTGAAAAAGTAAAGTCCGCCAAACAGGGTGCTCTATAATCCTTTAATCTTCAGCAGGGCCCTCTCCCGGGCGAAGATCGCCGCCCCCAGAGCCCCGATGATCTGAGGGTCCTCTGAAATAAAGGCCGGCAGGCCGACCCGGTCTTCCACCCTTTTTACTACGCCGATATTTTTGGCTATTCCGCCGGATATGACAAAGTCGGCTTCCAATCCCACCCTTTTAAGGAGCCCATAAGCCCGATCAGCCGTGGCGGCGTGAAGACCCCCGAGAATATCGGCTTTGGGAATCCCCCGGCGCAGGTGTCGGGCCACTTCCGAACGGGCAAAGACCGTACAAATATTGCTGATCTTGGTGTCCTCCGGGGCTTTCAAAGAGAGGGGACCGATTTCCTCGAGAGGGACCTTGAGTTGAGCGGCCATGACCTCCAAAAATCGACCGGTTCCGGCCGCGCATTTATCATTCATGGCAAAAGAGATGTGGTGGCCCGTTTCATCGATCCGGATGGCCTTGCAATCCTGTCCCCCCATGTCCAGAATGGTCAGGGCCTTCGGAAAGAGAAAATGAACGCCCCGGGCATGACAGGCAATCTCGGTGATTATCTCCTGGGCCCAAGGGACATTGACCCGCCCATATCCGGTGGCCACCACAAAATTCAGGTCCGATCGACCCAGTCTCCCCTTGGTTAAAACGCCTTGCATCACCATTTCGGCCGTACCCCGGCTTTCCGGACCGGTCTCGATGGTGTGCGTCGCGATCATCTGCTGTTCATTGAGGATCACGGCCTTGGAGGCCGCTGACCCGATGTCTATTCCGGCGAAATACACGATCAATACCTTAAAAAAGGGGGCAAGGATTCGAGGATTCCAAGGGGAGTAGAATTTAAGCCTTTCACTTGGACCCTCGACCCCTTGAATGCTTTCTTTTTTGAGGCCTGGATGGCAGCCCCTAAAGCCATGACGCTGCGGGGATGCTCCGGGACTTTAACGGCCTTCCCGGTCATATCCTCCAGGGTTTTAACCAAACCCGGATTCAAGGCCGCACCCCCGACCATGACGACATCTTCCACCAGACCCACCCGGCCGATCAGTTCCAAAATTCTGGCGGCCGCGGCCCGGTGAATCCCGGCGGCGATTCGCTCCCGCGATTCACCGGCATGAATATTGGAGATAATGACCGATTCGGCAAAAACCGCACAGGTGCTGCTGACTTCGGCCACCCCGTCCGCGGCCAGCGACAAAGCTCCCATCTGTTCGATGGGCACCTTGAGATAGACCGCCCCCAGCTCGATAAAAGATCCGGTTCCTGAGGCACATTTGGAATTGTTGGTAAAATCTTCCAAGGTTCCGTCCGGTCCCAGTTTCATGACCCGGCAGCCTTCGGCCCCCATATCCACCACGGTCCTGGCAGGGGGCACCAAAAAGCGGGCACCTTTGGCCGCACAGACCTGTTCGGAACTCTTTCCATCAGCAAAGGAGACCTCCTCGGAACCCCAGCCTGTGGCCAGGACCCTTTCCACATCGTCGGACCTGAGGTTGAATTCCTTCAACAGATCCTCATAGACCTTGCGGGCCGCGGTCTCGGCCTCTTCTTCAGTGATCAGGACCTTTTGTCCCAGGACTTTTTGGCCGTCAAACAACACGGCCTTGACGCTTTGGGCCCCTACGTCTATTCCGGCGTAAAACATGGGCTATCCTTCGATCATCTCGATAAAGGCCTCCACCCGGCCCCTCATCTGCTCCACCCCGGAGGAGGTGTAATCCCCTTCCAGAAAAAGGACCGGTATGTTTAATTCCTCCCGCATCCGGTCTCTTAAATGGGGGTATTCGGCCAGACGGGCATCGCAGCATTTGAGCACGTAAAAGATGGACCCTTGCACCTTAAAATCCTCGGTGGTGTTGATAATGTGGGCCCAGCGGTTTTCCGGAATGGCAGCGGTGACCGTGGATCGGGGACAGGCCGTACCCAAAGATCTGCGGGCAATGGCCTCCAGTGGAGGGAGATCCGGATTCAAAGGATACCAGAAGGAGCGGGTCCCCACGCAAAGGTCATCGGAAACTACCATACCCCCGGATTCTTCGATCACCTGATAAATACGGGCATTGACCCCATCCATAGCCGAGCCGGACAGGTAGATCCGGACGCCATCGGAAACCTTCCGGGGGTTGGCCTCAAGGTCATCCAGGGTTTTCTTGAGCAAAGCGGCATGCTCATCCTTGGGCATCAACACGCCGGCGTAAGTCATCTGCCAGGCTTCATAGCCGGAGAGGGCCGGCGGGTCCGCTTTACGCATTTCGTACATCCGCCGCATCTGGGCCTTGTCTTCGTTGTACAGGGCGATGCTCCGGGCCAGGTCTTCATCGCTGATGGTCCGATTAATGGACCTTTCCAGACTTTGTTTAAAGCCTTTCAGGACTTCCAGATAATAGGGCAGGACCTCCCGCCCGGTGATCTTTTCCGGATAATTAATGTAATGGACATAGGGCTTGATGTCCACACCGGCGATTATGGCTGGTTTGGTCGGCCTCGGCACCAGGGCCTTCCAGAAATATTCCATACTGAAAATGATGTCGCAACTGTTGGGGACCACGACGCCGTCCAGATAATCATATTGGCCTCTCATCCCGGCATCCAGGCAGCTTCGGGCAAAGGGGCAGGAATTGGGCGGCACATGCAGGTCGGCCTGCTGCAAGGGTTCCCCGGTCCCGGTGATTCGGACCGGCAGAATGTCGGCGGCAAACAAGATCTCTTCCGGGGTCAGACAGCAAAAATACCCGAAAACCTTCTTGCCGGTCTTTTGTTTCCAATCGCGCACGGCTTGGTGACGATTTTCCGTATATCGGAGAAAGGGGTTGTTCATCTTAGGCCACCGCCTTTCTGTTTTGCAAGGGCTCCCCGCTCTCTATTTTTTTAAGGATCTGCTCGGCAAAGGCGTCCATCCGGGTTTTGATCTGAGCCTCCGAGAAGGACCGCTCATCCACCAGGTCGCATTCAATGAGCACCGAGGGAATACCCAGTTCCTTTTCCAGGGCCAGGCGTAATTGTAGACCCGGCAGATAAATGGGTCGGCAGGTCAGAAGGTAGGCCAGGACCCCCCCGGCAATGTTATACTCCCGACACTGTTCCAGGACGGCCTTAATGGTGGTGGTCATCGAAGATCCGATGGACAAGGTCCGCACCGCCACCTCGGTCAGGGGATCTTCCTTAAGTCGGGGGGGCCAGGGGTTGGGATTATAAGCCGGCTCATAGGCGAAGACCCCGCCGATGGATTCGAAATAATTAAAGATACCCATGTTGAACCAAGTGGGGATCCCGTACCAGAGGAGCCGGAATTTTTCATTTTCAATCTGTCCCTGCCCGGCGTCCACCTTGGCCTTGACTTCATCACGCAAGGCCTGATAAAAAAGGTAAGCCTTTTCCGTTCCGGAACAATACATACCCGGATACATGGTGGCAAAACCATCGGCACAGCCCATGGGGGAGGGCACGGCCTTGCGCAGTTCCAGGATTTCCAGACGCAGCTCATTGGTTTTATATCCCCAATCCAGGCATTCATTGAGTCGGTCCGGATCATACTTGGTCCCCGTGACTTCGGTGACAAAATGCAACAGGTCTTCCAGTTGGGAGCGGTAATAGCGCACCTCGTAGGACTTGGGGGTTTGCATGATATTTTCAAAGACCCGCTCCGGCCGGTCCAGGGTAAAAAGCGGCACCTTAAGCCTTTGAGCCATGTCTTCAAACCATTTCAGTCGCACGTCACAGACCGAGGAAGTGGTGACCAGAAGATCAGGGGGGGCCATGCCTTCCAAAGGGGCATCGGCCAGATCTTCGCTCAGGACATACCCGGTGGCCACCCGTTCATATCCGCAGAGGTCCGTGGAATAACCCGCCTGTTCGGCTATTCTGGCGAAACGGACCGCTTCCTTCTCCGAATCCTTGGTTTTTCGCCGGACCGCACACAGCGCGGCAAATTGCTCGGGATAATAGGGGTGCAGTCCCATAGCGTAGAAAATCTCCTTCTCCACTAAGGCGCAGGACCAGACCACGGGTTTACCGCTTTTCTTGTGCTCATGGCCTTCCTGGTAATCCTGCATGATAAACTTCCAGGCACTTTTGGCCGTCATGAGGGACTTGCGCGAGCCCTTGGTTTCGACTTGTCGTTCTTGAGTCATACCAAGTTTCTCCTTTAAGGCTGCGCCTTGCCAGCGGCAGCCCTGGTTTTTATTTTTTAGTTTTTGAGAATTCGTTCCGCCGCCCCAGATTTAAAACGAGGTTTGCCGGAAGCATCTTGGCCCATTAAAGGTTTAAGGGGCAAAATATATCCACCAATGACCCTCGTCAAGAAGAAAGACGGAAACAGCCGATCCAATCATAATTTCATACCCGGCAGATTGAGGGAGGCGGTGTTGCCGCCGTCAACCGGAAGGGCCTGACCGGTAATATAGCTGGCCTCGTCGCTGGCCAAAAATAAAATGGCCGCGGCCACTTCTTCCGGCCGGCCGTAGCGTCTTAGTTCGCAGCGGCTGCCCAGCTTTTCAAACTTTCCCCTTTCCCGGGCCATATCAAATACGGGTTTGGTCATGCCGGTCTCAATCAACCCGGGACAGACGGCATTGATCCGGACATTAAATCCCCCCAGATCGCAGGCCGCCGTCTGGGTGAAATTGATCAGGGCGGCCTTACTGGCGCTGTAGGCATTGCCTCCGGCCCCTGAACGAATCCCGGCCACAGAAGCCGTATTGACAATGACTCCTGTTCGGCGCTCTTGAAAATGTTTGGCCACATGCTTCGTGGTGTAGACCGCGCCCAGCACGTTGACCGCGTAAACCTTTTGCCAGTCTTCTCCGTCCTGATCTTCCAAACCGGTGAGCTGCCCGGTAATTCCGGCATTGTTGCAAACGGCATCGATTCCCGAGTAGGTCTGGAAGGCCAAGTCGATCAAAGCCTTAACTTCCTCTTCGATAGCCACATTGGTTTTCTTGATGATCGCCCGGCCGCCTTCTCTCTGGACCAGTTCCTGGGTTTTCTTCAGTCCTTCTTCAGCCCAATCGGCTAAAATGAGCTTGGCTCCTTCCCGGGCAAACAAAACGGCCGTAGCCCGGCCGATGCCGCTGGCCGCCCCGGTGATCACCGCTACTTTTCCTTCCAGACGGCCCTTTCTGGCTAATTTCATAATATGACCCCCCAAATAAAAGATAGTTCCCCCGTTACCGGGATCAAAAAAAACATCGCTATGCTCGGCCCATAGGGGGATATAAAAATAATACTCTGGCTGAAAATACGAAGCGCTCGCCAACCCTGTCCCGCCCTGGCGGAATATAGGGCCAGCGAGCGCATTAAAAAAAGGGAGACCCCAAACGGTCGCCTCTCAACCGAATGATCCCCGCGGATCCATTAAGGATACTATTTCCCCTTCTTGCTTAAGGCCTCGCGATCGCCGCCGCTCATGCCGGCGATAAATTTGACCAGCTTTTTTCTGGCCTCAATGTCATACTGGGTGGTGATGGCGATCTGTTCCATAATCGGCGATCCACCCCCATGATAGTTACCCACATTGGTTATGCCCCCGCTTGCTGAACACAGGATGTCGCCCAAATAACGCCAGAACTGGGCCTGGTCCTCCACCGGCATGTTGGGATTGCGCTTGGTGTACTTATCTAACAAGGAACCCACCGCCGGGTTGAGGAAATCCTTCTCGTGCGGGAAGGTGGCTACCACACCGCCGGCGATGTCGCAAAGGATCTCCGCTTCCCGGAAAACCGCCTCGCCCGACAGGCAGCGGCCGACGTTACAGTAAATCGAATTGGGGATGTAGGAGCCAGGGCCATAAGGGACGAACCCCACCCCGGGCATATAGACCTCCGGCTTGCCAAGGTCGGAAGCCGTATAGCCGGCGGCGTAACCCAGTTCGATGGTCATGATGATCTCGGCCAGCTTTTCGCGGACATGGGAGGCCTTATGGACGTTATTCACCTCGGCGGCCAGGGCCGCAGTGCCCAAGAGGATGTCGCCGATGGCCGGCTTGCAGCCCGAATAGGAGTGACGGTGGAACAAGGCGAAGAGCAGGGCCATCACCCCCCCATGCTGCCATTCGCCGGCCAAAAAGACCCTTTCCCAGGGCACAAAGCAGTCGTCGAAGATCATATAGGAATCGGTAGCCCCCGGCTGGAAACCACGTTTGAAATGCTCTCTCTGCCTGAGGTTATGGATGGTGACGACCTGTTTCAACCCGTCCCAGTCGCCCGGGACGGCGAAGGCCACGGCATAATCCTTGTCTTCGGGACGCAAGGCCCGGGTAGGCACCACCAGCACCTCATCGGCCACGGAGGCCTCGGAAATGTGCAGCTTGCAGCCGCTGACCACGATGCCGTCGCTGCGTCTTTCTTTGATGTGCACATAAGCATCGGGGTTGGGCTGGTCGGCCGGCCGAAGCAGCCGGTCGCCCTTGACGTCGGTTTGGGCGCAGCAGCCCACCAGGTCCTCGGTCTGGAAGCGGGTCAACCATTTTTTGAAGTTCTCATGGTACTGGGTGGCCCCGTTGTTCTGCTTGTCCGCTTCATAGGAAACGTTATAAATAGCATTGGTGCCGTCGATGCCCATGCAGCGCTGGATGCAGCCACCCACCTTCTGGCAGAGCAGACGGGTCATGTCCTGTTTTTTGTGCAAATCTTCGGTGTTCTGATGGATGTGGGTAAAGCGGTTGATCCGCTCCCCGGTAAGATGGGATACGGCCGTGCACAGGTCTTGGTTTTCCGGCTTGGCCGCTTCATCAAAGGTGGTGCCGATGGTATTAAGACAGTCCATCTGGAGCTCGTCCGTTCGGTCGATCAATTGGCCGTCGAAGTAAAGATTTCTCTTCATTTTGGATAGGCCTTGAATATATTGTTCCTTTGTTCTCATATTCCCTCCAAATTAAATTAAAAAATTAACTTTAAATTTCATCTTTCCCGGGAAGGATACCCTCCCAAAAAGAAATGTCCTTGTCCGACTTTATTTTCGCTTAAAATTAGGATCTTCCCATTGAGGTCTGGTCGGATACCGTGAACTTTCTTTGATGGTCTTCTTTTAGCGCCCTCCTTTCCAGCCTTTCCTAAGATATTTTTTGTTTCATTTCAAAGGTAGATATTAATCATTTTGATCTATTTTTCAATATCATTTGTTTTCCAGTTGCCTCAACAACTCGGACTGAATCGTTATTTTTCTTTATAAAATAAAATTAAAATAAAAAAGTCAACACTATTTTACAGGAAAAGTCGGAATATTTAGCTTATCTCTTGATGGAAACTTTATTTTATTTTAAAAAACCATAAACCAAGCCCAGAAAGTAAAAGGAGGCAAAATGGTGGAAGCGGAAGACCCCTCCTGAAAAAGCCGACGGTTCTCAAGCAATTTCAGATGGTTTTGTGCCACCAATCGGATGACGGCGGTACCGGTCCACTGGAAGCTCAAACCTTTAAGGGGCAACCAGGATCTTGATCTCCTCTTTTGTTTTTTGGGCCAGTACTTCAAACCCTTCGAGGGCGATCCCGGCCAGGGGAACGACTTTGGTGATGATCGATTCCGGTTGGGTCCCTTTTGAGCCGATCCAGGACATGGCCAAAGAAGGATTGATGGAGTTCGTGCCGATCATGGTCGTTTCCCGGGTCACAAACCCAAGCATGTGCACCTGGACCCGGTCGGTAAAGATCCCCTGGACGACGACTTTCCCTTGATAACGGACAGAGGCCAGACAATCCTTCAGGGTGGCTTCCATTCCCACGGCCTCGATGGCCACATCCACGCCCTTACCGTTCGTAAGCCCTTTGATCTTGGGGGGAATTTTTTCTTCCAGAGGATTCAACACCAAGGACGCACCCAGGGCTTGAGCCTTTTTTCTCCTGGTTTCCGAAATATCCGTCATGTAGACCTCCTTCACCCCTATTGCCTTGAGGCCTAATAAGGCCATCAGGCCTACCGGACCGGCGCCGGCAATCAAAACCGTGTCGTTCGGTAAGATACCACCCCTTTCGATGGCATAAGCCGCTCCGGCCAGGGGCTCAACCACGGCGGCCCTTTCCCAGGTCATTTCCTTGGGTTTTTTTATTATCCGGTCTTTAGGGGCTACCAGGTATTCCGCATAGGCCCCTTTTTGAAAGACCAAAACCTCATCCCCTTTCTGCAATCCCCCCACTCCCTCACCGACCTCGACGATCCGACCGCAAGCTTCGTGGCCGAAGGGGCTGCGGATAAAAAGACCGTGCAGGTATTCATGCAAATCCGACCCGCAAATGCCGCAATACTTAACCTTTATTTTTACTTCACCCGGACCGGGCTCCGGTTCGGGAACTTCTTCCACCCGCAAATCACGGATGCCGTGATAGACCGCTGCTTTCATTTTTTCTCAATCTCCTTATTGTCTTGGATAGAATTGGTCCTAAGTTAAGCCTCTAAGCGCAAAATGGACAAGTCCGTAAAATTCGTCAAGCCGCCACCGCGGTGAAAGCCGGGTTTCTGAATGAGTCAATATTCCCGAATCCTGCCCGGGCGGGAATGACGGGTTGTCACGATCATGTCCAAGATTAACAGACTACCAAAGAAGGTGTCAAAGGGAAATGGATTGCCATAATTTAAATTTGTGATAAATTGCCCGCATGAATAATTGCACCGAATAATAATCCTTAAGACATTCAGGATAGTTAAGTTTAAAACGTTTAGGAGGTCCCAGCCATGCTCGAAAAGCTTTTTTCTTTGCAGGGAAAGGTCGCCCTGATTACCGGAGGAAGCCGCGGCATTGGACGGTCCATTGCCCTGGCCTTCGCCGAAGCAGGGGCTGACGTCGTTGTCTCCAGCCGAGATAAAAAACCGCCGGAACTGGAAAAGGTGGCCGAAGAGGTCCGCGCCTTGGGTCGAAAAACCTTGGCTGTCCCGGCCCATGTCGGGAAGACGGCCGATGTGCAAGATCTGATTCAGCGGACCTTGACTCATTTTGGACACATCGACGTCCTGGTCAACAACGCTGGCATGAACCCAGTTTTGAGTTCTCTGACGGATCTTGAAGAACGGTCCTTTGAGAAAGTTATGGAAGTCAACCTGAAAGGGGCCTGGTTGATGAGCCGGGCCGTGGCCCCGGCCATGATCAAACAAGGCGGAGGAAGGATCATCAACATCAGCTCGATCAGCGGCCTGAGGGCCAGGGCTGACGGCACCGGGGTTTATTGTATCAGCAAAGCGGCCATGAACATGATGACCCAGGTCATGGCCCGCGAATGTGCCCCCTACCATATCTTAGTAAACGCCATCGCTCCCGGCTCCATTAAAACCGAGTTCAGCCGGGTCAATTGGACAGACCCGGAACGAAAGGCCCAGCGCCTTCGAGAGATCGAGCTCAAAAGGTTTGGCCAACCCGAGGAGGTGGTCGGTCTGGCCCTCCTTTTGGCCTCCGAGGCCGGTTCCTTTGTCACCGGTGAGATAATCCGGGTGGACGGCGGACAAACTATTTAAGGAGATCGACTAATGGCTGCTCCGACTTACAAAATTTATGCCCTTAAGTATGCCGGTCCCTTTGTCCGGCCGGCCTGTATGATGACTTGGTTTCAGGACATGGACAAAACCGTTTTGGTCAATTATTACCTTTTTGCCATCCAGGGAGAAAAGGAAACGATCGTGGTCGACTGCGGGGTGCGGCCCGAATTGGCCCGAGAACGGCAACTCATTAACTACATCAGCCCGGCCGAGGTCCTCCAGAGGATCGGTATCGAGGCCAAAAAGGTCAGACATCTGGTGGCGACCCACATCCATTTCGACCATATCGGCGGAATAGGATTATTCCCAAAAGCCAAGGTCTATGTACAGGAAAAGGAATTCAAGTTCTGGACCCAAGACCCCATGTCCCAGAGGGCCCCTTTCAAGTTCGTTTCCGACCCGGTAGCCAACCGATATCTAAAAAAGTTGGCCGGAACGGAACGGCTGAGGCTGATACGGGGGGAAAAAATGATTCTGCCGGGTATCAGGCTGGTCCCGGCCCCTGGTCATACCCTTGGACATCAGGTGGTCGTCGTGAATACCGAAAAAGGAAAGGCCGTGGTCGGCTCAGACCTGGCCCATCTTGCCTCCAGCTTTCGTACGGACTTCCCCAGTGCCATCATCACCGACCTGGTGGCCTGGATGAAAAGTTATGACAAAATTCGGGCCCTGTCGTCATCTATTGACCTCATCTTCCCGGGTCATGATCCTGCACTTCTTAAAAATTTTCCCAAAGCGGCCCAGGACGTTTCCCGGCTGGTCTAATTGTCCCTTCCTTTCCCGATTGTTTTTTGGTATTCTGCGGGTAAAACGATCAGGAGGGATGACATGAAGGTGTTGGGTATTATGGGAAGTCCCCGAATTGGGGGTAATAGCGATATCCTCTTGGACCAGGCCTTGGCCGGTGCCAAGAAGGCCGGGGCGGAAGTTGAAAAGATTATCCTTAAACTGAAAAAAATTTCAGGCTGCCAGGACTGTAAAAAGTGCAACCAAACAGGCACCTGCGCCCTCAAGGACGACATGCCGCAGATCCATCAGAAGATTCTGGAGGCGGATGCCGTCATCCACAGCGGCCCGGTTTACTTTTGGAGCATGACCTCCCAAATGAAGGCCTACCTGGATAGGTGGTGCGCCTTTTTTGATGCCGACTGGAAATGGCATAAATCGGTTTATCCAAAAATGAAGGGTAAACGGATCGGGCTGATCACGGTCTGCGGGGATTTGAACGTGCACACGGCTGACCCTATTGTCCATAGCTTTAAGACCACGGCGGAGTTCACCAAACTGAGCTGGATCGGGGCCGTTATGGCTTCGGCCTCGGACAAGGGAGAGATTGCCAAGGACGAGAGAACCAAACGCGAAGCCTTTGAGCTTGGCCGCCAGGCTGCTTTGGGGGTCTTTTATCCGGAAATTTGAGGAAAGGTCTCGAACCCTTCCTTATTGGCCGCCCGGGCCAGCACATGATCAAAACAGGCAAAAAGGATATCCTCCCGGAGACCCTCGCGCACCAAAACGGCCGAAGCCAGATGGATGGCGTCGAAACCCCGCAAAGGATATCTTTTAAGAGCCCTGTCTAAGTATTCGTTCAGTCCGTCGTTCACCTCGACCCGGATGAAGCTTTTCCAGTCCTGGCGAAAGGCCTCGATTACCCTTCGGGTCACCGCCTCCTTTAGACCCACCTCTCTTTTCTTGCGATAAAACGACGCCAGAGCTTCGGCATAGGCCACGGAGGAGATAACGATTTCCGTTGCCGCCTTCCACCGCAAGACAACCTCATCTGAAAACGGCTCTTGGAAGTATCTCTTTACCAGGGCGCTCGTATCCATATAAAGGATCATCGCCGGTCCTCGATGACCATTTCAGAAACAGGCTTGCCAGGCACCTGTAGGGGTAAAAGGTCATCCTTGGCCAGGCTACGGGTAGGCAACACGATAAGCCCCTTTTGGATCAAAGGAGCCAGGGTTTCCCTTAGGGTCCGCCTCCCCCGGTCATCCCTGACGATCCGGGCAACCGGTTTTCCCCGGTCGGTGATCAGGATTTCCTCACCGGCTTTTACTTGGGCCAGAAACCCGCTGAGGTTGTTCTTGGCTTCCTTGATGCCTGTCGTGATCATATCTGTTTTCTCCTTGAAGTAGCTACTTTTTTTATATAAGGTAGCTACTTTTAATCGGAGTGTCAATAGTAAAAATATAAGAGAGAAACCTGAATATGTCCTTTTCCCACTTATTTTTTGCTAAGTACCCTGGTTGGGATTATCGAAGGGTGGGGGCCGAAATGGTGGCCATCGATACTTTGGTCCACAACTTTCTGGCCCGGACCGGGACCTTAGCCGAGTACCAGAAAGTCCATAAATACGGGCCGGCCTGCCATACTCAGAAAGGCTGCCTCGGGGTCATAGAAGCGATTGCGAGAGAGATTGACTGCCGAAAATATAACCCAGACTACCCGGCTTACTTTCCCCGGCTGGTTCAGCTTTATATTTGGGGCTATTGTTCGATGAATGGAGAGAATATTTGCAACGGGAATAAATGTAAAGACGGTAAGCCGAACAGGGAATGCGGCTTGTATGAAGGGAAGTGGTGTATGCCGGTTTCTATGTCCTGAAGGGTTATGACCTGACAGATACTGCTATCATATTGCTTAGCCGCCGAGTACACCTATCATTGAGTTCTTAATGCATCTTGTCAACGAATGCAATGCTTAGCATTATACTGATGAAAACGACACCTGCGAAAAATGCAAGGAGGCTCCATTTATTTGTTTGGGAGACCTTACCTATTCTCAAAAGAATGTACCCAATGACTAAATTAGCTAGCCCCCACAAAACATTTACCATTGGAGATGACAATCCCTTCCCCGGTGGATTTGCAAAGGGGGAGGGAAAACTGTCACCGGATATCCCGTGAACGAAATGGGGAACAGCGTTGGTTAAGAAGAGACCAGCGGCAAAGCAAGCAACATAATGATACCATTTCATAAGACCTCCTTAAAAAATGTTTATTGAGTGCTGCCTACCTGTCGATAGGATTGAAATCATAAAAGTAAAGCCCCATTTTTTGGCTCTTGCACCTACAAGTCTTTTACCAAGACCATCCCGGAAATTATTGATTATTGTTTGAACTGTTTTAAAAAAAACGGGGTTAATGTGTGGGGAGATTATCCTTGCATTGTTTTATCTTGCAAGTTTTCTCGACTCCCTTTTGGCCCCTTGGTCAGGAAACTTAGTGCTTCAGGTTACCCCTTACACCTCCCCCAAGCTACATGGGCGAACTACCGAATTCCCACAGTCGGACCTTAAACCGACAAGTCATACGTTTTACATGGCATACCCTACAAATGTTGGAACCCTATACTTCCAAATTGGTACAATTAATGATTGAAATGCGCAGGAAAAGAGGTTCATTTTTTAATCAGGGAGACAACCTTTTGTACTTTTCCAATACTTTTTGCTTTAAGGTTTTTTTATCTATTTTCCCTGGGCCCAACAGCGGCCACGACTCGCCATGTAAGAACAGTACCTTCTTCGGAACCTTAAATTTGGCTATTTTCCCCTGGCAAAAATCGATTACGTCCTCCTCTGATAAGCTCGACGGTTTCTCCTCTTCGATGATAGCCGTAACAAGTTCACCCCATTTCACATCGGGAATACCGATGACCTGTACCGACTTAACGCCCGGCATGCTTTCGAGAAACATCTCCACCTCCCGTTCAGAGACATTTTCTCCTCCTGTTTTGATCATCATTTTGTAGCGACCTCGATAATATACATTTCCATTCGAATCGAGCCAGCCATAATCACCCGAATGGAAATAACCATCCGCATCGATTGCTTTTTTTGTATCTTCCGGGTTCTTGTAGTAGCCTTGGAAACGGCTCCAGCCACGAAGGCAGAGTTCGCCGGGGATATTGGCCGGAAGTATTTTCCCTGTCTCAGGATCAGCCACTATGACTTCAATACCAGGCCAAGGTTTCCCATTCGAGAACTTCCGGATGTTTTCGTCTTTTTCGTCAGGCCAGGCGCTGACACCAGTTCCTTCGGTGAACCCGTAATGATTAGCAACGATCGTAGCGCTCGGGAATAGTTTTTTGCTCCGGTCGTACCACTCAGGACCGCAGGCGAGCATGATGAATTTGATAGAACTGAGGTCGGTAGTGCCGAATTGAGGATGACCTGCCGCAGCATTGAGATGGGCGTCAAAGCCAGTATATAAATTGATCCGCTCCTTTTCAATAAGGGGAATGATCTCATCGGGAATAAATTCATTGACGTACATAAAACAGCCCGACGTCAATGCTCCCAGTGTGAAGTAAACACAACCGGCAACATGGAAAAAGGGGAAATAGCAGCAGAGCCGGTGTTCGGGCTTCAAATCAAAAGATTTGGGGAAAAAATTGAATCCGATGCCGAGTAAGCTCGTGTGATTGTGCATGGCCCCTTTGGGAAAAGCGGTGCTTCCCGACGTAAACATGATGGTGCATATTTCATCCGATTTGGTAGACGCGAGCAAGGGATCAATTTGTTCTTGGAAATAATCGGAACCGGAATTGAGCAAATCTTGATAATCGTGCGTAAACGGATAGCTTATGGATTCGGGACTAAAAGTGACGATTCTCTCAAGGCAGGGCAGCATGGACGACTTGATTTTGTCCTTCTCGCATTTCGCAATTTTCGGATCAATCTCACTGATCAGATCGATATAATTCCCCTGCCGCAAAGCATCGATCGTGACGATTGTCTTCACATCCGCCTGCTTCAGAATAAATTCTATTTCCTTGGCCCTGAATCTGGTATTGATCGGAACAAGTCTCGCACCGATGATGTGCAGGGCATATTTAATATAAACCCACTCCGGATTAATTCCGAAAATGGTTGCAACGGAATCATCCTTTCTAACGCCGATTTTTTTCAGGCCTATTGCCAGTCGGCAGGCACGGTCATAAAGCGCGGAATAGGTTAATCGCTCTTGTTTCGAGGCAATCGCTTCGCGATCCCCCCAGGTTTCCGCCGCCTTCCGAAGGGCCTGTCCGATAGTCAATTTTTTCCAATCCATAGGCGAATGCACCTTTCTACCTTTCAAGAATATGCTTATCTGTCTTTCCTTTGCTCTCTTTTCAATTTGTAGTGGAGGGTTCGATCCCAACTTTTCTTTAATCCGTTTTTAGCCTCTTCATCTAAGACCACCCTCTTTCGTATGGTTGACTCGGAGTTTACCACATTCCAATTTTTAGAGCCCGCGATTTTCATGGCCTTTATCTCTGCTCTTTTTTGATCTGTTCAGGAAGAAAAGGAGTCTATCTTCCTTTCCACTGGGGGTCCCGTTTTTCCAAAAAGGCGCGCACGCCTTCTACGATATCCTCGGTTTGAGCATTGATGGTGAGCTGGCATTTCAAGTATTCCAGGGCATCTTCGACGGTCATATCGGCCATCTGGTAGAAGGACCGTTTACCCAGTCCCATAACCGCCGGGCTGAAGGAGGCCAGCTTTTTTGCCATTTGGTCCACCCTGTTCTTGAATTCAGCCTTGGGAACGACGTAGTTGATCATACCGATACGTTCAGCTTCGGCGGCAGAAATTCTATCGCCTGTCATGCACAACTCTAAGGCTTTTTTTCTGCCCAGATTGCGAATTAAGATTGCGGTGACCATGTAGGGCCAAAGGCCGCGTTTGATTTCAGGGGTGCCGAATTGGTGTCCTCGCTGGCGATGATGATGTCGCTCGATAGGCACAGGCCCATACCACCAGCTAGGCAATAACCTTCAACAGCAGCCAGAATGGGCTTCTTGCATTGGTTCATTTTCAGAAGCAACTGGGCAAACTGTCCTCGGCCCTCGTGCACTTCCAGGAAGGATTGTTGGCCTGAAAAGCTGTCTCCGCCGAGGTCGGCCCCGGAGCAGAAGTGGCCTTCTGCGCCGATTAGGATAACGGCCGATACAGCGATATCCTTGTCGGCTTGATCAAAACCCAAGGTCAAGCCGATCAGGATGCTGGCGTTGATCGAATTACGCTTATCTGGCCGGTTGAGGGTAATAGTGGCAATGCGGTCCTTGACTTCATATAAGACTTCCTTAGTCTCGGTCATGGATTGTCTCCTTAAGATTCTTATATTAGATCATCTAAGAATTGCTTTATTTTCTTCGTCGTTGAGGAGCGCTTTGCTTAAAGAGCACTTCGTTCGAGGGAAGAGGCGACTGTCTCTGGCTTAAGTTCGTCGAAGACGAAAATTCCTTAAGTTAAACGATCCTCATACATTCAGGCTCCTAAAACTTCAAATTTCCTTGCTTAGTTTTATCAATCGTCGCCACCATCCTCGTCCTCCTCGTCATCAGGGACAA
Organism: uncultured delta proteobacterium; assembly: GCA_963838485.1. GTDB lineage: Bacteria > Desulfobacterota > RBG-13-43-22 > RBG-13-43-22 > RBG-13-43-22 > RBG-13-43-22. The sequence continues at coordinate 8,414 of CAWIRY010000117.1, read as the reverse complement.
ACTTCTTGATATAATCGGTGGTAAATTCGCCTCGTTGAAAATCGGTGTCCTCCATGATTCGACGATAAAGGGAGATCGTGGTTTTAAGCGGTTCGATCTTGAACTCCTCAAGTGCCCTTTTCATGACCTGAATCGCACCTTTCCTTGTGGCATCAAAAGTAACGAGTTTGGCAATCAGCGAATCGTAATAGATGGGCAATTCATACCCTTGATAAAGATGGGTATCAAGGCGGACCCCATATCCTCCCGGCGGTTGGTATCGTTCGACTTTGCCCGGGGAGGGCATGAAACCCCGGTCCGGATCCCTCGGCATTAATCCGGCACTCGATGGCCCAGCCCCTGAGGTTAAGATCTTCAAAGGAAAAAACCAACCGCTCACCGGAGGCGATTCTTATTTGTTCCTTGACCAGATCGATGCCGGTGGTCAGTTCGGTCACCGGGTGCTCCACCTGAATACGGGCGTTTATTTCCATGAAATAGAAGTGATCCTCATTGTCCACCAGAAACTCAACCGTCCCGGCGTTGACATAGTTGATGGCCCTGGCCGCGGCTATGGCCTCTGCGCCCATAACCTTTCGGAGTTTTGGGGTCAGCCTGGGGGAAGGAGATTCCTCGATGAGTTTCTGAAAGCGGCGTTGAATGCTGCATTCACGTTCACCGAGATGACAGATGTTTCCGAAGGAATCGGCCAACACCTGGAACTCGATATGCCTGGGCCGGGCAATGAATTTTTCTATGTACAGTTCGTTATTTCCAAAAGCGGCCCCCGCTTCCATCCCGGCCACCGGGAATTCTTCGGCCAGGGTCTCCTCAGTGGCGCAAATGCGAATTCCCCGGCCTCCGCCTCCGCTGGCCGCCTTGATCACGACCGGGTATCCCACTTCCCGGCTAAGGCGCAGCGCTTCATCAATATTATTCACCAAGCCGTCACCGCCAGGAATAACCGGCACCCCCGCCTGACGCATAATTTCTTTTCCGGCGATCTTGTCTCCGGCCATTCGCAGGTTTTCAGGGGTCGGGCCGATAAAAGCAAGGCCCTGGTCTTGGCAGGCCTGGGCGAATTCCTCGTTTTCGGCCAGGTATCCATAGCCTGGATGGATGGCATCCGCCCCCGTTTCCCTGGCCGCGACTAGAATGTTTTCAATGCTCAGGTAACTTTTGGCGCTTTGGGGCGGTCCGATCAGGACACGCTCGTCGGCCAACCGGGTATGGAGGGACGAAATGTCGGCCTCCGAGTACACAGCGACAGAGGAGATACCAAGCTCCTTGCAGGCGCGGATGACTCTGAGGGCGATCTCTCCTCTGTTGGCCACCAGGATTTTTTTAAACATGGGGTCCTTCCTGTCTTGCCTGAATGAGAGGGCTCATACACCCTTTTTGAGAAATTTTCCGGATTCCGGCCCCATGGCCGGGGGACCGGCAAAACATTGAGCCACAGACATCCATTTTTCAGCAATATCACCTGTTATGACCAAGTCCGTATCCGCGTAGTGCCGACGTTGGGTCACAACGAGACAGAAGCCTAAAATGCTGCCCCGGATGATGTCCCGAGCTCCTTCGGGGCCCCAAGTCCACACCTCCCTGGAAGGGCTGGTGAGTTCGACACGGACCGGGACCTGGGGGACCTCCATCTGACGATTGGTGAAGCTCCAGGCAAAGGTGATAGTGCCGAGGTGAGCGATGTGATGGAGACGATCAGTGGCCGGGCGGTTTACATCGAGGGCGTCTACCACATCCTGGCCGTGAGCCCACGTTTCCATCAGGCGCGCGGTGGCGAATGATACGGCGGACATGGAAGGCCCGTACCAAAGCAGCCTGTCCTTTTGACCCAGTCGGGACAGAGCGTTAACCAGTGCGGTTCTTTCTTCGCGCCAGTACTGGAGCAAGTCGGGATAGGCCATTTTCTTCAAGACGGGCAACTGGGCCACGGCTTCGGCCCGGCCCCCGAAAAGCGCTTTAACATGTCCTTTGAATACCTCAGAGTCGGTGGCCGACAATCTCGCCTTGCCGTCGAAGAAGGCAATATGGGCAATCTCGTCTTTCACGGTCCATTCGAGAAAAGGAGTCTTGGTTTCCCAACCTGCCTTACCCAGTCCTGCCACAATGGCATCCAGGGCCTCGTATTCATCCTTCAGGTCTTTACAGATTCTTTTCACTGGTATCCTCCTTGCGAGCCACAAGAATCAGACATGCCTTTGCACTTCACTATGTCGTTCCCCAAGCTTTCAGGTCCTGTTCTTGGTACCCAGGATTTGGCGGGCCTCCTCGGCGCCGACGATATCCCGCCCCACCTCACGAGCCATATCGGCCAGAGCCTTAACCAGGTCTCCGTTGTTCCTGGCCTTTCGGCCGTCAGGCAGATAGAAGGTGTCTTCCAGGCCGGTTCGGACATCGCCTCCCAGTTCCAGGGCCCGGCGATGCAGAGACCATACCTCTTCTCTCCCTACGACGATCACTTGCCAGTGGGTCCTGGGGAGCATCTCTTCCGTGAGCAAGGGGAGCCACCCGGGTTTGGCGGCCTGGCCACTGTCCACGCCCATGACCAGCGAAATGTGCGGGTCTCCATCGAACATTCCGGCCTTTTTATAAAGGGTCACGCTCCGGACTATTCCCGTGTCAAAGCATTCAAACTCCGGGATGATATTGTTGGCCTTCATGATATCCAGAAACCTCTGAACCTTTTCCACCGGGTTGTCGAAGATATGGGGCGGCCAGGCCCAGGTCCCGTCGCTTTTGAGTTTGAGATAGTTAAGCGTTCCTGCGTTACAGGCAGCCAATTCGGGTTTGAGGGCCTCTAGACAGGCGGCCGGGCCGGAGATATCCGGTCCGTCAATGCCCGTACTCATATTGATGATCATCTCCGGGGTCCGATCCTTAATGGCGGCGATAATCGCACCGACCACCTCCATGTTCCAGGTGCGTAGATACCCCATCCCTTTCCGCTGATCGCGAAAATGGCAGTGTACGATGACCGCGCCCTCGTTCCAGGCTTGTTCGGCGGCATCAGCCATCTGTTCGGGCGTCACCGGAACGTTGTAAACGGCTGGATTGGTTAGAACTCCGGTCAGAGCGCAGGTGATGATAACTTTTTCATTCATGTTGATCCTCCTCGATTAATATTTTTTAACGGCGAGCATGTTCACGTTGGGGGCGAGGTGTGCATTTTGGCCCTTTCCGGTAATCGCTCTTTTTTGTTTCTGGTGATATCCAAGGCTTGGATGATCTTTTTCCGGGTGTCTTTGGGGAGGATGATTTCGTCGATCATCTGGGAGGTCCAGGCATAGGCGGTCTCGAAGACATCAACCTTTTCCCTCGAACGATTGAGATAGGCCTCGTAGGCATCCTCCTCGATGCCCTGGCCGTAGAGGGCCAGGTAATCAGCCGTGGAAGCTTCCACGGCGAACCTGGCGATGGGCCAGGCATAGGTCAGGTCCGGGCCCATGCTCTTCACCCCGCCCATGATCAGGCTCCCGGCGTCGGCATAGGCCTCACGGAGGATAATGCTGATCTTGGGGACCGTTGTCGTGGCGTAGACGTCGGTGACCTTGCCCAGGTGTCTGTTCATTCCTTTGACTTCTTCTTCCTCGCCGGGGACGATAGGCGGCGTGTCTACCAGGTTTATCAGAGGAATGTTATAGGCATCCAGGACCTGCAGGAAACGGTAGTATTTATCGCAGGAGTTAATCTCCAGGATACTTCCCGGATAACGAGGATTGTTGGCCACCAGGCCCACCACCTCCCCGTTAAAGCGGCAAAAACAAGTGATCAGGTTTTTGGCGTATTCATCCTTGATCTCAAAGAATTCTCCCTCGTCGACAATTATCTTGATGACCTCGTGCATATCATAGGTCTGGTCAAAGTCATCGGGGACCAGGTCCGCAAGACCGCTGACTTCCCGGTCCGGAAGATCGGTCTTTTCCCAGGCGGGAGGTCTTCCCGGTAGTTTTGGGGCAGATAACGGAGGAGGTCCCGACATTTCCGAATGGTGGCCTGATCATCGTCGGCCACCACATCGCAAGAGCCGCTGAACTTCATATGATAGTCCGCCCCGCCCACCTCCCGGTCAAATATTTCCGAAGTGGCCGCCTGAGTCTGGCGCGGACCGCCCAGCCACATGTTGGCCGAGATACGGCTCATGAGCAGAAAATCACAGAGAGTCGGCAGATAAGCCCCGCCGGCGATACAGGGTCCCATGAGGATGGTGATCTGGGGAATGACGCCGGAGTACAGGGGCTGCAACCTAAAATGCCACTCAAAGCCTGCCATGGGTACGTCGGTATATCCCAGCCGCCCCCCGGAGGAATCCAGAAGATTGACCATGGGGATACCCCACTGGGCCGCCATCTCTAAGGGTTTGGCAAACTTGACTAAGTGTTGAACACCGGTGGACCCGCCAAGGACGGTAAAGTCGGTGGCGTGGATCATAATCAGACGGCCATGGACCCGGGCGGTCCCGATGATGGCCCCGTCACAGGGGGCTTCGGGTATGCGTCCGTCGATGCGCCGACCCGTGGTGCCCACAAAGGAACCTAACTCCTGGAAGCTTTCTGCATCTATCAGGCAATCGATTCTCTCCCGAACGGTCAACTTGCCCCGACGGTGCTGCCTCTCGATGTGTTCGATACCGCCCCCCAGGAGATTCTTCTCCTGAACGGCCTGATATTTCCTGATAGCTTCTTCCATTCTTTTGCCCATAGGGATTATTCCTCCTGTCCTTAAGCCTTATGCCGGTTTGATGAACCGTCTCTTTTCCGGAACCTTCTCTGATTTGTCGACCGTGGCCCGAAGGGACTGGATAATCCTGGGACGGGTCTCTCTTGGATCGATGATTTCATGGACCGTGTAGTAGGTGGTAAAGAGCTTGCCCATGTTCAGAACGCTGAACTGCTCTTTGAGGATGTTCAGAAAAAAATGATAGACCTGGTCATAATTGCCCTCCTCCTTGGCCTTGGTCAGCTCCTTATGGAAGACGGCCTGGACGATGGACTCCGGTCCTGTAGGGGCGAATTCCACCGTGGGCCAGCCGTAAATGAAATCGGGGCCCATCTTGCTACAGCCCAGGACGATGTTCGACCCGCCGTAGGAACGCCTCAGCACCAGGGTGACCTTCGGGTTGGTCAGATGGGAATAGCCGTGCAGGTTCTTGGCCCCGTGCCTGATGACCCCCATCCTTTCCCACCGATCTCCCGGAGGAAAGGCCGGGGTGTCGGAGATCGTCAATAAGGGAATATTAAAGGCGTCTAAAAACATGATGAACCGGTCGTATTTATCAGAAGAATCCGGCTCCATAATACCGCTCAGCTCGTCCGGATTGCTGGCGGCGATGCCGGCGACCATCCCTCCAAACCGGGCAAACCCGATGATCATGTTGGGGGCATAGTCTTCCTTCAATTCAAAGAATTCGCCGTCATCCACAATAAGATCGATGATCTCGTGCATATCGTAGGGGAACTTGGGGTCATCGGGCATGACATCCAGCAAAGCCTCTTCCCTTCTCTCCGGGTCGTCGTCCGATGGGATGATCTCCGTTTTTTTCCAGCAGTTTTGAGGGATAAAACCCAGGATTCGCCTGGCCGATAAAATGGCCTCGTCATCGGTGTCGGCGATCAGATCGCACTGGCCGCTCTTTTCCATATGAAACTCGGCCGAGCCGGCCTCGGCTGTTACCTTCTCTCCTCCCAGCCACAGGAACCCAGTATTTCGATTCATGATCAGGAAGTCGGACTGGACCGGCACCTGGGCCAGGGGACCGGTACAGGGCCCTAAAAGCAAGGCGATCCGGGGGATGACCCCGGAATAAAGACAATAGTTCCGGATTAATCTACCCATTCCATGAAGACCTAGGAACCCGTTTTTAAAGCTGATCCTGGAACCGGCCGAATCAAAGAGGCCGATGATGGGGACCTGCTCCTGCCCGGCCATCTGGACGAGTTCGGCAATCTTCCAGACGCCCTGGTCTCCAAGGGAACCGGACATGACCGTGAAGTCCAGGGCGTAGATCATGACAGTCCGTCCATTCACCTTGGCTGTGCCCATGATCACCCCATCCGAGGGACTCGGTTTCTCCGGACCGGTCAAGCCGACGCGAAATTCCCTGACCCGGGATCCGATCTCTTCAAAAGAACCGGGATCGGCCAGGCGTTCAATCCGTTCCCGGGCGGTCAGTTTGCCCAGGCCATGCTGGACCTTGATCCGTTCTATCCCGCCCCCGGTTTGGTTTTCTTCCAGATTCTTTGCAAGTCTTTTGAGATAGCTGTCCATCCACTCCCCCATGTCTATTATCTCCCTTTTTTAAGCCTTGATCACAAACATCAAATCGACATCCTTCAGTGGTTTCTCATTTTCGGCGATGATTTCAAGGATAATCCCCTCAACGGGGGATTTGACCTTCTGGAAGACCTTCATAGTTTCCAGAAGGGCCAGGACTTGTTTCTTTTTGACCTGGTCGCCCACTTCAACGTAAGGGGGCTCCGTCGGCCCGGATTTTCTATAGAACACCCTTGACATCTGGGCTCTCACTTCAACCCTTCTCCCGTTTTTCATTTATTTTATGTAAACCTCCTAAATATCCTTTGGGGATTATTCTAAAAATAGTTGATACTATTGACTATGACGGTTTCCGGCAGCCTCCTGGTTAAGATATCAACCTCTTATTCAACCATTTACTCTACTATCCGGGCGAATGTGCGCTAAGATTAGTTGAAATTTAGAGGTGGCTCCCCCAAGGTAGGTTTGACATCTTAGGGAAGATCAAACAAGCAAAGGAGAGCCACCATGAGCATGAGAAAAGTACAACGAATTGGGGAAAAAGGGAAGGCAAAATTGGAGTAACCCGCTTGGACCCTCACCGACGGGAAGGAAGGGAGACGGTGGCTTCGCCGACGATTAGCCGCTCGCCCGCGTGGTTCTCGCTCCAAATCTCACAGTCAACGAGGTCCTCCCCAGCGGCGTTCCACTTGGCCTTCACCCAGCCTTTGATGATATAGGGTTCTTCGGCGAATGCCCGGCCCCTGTTGATCCAACCGATTTTTCTGAGTCTTCCTTCCGGTCCTGCCCAGTCGGTCAGATATTGGCCCAAAAAGGCACCCTGAAGCGGACCGTGGACGAGGACAGACGGATGTCCATCGCTCTTGGCGTAATCCTGATCATAATGGATCCGGTGTACGTTCCAACTGACGGCGCTGTACATGAAAAGCTGGGCCCGCGTGGGGACCCTGGCCATATCAGGCAGCTCTTCCCCGACCTGCACGTCCCCGAAGTAGTGCTGTCGACGATTCACTACGCCCTCCTCACCAGGAAATCCCGGTCATCCGCTCCACTGCCACCAGATCGCCGTCCTGGTTTGAATATCGGTGTTCGTAAACCGTGAATACCAGAGTTCCGGAACGGCCTTCCTTTTCGTAGATCTCGGCGATCTTGCTCACTCGGGTGATCCGGTCGCCGACTCGTATGGGTTTGAAGAACCCGACCTCGTTTCCGCCGGCCATGGCCCGGGTCGCCTTGAGCGGCGGCCCTAATTCGGTTTGGGGGAGGCCGTCTTCTTTCAGCCGGTCCTGGGGATATTCCGGAAGTGTCGGGATGTCAAAAAACATGGGGGGAGCGACGATTCCGCCAAAGCTGGTCTGGTTGGCAAACTCTTCATCCAGGTAAAGGGGGTTCAGGTCCCCGACGGCGTAACAAAACCTGCGGATGTCTTTGGCGTAAACTTCTCCGGTGACCGGCTCGGACTCTTTCCCGATGAGTGCCCGGGCCTCATCGGTGATAAGGGAAGATTTGGCCATAGGCCCTCCGTTTTTGGATGGATCGTTAGGAAAAATCGTACTCTATTTTCACAGGAAGAATATAAGATAAGCCTAAAGGAGGGTCAATGAGAAAAGAAGAAGCGGTGGTCTACTGTGGTCATAAAAAAGGGGAGACAAATAGACCTTCATCCCCCCTTTGTTTTTTGATGATTAACGAAAGGTTATAGGGCCTTTACATTGACCGCAGCCGGGCCTTTTTTACCCTGCTCGATATCAAAGCTTACCCGCTGGCCTTCTTGCAAGGTCCTGAAACCCTGCATACTGATCGCTGAATGGTGGATAAAAACATCTTTATCCTGATCATCAACTTCAATAAAGCCATAACCCTTGTTTTCGTTGAACCACCTTACGCGTCCTTCAGGCATAGTCATATCCCTCCTCTTGAAGTATTTCTCAAGTTGGGGGCCGACTTGCCAAAAAAAAAGCACCGAGGAGAGTTTCTCCGATGCCTGAGCCCGTCGAGTTGTTCACCAACTTCGACCGTCATCCACGCCAACCTGGGTCAATGACGGATTTAATGACAAAGGACTATAATAGCCTTATTTAGTTTTCATCCGGAAATCTAAGATTTCCTGATAGCTTTCAGCAGTCAGCGGTCAGCATTTAGCCCAA
>CAWIRY010000116.1:0-4887 GCA_963838485.1 uncultured delta proteobacterium | reverse complement strand
TTAACTGTATCCTTTTTTTATGATACAACACCCTTATCGAAAAACTCCTGAATTTTTCCCTTGGGGTAGCCCATTCCTTCCAGGATTTGCCGGGTGTGCTCCCCGAGTTCCGGTGCGGCACCGGCTTTTACCTTTTGCGAGCCCTCAATCGTAAACGGGCTGTCTACAGTTCGGAAGTGTCCGTATCGCGGATGATCCACATCCACAAATACATTTGATGCCTCCATCTGGCGGTCTGCGGCAATCTCTTCATAGTTGGAGATAGGGGAAAACGGGATATCGTGGTCGGTAAGCACCCGGACCCAGTACGCCAGGTCATGTTGAGCAATGGACTCGTCGAAAATGGCGATAAGCTCCGTCATGTGCTTAACCCGCACGTCAATCGTTGCAAACCGAGGATCATCGATCAGATCGGGCCGTCCAACAGCGCGGCAGAAGGGCGCCCAGCCCTTTTCATAGTCATGGATGTTCAACTTGAATGGACGGCCGTCTTTCGGAATGTAATAGATGTAAGTGAAATTATAGGCTCGCTCACGGGGAACTTTTTCATTAAATTGCGCGCCACAGAGAGAGGCCTGGATCATCGTCGAATTGGCCCAAGCGCCGGAGGCCAGAAGAGAGGTAGAGACCTTGGTGCCTTCCCCTGTTCTTTCCCTGGCAAACAGGGCCAGCAGAACTGCCGTCAGAAGGTTCATGCCGGTCGGGCGGTCTCCTGAACCATAGGGGAATCCCGACAGCAAACCGTCGATCGGGAAAACTTGTGCTTCTATCCCCGACCGTGCCCAGTAAGAAACCATATCGTATCCCGGTTTATCCGCCTCGGGTCCCTTTTCACCGTACCCTGAAGCATAGGCATAGATAAGGCGTCCATTTATCTTTTTAAAATCTTCGTAAGTCATTCCCAGTTTCTTTAGCGCGGCCACTCGATAATTCGTGACGAAGACGTCCGCTTTTAGGATGAGCTCCCTCAGGATCTCCTGGCCCATCTTATCCTTGAGGTTTAAGACCATGCTTTTCTTGTTCCGGTTTTCCACCTGAAAAGTGTAAGGTATCTCCGATATGGGCATCCCCGGAAGCTGATGGCCGTATCGATGGAGATCACCGCCTCCCGGAGGTTCCACCTTGATGACTTCAGCGCCAAAATCGGCCATGACGGCAGCCACCGCAGGCACCAAGACCATGGAAGCCGCTTCAACTACTCGTATTCCCTGGAGGATGTGCCTTTCATTCATCGCAATATTCTGCTTATTCATAACTAGACTATTCTCCCCAGTCGTTCTTCCCTTTGCATCGGTCCAGATTCTGATCCATCAAAGGCAGGACCTTGGCCGTCGGGATCCTGACGGTCGAGCCTTAACATTGTCAACCCATGGCCTTCCCAATTCTTTTTAACGAATCTTCAAGAGCCCTTTTCTTTTTCCATTCGATGGGTCAAAACGGAGACATTGGAAACGGCCGATTTCAGAGCTAACAATACCCGCTTAATGAAGTTTTCGGCCGATCCAATGATTTTTAATTCTACCACTAATGGGTATGGGTGCCATAGGCGAAATGGTTGCTTCTGAATTCACTGGGATACTTGAAATCCATGGAAATCAATTTGACCATCTGTCTACCAAGATCCCAAGCGGCCTTCATACCCTTTTCCCTCTTCTTTATGTCACCTTTACCCATTGCGTATGCGGCAACAAAGTTGGCCGGGAGCATTTGGCGAATGCCCATTAAAAAATAAAAATCTTTAACCGCATCAATTAGTCCGAGGCTTCCTGCAACAACTACGATCCCTCCCACCTTGTTGGTTAAACTCCTTCCGGGTTGGTTCAATGCAAGGGTGCGGTCCATACTTGTTTTAGCCTGAGCTGTCATTGAATAAAAGTAGATTGGAGTACCAAAGATAATTCCGTCCGCTTCTACGAGCTTTTCGTATAAAATTTGCATATCGTCTTTAATGTGGCATTCACCTTTGTCACTACATAACCCGCATCCATCGCATGGTTTTATCTTTTTGCCCGAGACGCTAAAGAGATCTATCTCTGACCCTTCATGTTCTGCACCTTTGAGCACTTCCTCTAACATGATAACAGTGTTTCCTGTTTTTCTTGGGCTGCACGATAGGCCTAATATTTTCATATCTATACCTCTTATACAAATGTTGAACAGGTAATGAACAAAAAATGGATGATTACTGGTTGAAAGTGAGCATAACACAGAGCTAATCGGGAGCTGCTCGACAGGGCAGCGATCTGCTTCAGCGCCTCGTTAGGTCATGAGCTTCTTCTTTATTTACCACTTCAGTTTTCACATTATATCATAAAGGGTACAGGAAGCTATTCGTTAAAATACCTCCCTCAGTCCCATTTAGGTCTTATCTTTATTTTTCCAAATTATTATTTAGACCCCTCCAAGAGATCCCGGATAAGCGGCATTACATGAATGTCACCGGGGTCGAACTGCTTTAAGGCCTCTATGGTGACTCCGATCTTCTCTTTGGTTGTTGCCTGGGAGTCAATAAACAAAACATGTTTTCCATAGATCCGACAGAGTCCTCCTCGACCGGATAATTCATCCCGTATGACCCTGTCATGACGTATGGCTATGCCAAGCTTCTCGGCAAGGCCTTCAAGCTGACTCAAGACTAGTTCGTCTTTCACTGCCAGACTCCCTTAGTTAATAGGCTTAAACTAATGGTGGACGAATAGGCGTATAAATATATTTCTGCCTATTCACCAGAATAACTCTATCCCATTTCCGACATAAAATCATCTGCCATTCTTCCGGGTCATGGCCTTTGGCCTTAACCATCTTACCCCTATTCCAGGACCCTTCCTCTATTCGATGGTTTCTTTTTTTATCGCTAAAGTGACGTTTTTCCCTTCCGGCATAAGAAACACAAGGGGTATTGAGCATAAAAGCACCAGGCCGAAGGTTATAAAGGCAATTTTGAAGCCCTGGGTTGGGGTTGAACTCAAATGGAGAATGATGGTGATGAAGGATATGCCCAAGGCCCCACCAACCGAGCGAAACATGCCCCTAAGCCCGGTTATGGTCGCCACCTTTTCGGGCATCAGTTCGATGCAGGCATTATTGGAGGCCGGTAGAGCCAGACCCATGCCCAATCCGGTAACCATGACCAAAAGGGCCAGAATTCCGGCAAATCCCAGATTAATCCCCGTCTTCAGCAAAAGCGGAATCCCCGGCCCCGCCAAAAGGATGGTCGAGAAAGAGATGATGATCAAACCAAACAACATGGGCCAGCGGTAACCCCAACGTCTGAGCAGAAAACTGGTGACGGCTGAGACGGGAATGATGGTCAGAGAGCGGGGAGTCAATATCATTCCACTGGCTAAAGTCGACAATTTATACACCGAGGTGGCGTAGAGGGGAACGAAGGCAAAGATTCCTATGACCCCGGCCCCAAAAATCAGATTGTAAAGGTTGGTGGCCAGAAAGGGCGTTGATTTTAATAGTTGAGGGTCTAGGATGGGATTGGATTCCTTCTTCTCATGGTGAAAAAACAAGCCAAGAAAAGCAAAACTGACCAATAACAAAAGGACCGCCAGAGGAGAAAGGTTTTGGGTCAGGCGATTCAAGCCCAGCATGAGGAGCAGGATCGATCCTAAAAAAAAGGCAGCCCCCTTGAGATCCACATGGGGGGGAGAAATATTTTCCGCTTTTTCGAGCAATAAGGTGATTAAGATTATCAGCACAATACCGATGGGCAAATTGATATAAAAAATATACCGCCAGGAATATCGGCTTACAATCCAGCCCCCCAAATTCGGACCGATAATTCCCCCGATTGGAAAAATGCTGGTAAAAAGGCCAATGGCTCTCTCCCGGTGATCCGGAAATTGATCGCTGACAATGCCTGCCGCCGTCGGTAAAAAACTCGCTCCCCCTAAACCTTGAAGGAACCTGAAGGCTATTAAACTGTAGATGTTGGAAGCGAGTCCACAGGCCAGAGAACTGGCTGTAAAAAGGATTAAGGAAATAAGAAAAATCCTTTTTCGACCAAGGCTGTCGCTCAGGTTCCCCATCAGGGGCATACCACTGGTCACGGCTACTAAATAGATGGAAATGGTCCAGGCCGCCCAGAGGATATTGGTATCCAGGTCTTTGATAAAGTGAGGAAAGGCCACCGCTACCACTGTGCCGTCTATGGAATACATGAGGAGGGTTAAACCGGCGGAGGCAAAGATAAGGTAACGATGCATATATATAAACCTCTTACAGGGTAAGTTTGAGGAGTACAGGAACTCCTGAAATCACTTGAAGCCGTTTCATTGGAATGGGCGTTGCCTCAGAATCGATAATCAGAACCATCCTTTCCTCTTTAATAGAGCCCTGCACGACCATAAGCCTTATCAAAACGGCGAGTTTCGGGCGAAAGCCGATTGAGCAACCGGTAGCTAAAAACTCTGGAGACAGTTGGCGACTAGCGGACTGTATAACCCCGCCCATCCATGCAGGCATCGAAAGCCCGGAAAAACTCTCCGCCCTTTTGGGCTAATTGAGCCTCAGATAGCCCTTGGGGTGGGGGCTTAGTCACGTCAACCCCAGTCTGGCTCGTTGCCCAAGTCTGGCATTCATCACGATCCTTTGCCTGCTGCTCCTGACTCTGCCCTTGGCGGGGGTAGATAAAAGGCTGGCTTCCCCCAGGAGGGGTTTGAGTGGCGTCCTCGGGAGATGGTGTATCATAAACAGGCGGAGGAGTTGGATAATCATCCGGGGGTGGATAATAATAGTCAGGAGGATAATAGGGCCATCCCCCATACCAAACTGGGCCTGGTCCCGAGTATACCCGAGGGTAATAGTGGCCCCAACCGCCATAATATCCGCCGTTGTAATGCCCTCCGCCATAATATCCTCCACCATGGCCATCGTAGT
>CAWIRY010000115.1:0-144037 GCA_963838485.1 uncultured delta proteobacterium | reverse complement strand
GCCGAATAAGTTTTAGTATCAGTTCTTGGGGGATTTCATCAAAGAAACTCTTCAAGTCTATCGATGCCGCCCATTCATATCCATCTTCCACTATCCCCTGAACATGTCTAATCGCCTGGTGCTGGCTGTGGCCTCCACGAAATCCAAAATTGGACCTCGTAAAGGCCGGGTCGAATATAACTTCAAATACCAGGTTGATACTCTGGCTGACTATTCGATCCATGACCACCGGTATCCCAAGGGGACGCATCTTGTTACTGCCTTCCTTGGGAATCAAAACTCTTCTGGCAGGTTTGAAACGGTAGGTGCCCGCTTTCAGCTTCTCACCGATCAGCTTTAAAAACTCCTCTTCTCGCTTTTCGAACTCCTCTACCGTCATTCGGTCTATTCCCGCTGCGCCGGCGTTTCGTCTAATCTGGTGCCATGCCTCCCGCAGTCGTCTCGGTTCGTAGACCCTTTCCAGTACTTCCGTATTCACTTCAACCTTCCTCCGTGACTTGCTCTTCCATTAAAGATTGCCGGGTTACGAGCAGCCCTTTGGGCTGGGAACCGGATGACTGTTGACCGTCCAGGTCTCTTCCCGTCCGGTACCCTCTTACGGGTTTCGTACATCCCCCTCCGGTTTTCTGGTCCCTTCTTGTACCATCGTAACTCTAAATCGACTCTCGAATGTCGTCTCCATCGCCTCTCGTCCACGGCTTCCCGCCTCCCCATGACGATCTTTGGGCTGCCCAGGCTTCAGGATAGGTCCTTAAGTTGTTTGTTGACCATCGCCAGCGGTGGGTTCTCTATCGGATACCTTCCCTTCTTTTCCTTCTCCTGGTCGTCAGGGTTTTATCCTCCGCTCTGTTACCAGGCTTCATAGGCCCTGCTTCCTCGGTACTACCCGTGAATCTGCCACCCTTTGCACCCTGCCCCGCTTCGGGTTCGCCTTCGCGGTTCGGTTTTATGAAATCCTTGGCTCCATTAGAATTCCAGTGCAGGAGGGCTTCCCTGGGTAAGATGCATCAACCTCCCTGTATCCCGTCCAACTTCACCGCAGTTCGGTTCACCGGATATCAGGTCTCGTTTAGTCACGTCAACTCGACCTCCTTCCCACGGCCATATAGTCGGTTCGCTGTTCGCTACGTACACAGGTTCTGCCTCATGCTTCCTTCGGACTCCTCATTTCTGGGAATGCCCTTGCCTTGTCGGCGTTGTCCTTCCGTCCGGTAACGGTGGATGCTTTACTTCCAGGTCCTTTCCTGGAAGGTCGGTCAGTGCTTCATGCCAGGCGCACGTCACCTAACCTCCGGCAGAGCCGGAGGCTTGAAAATGTGAACCGCTCAAAGCGGATTATTTATTTACCACCTGAAGGTGGTTCCTCTTCATCAAACAATTGGAGTTGATCGAGACGTTGTTCTTCCTTTTCCTGGTTCTTTATATATTGTCGGGTTTCATCTTCATCCTTACCTACGGTCGAAATGAAATATCCTCGGGCCCAAAAATTTTGACCGGTGAAATTCTTTCTTCGCCCCAGATAGGCTCGGGCTATATAAATGGCGCTCTTGCCCTTGAGAAACCCAACTACTTGTGATACGGCGTACCTCGGAGGTATCGAGATCAAAATGTGGACATGGTCCGGTTGTAAATGCCCTTCGATAATCGTACACTCCTTCTGGGATGCTAACTCCCTGAATAGTGATCCCAAAAATTTCCGTATCTGTCCATATAGTTTCTTTTTCCGATATTTCGGAATCCAAACAATATGGTATTTACATTCCCACTTGGTATGGGTTAGACTTTGTAAGTGTTCCATTGAAAGCCTCCTATTCTGTAAACTTTGAGCGGTTCACAGGTTGGAGGCTTTCTCATTCTCCCGGATTTGTCAAACTCTGGGAGTCCCCCGGCAGAAGCCGGGGGTTTACCTAAAAGAAATTAAATGTTACCAAGAGGGAGAGAGGTAGCACAAAAAAATATTGACAAGGGTCAATCAAGGGTTTATCTTATGCTCGTTTTTCGTATTTAAGATGAAGTTAGTCCTCGGTAGGTGAGGCTCCCGAGTAACACACAGGCCACTGCCCAAAAGCATCCAAAGATGCGGCGCATTAGGGTAGAACAAGCACTCCCGGATTAAGGGTTTGCTTAAGGTGGCTGAGGCGAAAGCCTCTTACGGTACACGGTGCTAAAGCTTGAACGAGTGGGGAATGTTGGTTTAACCGGAGCCTGTATGGCTTTCGGGATGTTTAGCCCTTTCTTTGCTCATGGCTGGGAGAAAGGGCCTTTTTATTTTTTCCCCGGCCTTATTTAGATAACCTTTTTAGAGACAGCGGCTATGAAAGACAACGACGACCAACCCCCAAATAGGGGCGAGTCTCACACTATGGTGTGGAAGTTGCGCCCGTGATTCGATAGTTCCTGCTTTTCTTCCCTTATCGCCTCACCCGCTTCTTCCACGACCTCATGGTGGTGTAAGCAAAGGGTGCAAGGCGGTCTGATTTCTCCCCAAGATACCCGAAAAGTTCCATCTCTATAATGCCTTGCCATACCTTCGCCTAAGGCTCTTGGTTCTTATTTCAGACAAAAGTTTTTTATATTTAGTTTTTCCCGAATTGGCCTAATCGGCAAATATCATCTTTCTTTGATAAAGGAGGTGATGTCAATGGACGATGGCCCTGCAAGACATAATAGAACCAGAATACCGATTGTCTGGTGGCCTGAAAAGATGAGAGCTTATCCATTGACTCCCTTCGGTTTTATTCCGTTTTAGCGCACGTTCGCTCCATCGTTTTAAAGGCACGACCTAACATATCGGTACGGAACAAGTTATTGAATGTTTTTTCATTTACCGAACGATGGAGGTGTGTCATGTTTTATATTCATAATATACCCGGAAGGGTCAGGATCAAAAATGATATTTTGAAACGAAATCCAAGGGCTGCTGATGAAATCAGGAAGGCATTGAACATGATCGGGGGCATCGAGACTGTCAACATTAATTGCACCACGGGCAGCCTGATTATCCACTATCAGTCTGCTGTTACCAAGTGCCAAGATATTACGAATCTTCTGGAAACTCGAGGCTTTTTCGACCATTCCAAAGCCATCACCTGCGATGAGTATATAAGAAAAGGGTCTGCCTCTCTATTGGAAAAGGTGTTCCAGTCCCTGGCCGCCGCGCTTGTCCTGCTGGTTTTTGTCAATTATTCAGCTTATGCGGATACGGATAAGGAACAGCAACCAGGAAAGCTGCCGTTCTGGTTTCCGCAGTTGCTCGGGGCTCAGGTTACAGGAATCTATCAAAAGATGCCTGATTTTAACAGTCCATACGTTGGAGATAACAGCCTCAGATTCGACCAAGGCAAAGGCCAAGGTTTCTCGAATACCTACGGCCTCTATCTGGGTTCCCGACTCGGCCAATCCTTACAGCTCTATCTTGACGTCGAGATGTTTAAGGGGAGCGGGATAAACGACGGTATCGGCCTTGGGGGCTACATGAATGGGGATGTCATCAGGGCCGGGTCCACAGACTTGGGGCAGGATCCCTACTTAGCCCGTTTTTATGCCCGATATCTCATCCCGCTATCTTCGCAGGTAACAGAGCCCCAGGAGCGGGCCATGGACCAACTGCCGGGCACTGAACCGGCCGACCGGATAGAGATAAAAGCGGGTAAGTTATCCCCATCGGACGACTTCGATTTGAACCGTTATGCCAACAATGCCCGTACCCAGTTTTTGAATTATGCCTTCATGTTTAATACGGCCTGGGATTACCCTTCGGATACGAGAGGTTATACCATAGGCGCTTCCATCGCTCTGGTCCACCCCACCTGGAGACTCATTTTAGGGAGCTATCAGGTTCCGACGACCAGGAACGGCTATGTGCTTGATGGCGAAATATATCGGGCTCGAGGGGATAACCTTGAGCTCACGGTGAAGCCGGGAACCAGAGGCACGGTGATCCGCTTTCTTGCCTTCCGCAATGAGGGACGGATGGGCGATTTCCAACAGGCCCTCGACATCGGCCACCGCCAGGGAACCGTACCGGATACGCTGGCCATCGAGGGTCCTGGTCACGTAAAATACGGTTTTGGCTTAAACCTAGAGCAGCCTATTGCCGATGAAGGGGAGACAGGCCTCTTTGCCAGGCTGGGTTGGGCCGATGGATCCAACGAAGCCTGGTCCTACACGGAGGTGGACAACATCGTATCTGCCGGTGTACAGCTAAGCGGTCGGAAATGGGGCCGGACGCAGGATCATCTGGGTTTCGCTTTCGCCCTACAGGGATTATCCGGGGTTCACAGGGAATACCTGGAGGCTGGGGGCATCGGCATGCTTCTCGGCGACGGAAAGCTCAATTATGGCCCTGAAAAGATATTCGAAATCTACTACCTTGTCCAACTCGGGCGTTTCGTACAGCTAAGCCCGGATTTTCAGTATATAGAGAACCCGGGGTTTAACCAGGATAGAGGCCCCGTCAAGGTATTTGGCCTGCGGTTACGAGTTAACTATTGAAGCAAGATAAGAGGCTGACAACGGGAAGGTTTAATGTTTTGCTGTCTTATCTGAATTTGGAAATACGGGAACGGAGGTTCTGGGGATGTTGAACCTTTCCGGTTCATTAGCAAAATTTATGGGAGCCCGTTTGCTGGGGCAGATCACCAAGTGTGTGATATAAAGCGATTTTAATCACCTCGTAACTACGAAAGCCATAGGCTTTTTTTGTGGTCAATTTCGCTTTGTTGTTAAAGCCCTCTACAGCACCTAATGCGATTCGATCTTTGACCCGGAACCAATTGAGCAAAAGCTCCCAGTGATTGCGTAACATCTTGGCCACTTTCTTCATCGGGTCGATTCGGGAGCGCGTCGTTATTTGACACCATTCGTCCAGAAATCGACCAGCCCATTTCGGGGAGGTATAGCTCCAAAAGCGCTGCAGATCCTCCTTGAGGAGGTAGGCGCGAACCGTTTTCAGATTGCAGGATAACAGTTCCTTCAGCTTTACCGTTTGTTTGTCGGTTAAATTTTCTGGCCGTTTCAGTAAACACCAACGACTATTAGTCAGGACTGGCTGTTCTCCTTTCGCCTTAAGCTGCTTGGCTTCTTGGGCTCTTACTTTGTCGATGGCTTTACCCACTTGACTCATAATATGAAATCGGTCCAAGATATGAACCGCCTGACCTGCTAACTCGGCCACTATCCGCAGATAGGGTTTCCACATATCACTGCAGATGAAGCGAAGCCGGGCCGTGGCCTCGGGGCCAAAGTCTTCAAAGAAGGCCCGTAAGGTTTTCTGGGTCCGCTCCTGACCTATCCAGAGTAATCGTCGGCACCCGATATCGATTTGATAGACCATCGTCAGGTATTTAGGACCCTTTTTCCAGAAGATCTCATCAATGCCGATAGCCGTAACATTCTCAAGATCTCGATGGGCCAGTCCCCAGGCGACAGCCATCTTAACCGAGCGAAATACATTATCCCAGGTGGTCTGAAAGACCTCGGCCGTTTCTTTCCAACTCAGTCGCTTAGCCCAGCGAGCCAGGAACCAGGAAAAGGGGATGGTCATATGGTTCTTCCCTTGCGCCCAGGGAACCCGCTCTACCTTGACACCGCAACGAGGGCAATCGACCCGCCGGAGGCCGTAAAGGAAAAAAACAGCTATGCCCCAAAGAGGTACAAACTGAAACCATCGGACCGGCAAGGTGTCATAGCCGGGGCCTTTCTTCTCACAGCCCGAACAAATCGGGCGGCTGTTCTGACGAGGACGAATTTCAATCTCCAGGGTCATTTGAGTTCGTCTTCTCCTTAATCGAACTTGACCATATACAAAACCACTATGCTTTTGAACCTGATTAAGGATATATTTGATCTGCATCCCGTTTCTCCTCTGGCGATGGTTTGTTTTCGCACAACTTCCATCTTGCCAGATTTGAGAGCGGGATGCACTTTTATCTTAGTCTAACGTTAACCCCTTTTTATAGGGCCATTTATTACCCATAAATTTTGCTAAAGAACCAATTTTCCAAAGCTTTATTACATCTTTCGCCGGGTATGGAAAGCCATCGTGCTTTACTTCATCCTTGCCGGCCCGGGGATCGTAGTGATGGTGGCGGATAACGACGCCGGGGGGATCACGACCTATGCCGCAACCGGTGCGAAGTTCGGCTATAATCTCATCTGGTTTCTGGTTATTCTGGTTCCTGTGGCCTATTACGTGCAGGAAATGACTGTTCGCTTAGGCGCCGTTACCAAACGGGGGCATGCGGAGGCCATCTTCGCAGGATTCGGCTCTTTCTGGGGATGGTTTTCCCTTCTTGACCTGATTCTGGTCAATTGGCTCACTTTGGTAACCGAGTTTATCGGCATGACTTCGGCCATGCGGATCTTCGGCATCCCACCAGCTATTACGGTCATAACCGTTTGTGTGTTTATGGGGATCATGGTCCTCCACGGCCGTTACTGGACCTGGGAAAAAATCGCCCTTTTCTTCTGTGCCATCAATCTTATATACATACCCGGGGCCTTTCTGGTCAACCCGTCGGTGTCACAGATCATCCATACGGGTCTGATCCCCAATTTCCCGGGCGGTTTCCATAATGAGTTGTTCTTTTACCTGATGGCCAATATCGGGACGACCATCGCCCCTTGGATGCTCTTTTTCCAACAGAGCGCCGTGGTTGACAAGGCCATGAAGGAAAAAGATATTCCCTGGGGTAAACTCGACACCTTCATCGGCTCGATTTTGACCGTGGTGGTGGCGATATTCATACTTGTGGTCACCGCCACTGTCTTAAAAGGGGTCAACATCGATGACGCAGCCCAGGCTTCGCAAATCCTGATGAAAAGCAATAAATATGTCGGGACCTTCATGGCCATAGGATTATTCGATGCCGGTTTTCTCGGAGCGATCTGTATCTCCCTGGCCAGTTCCTGGGCCTTCGGAGAGGTCTTCGGCTGGGCCCACTCCTTGAACAACAAGATAAAGGAGGCCCCCTGGTTTTACGCCAACTATTTCTTCACCCTGATAACGTCCGGCCTCATCGTCCTCATTCCCAATGCGCCGTTGGTACTGATCACCCTGTTCGTCCAGGTCATCGCCGTTACGCTCCTGCCCGCCGCCCTGGTCTTCCTGATCCTGCTTCTAAACAACAAGAAGACCATGGGGGAATACACCAACAATTTCTGGCAGAACGCCATCACCACGGTGATTGTTGTCGTAATCGTCATCTTGTCCACTTTGTACGGAATCAGTACCCTGTTTCCGAACATGTTCAAATAGGGAAGGAGGATTGTCATGAATCCGATCAGGAATTTTATCAGCCACAACTATGCGAAGGTCCGCGACATAAACAAGAAGTACGCCACCCCCAACATAGAAATGTCAGGAGCGGTCAAGTTTTCCCTTCTCTGCCTCCGCTTGTATTTGGTCTTTCTCGTTGGGTTGTTGATCTATAAATTCATTACCTTATTATAAAAGGAGACGTCGATCATGAATTCCTTTAATTCCAAAGGGCCGGAAGCCGACGAGTCCGTTTATTTTCTAAGCGATATCATCCATGCCAAAGTGATTTCCAAGGGAAAAAAAATAGGCAAATTACGGGACATCGCCATAGTCGAGCATGACAAAATTCCCGAAGTGACCCATTTCATCATCAGCCGCCCCTTCGGATACAAGCCCTTGTTGGTTCCCTGGGAGAGGATCATGGAGATCGGCAAGAAATCCGTAACCATCGATATCGAATCACCGGAAGAATATGAGGGTGAACCGGAAGAGCATCAGGTCCTTTTAAATGATCATATCCTGGACAAGAAGGTTATTGATATGGACGATAAGGAGATCGACGTGGTCTATGACGTGAAGTTAGTGCTGCGTCATGGTCGACTCTATGTAACCGATGTGGACTTCAGCCGGTACGGACTCCTGAAAAGACTGGGGTTGGCGCCAATAGCCAAGGCGATCTATAATCTCGCGGAGGTATTCAAGAAGGAAACGCTTTCCTGGGCCTATGTACAACATCTGCCGGAGGATATCGGAAGCTTCAAGGGTAACGTCAAGCTTAAGGTCTTGAAGGAAAAACTGCCGGAGATCCATCCGGTGGATTTGGCCGATATCTTGGAGGAATTGGATGAGGGGCAACGTTCCGCCATCTTTAATGAGTTGGAGACGGAGCATGCCTCGGATACCCTGGAAGAGATAGAGCCCCGGGTGCAGCGAAGTCTTATCTCATCCATGAACAAAGAGAAAGTAGCCGATCTGATTGATGAGATGACCCCGGCCCAGGCGGCCGACGTTCTGTCGGTCCTGCCCGCCTGGGACGCGGAGGAAATCCACAACCTGATGGAGCATGAGGAATCGGAGAAGATCGAAACATTGCTTGATGAACAGGTCGATACCATTACCAACCTGACGACATCCGGCTTCATCTCGTTCCGCCCAACCGACACCATTTCTGAAGCGATTGAACATTACCGCCAGGTCGCCCCGGAGATGGATGTGACCAATTACGTATTTGTGCTGGATGGGGAAAATAAACTCATCGGAGTTCTCGGCACACAGGATCTCTTGATGGCCGACCCCGCCGATACACTGGAAAAGGTAATGAACACCCAGGTTATCAGCCTCGAATCCACGGACACCATCGCCAAGGCCTCGGAGATGTTTACTCGATATGGATTCCGTGCCATTCCGGTTACCGACCAAAATGATGTTATCCAGGGGGTAATCCCCTACAGGGACATCATGAACCTGGAGCATAAATTTTCTTAGAACGGTAAGGAGATCAATAGGTCTGGATGACCAGGGAAGTCTATTCGGTTTACGATGAGTCCGGTTCGGGATGGACCGTTACGTCCGCATTCGGCACAATGGCCTGGATCCTCAATTCAATCGCTTCGGTCACAGCGTGGATTTCGCCAAGCGGGGCTTTACCGTCCGTAAGTATATGGATATCGGTAAAGAGCCGTGACCCAAAATTCTTGATAAGACATTGTTCTTGAAGAGAAAGCGTCTTGAAGAGCGGTCAACGAGAAAAAGGGGGAAACCGTGTTTGGTTTGCCAATGGTCTAACCTAGCCGACTTGATAACGATTACCATTTTGTCCTGATTGTTCTCTCCGCTCTTATTCTTCAAGCCACCTTGCAAATTTCAATAAGATTTCCTCCTGTTTCTTGAGAAATGCAAGGTGGCAAATCTTTCTTGCAAATAAAAATCGATGTCTTACAATAAGTTAAATTAAGAAAGGGCTTGGCCTGCTATTTGCTTTGTTTAAACTGTTTAACCAAAAAAGGAAAGTCATGTTGGGTCTTCGTCAAAAAATATCTCTCGGTTTCGCCGGGCTGCTGTTCATTATTCTGGTTATCGGTATCCAGAGTATTATCCATTTAAGCAGACTGGGAGAGTCCATCGACGTCATCCTTCGGGAAAATTACCAGAGCGTCATTGCCTGCCAGGAAATGAAGGAAGACCTGGAAGAGATGGATAAAGGGGTCTTCTTTGCCCTTCAGGGGTATATTCAAAAAGGCAATGACCTGATGGATAGAAATGAGCGCACCTTTGAGAAGGCCCTGCAGACCGAGTTGAACAACATTACCCTTCCGGGGGAAGGAGAAAAGGCCGCCCTCCTCCAAAAACAATTTAACCAGTATAAAACAACGCTCAAGAATATAGAAGGCCCCCGTTTTTCGCTTGCCGTCCGCAGTCGTACCTATTTCAACGAACTCCTCCCCTTGTCCGACCTGATCAAAGGTACGGCCAATGAAATCCTTAAGATGAATCAGCAAAATATGAGTGAGGCCAATGATCGGGCGCGCCGCAATGCCACTGCGGCCAAAAGGGGGATGATTATTCTTTTATTGACCGGGACGCTCATCGCCGTGGGGTTTATTTTTTTTATCGGAAGATGGATCTTGCGTCCGATCAATCGTCTTATTGATTCGGCCAATGAAATCAGGAAGGGCAATCTTAACTTAGTGGTCCAAAGCAATTCCCGCGATGAAATCGGACACCTTTCCGAAGCCTTCAATGAAATGGCGGCCAGCATCCGGGAATTTCGCCGCTCCAACCGGTCCAAATTATTTCGGATCCAGCAGGCCACGCAACAGGCCTTTGACAGTCTCCCGGAAGCGGTGGCGGTTATTGACCCGGAAGGCACGGTGGAGGTGGCCACTGAAACGGCCAGGAATTTTTTCGGCTTGCAGCCCAACACCCCTATCAAAGAATTACCCTTAGAATGGGTAAACGGCCTGGTCCAGGAGGCCCTGAAACAAGGCCGCATAACGGAGCCCAAAGGCAATCAAAAGGTTATTCAACATTTTATCCAAGGAGAAGAGCGCTACTTTCGCCCGGAGGCGATTCCCATCCTTGATCAGGAGAGACAATCAACCGGAGTGGTCCTGGTCCTACAGGATGTCACCCAGATCAGGCACCAGGATGAATTAAAAAGAGGGATGATCTCCACCGTGTCTCATCAGCTCAAAACGCCTCTCACTTCCATTCGTATGGCCATACACCTCCTGTTGGAAGAGAAAGTAGGCCCCCTGACGGAACAGCAGGTCGATCTTCTCTTGGCGGCCAGGGAAGACAGCGACCGGCTGCACAATATCCTCAACAACCTGCTGGATATCAGCCGCATCGAATCCGGCAAGACCAAGATGGAATTCCAGGCGGTTTCTCCCCATTCCCTTCAAATGGAAGCCCTGGAACCCTTTTGGAGGGCGGCCCACGACCAGGGGGTGACCCTGCTTGTCGACATACCCGGAGAGTTACCCGACGTCTGGGCCGATCAAACCAGGATCTACTATGTCTTTGGTAACCTTCTTTCCAATGCCCTTAAATACACTCCTCCGGGCGGTAAGGTCACCGTTTCCGCCAAAGCGGAAAAAAATGAGGTCCGGTTTTCCATCTCCGACACGGGAAAGGGGATTCCCGGTCAATATCTCCCCAGGATCTTCGAACAATTCTTTCGGGTCCCCGGCCAGGAAAAGGAATCCGGGGCCGGACTTGGACTGGCCATCGTTAAAGAGATCATCGAAGCCCATGGCGGGACCGTGGGTGTGGAAAGTCAGGAAGGCCAGGGAAGCACCTTCACTTTTACCCTGAGGACAGTGAATTCTTCTTCGAAACAGGAGGATCGTTCATGAGTGGTAGATATGTAAAACGTCACGTCCGCCGGAAAGACGGGAAAAGACCTGTCTTGACTTTTTAGGAGGTTATCATGAGTGATGTCATCTATATTTTAATATCAATCGTTTTTTTCGGCTTGTGTGTCCTGTACATGCGGGCCTGTGAAAGGCTTTAACATGGCGGATATTATCGGATTGATTATCGGGCTGATCCTGATTGTTTATCTCTTTATAACCGTCCTTCGGCCTGAAAAATTTTAGCTCGAAAATAACCCTTGTCCACCCTCACCCCTTCCCTCCCCCCTCCGAGGGGGAGGGTGAGGGAGGGGGGGGAATTTTGATGATTCGTGGTGTCACGCCCCTGGCGGCGCATGACGGTTTGAAGAAGGAATAACATCATGGACCTTTACGGATGGATTCAACTCGCACTCTACATGCTGGTTCTTCTGGCACTGACCAAACCCATGGGCCTTTATTTGGTTCAGGTCATGGATAGTTCAGGCAAAACCTTTCTCGATCCGGTTCTAAGGCCTTTGGAACGGGGCTTATACCGGTTCTTGGGTCTGGACCCGAAAAAGGAGCAGGACTGGAAAGACTATACCTTTTCCCTGCTTCTATTCAGCCTGGTCGGGTTGCTGTTTACCTATTTTATCCTTCGCCTTCAGCATCTGCTGCCCCTCAACCCCCAGGGCTTCGGGCCGGTCCCCGCAGACCTGGCCTTTAATACGGCGGTCAGTTTCACCACCAACACCAATTGGCAGAATTACGGCGGCGAATCAACCCTCTCCTATTTCTCGCAGATGGTGGGCCTTGTTTTTCATAACTTCGCTTCAGCCGCAGTGGGCCTGGCCGCAGCCGCGGCCCTGGTACGCGGCATTGCCCGCCATTCGGCCAAAACGATCGGCAATTTCTGGGTCGACTTGATCCGAGGGATCCTTTATCTGCTGCTGCCGATCAGCCTGGTACTGGCCGTCTTCCTGGTCTCCCAGGGCATGATCCAGAACTTTAAGGCCTATGATTCAGCCAGGCTCATCGAACCTATGACTATCCAGGTCCCTAAAAAGGACGCCGGCGGTCAGGAGATTAGGGATGCCCAGGGCAACCCGGTGATGGAAGAGCAGAAGGTAACCCAACAGACCCTCCCCCAGGGGCCCGCTGCCTCCCAGGTGGCCATCAAGATGCTGGGGACCAACGGCGGCGGTTTCTTCAATGCCAATGCCGCTCATCCTTATGAGAACCCGACCCCTTTATCCAATTTTCTGCAGATGCTTTCCATCTTTCTCATCCCCAGCGGCCTGACTTATTATCTGGGTCGAATGGTCAAAAAGCAAAAGCACGGTTGGGCGGTCTGGAGCGCCATGACCATCCTCTTTCTCAGTGCCGTCCTGGTCTGCTGGTACGCTGAATCGGCCGGCAATCCGCGCCTCCAAACCCTTGGCCTGGAGCAGGTCAGCGGGAACATGGAAGGGAAAGAGGTCCGTTTCGGGATCTTCAACTCCGCCCTTTTTGCCTCCATCACCACCGACGCCTCTTGCGGGGCCGTCAATGCCATGCATGATTCCTTTACCCCTCTCGGTGGACTGATTCCCCTTTTTAACATCCAATTGGGCGAGGTCGTTTTCGGGGGAGTCGGTGCGGGATTGTATGGGATGCTGATTTTTGTCATCCTGGCCGTATTCCTGACCGGCTTGATGGTCGGTCGCACACCCGAGTATCTCGGTAAAAAGATAGAACCCTACGATGTGAAGGTGAGCGTTCTGGCCTTGATGATACTGATCTTCAGTATCCTCTGCTTCTCGGCCTGGGCCCTGGTGAGTAAATGGGGATTGGCCGGCTTGAACAACGGCGGCCCCCATGGGTTGAGCGAGATACTCTATGCCTTTTCCTCAACCACCGGCAACAACGGCAGCGCCTTTGCCGGCCTTAGCGCCAATACCCCCTGGTACAATACCACTTTGGGGCTGGCCATGCTCTTTGGACGTTTTATTATGGTCGTGCCGGTGATGGCCCTGGCCGGGAGTCTGGCCGGGAAAAAACTCGTTCCCTCATCCGGAGGAAGCTTTCCCGTCTGGGGTTTGACCTTTACCCTCGTCTTAGTGGGGACGGTCGTAATCGTCGGGGCCTTGACCTTTCTTCCGGCATTGGCCCTGGGTCCTATCGTCGAGCACTTTTTGATGACCGGGTCAAAAATTTTCTTCTAACCCGAAAATAGGGTTCGAGGTTCAACCATCGAAGAGCCCTATTTTCATAATTCACAGGGTCACGTCCCTGACGGGACATGACGGTATAAAGGGTAAATAAAATCATGGCGTCAAGAACCCATTCCCTTTTTGAACGGGCCATTATCGGACAAGCGATAATAGATTCGTTTAAAAAACTCAATCCGGTTTCCATGTTGAAAAATCCGGTTATATTTGTGACCGAAGTCGGCGCGGCCCTGACCACCATCGGCCTCTTCTTGCGATCCGGGAAGGACCCCTTAGGGTTTATCCTGCAGGTCTCCCTTTGGCTCTGGTTTACCGTGCTCTTCGCCAATTTCGCCGAGGCCATGGCCGAAGGCCGGGGCAAGGCCCAGGCCAATGCCCTCCGCAAGACCCGAACCCAGACCCTGGCCAATCGATTGAAATCCGATAACTCAGTCGAGAAGATCGAAGCCGACCGCCTGCGGAAGGGCGACCTCGTTCTGGTATCGGCAGGGGAAATCATTCCCTCTGACGGTGAAATCGTAGCCGGTGTGGCTACGGTGGACGAATCGGCCATCACCGGAGAGTCTGCTCCGGTCATCCGCGAAGCCGGCGGCGATCGTAGCGCCGTCACCGGCGGCACCAGGGTTCTATCGGACCAGATCAAGGTCCTGGTAACCGCCAACCCGGGGGAAAGTTTTTTGGATCGTATGATCCAGCTCGTCGAAGGAGCCCAACGTCAGAAAACACCCAACGAGATCGCCCTGACGATTCTTCTCTCGGCCCTGACCATCATCTTTTTGATCGTCTGCATCACCTTGAAGCCCTTCGGTCTTTATTCGGGCGTGGCCTTCTCCATCACTGTCCTGGTGGCCTTGCTGGTTTGCCTGATTCCCACCACCATCGGGGGTTTGCTCAGCGCCATCGGGATCGCCGGGATCGACCGGATGGTCCAAAAAAATGTCCTGGCCATGAGCGGCCGGGCCGTCGAGGCCGCCGGAGATATCGACGTGTTGCTCTTGGATAAAACAGGGACCATCACCCTGGGAGACCGACAGGCCACTGCCTTTCTTCCGGCCCCGGGGATTACGGTCGAGGAATTGGCCGATGCGGCCCAATTAGCCTCTTTAGCCGACGAAACACCCGAAGGCCGGAGTATCGTCGTCCTGGCTAAACAATATGGTCTAAGAGGGCGTTCCATCACTGAAATGTCCCATGCCCAATTTATCGCTTTTTCCGCCCAGACCAGAATGAGCGGAGTGGATGTGGACGAGCGGCAGATCCGCAAAGGGGCCATAGACGCCGTCAAAGCCTTTACCGGGACGGATCTTCCCTTGGAGATTCAAAAGGCCGTGGAAGATATTTCCCTTTCCGGCGGGACCCCACTGCTGGTCGTCGATAGGGAGAAGGTGCTGGGAGCCATCCACTTGAAGGATATTGTCAAAGGGGGGCTGAAGGATCGTTTCGAACGTTTCAGGGCCATGGGCATCAAAACCGTAATGGTCACCGGAGACAACCGTTTAACGGCCGAGGCCATTGCCCGGGAGGCCGGAGTGGATGATTTCATTGCCGAGGCCAAGCCGGAGGATAAGCTGGCCCTAATCCGCAAGGAACAGGCCGCCGGTCATTTGGTGGCCATGACCGGCGACGGCACCAACGACGCGCCGGCCCTGGCCCAGGCCGATGTCGGGGTGGCCATGAACACCGGAACCCAGGCGGCCAAGGAGGCCGGCAATATGGTGGACCTGGATTCCAACCCGACCAAATTAATCGAGGTGGTTGAAATAGGCAAACAGATGCTGATCACCCGGGGCGCCCTGACCACCTTCAGTATCGCCAACGATGTGGCCAAATACTTCGCCATCATCCCGGCCATGCTGATGAGTGTCTTTCCGGTGATCTCTCCCCTTAACATTATGGGCCTCCGGTCCCCCCAAAGCGCCATTCTGAGTGCCGTTATTTTTAATGCCTTGATCATCGTCACCCTCATCCCCTTGGCCTTGCGGGGAGTACGTTTTCGACCTTTAGGGGCCGCCGTACTTCTCAAGCGTAACCTTTTAATTTACGGTCTTGGTGGTCTTATCGCGCCCTTCCCGGGTATTAAACTGATCGATATGATCCTTAACGCCATGCACATAATGTGAGACACACAAAAGGTTCAAGGAAAAAACGTATATCTAAGCCATGCACCTTAATGAAATCGTAAAAAACCTCTATGGTCACCCCGGTGAAAACCGGGGTCCAGAAGCAGTTGAATTTCCTGGATTCCGGCTTTCGCCAGGAATGACGGAAAAGGCCAATTCTCGACTTTTTAAAAGATCATCAACCTTGAAAGGTTTGAAACATGAAAAATATAATAGCCGAACTTCGCATCGCCCTGCTGGCCACGCTATCCATGGCGGTGATTCTTTGTGGTTTTTATCCCCTTGCGGTCTGGGCCCTTTCCCAGGGATTATTCCCGGATAAGGCCAATGGCTCTTTGGTCAAGGAAAAGCAGATGATCAGGGGATCGCGCCTTATCGCCCAGGGGTTTGGCGCTCCGAAATACTTTCATCCCCGCCCATCAGCCGCCGGACAAGGCTATGATGGCCTCAATTCCGGCGGCAGCAATCTCGGACCTCTTTCCAAGAAACTGAATGATAGTCTTAAAGAACGCCTGGGCCAATACCGTACTGAAAACAAACTTGCTCCAGATGTCCTCGTGCCGGCCGATGCCGTAACCGCCTCAGCCAGCGGCCTAGACCCGCACATCAGTTTGAAAAACGCCTTTCTCCAGGCACCCCGGGTGGCCGCGGCCCGGGGCGTGGGTGATAAAACCGTTTTGAAGCAGATTGAACATTACACCGAGGGCCGGGACCTGGGTGTCTTCGGTGAACCCAGGGTGAATGTCCTGATGTTGAATCTGGCCCTGGATCGCCTGACCCAATAAAGGGTAACACATGGAGAGACTTATAAAAAGTCTCCGACACCCTCCCGGCGAAGCAGGAAACCCGGCATTGAATCTGGATTCCGGCTTTCGCCGGAATGACGAAGATGAAATTTTGACGACTTTTTACAAAATCATCAAACCCAGATAGGATAAGGCTGATGGCAAGCGACACATTAACACCCCCGTCCGAAAGACTTTTGGTGTGCCTGGGACCAGGTCCCTCTTCTGCCGGACTCATAAACGCAGCCCGGAGAATGGCCGCCGATCTAAAGGCCAAATGGTTTGTCCTGTTTGTCGAGAACCCCAAGACACTGCTGCTGCCGGAGGAAGCGCGCAATCGCGTCTTCGATAATCTGCGCCTAGCCGAGCAATGGGGGGCCGAGACCTTTACCTTGACCGGTCGTCATATAGCCGAAGAAATTATCGCCTTTGCCGGACAACGGAAAATCACCAGGATTGTCGTCGGCAAACCAGGCGGCTCCTTTTGGAAAAGATCCCTCTTGAGGAGCCCGGTGGATAAACTGGTCCGGATGAGCGGGGAGATGAATGTTTACGTCCTTGGCGGAGAACCGGGGGAGCCGAGAGAGGCCACCTACACGATTCGACCCCAAAGGATCCGACTGTCCGACTATGGAGCCGGCCTCTTATTTTTTATCCTGGCCTCCCTGCTCTGTTTTTTGATGTACCCCTTCTTTCACCTCAGTAATCTCATTATGGTCTATCTGCTGGGTGTGATGATCACGGCCGCTTCCTGCGGCCGGGGTCCGGCTATTCTGGATTCTTTCTTAAGCGTTCTGGGCTTTGATTTCTTTTTTGTCCCCCCCCGTTTTTCATTCACCGTGGACGAGGCCCAGTACATCGTTACCTTCATCGTCATGTTTCTGGTGGCTTTGGTCATCAGTCACCTGGCAGACCGGTTGCGTCAACAGGTCCAAGTTGCCAGGCACCAAGAGCGGCAGGCTACCGCCATGCATGGTCTCAGCCGCCAACTCGCCGGCATTGGAGGAAGGGAAAAAATCTTCCAGAAGGCCGTAGAATATATCTCGGAGATTTTTGATAGCCCGGCCGTAGCTTTGGTGTCGAACGGGGAAGGGAGACTTCAGGTGATCGCCGGGGATACCTCTTCCGTTCTTTACCAGGATATCGAAAAAGAAATCAAGATGGCCCATTTGGCCTTTGACAGCGGGCAAATAACCGGATTGGGCACGGAGTCCTTTCCCACATCCGAAAATCTCTATGTGCCGATTCGAGCGGCTGATTTCACTTCGGGTGTTTTGGTCTTGCGGCCCGCAGATCGTGACCGCTTCCGCCATCCGGACCAATTGAATCTCCTGGAATCGCTGACCAAACAAGTCGCCCTGACCTTGGAAGTGGAGCGCCTGGCCGGATGCGCGAAATCCGGGGCCTGAGGCATGAAAAAGAAACGGAGTTAAAACCCTTGAACCCTCGAATCCTGGAATCCTTGAACCCTGGTTTTCGTATTTAACTTATGAGCGACGACAGAGCCAACGCTTTTCTCAGAATGATCCGCCACTCCCAGCGCGGCCGGTTAAAGGTCTATCTGGGCTATTGCCCAGGGGTGGGCAAGACCTATCAGATGCTCCAGGAAGGCCACAGACTCAAGGATGACGGAATCGATGTGGTCGTCGGGCTGGTTGAAACCCACGGTCGGGCCGATATCGCCAGACTGATCGAAGGGCTGGAGGTCGTCCCCCGGCGTCGGCAAGAATACCGCGGTGTTCCGGTGGAAGAGATGGACGTGGAGGCCCTCCTGGCCCGCAAACCGCAGGTTGCCCTTATCGACGAACTGGCCCATACCAATGTCCCCGGCAGCCCCAACCAGAAACGCTATCAGGATGTTCAAGACATCCTGGCCGCCGGGATCCATGTCATCACCACCTTGAATGTCCAGCATTTGGAAAGCCTCTACAATATGGTCGAAAAGGCCGTAGGGGTCAAGGTCCGGGAGCGTTTGCCCGATTCGGTCCTGGCCGAAGCCGACCAGATCGTCGACGTGGATTTGTCCACCGAAGATTTGCAAAAACGGTTGGAGGAAGGAAAGATCTATCCCCGGGAGCGCATCCAGACCGCGCTGAGTCATTTTTTCAGGACCTCCAATCTGGAAAAACTTCGGGAACTCACCCTCCGGGAACTGGCCTCCCAGATCGATTTTAGGAGGCGGGAGACGGAGGAAAAAGAAAGCGATATCACCCCGGACCAGGTCATGGTCTGCCTGAGTTCACGGGGCCCCAATAGTGATAAACTGCTGCGTTATGCCTCGCGCTTAGCCGGAAGATTGAACCGAAACTGGTACGCCGTTTATGTCCAAACCCCTTCCGAGGAAGCCACGGTCATCGATGCCCGCACCCAGCGGCTCCTCTCCGACACCTTGACCCTGGCCAAGCAATTAGGGGCCCTGGTATTTACCTACAAAGGTGAAGACATTGCGGATACCATCCTCAGATTTGCCAGGGAATATCGGGTAGGCCATATCATTATCGGGCGACCGGGCTCTAAACCTTTCTTTAAAAAGTTCGGAAAGAATAAAGACGTAGTCGGGGACCTGATTAAAAATGCCGTCGGGATCACACTTATTATTCTGGATACCCGTGAAGAAGGACCGCGGACGGCCCTGGACCGAAAAGAGGTGTCGGAAACACCTCCCGCGGTCTCCACGCCTTCAGAACCCAAGCCCCCTCCACAAGATCAATTGATGTTGAATAAACTGATCACCCCTCAAGGGATTATCATTTGGGACCAACCGGCACTCAAAGAGGTCATTCTTCAAAAATTGGTGGAAGCCGCGGGGAAATCCAACCGGATAGGCGATCCGGAGACCTTATTAAAAGAGGTCCTCAAGCGTGAAGACCAGGGTTCGACCTTTTTTAACGAGGGGGTGGCCTTCCCCCACGCCCGAATCAACGGCCTGACGGCCCCCATAGTGGCCCTGGGATTAACCCGAAAGGGAGTCTCCGATGTCCTCACCGATAAGCCCATTGAGATCGTTTTTTTAATTCTTTCTCCGGTCCAAACCCCGGACATCCAGGTCAAGGTGTTAGGTTTGGCCAGCCGGGCGGCCCAAAACAGACAGCTTCTGCAAGGCCTCAAATCCGCCCAAACCCCCGAAGAAGTATTAGCCGCCATCCGCAGTTGGGAAATAGTATAAAATTAATTGACATTTTTTGAAGGATTTCTTTAAGCCTGGTCGACAGCCCCATGACTTGGCGGGTCCTGATGAGTTCATGAAGCTTGGACTGGATAAAGGGGTTGGCCCGGTTGATTTCATCAAACAAAGCCGCCTCCGCCTTCCAGATCGAGAAGGGGGTGGGGACGAACTCCAGCTTGCCTTTGGCCAAAGACTTGGGATTGAGGAAGCCCACCAGGTCGTCAAAGTTAAGGGTTGGTACTTCGTAGTGTCTGAAACTGATCTCCGGCCCTAGCACCGCCTTGGCGATGGTCTTGGCCCCTTCGGTCTTGTTGGTCCCGATATCCCCGATCAGGAGAACCGAGAGGTCCGCTTGGCTTAATTTATTGAATTTATTAAGTAAATATGAATAAAAATACGCATTTTTAATGAAATAGTATATTATTTCATCATGTTATGATATTTTTTACAAAATGACCGCAAGGCTTGCCACAGGTATCCAACTAAATATGTAACTATGGACCAAGGATTTAACAAATTAAATTTCTTGTCGTCTATTTGTAATAAGAACAAAAAAGGATTGAGAATATGAAGACATTAAAAATTATGTTGGTTGCGATAGTTTTTATTTTGCCCATTACCTTCCCGGCGTTTGCTCATGACGGCGGCGGCGGAGGTCACAGCGGAAGCCCTGGAGGAGGCTACAGTGGTGGTAGTTATGGAGGCGGTAGTCATGGAGGGGACTATAGCGGCGGTGGTCATGGAGACTACGATGGCCATGGTGGAGGATATTATGGCGGAGGACATTACGGAGGCGGATACTATGGCAGGGGATATTATGGCGGTGGGGGCCGCTATTATACTGGGGTATACTGGGGACCAGGCTTATATTGGTATTGGGGTTGGCCCTATTACTATCCTCCAGCTTATGACTACTATCCCCCTTCAGACTATTATTATCCTCCACCCCCTCCAGAAAATTATAATCCACCTCCGAGTAATGTAGGCCAACCTCCTCCTGGGGGAAGCCAGCCTTTTATCTACCCCCGCCAAGGGCAGAGTCAAGAGCAGCAGGCAAAGGACCGTGATGAATGCCAGGTCTGGGCAACGAGCCAGACTGGGGTTGACGTGACTAAGCCACCACCCCAGGGACTATCTGAGGCCCAATTAGCCCAGAAGGGCGGAGAGTTCTTCCGGGCCTTCGACGCCTGCATGGATGGGCGAGGTTATACAGTGAGATAGTTGCCAACTGTCTCCGGAGTTTTTAGCTACCTGTCACTTAATCGGCTTTCATCCGAAACTCGCCGTTTTGACAAGGTTTATTTTCGTGCAGG
Source organism: uncultured delta proteobacterium (assembly GCA_963838485.1). GTDB lineage: Bacteria > Desulfobacterota > RBG-13-43-22 > RBG-13-43-22 > RBG-13-43-22 > RBG-13-43-22. Next base: position 123,346 of record CAWIRY010000115.1, on the reverse strand, counting down.
GCTCTATCAAAGAGGAATGGATGGTTCTGATTATCGACTCCCAGGCCACAACCAAAGAGAAGATCGGAGTCGCCATAGAGGCCTTAAAGCAGTTCGACCTCGGTGACATCCATGTAATGCCTGTTATCCGGGACCTCTTGGAAAGGTCTAAAGAATAATCGAGAAGATCAAGAAAAGATTTGACGGGCTAGGAGCTATCCGAAGAATTGCTTCCTCAAATTTCCATATTATATGGCATCTGACGTTTAATTAGAGGACCGCCTTTGAAGAATTGAGAAAAATGAAAGGATTGAACCCCATGAAAAAATCATTTGGCGCAAAGACACTCATCTATCCAGCACCGGTCTGGTGTGTGGGATCGTATGATAACAACGGGAATCCAAACGTGATGACCATTGCCTGGGGCGGAATCTGTTGTTCCGACCCCCCTTGTGTGACCATTTCCCTTCGCAAGGCCACGTATACCTATGGCAATATCATAGCGAGACAGGCATATACATTAAGCGTTCCGTCTGTCCAATTTGTTAAAGAGGCTGATTATTTTGGTATGGCATCTGGCCGAAGTGTAAATAAATTCAAGGAGACCGGTCTAACGCCGGTTAAATCTGAATTGGTCGATGCTCCTTATGTAGGGGAATTTCCAATGATTTTGGAATGCAAGGTCATTCACCAATACGAGATCGGCTTGCACACACATTTCGTGGGTGAGATTTTAGATGTTAAAATAGATGAAAGTATGTTGGACGATGATGGGAAGCCAGATATCGAAAAAATTCATCCCATTGTCTTCAGTCCGGATACCTTACGCTATCATGGTATAGGAGCATTTATTGGAAAAGCTTTTGAGGTCGGGGAAAAAAGCTAAATCAATAAAAGCTATCTTGCCCCAAAAGCCAGATATTGCAAACTTCGTATTCTCTGCGGAGGCCATCAAATAAAATAGCGCCCATCCCTTTAAAAAGGGACGGACCTTCTTCCCTTTTGTCTTCTTCCTAAGCAAAACGGCTACTATCAATTAATCAACGTAAATGTCCTGGTTGCTCTCAATTTTAAGTTCGATTGGAGTTAAATTATCCATTTTCTTAAAAACTGAACTATATCTATATGCCGTACCATCATCAGCATTGAAAATGGAGAGATGACATTCACACAATAATTTATTAATATCTGTATCCCATTCAATGGTCCCTCCTTCGTGGGGGCAAACCCTGCTGTAGGCAACCAACTTGTCTTGCTTGGTTCTTACCAATATCCCCTCTTTCCCCTTATAAGTAAAATTGATAGCTTCTCCAAGCTTCAGATGCTTAACATTTCCGATCTTTTCCATCTCCCATCTCCTTGACGCATTAGATTGGCTGGCGGCCATGACTGACCATATCCCCGATCACGGGGAAACTATTTTACAGCGGCCTTTAGGCCCTTACCTGGGGTAAACTTGGGGACCTTTCTGGCGGTGATTTTGATCTCCTTACCTGTTTGCGGATTCCTTCCCTTCCGGGCTGCCCTCTTGGTCACGCTGAAGGTGCCAAAACCAATCAGGGTTACTTTGTTGCCTTTCTTTAAGGCCTTTGTAATAGTCTCCAAGATGGTATTAACCGCTGCCTCCGCTTCTTTTTTCGTACACACGACTTTCCCCAATTCCTTGATCAGATCGCCTTTATTCATAGCTTCCCCTCCTTTTAGTTTAGTCCTTTCTATTGGACCTTTTGGCTCTATTATTACAAATTTATTGAAATATCAAGGAAATTAAAGGACGAGAGCTTCTTCCTGAAATCATGTAAGTTCCATTTGTGAAAAATCCCTAGATTACGAACGATATTCGTTTGAATCCCTACCTCAGTTCGTCCCCCTCAGGGAATAAAAATTCCTGTTGACTTTTTATAAAATGGTGTAAAATAGTGGATATCCTAAAAATCAGAATAAGTTAATAAATTGTCTTCCAGCAACGCCACGTTACCTTAAAGGGAGGCAAGCACATGGAGGAATTTAGGAAACCCCGTTCTCATTCAGGAGGCGGGGTTTTTTATTTCCGCCTTGGCTTAAGGAGAAAAATTTATGATTCCGGATCAGATCAAGCGCAAGCTCGCTGCCATCCTCAGCGCCGATGTCAAGAGTTACAGCCGTCTCATGGGGGAGGATGAGGAAGGGACCATCGGGACCCTTAGCGCTTATAAAGAGGTGATAACTGGCTCCATTCAGCATCGCCGGGCTGGAAGTGATTCAAAAACATACTTGGCCATGGACTTTACATAAGGCCAGGAGCCATGATACGCGATGGGGGGGAACAGATTAGACGCGTTAAAAAGGAGGGTTTAATTTGAATATTAAAAAAATTTTATGTCCCACCGATTTTAGCGATCAGGCCTACGAAGCCTTGCTATCGGCTACCGATCTGGCCGGAGAGTATTCGGCTGAGCTGCTGGTGGCCCACGTGGTAAATTCGCTGCCGCTCCTCCTGGGAGGTGGTCACGACCCGGTTGCTCAATTCCAGGAGCGTTGCCGGCAAAAGGAAGAAGATGCTAAAGAACGGTTGGAACAACTGGTTACGAAGGGGATCCCCGTCAAGATTAAAGCCAGGGCCCTGGTCAAAATCGGCTCACCGGCCATCCAGATCTTGGAGTGGGCCGAAGAATATGAGACGGATTTGATCGTGATTGCGCCTTACGGCCAGACCGGCTGGCGTCAAGCTCTTTTAGGATCGGTGACAGCGCAGATCATCAAAATGAGTACGCGGCCGGTATGGGTTATTCAACCCAAACCACCAGCTCGTTCATCAGCAGAGAGGGCCTTTATGAAGATTAGAAAAATTCTCTGTCCTACGGATTTCAGCGAATCGGCAGACGAAGCCCTCAAATCAGCTGCCAGTCTGGCCGGGGATTATTCGGCTGAGCTGCTGGTGGCCCACGTGGTGGAGTCGCCGCCGTTTGTTCCGGGATCGGTCTCCACTATGGAAGCGGCCGCCGTAAAGAATCTGGAAGCCGTATCCGAAAGGATGATTTCCGCCAAGGTCCAGGTTCGACACTTGGTCAAGTGCGGGCAGCCGTCCGTTCAAATCGTTGATTTGGCCGAAAAGAACGATGCGGATCTGATCGTCATAGCCACACACGGGCTAACCGGCTGGCGTCGAGCTTTATTAGGTTCGGTGACCGACCGGGTTATAAAGCAGACCACGAAACCGATGCTAATAATACAAACCAAACCTCTGGGTCAATCACCCAAAAGAGTTTGAAGCCACCGGGAAATCAAACCTCATGGGGAAACAGGGACAGCGCCTATTTGTTAATCGGCCATCAATTCTTTGTCAAAGTAAACCGTGTGCTGTCCCTATTTTTACTTCATGCGAGGCACCGGATCGGCCATAAAGAGGGCCTCCCGGTAAGGTCGAGATGCATGACTATACTATTGTTTTTAAATTTTGACTCTTTGTACTGCATTAAAAACAGTAATCAGTTTGTAAGTCCAGATCTACAAAGTCCAATTTTCTCCAGAAGACCCTACATCTTTTTGTGTTCATCTTTTTAAGCAATACGTGTGGAGTGCGGTAGTCTCTTACAGTCTGTCTCTCTTGGCCAAACGCTAATTGGCCAAAGCTTAACTTCCTGACTGCTGCGGATAGCTGATGACAGGAGTAGTGTTTCATAAAAAAGTCAATTTTTTGTTTGATAACGAAAAAATTATAAATTCCATCTAAATTGAGTAGGATAATTCACTTTTCACAATGAATTGATGCCCTCCACTCCCAAACAGAAGCTTAAAAATGCCCATTTCCGGATGGACACTAACTAATGGGAGAAATGAAGGAGATTGAATTTCAGATTATCTAAAAAACGCATTTCATATTTTAAGACATCCTTTACTACGATCCAGTTATTGTCATTGGTTAACCCCCTGACCTTAATCTGGCAGGTTATTTGGGTGACCAGAGGTTCTTTACATTTAATCTCAATGCCGTATTGTTCCTCCATTTTCTGGAAGAGATCACCTTCTAATGGAATGGTCAAGACAGACCCTGTTTCAATATACTCTGCCTTTTTGTCTACCACCAAGAGAGGGATTTTTTGAGTTTTTAAAATTCTAAGAACGCCTTCCCATACATCGTCGCACTGAAGATCTGTTATTCCCATAACTATATTAGGATGGGGGTTATTCTCTGGCAGACAATCCGTTACCATTCCTAAGATCACCAGTAATCCTATGAAGAAGCTAGTAGTTTTCATTGAATCACCCTGGTAACAATTCTACCTCCATCGGGAACCTGTCTTGTTTCCAAACGGGGTAAAAGAGATTGACTATTCATAGACAGCACCGGCGTAATATTTGTTCCTATTGGGAGAGAATACAATAAGTTAATCATGTTCCGTACTGGAGAGGTAATCTGACCATTGCCTCCGTCAGCATCCATTAAACCTCCGTCAGTAGTATGGTTTTCAAAACCAATGGCATGTCCCGTCTCGTGAGTTATTGTCCCCACACAGCCCTGTAGGTTTGAACTGATAATGATGTTTGCGGAAACCATTCTGCCATTTGCGCTATTCCATTGGGAATAAGTAACTCCACAAGCACCTGGACCAGGGTTGCCAATATTAAGAGTAATTCCCTCAGCGGGATTGTAATTAACGAATGTAAAGGGCAAACCCCATTGCCGTATCGAATCCTCAGCCCCCGATATCCCATTAGTATTAACAAGAATTGGCGTTTGCCAGCGAATGATAATACCATTATTAAAACTGGCATTATGCTGATTAAGATAATTATAGTCTCCGCTTGGCCAGCCGGAACCAGGGCTTTGACTCCCACCCCCACTCGAAGACCCTCCACCCCCACAAGAAAGGGTTAAAAGCAGGATTGATAAAGTTAAAAAATAAAAAAACTTTCTCATAATGGGCATCCTTGAAAGTCCGACCTATGGTTTAACAGATTTTTCTTTGAAAAACATGATCTGCTATATCATTCGGGCCTTATTTTTTCCAAAATAATCTGTTCCCTGGTAGAGACCCAGTTGGTCTACCGTTTAATGGTCCGAATCTATGGGATTTATTGTAACTTCTTCCGGAGGGCTTCGTCAAAGATTAAATTAGCACCAAATAGCTTAATTATTATTAAAAAAATAATTGCGGGGATTCCCATTTTTTATCTACCTATCTAGTATCCATCCGGAAACGATCCTCTTCCGGATGGAGCATTAAGCAATCAGCTTTTAGCTTTCAGCAAAATCCTTTATCATCCGAGAGTTGGGCTAAATGCTGACCGCTGACTGCTGAAAGCTATCCGGAATCTTGGATTTCCGGATGAAAACTATCTAGTACAAACGATATCTATTTTTTTTAAGGTTGGTAACGGTAAAGACGATCTATATGAGCGATAACTTGGAACAGTTTTACTCCCACCTGGAAGAAGAAAAAACGGTTCATTAGCAAAATTTATGGGAGCCCGTTTGCTGGGGCAGATCACCAAGTGTGTGATATAAAGCGATTTTAATCACCTCGTAACTACGAAAGCCATAGGCTTTTTTTGTGGTCAATTTCGCTTTGTTGTTAAAGCCCTCTACAGCACCTAATGCGATTCGATCTTTGACCCGGAACCAATTGAGCAAAAGCTCCCAGTGATTGCGTAACATCTTGGCCACTTTCTTCATCGGGTCGATTCGGGAGCGCGTCGTTCTTTGACACCATTCGTCCAGAAATCGACCAGCCCATTTCGGGGAGGTATAGCTCCAAAAGCGCTGCAGATCCTCCTTGAGGAGGTAGGCGCGAACCGTTTTCAGATTGCAGGATAACAGTTCCTTCAGCTTTACCGTTTGTTTGTCGGTTAAATTTTCTGGCCGTTTCAGTAAACACCAACGACTATTAGTCAGGACTGGCTGTTCTCCTTTCGCCTTAAGCTGCTTGGCTTCTTGGGCTCTTACTTTGTCGATGGCTTTACCCACTTGACTCATAATATGAAATCGGTCCAAGATATGAACCGCCTGACCTGCTAACTCGGCCACTATCCGCAGATAGGGTTTCCACATATCACTGCAGATGAAGCGAAGCCGGGCCGTGGCCTCGGGGCCAAAGTCTTCAAAGAAGGCCCGTAAGGTTTTCTGGGTCCGCTCCTGACCTATCCAGAGTAATCGTCGGCACCCGATATCGATTTGATAGACCATCGTCAGGTATTTAGGACCCTTTTTCCAGAAGATCTCATCAATGCCGATAGCCGTAACATTCTCAAGATCTCGATGGGCCAGTCCCCAGGCGACAGCCATCTTAACCGAGCGAAATACATTATCCCAGGTGGTCTGAAAGACCTCGGCCGTTTCTTTCCAACTCAGTCGCTTAGCCCAGCGAGCCAGGAACCAGGAAAAGGGGATGGTCATATGGTTCTTCCCTTGCGCCCAGGGAACCCGCTCTACCTTGACACCGCAACGAGGGCAATCGACCCGCCGGAGGCCGTAAAGGAAAAAAACAGCTATGCCCCAAAGAGGTACAAACTGAAACCATCGGACCGGCAAGGTGTCATAGCCGGGGCCTTTCTTCTCACAGCCCGAACAAATCGGGCGGCTGTTCTGACGAGGACGAATTTCAATCTCCAGGGTCATTTGAGTTCGTCTTCTCCTTAATCGAACTTGACCATATACAAAACCACTATGCTTTTGAACCTGATTAAGGATATATTTGATCTGCATCCCGTTTCTCCTCTGGCGATGGTTTGTTTTCGCACAACTTCCATCTTGCCAGATTTGAGAGCGGGATGCACTTTTATCTTAGTCTAACGTTAACCCCTTTTTATAGGGCCATTTATTACCCATAAATTTTGCTAAAGAACCAAAAAAACAAGTACCAAGTTAATCCCCTTCAGAAACCCTTTTCCATGGAGGAACTGATCAGGCGGGTTTCCGATCTGGTTTATTAAGCCGAAACAAATAGAAACGTTGCTGCTTGGGGAGAAAATTATGAGTCCCTTTCTTCTCGTGATATGTGGTATATTTAAAGGCATATTTATTGGAATCTTTGTGGTTGCTCTAATGCTCGCACTCCACAACAATGAATCCATTATTTTTTTTCTTGACTCTATCCTTTTCTACTGTAAAATATTTTACGAATTAAAAGAGGATTTGGATTAAATACGGGATATATAATTTAGAAAGAACCGTGCCTATCGGCAATTAAAGAGAGAAAGAATAATTTTAACCAAAACTAAGAAGGAGATACTTAAGGGATAAGGCATTAATCAGAGTACAAAAACCCTAGGGACGGAGGAGTGATGGGCAAATTAATAGGCCTTAAGCTTCTTACCGTAAATGAAGGAGGGGACAATGAAAAGGATGGTATTAGGAAGCATCTTTCTGGCTGTCTTTCTTGTTGCACATTACCCTAAAGAGGCATTGGCTATTCCTGCGTTTGCCAGGAAATACAAAACCACCTGTACGACCTGCCACACCGTCTTTCCGAAACTATCCGCCTTAGGGGAAGCCTTCAGATTGAACGGTTATAAGTTGCCTGATGCCGATGAACTCTATGTCAAGGATCAGCCGGTCAGCATGGGGGCCGAGCCCTACAAAAAAGTATTTCCCAATTCTCTCTGGCCCTCCGACATCCCCGGGATGCCTCCTCTTTCAATTCGGGCCACCGGCGGCGTGAATGTCAATACCGGTAGCGCTAATGGAACCACTACCAACAATACCGACTTCAACTTCCCAGGAGAGATAGACCTGCTTGCGGCGGGTAACTTAGGGAAGGACTTCTCCTTTTTCACGAATCTGGCCTTTACCAGCGAAGCCGGGACTACCAACACCAATGGACTGGTTTGGCTGATGTGGCAGAACCTTTGCAGTAGTCTCCTCGGCAAAAACCATCTGAACATTAAAGCCGGAAATGTGGGCCGGCAATCGATCGCCTTACCCAATTCCAGGGATGAAAATAATTTTACCATAAACGATTACCTCTATCAAGATGTGCTCAACCTGCAGCCTCAACCCGGTTTCCAGGTAGAGGGATTCGGCAGTCGTTCGCGCTACTATGCCGGTATAGTACAATCCAATTCTGACAACAGCGCCAAGGATTATTACGGCGGGCTGGCTTTTAAAATCGGCGGGATGGGCTTCGACGGTTCGGGATCGAAATCTGAGGCGGGGGGGATCAACACCTCACCGTCCGGTTACTGGCGGGACGACTCGATTCTTTTCGGCCTCTTCGGCTACCGGGCCTATACCGGCGTCAATGCCTACCAGGCTGATCGGTTTGGAGGAGACTTTCGCTTGAACTACAAAGACTTTTCCCTGGGCACGGGATATATCAGGGAAACCGGGAATGTGGCGAATACTACTTCGACCGCGGAGGAGACAAAAAGTCCATTTTATTATTTTGGAATGCAGAAATATTCGATTTTTTACCAAACACCATCAAGCACGAACACCACGCAAAATCTCTGGTTCATCGAGGGGCACTATTTTGTATTTCCCTGGTTGATCCCTTATGCCCGCTATGAGTCTCTGACCGAAGACAACGTCGGCGATCAAAATATGGCCCGAATAATCGGTGGACTGGCTTTCTTGATAAGGGCCAACATAAAGCTCAATGTTGAATATATGCATTATACGATTAACCAACCGCGGGAGGCCGCCGGCCAGGATAAGTCGGCTGACGACATGCTGTCCTTCCAGCTCGATTTTGCTTTTTAACCGGTCCAAGGGTCCATCCCGATGAAGTTTAAAAATACCTCCGGGTGACACTGAATCTTAAAGATTAGGTTTAACGAGAGGGGAAACCATGGACAACTATTTCAAAAAAAGTCGAGTTTATTTATGTATTACCGTTATCTTGTTCCTGTCGGTTTTTTTGACAGTCCTGCCGATCCGGGCCCAGGAAACCAAAGGCCGTCAGGCAGGAGGGATAATCAAAGGGGTAGTCAATACACCCTGGGTCAAGCGGTACCCGGCCGTGGTCTATGTGGATCAGGTGAAAGGTGATTTTCCCCCCCCTAAAAAGAATTCTTTTATGAGCCAGAAAGGCCTGGCTTTTGACCCCCATGTTTTACCCGTCGTAAAAGGGACTACCGTTGACTTCACCAACGATAACACGGTCGCTCACAATGTCTTCACCCCTCCAGGCGCGGCCACTCGCTTTAACCTCGGCCTTTACGGCTCAGGTGTCAAAAAAACCGTGACCTTTAATAACCTTGGCGAGGTTCCTCTGCTCTGTAATGTTCACCCCGAGATGCTGGGTTATGTTATCGTCTTACAAAATCCCTATTTTGTCCTAACTGACAATACCGGGAAATATGAGATCAAAAACGTACCCCCGGGGACCTACAAGCTGAAGGTCTGGCATGAGAAGCTCAAGGAGACCTCCAAGGAAGTAACCGTGCAGGAGGGGAAGACTGTTACTGTAGATTTCGAACGGGACAAATTAAAGGAACGCTAAGATAAGGATATGAAGATGTCGGGAACGATCATCCGCAAAGGTGCCGGACGACTCATGAGTCTGATGGGGCTGGTCGTTTTGATGACGGCGTGGTTGTCTCCGACCTACTGCCTTGGAGATGAGATTGGTTTAAAAGATAAAGGAGCTCAGAAATCGGACACACAACTAATATTAGAGAAACTTGAACAGCTTGAAAAAAGGATCGAACGTCTCGAGAAAAAGCAAGCCGAACCCAAGCAGACCGGACTCTCACCGATCCCGCTTCCCCGACCCGAAATAATGCAGGAAGAGAGCAAGGGGACTGGTAGTTCATCACCTACCCCGCCTAAATCTGCCAAAAAAGGGGACCTCCACGAACAACTTTTACAGGAAGAATTGGGGAGCGTGCAGGGTGTTATTCTCTGGCAGGGGAAGCCTTTGGTCAACGGAAAGGTTAAGATCGAACTCGAAAACTATACCGGTGTTTCACTGGCTTCTGTTAAAAAAATGCTTTCGAGAGACGATAAAGAATCTTATGAAACAGATCAAGGGATTTCACTGAATACGCAAACGGATGCTAAGGGAAGGTACGTTTTTGAAAAAGTTCCCCCGGGGACATATCGCTTATATTGGTGGCCTGACTTTAAAACAGGTTGGGTCCATCGTCTTCGAGAGAAACCAGACTTTGAAGTTATAACCGGCAAGTTGACTTCCAGAATATACCAGAGAAGCCGAGTATTTTGAAAATTTCGGACAAAAAATAATTAAATGAGGCCGAGTCTCAAAATGGATAATCAGGAAGATTATAGTTTGCCCAAGGAAATGCTGATTGTGGTTATCGGCGGCGGGCGCGTTAGGAGTGTTTCTGCTGGTCCTTGCCGAAATCCTGGTGGCCCTGATAAAGCGCTAAGAAAGCGATTCCGCCCCAAGGCTGGGGCCGTGAGATAGACATGAGCGATAAGAAATACACCAGGCGGGATATTTTGAATCGTATCGGCTGGCTGGCCACCTTAGGGACCTTTGGAGGCCTGGCCGGAGCCTCCGTCCGCTATGTGATTCCCAACGTCCTTTACGAGCCTCCCAAGATCTTCAAGATCGACAGGCCCGACGACTACCCTGAGGGCGTGGATTATCTTGATGACAAAAGGATCTTCGTCATCCGCCAAGGAAATCTCATCAAGGTCGTCTCAGCCGTCTGCACCCATCTGGGATGTTCAGTTCAATGGTCGGCCGAGCGTAACCGGTTTGAGTGTCCCTGCCACGGCAGCCTGTTTAATGCCCGGGGACAGGTAACCGTTGGTCCGGCCCAAAACCCCCTTCCCTGGTATGAAGTCACTTTAACCGCGGACGGTCGGCTCCAGGTGGATGAGAGTCGATTAGTACCTTTCCAAAAAACCCTTTCGGTCTAAAGGCCAAGGCTGAAGCGTTTCCAAGGAGACCCCGGATCATGAGGACCGACATAAACGATCTCCTCTTCCAGAACCGTTTTTGGAAATCCGTCGTCCGAAAAGAAATTCCCGTTAATCAGTGGCTGAAGACCAAAATCTTGGGCCTGGGCCTGATTAATTTCTATCTCTTCATCATCCTGACCATAACAGGGGTCCTGCTCATGTTCTATTACACCCCCGACACCGAAAGGGCTTACCAGGGGATCAAGGACCTGGAATACGTGGTCAGCTTCGGCCTGATCTTCCGCAACATGCACCGCTTTGCCGCTTACCTGATGCTTTTATCGGTCTTTCTGCACATGTCCCGCGTTTTTTTTACGGCCGAATACCGGGAACCCCGGGAATTCAATTGGGTGACCGGGCTGCTCCTATTTCTCTGCACAATAGTCATGGCTATAACCGGTTACATCCTGCCCTGGGACCAGAAGGGCTATTGGGCTATGACCATTACCTCCAATGTAGTCACCTCGGCGCCGGTTATCGGAGCAAAGCTCAAATATCTGATCCTGGGCGGAAACGAGGTGGGGCAAAACGCCCTGGCCCATGCTTACGGGATGCATGTTAAAATCATTCCTCTGGTGATCGGATTGCTCATGGGCGTTCATTTTTGGCGGATCCGCAAGGACGACTTTTTTGCCTGGGCCCTCTGGGGCGGACACCTGGATTTCCAGGAAGGCCAAAATCCCCAGGCCCCTTCCGATCCGGAGCACCGCTGGCAGGATATCGTCGTTAGAGAGCTGTCCAAATTCCTCCTGGTCCTGGCCATCGTCATGGGGATATCCCTTTTATTTAACGCCCCCTTGGAAGAAGCGGCCAATCCTTCGGTAACACCCAGTCCGGTAAAAGCCCCCTGGTTTCTGGTGGGTATGCAAGAACTTTTGTCCTGGGGGGCTCCTTTCTTTTTTGGAGTCCTGGTTCCCAATATCATGATCGTCCTGATAATCCTGATCCCCTATTTCGATCGGGGTGGGGAAGGGATCGGGGTCTGGTTTCACCCCAGCCGCAGACGGGCCAATATCCTTTTTACCGCGGCCGTCACGGTATACCTGGGTCTGATTATCATTGGTCAGTTCCTGAGGGGGCCGGGCTGGGTCTTTTATTGGCCATGGCAGTCTTGGCCCACCCATTGAGTTCTTCCAGTCGTTAAAAAAGGTAATAGTGATGAAAGACCTATTCCAAAAAATATTTCCATTTTTAGCCCTATTAGTCTTTCTCCTTTTTATCGGACAGGTCTGGAAAAACTCAAACCCTTCCTATCGGACCTATCAGAAGCAGTTTAAAAAACTCCTAATCCAAAAGGCCACCCTGACCGGTAAAAGCCCGGACTTTCAGTTCGGGGTTCGCCAGCGGTGGATCGAAAAATTAAAAAAAACCGATCGCTGCGAGACCTGCCATCTTGGGATGGATGACCCGAGATTCCAAAATGCCCCTCAGCCCTTCCAGTCCCATCCCGATATCGGCGGCCACGATTTCGAAAAATTCGGCTGCACTATCTGCCATGGGGGTCAGGGCTTGGCCACTCCCTTGCAGGACGCCCACGGGCCGGTGGAAAATTGGAATCAGGCCCTCTACAACCAGGTCTTTATGGAGAACTCCTGCGGACTGTGCCATGGCGATTTCATCCAGGACCAGGCACCGGTCCTGGCCAAAGGAAGGGCCATTTTCCAGGATCACGGCTGCCGGGGCTGTCACCTGGTCAGGGGAAAAGAAAGAATCATAGTGGGGCCTCCGCTGGACCGGATGAGTCAAAGGGTCAAACCAGATTGGCTTTATCGCTGGGTCTTAAATCCCAGAAGCTATCTCCCCCGGACGAAAATGCCCAACCCGAAATTTTCCTCGCAACAAGCGGCGGATGTGGCCGCCCTTCTCTTTCAAGGGGGCAAACCAACTGGCGTCGAGTTGGGCGGATCGATCGAAGAGGGTAAAAAAATCTTCGGCGATTCCCGTTGCGTCAGTTGTCATTCCGTGGAAGGTAAAGGGGGCACCATAGGACCCGAGTTGAGCAAGATCTCCTCCAAGCTGGTCCCGGAAAGGCTTATCCGGATCATCAAAAACCCCCATGAGCTCTGGGCTTCTTCACAAATGCCCATCTATAGTTTTTCCGACCAGGAAATCCGAAAGATCGTCACCTTTCTGGTCAATCAATATATCGATTTGGAATTGGATGAAACCCAGGCTGCCAGTCAGGCCCGGTTGGTCCAGGGGGGCAGCAAACAACGGGGCAAGGAACTGATCGAAAAACAGGGTTGTACAGGCTGCCATACCAAGATAGAAGGCGTTAAGGATCGCGGGGAAATCGGATTGGAGTTGACCACCATCGGGGCAATCCATATCAGCCATCTGGATTTTGGTCTTATCCCAGTAGCCCCCAAGGATCGGACCGTTCCCAACTGGCTGTACAACAAGATGAAAAACCCCAGGCTCTTCAAAGCGGATTTAAAGATGCCCGATTATTCCTTCAGCGACCGGGAAGCCGAGGCAGTAACCACCTTCCTGTTGGGAATGAAAGGCCAGGAGGTCCCGGCAGCCTATACCCTGCCTTTGGGAGAGAGACCTTCGACCTACGCCCCTCAGGGAAAATTCGGGAGGGTCCTGGACAAGTACCGCTGTTTCACCTGCCATAAAATCCTTGGAAAGGGCGGGGAAATGGCCACCGACCTGACCCAGGAAGGGAGCCGGGTCAAGAAGACCTGGCTGGAGAAATTTATGAAGGCCCCCGATACCATCCGGCCCATCCTGGTGGAGCGTATGCCCCAATTCAAAATCCAGAATTCGGAAATCGAAATCCTCTATGCCTATTTTGATACGACCCTGGTAGATGACCGGGTGGAGGACCTGAGCGGCAAGATCAAAGGGGCCGCCTTTCGTGATCCAGGTCTCATCCAGGCCGGTAAAATCCTTTACCACCAAAAATACGCCTGCCAGGCCTGTCATCAGATTAATCAAAAAGGCGGACTTGTCGGACCGGACCTGACCAAGGTCAGGGACAGATTGAGGATCGAATGGATCCTCTATTATCTACGAAATCCCAAGGCCTTTGTAAAACGCTCGGTGGAGCCGGTTTATAAACTGTCCGATAAGGAAGTCGAAGCCATGGCGGCCTTTTTGGCTTCTCCCAAGTAAAGGAAAAGGAATGGGTATGACAAAATATTTATCCCTCATGATATTGGTCAGTGCCTTGATTCTTTTCATCCTGGATATCCAGGGAGAATGCCAAAAACCCTCTTCTCAAGGGCCTCCAACCAAAGAAGAAAAATCAAGATTTTTACTTCCGCAAAAACAATCCAAACTCACCTCTGTCGAACAAAAGGGAAAGGTCTTGTATGACTATTATTGTGTCCTTTGCCACGGCGCCACTGGAAATGGGGATGGTTTTAATGCTTACATGTTGGCCACTCCGCCCGCAAAATTAGCCGATCCGACTTTCATAGCCAAGTTGTCTGATGAACAAATCAAAGGGGTTATTAGAGACGGAGGCGCCGCGCACGGCCTCTCTTCACTTATGCCCTCATGGGGCGGTCTTTTTAAGACCCAGGATCTTACTACCCTAATTGCCTATATTCGAACCCTTTCTAAACCGGATAGTAGTAGCGGAAGATGAAAGAGCCCGTTGATTCTGACCTTTTTCCCAATATGTAACGACGACTTTTAAGGATGAATCAACAACCACAAGCTATACTAAAGGTACGAGTAGCGGTGATTTAATGGCCAAACAGGTTTCTGAAATCATTCATGGAATGGGTCGATTCCAAGGGATCAAAGGAAGAGTAACGGGCACCCTCAATTTCCTTCCTCCTGAAAAAAGGAAAATAGGTTTTAGGACAATTGGCGAATACACTATGACCTATACCCTTCCTCCTAAGTGATTTTTAGGGTTAATGGAAAGAGCAAAAGAAAAGCCCAGGTTGAATAGCCTGGGCTTTGGCGTGTCTCACAACCTAACCTTATACTTGATGGAGTCTCTTATGAAGTTGGAGTTTCGGCAACATCCAATACGAAGGCTCCATGAGAGAATAAAATCCTTGTGGAGGCTTGTTTGTTTTTAAACATTCGATCGTCGAAAAACCAGGAGTCAAGAAGAACTATCCGGAAGTGGGCATTAAGCTGTTTCAAGTCATTTTAAAAGGATAGCTCCATTCATTTTTCGCTCACCTGCTCACACCTGGTCAACCGTAAGACTCCAGGAAATAATCCATTCCCTATCAAAAACATGACAAATTTTTGTCAATCATGGAGGTTAAAACTTTTCTCTGATCTGGACAAGAGAAAACGGACACCCGGTTAAGCAACCATAGACAAGGTTAACTTTTTTTCAAAATCATTGGGGGAGACATGCCCCAGGAAGGAGTGAGGCGGCGGCTGTTATAAAACATCTCGATATAATCGATAACCGCACGCTGGCCCTCTTCCCGGGACGAGTATGCCTGATCTCCAACCTCTTCGGTTTATAGGGTATGAAAAAAACTTTCGGCTACCGCGTTGTCATAGCAGTCCCCTTTGCGGCTCATACTGGGGATCATGTGGAAAATTTCCAGTTGGCGTTGATAGTCACCGGCGGCATATTGAAAGCCCCGATCGGAATGATAAATCAATCCCGGAGTCGGTTTCTGGCGCCAATAGGCCATCCGCAGGGCCTCCAGGACCAAAGAGGTCTTTAGCTGGCGATCACGGCCAACCCGGATTCCAGCATTCGCAAAGTCAACCGCTGACAGATTGAAAATTATAGTGGAAAGTAAAATTTTCTCAAATCGAAAACCATAGAAAATTAAAAAATAAAAAGGATAGAAGCAACCATCAAGCTCTTTAAGCTCGATGAAGTCAAAGATGCCTTGAACGAGATCGGTATCCAAGGGATAGCGGTGACCAAGGTGAATTGGTTCGGAAGAAAAGAAGGCCACATCGAGTTTTACCGCGCCGCCAAAAACGACGTCGACTTTATCCCGAAGGTAAGGCTTGAAGTGATCACTGAAAACAACCTCGTCGAAAAGGTCGTTAGAACAATCCAGGAAAAGGCCGAGACCGGCAAGATAGGCGACGGAAATATATTCGTCTCGACCCTCGATCAAGTGATCAGAATAAGGACCGGCGAAACTGCGATCTGACCGTGGGGCGGCTTGTTGAGTTCAAGTCGTAATCGTTGATTCAAGCACATTCTAATGTCGAGGACTTGTAGGTGAAGGAGAGAAATTTGGGATGATGGGCCTTTTTCGAGGGAAAGCGGTTACTTCAATTTGGGGGGATGAAAGGAGGCACTAAGATGAGAAAGTTGATATTGTTCTTATTCTTTATTACGATCCTCACAGGAACCTTTCTTTTTATTTCTTTTGTTCATCCGTCTTTTTCTGCTGAAAAGATTTCGACTAAGGTAATTGTTCGGGTTGTTTCGTGGGATGCTAAAGTGATTGGATCGAGCGTCGGGGGAGCGCTTGTCCAAATCAAGAATCTGGAGAATGAAGAAATCCTTGCAGAAGGGAAACAGGAAGGGGGAACGGGCAATACAGACCAAATTATGATTCGACCGCACAAACGAGGGGAACCCCTCTATGGGACTCCTGGAGCTGCTTTTTACCAGGCCGAGCTTTTTTTAGATAAGCCAACTCAGGTGGAGATCTCCGCTAAGGCTCCTCTTGCCTATCCTCATGCCATCCAGAAAGGTTCAATGACGCTTACCCTTATCCCTGGGAAACACATTTTAGGTGAGGGGGTGATCATTCAGTTGCGTGGTTTGATCGTAAATATTGTATCCCCTGCTTCTAAGATTCCATTAAAAAAGGGAGAAGAAGTTGATGTGATGGTTGAAATCGGGATGCTTTGAGGGTGCCACATCACTCCCGGAGGTCTCTGGGACTCGAACAAATTTGAAATATGGGGACAATGGCTTTCCGGAAATCAGGTTTCAGAAAAATTCAATTTGAAATATGCCGGAAAGCCAAGTCTATTCGAAGGCAGGACAACTCCGCCAGCAGGCTTTGATGAGGTGAAACTTCAAATCTTAGCTGCCGATCAATCAGGTAATTTCGGCCACCATATTCTTACTTTTAATCAGTAATTCATTTGCAGGCATTGAATCACAGGATACCAATCATGGCAGGGTCTGAAATGGCCCTGCCCTCTTTGCACATTTCAAATATTAATTCACAATTTAAGCACATCCCACCGATCCATAGTTGTAGGGTATGCCGTGTAAAACGTATGACTGGTCGGTTAAAGTCCGACTGTGGGAGTTCGGCAGTTCGCCCACGTAGCTTGAGGGAGGTGTTAAGGGTAACCTGAAGCACTAAGTTCCCTGACAAAGGCTTCTTAAGGAAGCTGGGCAAATCTGCGGGTTGCAGCGCAAGCGAACCTGGATGTAGCCTCGAAAATTACAATGGAGTTGTCGACCCTCTCCTACACAGGGGAAGACCGGTGCATCTATCCTAACAGTAACTACCATAACCGATAGATGAGCTTCCGGGGTAACAGGGGTGACACGCAGGGGAAGCCATACGACAATGAACACGGGAGACCCTTGCCGATGCTGCGGAAGCAGCAACTGGTAAATATAAGGAAACGAAATTTTACCGGGTCGGCGAGGGAGTCGGAGTTGCCAATAGTACCGCTTGCATCCCAAGGACAACATAACCTTGAGAGAGGGAAGGGGCAATACCTTCATCATGCTTCTGAAGGAGGGAAGGAAAGGAGATTGCGGCAACGCTATAAACTCCATGTGTGTTCCGAAAACTCCGGTGGAAGATATACCAGAAGGCCAAGCGAAAGCGAATGCCTTTGGAAGAAGATGATTGGAAAGCCGTATTCGGGAAAACCGACCGTACGGTTTGACGAGGGGGAGCTGGAAACCCCTGACCGTTATAGTTCTTAGTAGATGCGTGCATCCAAAAGATCAAAAGCGGCTCCAGCCAGGCGCCAGTTCCCTACTCTACTGTACACTTTATCCCGCATATTTGCCAATGGCCGTCAACATAATGCAGGTGGACGGCATGCCCTAGAATCAGTGGGCTGCATCAGTGGAATAGCTAAAATGCTTTCAGCTTTCACAACTATCGTACCCGAGACAAAATCATGGATCGCACGCCTTCTTTTTGAAAAAATTATCGAAAAGAAGGAAATAAAACCGAGGAACACCTTGACAACTATTCTCATGTATGCCTGACCCAAAGATATCCTTTCAAGTTTTGAGACTGTTCTAACTCTTATTCCTATGAGCTTTTGACCCAGAGTGCAAAGTTTACTGGTGCAAAAAGGTTCGTATATAAAAATCATAACAAGGATCGTCCAAAGCCGTAATATCTTATCAAGATTTGTATCCTCTGAGAAAAGGTAGGAAGATAGAATGAATACACCAAGAATGAGCATGCCATCAATAAACGTTGATAAGTACCTCCTGATAATCGTTGGATATATAGGTTCATTATTACCCAGGCTACTTGATAGAGTTACCGGCTGTGATTCTAACCTAATATGCGATTTGTCGCTTTGAAGCCATTCCCCACAATGCTTACATTTGATAGCTTCCTCCTGAATCTCTTCAGCGCAATACGGACATTTTTTCATTGGATTCCCTGCCTTACTATTTCTAATATTGCGGAATAAAAAAACCCACTTCTCTCTTGAGAAATGGGATCTATTATTCTTCCATTGGAACTCCCTGTTTAAAGGTTACCAACAAGAAAATTTCTATAATTTTTATAGGATTATCTACCTGCTTTCTGGAAAAAGTCAAGGGATTTTATGAACCTATCTGTCCCGGTTCAAATCCAGTCCATATGATAATTTGCCAAGTAAAAAAAATCATGATAAACGGAAACCATAATAATATTATTTTCCCTTCCCGAGACAGAGGGATAACACACACCAGGTGGAAAGATACCCCCTTCAATTATCCTTCCATCCAGTGCATGCTGTCCCTCTGGTTTATTTCCCCATCCCCAAGACTCCCTGGAACCCTTGAACCTCCCCTCATTTCCTTATCAACAATGAATCCAGCCAAACTCCGGCGAATATCTCCTGTTTCCATAAGTCATATAAGGGTGGATTTCATCCTGAAGCTCTACGTCATATCGGGTCTGTCTGATCCAAGTTTTCAAGTATGAAAGTTGAGCATTATGGGCGCACCACCACCATCCATATTTATCGTTGTATTTTTCAGAGGCGCCTTCTCTTACCTTACCACTCTGCATGAACATCAGGGTAACGGCTTCCTGAATCAGATCCTCTTTTATGGACTGGGCAACAGGATTATTAGAAAAATTTTTGAAATAGACCTGGCGGGCGATGCTATATGCACTGGGTCCGTGAAAATGTTCTCGATCAATGATGATCTGCTTTCTGCTGTAATTCTTGATGAGCCACCCTCTCTTTCGGGAAAGGTTAGCTGTGCTTGGGCAGACACCATATTTTTCTGATATTTCTTTTACTGACATTTCCGGGGATACAAATACCTTTTCCCGGCGAATCTCTGGGTCTTTGGATTCCATAGGGGTCCTCCGTTATTAAGGGATTTGATTGAATGAAGGGGATGAAAGGGGTGCTATTGGGGAATGCCGGTATGGATAGGAAAACAGAAGGGGGATTAAAGAAGGTTCAAGGGAAATAATGATTCCCATTCCATGGATTGCTCCAGGGAAGGGGCAGGATAGCCCCTTAGGACTTTCTTGTATTATTTAATATATATAGTATGTTAGATGGTGAAGCTGGAGCGTAGATTCATTAGAATCGGATTAGAGGCAGATTAGATTTAAGAGAAGGTCAGATAAGATAGAAAACGAACCTGGGAAGGATTCAAGGGTAATCAGGGGATAGGAATAGAAGAAGATATGGATAGATAATCAAAAATATGGACCAAGGTTGGTTAAAGGTCGGCGCACCGAACCCTTGTAACTATCTATAATGACAAATAGGAAAAACTATTTTTTGTATTGGGTTTTTCATCTTACTGCTGTCCTGGTGGTTCTGGTCGAACTTTTGAACTTCCAAACTTCCAAGCATTTGAAGGGAAATCCCCAAAAAAGATTAGAAGTTTGGAAGTTGTCAAATAAGGTGTTTGAACTCTTTTCGGGCTGTCTCTCTTTTGGATTGACTTTAACTATGTGTTATGGTTTAAATTATTCATTTTAAGTTAGGCTTTCTTGATGCTGGCAACCCTTAACCGAAAGGTTGGTCCATGAAGTATTGAATAAGACCCTATTTTCTGAAGGAGATAGGGTTTTTTGTTCAGCGATATTCGAAAAAAATCAGACGGGATCAACGGGAATTAGGGTTTGGTACGACAGGAGCCGCCATGGCGGTTAAAGGTGTGGAGATGAAAACAAAACTGAATAAAATAAAGTGATCAAAATTTCACTTTGTATCAAAACTTAATTATTTATGCCTGACTCCACTTACATTTACAATCCTTTTCAAATAAACGAAAAATGTTTAATCTATGAGGTTTAACTGATGGATAAAAAAAACATGTCTAATCATACGTGGGGTCCGGAAAATCCGCACCCATTATCGAAATTGAAAACTGGATTGGTATGGGAAGGCAAATACGATGAATATGGGAACCGGCGTCCCGTTAAACTTCCCTCAACCCCTTTACCGTTGCAACGAATCGAAGCCATAGATGAGCCCCATGACCGCAGTATTGCCCAGGGTTTGTTATTTGATTCAATGAAGGCTCATCAAGATGATTTTCGTAACATTCTCATCTGGGGGGACAATAAGCTGGCAATGGCCGCTTTGTTGGACCAGTTCCGAGGCAAGGTTGATTTGATTTACAATGATCCTCCTTTTGACGTGGGTGCTGATTTCACCATGCAGGTGCAACTAGGGGAAGAAGGCGAAGCCGTACAGAAGGAGCAGTCTATCCTAGAATCTGTAGCTTATCGGGATACTTGGGGTAAAGGTACGGATTCCTACCTGCACATGATGTACGAACGCCTTACAATGATGCGAGATTTGCTTAGTGAAAAAGGTAGCATTTATGTGCATTGTGATTATCGAGTCAATTCATCCCTACGCTTATTAATGGATGATGTGTTTGGAAGTGATAATTTCAGGAATGAAATCTATGCGAAGAGAAAAACAAAAAACTTACAGAATCAGTTTGACACGGTATCTCGTTTGAATATCGCTTGTGACTCAGTTCTATGGTATTCAATGAATATATCTGCTCGATTTCGTGCTCCATTGACAAAGGCACCCGAATCAAATCACGAACAGTGGAACAATTTTTGGAATAATGCTGACCGTCCAACATTACGTTATCCGCTGCTGGGAATACATCTTGCGGATGGACAGTGGCGCTGGACAAGAGACAAAGCGGAACTCGCAGTGCAGAACTACCAAGAATACCTAGATATGTATTCTGACAAGATGACCCTCTTCGATTACTGGATAAAAACTGGGAAATCGAAGAGATTTATCAAGCGCGAGCCAGGGGCAACACGCTGTTACTACTGGGTCGAACCTAAAGAGGAAATCGCAGCCGATACCGATTGGTCTGATATCTATGCTTACGACAATGCCCCAAATGCTTATGTGACGCAGAAATCTGAGCCATTTTTAGAGCGCATTATCCGTGCATCCTCTGACAAAGGCGCCCTCGTTGCTGACCTTTTTTCTGGTTCTGGTACAACAATGGCTGTTGCCGAGAAACTCGACCGACGTTGGATAGGTGTAGATTTAGGTCGTTATGCCATACACGTTAGCCGTAAACGCCTCATTCAAGTTCAGCGGGAGCTGCATGCAGATAGCAAGCCTTATCGCTCCTTCGACGTCTATAATCTTGGTCGTTACGAACGCCAATGGTGGCAAATGGAGCGCCTCAAGGGTGCCGATACGGAACATCGCCAAATTGTTCTTCAATTCTATAAAGCAACTCCTTTACAGTTATCATCAAATTCCCTTCTGCACGGAACAAAACACGGGGCTTTTGTTCACGTGCATCATATTGATGGCATTTTTACCTTTGAAGAACTCCGCACAATATCAGAAGCGGCGAGTGCTGCCGGAGGACGAGAGCTTCATTGTCTTGCATGGGAATTTGAAATGGAACTATCCCATAAGAAACAGGCTATCGAGGCAGAAAGCGGTCTGAACATCAAGTTGAAATACATCCCAAGAGAAATCATGGAACCGAACCGGAGGGAATGCCAGTTCTTTGAGGCTGGAGCCCTGGAGGTAAAAGCTGTCAAGAAGGGAAAGAAGATTGATGTCAAATTGAATCGTTTCTCCCCGGCGTTGGCGGAAGCTCCAGAATCTGAAATGGCCGCCTTGAGGGAACGCGCGGTAAAATCACCTTTTGATTTCATTGATTTCTGGGCTGTTGATTTTGACTGGAGCGCAAACAAGCCATTTGAACATCATTGGCAGGATTTTCGAACCAGAAAGGATCGCTCGTTAAAAGAAAGAACATACATTGGTTGGGAATACAAGAATAAGGGCAATAAGAAGATTTGCGTCAAGGTGATTGATGTTTTTGGTGTAGATACCACGACAGTTATCGACGTGGAGGTTTAATCATGGCTTTTGAGGTCACGGAAAAAAATGCAGCCGCTCTTGAACCATTGTTCAAGCCGTGGGAAGAGCCGATTATGCATCGTCTTCCTAACTCGGTACCGGGTGCATCGGCAATTATTGAACCTGGCCGCCGCCCCAGTAAATGTGCATTGGTAAGATCGATTCGAGCAGAAGTCGATGGATGGCGACGAGGTGGTTATGCGAGTATTAGCGAAACTTCAATATCCTTGCTTAATTACTGGTTCAAATCGGAACATTTGATATTAAACGGCGAAGGTGAATCTTTAGCCTTTCGGTATCATTGGGCACAGAGAGAAGCGATTGAAACCATCATTTATTTGTGCGAGATGCGCAGAATCAGCAATGTAATGGAACTTATGTTTGAATTCGGCAGCGAGGGCATCGCCGATCTTGCCCTTGGCATCAACCCTGAAGACGATCGATGGCTAAAGGATTGTTGTAAAATAGCAACGGGAGGTGGGAAAACCAAAGTAATGAGTCTGGCAATCGTATGGAGTTATTTCCATCGGCTCCGTGAAACCGATTCGAACCTGCCCCAGCATTTTGTTATTATTGCACCAAATTTGACAGTTTATGAACGATTAAAAGATGATTTTGAGAACTGTTCAATTTTCTACAAAGATCCCCTCCTGCCTACAGATTGGGTTAATGACTTTCAAATGCAAGTCATACTACAGGATAATCCCGGTGGCTCAAGCACAAGGGGCACAATTTATCTGACAAACATTCACCGCCTCTATGAATCACGTGATGAAAATGACGAAGGAGATGACGATAAGGCATCTATCTTCGGCCCTCCTGTCAAGAAAGCTAAGGCACTGGACACAGGCGCTGCTCTCCGAGAGAGAATTTCAAGCCATCCTTGCGTCATGGTTATGAATGATGAGGCTCATCACCTCCATGATCCTGATCTTGCTTGGAACAGAGCTATTAATGCTTTGCATAGTCAAAGCCTAAGTAAGGGGAATCGGGGAGTGCGGCTTCAATTGGATTTTTCTGCGACACCAAAATACAACGACGGTAATCTTTTTAATCATATCATTTGTGATTTTCCTCTTGGCGAAGCAGTAGATGCTGGCATCGTTAAGGTTCCTGTCATTGGAGAATCAGATGCGTTGGTCATCAGGGGAGATAATAGAACACCCGCCCATCAGCGATATAATATGCACCTTCAACTTGGTTATCAACGTTATGAAAAGACTTATGAGGAACTGAATAAGGTCAGAAAACCCATCCTTTTTGTGATGACTGAAGACGCAGACGCAGCGAATGAAATCACGGACTATCTGGACAGTAAACAGTTTCCTCTTCTGAAAGGACGGGTTTTGAATATCCATACCCGCTTGAAGGGAAAAATAAAGACCTTCATCCGGGGTGGCCGTGAAGTCAAGGAATTCGTGGAAAAGGAAACGGGCATGAAACCGGAAGACCTTCGGGAATTACGTGAGATGTCCCGCGAACTAGATAAAAAGGACAGTAAATTTCGTTGTGTGGTTTCCGTCATGATGCTTCGCGAAGGTTGGGATGTCAAGAACGTTACAACCATCATTCCTTTGCGTCCATATTCCGCAAAGTCCGGCATCCTTCCTGAACAGACATTAGGACGAGGACTGAGGCGCATGTTCCCACTTGCCGAGACTCCGGAAATAGTCACTGTCGTCCATCATCCCGCCTTCCGAAAATTATATGAAGAGGAACTGGCCCAAGAAGGTCTCGATATTGCTTACCTGCCCATTCGTGAAGCATTCAAACAAACTGTGACCATTTTTGTTGATCATGAGAAAAAGCCTGTTAAGGATCTGGAAATTGAAATCCCTTTAATTTCGGATTCTGTGGAAATGAGCACAGAATTAAAGGGGTTGTCCATTGATGAGGTAAGAGAGTTTTTCGAGACAAAGAAACGCTTTTACCGCCTGCCGATTGGTAAGATAAAAACTGAATCTATTGAATATGAGGAGAGGCATCTTTTTACTGACGAAGTTGTCGCCAAGATGAAGGTGGACGTAGGTCTTCTAAGTAACGCATGGTCAGCGGCGAGTTATTTTGCACAGGAATTGGGAAGAGCCTGCCATGTCAGCAATCCACACAGTATCTTAACACCCGTGATTGAGGAATTCATCTCGAAGGTCCTTTTTGAACGTGAAGTAGACCTTTACGCCGGGGATGTCGATCATCGTATGCGCGACATCGATGTGATGGAACACATCCGTGCCACCTTCACACCCCTGATTCTAGACAAAATCGTCCGAAAAAAGGAGCGGCGGCGGATCAGCCAAGGGCAGATTTTATCCTTATGGAAACCCTATCAGGCTACCAGTAACGACAAGAGGCCCGCTGTCCAAGCAAAAAAAACCATGTTTAATCTGGTCCCCTGCGAAAATGAATTTGAAAGGGCATTTGTTGATTTCTGTGATTATGCATCCGACGTTATCGCTTCTGCGAAGAATGCAGGTCCACAAAAACTGATGATCGATTATATGAAGCCAGATGGACATCGAGCCTTGTATGTCCCGGATTTCTTCATTCGCAGCAAGGAAAACAGTTATTACCTCGTAGAGCTTAAGGGCAAGGTTGACAATCTCGTTCTCGTAAAGGTCCGGGCTGCCGTTGAATGGTGTAAGGCCGGTTCAAAGGGAAGGGTTAAATGGCGCTTTTTATATATCCCTTATCACCTGTTTCAGCAGAGTGCGGCATCAACGATCGAAGAATTATCAAGGGCCTGTGAACCATCTCTTCGAGGATTGATAGAAGAGGCGAAAACCGGCCAACAGGAATTACCGCTCTTCGAAGAAACAGCTCAGAAGGAGGCCGAAGAGTTGTTTTCCCGTGTCCTTTGGGAAGCAGGTATTCAGAAGGCTCCTACTGCTGTAGAAGGACAAATGAGGCAGGCAATAACTCTTCTGGATCACGCTATCCGTTCTGGAATGCCAGAGTTTGGACATGCTTTTCAACCGTTGCTTCATCCGCTTGATGATTATGCTATTCGAATACTTGACAAGCAACTTACACCTAAAATACCTACCAGTCAGCAGGATCGAGAAAATTATTTTAGTCCCTATCTGGATACGCTTAAAACAAGAGATCGCATTCAGCTCGAAAAATATGGCCGTTACCTCAAAGATAATTTGGTATTCGGGCGCTCTATAATGAAACTAGGCACATTACTCTTTTGCTTAGGATATGCAAAAGACGGTGGCTTAGGTGCAACAGGCGTATGGAAAGACGTGGCTAAATTGTTTTCAGGGTCAAAAATGAAAAGCCTCTATTACAAATTAGAGAAAGTCAACGAATTCCGTAATACAAGGGTAGCGCATGTCGAATTGAAACTCAACAATGCAGATGAGGCGTGGAAATCAATGATAGTCTGGCTGGAATGTCTTGACCAATTTGTTGAGATGGCAAGTTGATATAAGTTTCAATTAGTTATCGTCAACGACACCTGGTTGACAATTTATGTAATTGATCCTAAGACCGGGATAGGGAGGTTCATTTCAGGGAGATCTATCCCGAGATCAGAGGCATTCTTTCCAAAATCGAAGGTTGTGCCAGTCGTTACTGGGCTACGGCTGTAAAAGATTACACCAGAAGCCCTTTCATCTTGAAGTATTCTAACGAAAATCCAGTGCGATGCTGGACCAAAACAGATCTTTCAAACGGTATTCAATGAAAATGATTTAAGAATTAGTGACTTTATGGTAATTAAAGAGGAGGAAATCTTCAGCAAATTAACCAAGTTTCTTTTTCACAACCCTTTTATAAAGGAGTTCCGACGGAAGGATAATAGACACCATTTCTCAAGAAGGGGGTGGGGTTTTTGTTTTTTGGGAAACGGACCCTTATTCTAGAGGTCCCAATAAAAAAGTCCATTACCCCTTTCTTCTTCTATCTTCTTCTCTTCTCCTGGTCCTTCTTTGATTCCTAATCATCCCTTCCACGTCCCATGATCCAGTTTAACTGCCCAATTGAAAAAGCGTCGCCGTGACGCTTTCTTACCCAAGGGAAAAAATTAAACCACCGGAAATGGATAATCTGAAAACTTCAAAGGTTACTGATTGAATTTAAACTCAGGAAGTTATAAATAATAATTTACTTTTTGCAATATTTGGATTATATTAATAAATTTTATTTGGATAACTTTTTTAAAAAGGAGCAACTGTGGCCAGAATAACTATCGAAGATTGCCTTGAGCAAGTACCCAACCGGTTTTCCTTGATTCATTTGGCCTTTCAAAGGATTAAGCAACTACGGGCCGGCGCCGCCCCATTGGTCCAATCGAAAAACAGGGAAGTGGTTGTAGCCCTCCGGGAAATCGCCGCCCAGAAAGTGAGTTTTCCTCTCGAAAAGGAATTAAAACCGGGAATAAGCGAAATAGGAACGGATAGTGAAAAAAAGGAATTAAGTCCTGGAATAACCGAAATGGGAACGGATAGTGAAAAAAAAGGGGTGGGAAACATTATCCCCATAAAACGGCGGAGGTCAAAATGAAAAACCCATTGCCCTTTTCTTCTTTCTACCTGTTCTTCTTTGATTCCTCATCCCTTCCACGTCCTATCCATTCAACCTAATCCTGGATATCTAACACGATAACAGGGTTCGAGGATTCACAGATTAAATGCTGCCTTTCTTGAATCTTTAGTTCTTTCATTTGTTTTTGACATTTGTATTTTCTTTCAGTATGATTTACTAAAAATATTAGAATCTAACATGAGACGGTAATTTAGAAAGGAAAGAGTATGAAAAAAAGCAACCTGAAACAATATCTGCAAGCTTGGCTGAATTATCTTAAAGGGAAAACAGAGATTAACTATAAAGAACTGGGGAAGCTGCTGGAGAAGAAGTTCAAAGACCAATATTCCGGCATAACTTTAAAACGGTATACTACCACCCTGAAAGGCAATCTTTTGGAAAATGGGTATATTTCAGGGAAAAAGGGCAAGGGGGTTAAGGTTGAGTCCTTTCCCATTGTTAAACCGATTACCCTGCCGGTATTGAATAAATGTCTTTCCCGTGATACTAAAAAGGTCCATTTTGAAGAAAAGGATTTGACCTCGGTAGTCGAGAAACAAGCCTCTCCTCCTCCTAAAAAAGCTCGGAAGAAAAGGGCTAAAGCACCAAAGAAGAAGATCAAGGCCTCAAGTGTTCGCCAGAAAGCACCCAAAGGGAAAAAGGTTAAGTTACCGGTTCTACGGGTCTCCAAAGGGGGACAGAGTGAATCCGAACAAACCGCTTTTTATGTTGCCCAACAATTAGCTGAACACATAGGTGAACTGGAAAGTCGACTGGCGGCGTATGAACGGATTTTTGAGAACCTGAGAGGGTTATTCAACATGGAAATTCTCGAAATGGAAGATTGGATGGAAGAAAATTTTTAAATAATTTGCGTCCGAAAAATAAAGGTTCCCAGATAGAGCTTTCAGCAGTTTTTACTTTCCCTTTTCCCCAATTCGTTGTAATTTTTTTTGGTGACTCTCCTTTGATTGTTTGATTTTCCCCCTTTTAAATCTGACTACCTGAGGGAGCCGCCTTTAAATTTCAATTACTCTTAGCACAAATTCATGTTTAGGTTGACTCATCGTGGGGGCGGATGGACACAAATATTTCTCAATTATTGGGCAGTTGATATGAAACAAAAGTCGCAATTCCACAAACCCTTGCACCCTCAAGATACCGAGTATCAAACATTCGGTTGCCGCCACACAAACCCCGATGCTTGTCGAAAGCATGATTTACAAAGAGTCTGTGCCTTCGTAAGGGAAGATAATTTTTGTAAAAGTACACCTTCATCTTGGAAATCCCAATTTCATAAACTTCGATCAGAAAAATGAATTAATGTCCCTACCAGAATTTACCAAGAAATTAATCAAAGAAAAACTCTCCCAATACTGTATAAACCGTATTCCAGAACATGCCCGTGATATGGGAGAGTTGATCTTCAAAATTGACGGGACTAAAGTTACCCTCATTGAAACAAGACCATATTTCCAGGATCCTTCCATCTGGACTCAAAATCGCGTAGCTCAATTTCGATTTGATAATGATAAAAAACAATGGCAGCTATACTCTATTGACAAGGATAACAGATGGCAGCTTTATGACTTGATTCAACCGAGCACTGATTTTGATGATCTTCTGAAGGAGCTAGATCGTGATCCGACCGGTATATTTTGGGGATAAGGTAAAGTCTATCGGGTCTTAGTTGATTTCTTTCGGTTTTTAGGTTAACTACCATTATTTACTGCGGGGTAGAAATCAGAATTGGATATTCTTATCGTTAAAACTTGGGGAGCTAAAAATGAATAAAACCCTCATTATTGGTATAGATTGCGCCGTAGAGGATAAAAACACAGGGGTTGCAGTCGGTGTATGGTCTGAACGTGATCGCCAGCTAAATTTGATCTCAAAACACGGTTCTAACAAGTTTTTAACAAAGACAATAATAATTACTATCAAAGGGACATTAAATCAGTCAGATAGGATACTGCTTGCCTTTGATGCCCCATTAGGTTGGCCTATAGATATGGGGAAACAATTATCTAAGCACATAGCAGGCAACCCACTTCCGGTTGATTCTAACCAGCTTTTTCGTAGAGAGACCGATCGTTTCATTAAAAATAAATTTGGAAAACAATCGTTGGATGTAGGAGCAGATAAAATTGCCCGAACGGCCCATGCTGCCCTTAATCTATTAAACGAGGTACGGAAAAAAACCAATCGTGATTTCCCCCTGGTCTGGAAGCCTAATTTTACTGGCACTGGAGTGATTGAAGTGTATCCGGCGGCAACATTGACTTCTCATGGTGTGACTTCATCTGGATATAAAGGAGAAAAGAATATTGACCTTTGTAATGACATCCTTGAAAAATTGGGGAAAATCAGGCCATCAACAAACCTCTCTTCCTTAACTATAGAGGATGATAATGAACTTGATGCCATAATCTGTGTCCTTGCTGGTGCTGATTTCTTGGATGGGCTTGCTCTTAATCCAGAAAATGATAAATTGGCTGAGAAAGAAGGTTGGATTTGGGTTAGGGATAAAAATGGTTCCCCAATTCCGCCAGAGAAAAAACAAGTGTAATTTTTATTTGTTCACAGATATTGAAAGGGAAGACTCAATATGTCTAATATTAACAAGACAGTTTATATAAACTTTTTTGACAGTATAGGTAGGTGGACCCAAGTAGTTGGACAGCCTGAACATGGGAATAAGCTCTGAGTAAGGGTTGTTAATATAGGCATCAGGCTGCCTGGGTTATTGGAGAAGGTAAGCTATAATATACCTCATCCGGGGTTAGTTGTCCAAAGGTTTGATGAGGGCGTTCCTGGTTGTAGAACCGGAGCCACTCTCAACGATCATCAGCCCGACGGTGATTTCCCGGATGATATCCCATTTTAATTCTGTGACAATTCTTCCGCAAAATGCACAAAAACCATAGAAAGCAGGTTGCAAAAAAGCAGTGTTCTCTATTTTTCCCTTTGCAAGTTATTGAAAATACTAATAGTAAATACACGACTTTGGGAGTGTGGCTACTAAACCATTCCCTAAAATCTCTATAAAGGCCTCAAAAGTTAATTTCATAACGACTATAGATACTTATTTAATGAAGGTATTTAGATGGGCTGGAGGAAGATCGTCGATCCTGGGGCATTTCAGATGGACTTTTGGAGAGTAATTTGGTGGTCGAAATGCCCCTCGGTAGTGGCTGGGTGAAACCAGCCTGGAACGCTGCAACTATCTTTTCCCAAACCTTATACCAGAATTATAATGCACATAGCAATATTGGATCTATTGCCTGATGCACTGACATGGTAAAAATTATTCGACAGGAGTCTCAAAAATGGATAGATGGGACCCGTTGGAAGTAGTGGTGGGAGGGTATGGCTTATCTTAGCAAGGTTGATTTATACACGCGGTTTGTATCTTCAAGTTAATTCAAAAATAATGTATTAACGCTATTAACAGTCTTGCAGAGTTCTCCCAGGACATCATTAAAACCCTATTGCTCCTGATTAATAAGGTATGAAAGATATTATCAGTCTTGCAGAGGTCCACCAGAACATGATTAAAACCCTATTGCTCCTGATAAATAATGTATTAAAGACATTAACAGTTTTGCAGAGGTCCACCAGAACATCATTAAAACCCTATTGCTCCTGATTAATAAGGTATGAAAGATATTATCAGTTTTGCAATTACCAGTCTTGCAGAGGTCCACCAGAACATGATTAAAACCCTATTGCTCCTGATTAATAAGGTATTAACGACATTAACAGTCTTGCAGAGGTCTACCAGAACATGATTAAAACCCTATTGCTCCTGATAAATAAGGTATTAAAGACATTATCAGTCTCGCAGAGTTCTAAAAGTATTAACACACATTACCAGTCTTGCAGAGGTCCACCAGAACATCATTAAAACCCTATTGCTCCTGATTAATAAGGTATGAAAGATATTATCAGTCTTGCAGAGTTCCACCAGAACATGATTAAAACCCTATTGCTCCTGATAAATAAGGTATTAAAGACATTAACAGTCTTGCAGAGGTCCACCAGAACATCATTAAAACCCTATTGCTCCTGATTAATAAGGTATGAAAGATATTATCAGTCTTGCAGAGGTCCACCAGAACATGATTAAAACCCTATTGCTCCTGATTAATAAGGTATGAAAGATATTATCAGTCTTGCAGAGGTCCACCAGAACATGATTAAAACCCTATTGCTCCTGATAAATAAGGTATTAAAGACATTAACAGTCTTGCAGAGGTCCACCAGAACATGATTAAAACCCTATTGCTCCTGATTAATAAGGTATGAAAGACATTATCAGTCTTGCAGAGTTCCACCAGAACATGATTAAAACCCTATTGCTCCTGATTAATAAGGTATGAAAGATATTATCAGTCTTGCAGAGGTCCACCAGAACATGATTAAAACCCTATTGCTCCTGATAAATAATGTATTAAAGACATTAACAGTCTTGCAGAGGTCCACCAGAACATGATTAAAACCCTATTGCTCCTGATTAATAAGGTATGAAAGATATTATCAGTCTTGCAGAGTTGACAGTTAATAGGAATGGTTTTGGCATTAAAAATAATATTTAGCCCCCATCTTTCTGGATAGCTGTGGCCATTCCTAATTCTGAATCATTTTTTCGATTTTTTAGCAAAGAAAGGAAAAAATTCTCCCTATATTTAATATAACGGAAATTCTTATGTATTATGTATTTTTTAAGTCCGACAGGCTCCTAGGTAAAAGGAAACGGCAAATGGAAACGCATATATACGATCCATATCAAATTGAAAGTTATCTTAGAATGAGAAAATTATCAGGACGTGAGGCTCCGTTTATTAAAGAATGGACAAAGAGCATCAAAAATGCTCCTCAGACTGAGTTTGCTCGAAAAATTGGGGCACAAATAGTTGAACTCATTAAACGTGATCCTCTTTCTAAAAAACTTTCCCAAATAATAATGGAAAATCTTGAGCCATTAAGGAGAATTTGGCTTCCTCCCCGAAGAAAACTTGGAACGCCCATAGACTCCTCCTCCGTTTTTTCAATTGATTGTTTCAGGCTTAATCGGAATTTTGGGAATGGAGAAAACTATATTGTGAATCTAAAAGCCACAGTAACGGAACTCCAGCGAAAATGGTATTGCGAAATACATACTTCGGTTCATACAGTCATTGATGAAGAGAAGACACACCTTTTTGGGGTGTTTCCCATTGATACACTATGGTCTGTAATATTCGATATACCTTCACCAGTTGAAGTGCCTATAACTCCATCGCCTATTAAGAATGCGTGGCCATTAGATGATGTTATTATTGATGACACTCCTGGAGATCCTTCACTCACTAAAGTGTATAGCCCTATTTATAAACTTCCAATTTTCATTAACCTTTCACTTATTGATAATAATGACCAAAAGTTAATTAAAAAAATCGTCATTGAGGCTGTAAAAAAACATCTCAAAAAGTATAAAAACTCACAACAACAAGAACCAGATGGGAAATTTTTTATACCTATTTTCCATCAAAAAGACTTAATGTTCCTTTACCACATAAAGAATTCCACTTTTGAACGATATCTTAAGTGGTATGACCTAAACATTGATGCAGGGTCTCAAAAGCCCAGCAAGGATACTTTCACTTTCAGAGCGATTGCTCTCTTGGATTTTACAGAGCGGAAACATCCAGATCGATATGAGGATGTAAAAATTAAAATTGGCGAAATAACAGAAACAATTAAATCAATGCGTGGCAAAAAGACCTTGAAAGGTGTCATAGGTCAGCCCGTTAAGGGGGAAGATAAAATTGAAAAGGGGGTTAAACTCATTTATGGGGCTATCCATAGAAAGCCCTATCCCTCAACGAAAACGAAACAGAAGGATTATAATTGTCCTGAACATGGATTAGAATGCACAAAAGAATGCAAATATCTCATTGATTTTATGAAAGATTTTAATCGTCGGATGATGCTTTTTAAGCCCTTGCACACAACGGACCCTGCACATCTTTCTCATGTTATTGGTGAAGATTCCCAGGAAGATACGTCCGATTAACCTGCCTCCCTTCTCTTACTCAAAACCATTTGGGTGCCTTTCATTAACCTATCGGAGAAAAAAGCCCCTATACCCTTTTTTCGGATTCTAAGGAGCTGAAGGGATAAGATTCTCCCTTCTTAAATCTCAGGAAAATGGAGGGTTTATGGCAGAGACAAAAATTATCAATCTTCTCGATATCTACCTATCTTCTTTTCTCTCACTACATGGAATAGAGCCAAGGCTTGAGGCTAAAGGCGGAAAGGTCGTTTTCACCTTTCCGGCAACAGATCGGGTTTATGGTCTCATGAACCTGTTCAACCAGAATTCCGAAGTCGGGGTTGCTGACTTCGCCACCAGCGTCAAGACCCTTCGGGGGAAAATGTTAACTGCTAAAGATAATGGTAAGGGCAAAGAAAATGGAGGGCGATATGGACAAAGAAAGATTTCTATCCCAAGTTGATCGCCCTCTTCACACGTTCAATCCAACAGGTTCGTCATTAGCCGCTGAATCCTGGCAGACCGGGAACGAGGACGGGGGGAGAGAAATGACGCTTAACTTTCACCCCGACCATCTCGCTGACCTTCGCAATCCTGGGCTTTCTGATGAAACTGTCCGGGATGGTGATATTTTTTTCGAACGAATCCCAAAAGAATTGACAGTCCTACCTCAATGGGTTTGTTGGAAATTTGCAGAAACAGAAAAGGGAAAGCCTACCAAAATTCCAATAAACGCTCAAACTGGAGCAAAAGCAAAAACAAACGACCCAGAGACCTGGTCCCCTTTCGATAAAGTTACAGCCTTTTATCGAGAAAATAACAACGGTAACGGAGTAAGAATTCAGGGGATCGGCTTTGTTGTTTCGGATGCTGATGGCTTTGCGGGCGTTGACTTGGACCATTGCCGAAATTCTGAAACGGGAGAAATCGAACCATGGGCCCAGGATATAATCAACCGGCTTAATTCATATTCTGAGATCTCACCATCCGGAACTGGAGTCCGAATTTTTGTTAAGGGAAAACTTCCAGGACCTGGGAATAAAAAAGGAGATTTCGAAGTCTACGAGAAGGGGCGTTTCTTTACCATTACCGGCCACCACATTGAAGGCACACCGTTGACCGTTGAACACCGTCAAGCGGAAATCAATGAAATCCACCAAGAGATATTCGGCCAGGGAACCAATGCTACCCCTACCCCAAATAGCCAGAGCCAGCCCAAGAGGTATAGAGAAAGTCAGCCCCTTGAGGATCTTGAAGTTATTAAGAAAGCCAAATCTGCCATTAATGGAGATCGATTTACCCAACTTTGGGAAGGTAATATTTCTGGGTACACCTCTCATTCGGAGGCAGATCTTGCGTTATGTGGGAAGTTGGCTTTTTGGACGGGTAATAATCAGGAACAAATTGACCGACTATTTAGGATCTCAGGTTTGTTTCGAGAAAAATGGGATGAAAAACATTACGGTGATGGCCGAACCTACGGTCAAGGGGTCATTGAGGAGGCCGTTTCAGGTACTCGGGAAACCTATAGGCCGAATTTTAGAACCTCAAATGCTCCCAAAAGTGTGAATGGAACTGATTTAGTTTTTGCCTCCGCTCTTGAAGTTGTTAAAGGCATCAGGCAATCAGAGAATTTGAAAGAAAGCTTAATCAAGGCAATGGAGTCCCCAGAGATACTTCAAGCCTTTGTTCTCGTATCTAACCAAGATCCTGGATTTTTTGAGGCCACTCTGGGGGATATGAGAAATAAAGGCCTGCCCGTGCGAACCATCGACGTATTCCGGAAGTTAATCAAAGACAAGTCAAAAGAGGAAAGGTTTAAACTTCGAAGTTTAAAACCCGAAGAGGCTTCTCAATTAAAAACAGCATGTGAAATGCTTCCCGATTGCAGTTGCCCTTACCCTGCCTTACTTATTCCCCGGAATTATTCTTTATCCTTAAGTGGAACTGAAACTTTAGAATTTATTCAGGGCACGACAATACCGATCCCTCAAGTCATTGCTCATGCTCCCATCTTAATTACAGGTAGGTTTCGAAATAGCGAGGAAGGTATTGAGTATTTTCGTCTGGCTTGGTTCCGAAACAATCGTTGGATAGATAAAGTCGTAGACCGAGGAATTTGCCTCGATCCAAGAAAGCTTTTGACTCTGGCTTCAAATGGATTCCCTGTCGCCGGGGATAACAATACTAAGATCGCAGCCTACCTGCATCAACTTGAGGCCATTAATATTGCAACACTTCCCCAAATGCGAGTTTCTGATCATATGGGCTGGCAGGGCAAGGATGGGAGAAAAGGTTTTTTGTGGGGACGGAAACTGATCTCTCCCTATGGAGAACTAACCTCGGAGCTTAATATTGAAAATTTAGCGCCGGAAGATTGGCGGGACGACTGGACAGCCTTCAGAGGAATGGCATCCGGTGATGAACAGATAGCCGATGGGTTCAAATCTTTGGGGACCTTCGAAGAATGGCAGAAAATAATTGGACCTTTGCACTACTACCCCAAGGTTTTGATAGGGCTTTATGCTTCTTTTGCGGCTCCTTTACTCCATATTTTGAATGCCCCCAATTTCGTGGTTGATTTTGCCAATCGTACCTCAACCGGAAAAACCACCATTCTCCGTATAGCAGCAAGTGTATGGGGTTTGCCGGACGAAAAAGGTGATGGTGCAATGTCGTCCTGGGATGCCACCAAGGTCTGGTTGGAGAGAGCCAGCGCCATTCTCAACGGAATTCCACTGATTTTGGACGATACAAAACGGGCCAAGAAGCTACAGATGGTGGCCGAAATGATCTACGCCATTGTGCAAGGAAGGGGTCGAGGGCGGGGAAACACACAGAGTCTTGCTCGAACAAGAACTTGGCAGACTGTCCTGATCTCAAGTGGAGAAGCCCCGGCAACCTCTTTTACGCAAGATGGAGGAAGCCGGGTTAGATGCCTTGAAATTCGAGGAACACCTTTCATTAGAGACAGTGAGAGGATCCGCCGGGTGGTAGATGAAACCAACAATAGACTCCTCCTTAATTACGGTCATGCAGGGCCGGCCTTTATAAGTTGGCTATTAAAAAATCGTTCGAGCTGGAAAGAATTCAAGGATGAATACCATAAATTTATCGAAAAATATGCAGGGATAGCGGGTACGACCGAAGGAGGTCGGCTGGCTCAAGGATTTGCAGTACTTCATATGGCCGAAATCCTGACCTGGAAGGCAGGAATCACTCCATGGGACTTTGAAGAACGAATAAATGAAGTTTGGCCGATGATCGCCGCTGAGGCCATAGATGCAGCAGGTGAGGTTAGGGCTTTTCACGATTTATATTCCTGGGCCGTTTCTAACGAATATCGATTTTGGGGACGGCACTTAACTGACAATGAAGGGAAACCGAAATCACCGCCAGGTGGCTGGGCAGGGAGATGGGATGAATTACGAGATTGGGACGAAATTGGATTTATACGGACTGTTTTAAAAAGTGAATTAAAACGGATGGGGTATTCTCCCGATGCGATTTTAGCCGGTTGGAAGGAACTTGGCTGGATTGAAAAATCTAACGAAAAAAATGGCGGTTATACTTTACAGAGATATATTAACGGGACCAAAGACCGGATGATTGTGATTAAGCGGGAAACAATTGATGCCCTTGACTATTAGGGTGGGACGCCTGGGACGTGAATGGGACGTCATTGGGACGTATAATATTTAATAAATACAATTAATTATATGATTATATCCCATGTTATGTAAAATATTTTGTCTTAAGAGAAAAAAACACCACACACAATATAAAAAAAACGTGTGTGAAAAATATTTTGTATAGGAAGGGTTGTTTTTGCTTGGGACGTGGGACAAATATGGATAAAAGTATTTATATTGTTGAAATAATTATTAAAAACGAGTTGAACCACGTCCCACTTACATCCCATATATCCCAATCTTAGGATTTCAAGAAGATGAAAGAATCAATCTTTAGTTCAGATTTTTTACAGAAGATGGGGATACCACCCACTATTGTGAAAGAGAATTCCACCTTGAATTCCCGAGAGGATGATCCTTTTGCAATAGGGATACTCAATTTCCCCTTACTCAACACCACCAAAGAAGAAGCTATCCCCTGGGAAGAGAAATATGAACCTGTATTCAATACCAAAGACACGACTACATCCGCAGGAATGATCAATAGAAGTCAAAAGGTTTCAATGTTGAAATTGGATCTCAAAATCGAACCTGGCAAATGCGAGACCTGTCCTGCTGGGGCTAAATGGAACTATTTGGGTACGGGGCGGTGGTGTTTCCATGATGCCTATTTTTTGGGAAAATCAGGATCAAAAAAGAAGTGTGAAACCGTTCGAAATAATTGTCCCCTAGGGGAATCTAAAGAGAAACCTATGCATGGTAAGCCAAACATTTCATGTCGGGTGTCTTGGGGCGGGTTAAAAAACCAGATTAAGGGCCTATCGGGACGTAGGGGTAGGGGAATAGTTGACAAATAGCGGGCACAGTCCGGGCACACACATAGAAATATTCTTAAGTTATTATTAACTTACAAAGGCGCAGAGGATAGAGAATCCCTGGCGTTACCAATGAAAGAGAAAAAATTTAAACAAAAAAAGATTATGAATGTCAAACCCCGGTTATTATCTGTGGCCGAGGGAGCCGTATATCTTGGCCGGTCCATTGTGGCTGTCCGAGAATTAATCTGGAAAGGGACCTTGCCTTATGTTAAGTATGATAGACGATACTTCCTCGACATTGACGATTTGGAGCATTTCATTGAACAACACAAGACCCGCTTCACCTATTAAAAAAATCACCATCACTTAAAAAAACTCTTGACAAATATTATTTATATGGTTATAACTGTATTAAACCTTACATGAGGTAGTGAAGATGAAAACAGCCAAAGTAACCTTTTTTATCGAGCCTGCGATCTTGGACAGACTGAGGACCTTATCCACCATCACCAGGGTTAAGCAGGCCGATTACATCCGGGAAGGCATAGCCTATGTATTGGTGAAGTACAAAGCCGAGTTTAAAAAGGCCGAGAACAAAGAGGGAAAAAGGAAGAATTAAAAGGAGGTCAATTTTGAATGAAAGGAGGTGAAAAACAATGGGTTCAATTTTTAAAAGGGGGAATGTATTGTGGATAAAGTACTATCGGGCCGGGAAACCTTACCGGGAAAGTACACATTCAGCCAAAGAAACGGACGCCAAGCGCCTCCTTAAAATGAGGGAGGGCCAGGTTATTGAAAACCGTTTTCCGGGCCTGAAGATCGAGCGGGTCCGGTTTGACGAACTGGCCCAAGATGTCTTGAACGATTACCGGGTAAATGGCAAGAAGTCATTACCCAGAGCAGAGAGAAGCTCTCGGCACCTTAAAGCCTTCTTTGAAGGTATGAGGGCTATAGACGTTACCACGGAACAGGTCAGGTCCTATATTCTTCAAAGACAGAAGGAGGAAGCCGAGAACGGAAGTATTAACCGGGAACTGTCTTTTTTGAAACGGATGTTCAACCTTGCCAAGGGGATGACTCCACCCAAAGTAAACCAGGTCCCTTCTATTCCGAGATTGCAGGAAAACAATGTTAGACAAGGATTCTTTGAACACCATGAATATCAGGCTTTAAGAAATGCCCTCCCCTCTTATCTTAGGCCAGTAATTACCATGGCCTATCATACCGGGATGAGGAAAGAAGAGATTCTTGGCCTTCGATGGTCTCAAGTTGATTTGATTGAAGGGAAGATAAACTTGAAGCCACAAGATACCAAGAACAAAGAATCCAGGATAATTTACATGGATGGGGAGCTATTGGAAACCGTCCGGTTTCAGAAAATTTTGAGAGACAATCAATTTCCCAAGTGTCAATGGGTCTTTTGGGGGGAATCGGGAGACAGGATTAAGGACTTCCGGGGATCATGGGATACAGCCTGTAAGGCATTGGGTCTTGAAGACCGGTTGTTCCATGACTTCAGAAGAACGGCAGTTAGAAACATGGTCCGGGCTGGTGTTCCTGAGAAGGTGGCCATGCTGGTATCAGGCCATAAAACCAGAAGCGTTTTTGAAAGGTATAACATCACCAACGAAGAGGACCTCAAACAAGCCTCCAAGAAAATGGTTGTGTATCATCAAGAAAAAATCGACCAATTCAAGGAAGGGCACCCCATGGAATTAGAACACGGGCACAATTTGGGCACAGCATGGGCACAGGAGCCTAATCTTGAGTTAGAAGATAAGCAGGTAATACATTGAAATCAAAAGGGGTTGCGGAAGTGGTAGGTGCAAGAGCCAATAAAATCAATAAAAAAAGGTCCCGAAGGACCCTATCTTATTGTTTTTACTGGTGCCTGGGACCGGAATCGAACCGGTACAGCCACGAGGACCGAGGGATTTTAAGTCCCTTGCGTCTACCAGTTCCGCCACCCAGGCACCTGCTTTTCTTTTTAATGAATATCAGAAAATTGGTCAAGTTAATTCTGACTTTTCAAAAACCGCTTTTTAAAGCCCTCCATTACCTCATTCAATTCCTGAATCCCCAGCCAGCGGATCAGAACAAAATAAATAAAAACCGCCGCGGCCATGGACAGGGCGAGGGAGACCATTTCATTTACTACCCCCTTTTGATTCAAGAATAAACCAAGGGTCTGGTAGAAATAGAAAGCCCCTATCCCCATCAGCAGCGAGGCCAGGATGATCTTAATCAAGGACCGGAACAGATAGTTCAGGTCATATCCCCCTATTTTCCTGTAGAGCACGGCGCTCAAAAAAATAAAATTAAAAATCATGGTGATGGAAGTGGAAAAGGCAATGGCCCTGTGCTGAAAGGTGCCGATAGTCAAGGAAATAAAAATAATGTTGGTTATGACCGCCAAAAAGCTGGCCATGACCGGATATTTGGTATCCTTGAGGGCATAGAAGACCGGCACCGTAATCTTGATCGAAGAATAGGCAAAAAGCCCCAGGGAATAATAGGCCAGGGCCTCGGCCGTGTATCGGGTGTCTAAGGCCGTGAACCTTCCATGCTGGAATATAAGGCGGACGATTGGCTTGGCCAAAAAAGCCAGGCCGAAAGAGGCTGGAACGGTCAGCAGAAAAGCCATGGTCAAGGAGGAAACATAGGTGAACTTCAAGGCCTTAAGGTTCCCCTGGGAGACCTGGCGGGAAATGACCGGCAAGGTGGCGATGGAAATGGCCACCCCGAATATACCAATGGGAAAATGGATCAACCTGAAGGCATAGTTGAGCCAGGAAACGCTCCCCTGGGCACAACGGGCGGCGAAATTGGTATTGATGAAAACATTGATCTGGGTGGCTGAAAGGCCGATTACCGCCGGGACCATCAAAACCATAATGCGGCGCAATCCCTGGTCTTTGAAATTTAGATGGGGCCGCCATTTGAATCCGCAACTCTTTAAGGAGGGCATTTGCATGGTTAATTGCAGAACGCCGCCGATCAAGGTCCCGACGGCCATCCCGACAATCGGCGGCTGTCCGAAAGAAGGGGCCCACCAGGCACATAAGACCCCTCCGATGATGGACCCCAGATTGAAAAAGGCGGAGGCCATGGCCGGGATGAAAAAACGGCCTTTGGTATTTAAGATCCCCATGACCACGGCGGCTGTTGAGATGAGGATCAAGAAAGGAAACATGATATTGGTCAAAAGCTGGGTCAAGGCGATCTTCCCCTGGACCCGGTCAAAATCCGCGGCCATGATCCGGATGATTTGTTCGGAGAAAATCATTCCCAGAATGGTGATCAGCGAAAGGAGTATGGTCAAGGCCAAGAGGACATTGTTGGCCAGCCGCCAGGTCTCCTCCGGTCCTTTTTTCTGATCGTAATCGGTAAAAACAGTCACAAAGGCGGCCGAAAGGGCCCCTTCGGCAAACAGGTCCCGTAACAAATTGGGCACCCGAAAGGCCACTACAAAGGCATCCATGTAATACCCGGCCCCAAAGAGCATGGCCATGACCTGTTCCCGGATCAAGCCCAGAACACGACTGGAAAAAACAGCGATCCCGACGGATCCGGCTGATTTGGCCACCTGGATTGTGGTTGGGGAATCGGATGGCATTTCCATCTCAGAGACCTTCCAAAAAGCGGCGAGTTTTCTCTTTCAAAAGGTCTGACAAATTGAAGACGCCCTCAAAAGAAAAAGGAAGGGGTATCTTCCCTAACCAGGAATTCAAATAAACCTTACCGGATAAGAGGTAAGTCAGATCCCGGTTAAAGGGTTCTTTTTGGCTTAAGTCCTGGAGGGCCTCGAGCTGAATGGTGGCTGGTACGGCGATGGAAAAGGTTCCCTGGGCCGGGACTTCAAAAGCACGATCCGATTCCCCATTCGCCAATCGCTGACCTTCCACATCGAATCGATATTGGTAACCGGAAAATCGGCTGCTCAGGTCATTGGGGTTCCTGATTTCCAGGGTCCCCTCTATGGAAAAGGTCTTTTGATCCATCCCGGTGATTTGAACCTTTTTCAGTTCAATGGTCGGATTTTGAAAAGCAAAACCGGAAGTGCAGGTCCAAAAAGCTGAAAAAATCAAGAATACCAGATATCGGCTAAGCCCAAAACGCATCTTTCTCAATTCCAAAACGCCTAAGGATAGAATTTATTACGGGAATGGTAATTTCTGTTGAAGGCCCATGATTCTTGACCGAATATTGGGGGCCTTTTCTTGAACCGGCTTCGATAGGCTTGAGAAGGATTATTTCCGACCCTTTGCCTCGATCACTGAGGATTTCTACCCCGAAGGGCTTTAGGCGTTGAAGAAGTTCCCTTAGAGACAAAGGGCCCTTAGACATGGCAACGGCTGGTTCGTTTACATGTATGCGCGATTATCCAGGTTGGAACAAAAATATCCGTGGCGGTTTCTTCCTTAAACAGGGGGGCGATCTTGTGTCTCTTCTCCCACTTTTCCTGACATTCAAAAAATTCCTTCCACACTTCCTGCGGGGCCGGATGATAAAGATATTCCAAGTTGTTATTGGTAAAGGCATAGTCTACCTGAGCCCCGATAACATCGAGAATATCTGTTTGAACTTGATCCAGGCTTGTCGAAGTCGTTACAAGATCCAACTCCAAACAATGAGCGATGAACATCCCCTCTTCTTCTTTAATCAGGACATTAAATGTCATGGCCGTTTCCTGGTTCATTTTCATGCTCCCCTTTTGACCTTGTTTAACCTGAATATCCAGACTTTCCAATCCACTGATAAGATGGTCGGGGCGAGAGGATTTGAACCTCCGACCCCCTGCGCCCAAGGCAGGTGCGCTATCCAGGCTGCGCTACGCCCCGATGATTGATTTTTACCACAAAGCTCGGTTAATGGCAACAGATAGATACTGAATTCTTGATGCTGGATACTGGAATAAGCATGGACCCCGGTCATCGAGTTATTATTACCAGTCTCAGAATAATTTCGACAGGTAACCACACCCACCTCTATCCTCCCCCATCAAGGGGGAGGAAGTTAATTCGGTTCCCTCTCCCCTGGTGCCTGCCTGGGCGTTGCACGCAGACAGGGGAGAGGGCGAGGGTGAGGGATCGTATGTCGACATTATTATGAGGCCCTTTATAAATCATTAAGTCATTACCCAATTGACTTAGTGACCAATGACTAATGACTTAATGACTCGATGACCCAACAGAAGCCTTTAAAACCGAAAGGAGGTGGGGCCGCATATTTTCCAAGGCCTTTGCCCGGTGGCTGATCCGGTTCTTGACCTCCAAAGGAAGCTCGGCCATGGTCTTCTGAAACTCCGGCAGATAAAAAACCGGATCATAGCCAAACCCTTGATCCCCTTCCGGGGACAGGGCGATACGGCCTTCACAGATCCCCTTGGCCTGAAACCACGGTCCTGATGGTAGGTAGAGGACTAAGGCACAGACAAAACGGGCGGTCCTTCTTGTTTCCGGCACCCCCGTAAGCAAACCCAGAAGTTTTTGAATATTCTGCGGATCGGTCGCTTGAACCCCGGCGAACCGCGCCGAATAAATCCCCGGAGCCCCTTGTAAAAAATCAACCTCCAGCCCCGAATCATCGGCCATGACCGCAAGATTGAGGGCTTTTGAAATGGTCTCTGCCTTTTTAAAGGCATTTTCCAGGAAGGATGAACCGTCCTCAATAATTTCCGGCAGGCCCGTAAAATCGTTTAAGGACTTGTACGTCAGGGAGGGAATGACCAGGGCGTTTTCGATTTCTCTTATTTTCCCCTGGTTTTTGGAGGCCAGGACCAAAATCATGATTTCGGGTTCAGGACCTGATGTTGGATCGCCGTCAGCTTGTGGATACCCTGAACAGCCAGGTCCATCATCTTATCAAAGTCCTCTCTGGGAAAAGGCTTTACTTCGGCCGTTCCCTGAATCTCAATAAACCGACCCTGGCCGGTCATGACGAAATTACAATCCACCTCCGCTCTGGAATCCTCTTCATAATTTAAATCCAGACAAACCCGGCCGTCCACCACTCCGACACTGATAGCCGCCAGGGAATCGATGATCGGGTCCCGGGGAATGGACACCTCTTTTCGAAGATATTCGACCGCATCGTATAGGGCTACATAGGCCCCGGTAATCGCGGCCGTTCTGGTGCCACCGTCGGGCCTGAATTACGTCACAATCGATCCAGAAGGTCCGCTCCCCAATTACACTCAAGTCCATGACGGCCCGCAAGGAACGGCCGATCAGCCTCTGAATTTCATGGGTGCGTCCCCCGACCCGGCCCTGGGTAGATTCACGGATGATCCGGGTTTTGGTGGACCTGGGCAACATGGCGTATTCGGCCGTGACCCATCCCCGACCGCTGTTTCTTAAAAAAGGAGGGACCTTTTCTTCCAGAGAGGCCGTGCAGATGACTTTGGTTTCCCCCAACTGGATCAGAACAGAACCTTCGGCATGTTTGACATAATTTCGAATGATGCGGACCGGACGGATTTCGTCGGGCTTTCGACTGTTAATACGCATATCATGAATCTCCTCTGAACGAAAATGGGAAACCTAATCATGCCCTTGGT
Source organism: uncultured delta proteobacterium (assembly GCA_963838485.1). GTDB lineage: Bacteria > Desulfobacterota > RBG-13-43-22 > RBG-13-43-22 > RBG-13-43-22 > RBG-13-43-22. Next base: position 79,443 of record CAWIRY010000115.1, on the reverse strand, counting down.
TATCTGTCAAGCATTTTTTAAATGGTTCTTGACATTTTGATGGGAGCCGCTAATGATAACAACAACACACCAAGGAGAAGTCGTGACGGAATCATTAAATTCCCTTTCTTTTTTCGATCAGCCGGAGATAAACTCCCTGATCTTTTATCCCCGCCCGGACGAAAGCCTTTCCCCTCCGGCCGGTTCGGAAGACCATTTTTTTCCCGTGGAACCGGATATCCGGATCGGAAGCCGTTTTTATCTTTCCGATCCTGTCGGCCCCCATCTCTTGTTTTTTCACGGCAATGGAGAGATCGCTTCCGACTACGACGAGGCCGGTCTTATCTATCAGCAATTGGGTTTAAGCCTTCTGGCCCTGGACTACCGGGGATACGGAAGGAGCCAGGGGATCCCCTCCATCGGCACTCTTCTTACCGATGCCTTAACTCTATTCGATCAGGTTGTTAAATGGACTCGGGAAAGGGGGCGTGGTGGACCCTTATTAATCATGGGGCGTTCCCTGGGCAGCGCCCCGGCCGTTGAAATCGCCTCAAAAAAAATGGAAAAAATAACCGGACTGATTATTGAAAGCGGCTTTGCCTACTCCCTGCCTCTGTTGAAGCTGATCGGGATTCCGATAGATCACCTGGGACTTCAGGAAAAGGACGGTTTTCGAAATTTCCAGAAGATTTCCGGGGTCACTAAGCCCACCCTGATCCTGCACGCCCAATTTGACGAATTGATCTCCTTGAAGGAGGCCGATGTACTGTTAAAAAATTCCGGGGCCCAGCGGAAAGAATTAATCGTCATCCCCAGGGCCGGCCATAACGACATCATTGCCCTTTGTGGTCAGGAATATTTTAAAACCATCGCCCGCTTTGCCCATAGTCTAAAGCCCCACGGCCAATCTTGAATGAGGACAATAAAAAAGCTGTGGAAATGGTCCACTCCCCTTCCACAGCTTTTTCCATCCAGTGAATTATTCGGCCTTTATTACATTAGCGGCCTGGAGTCCTTTCGGACCCTGGGTTACTTCAAATTCAACTTTTTCTCCTTCCTGCAAGGTGCGAAATCCATCTCCTTTAATGGCTGAAAAATGAACAAACACGTCACTCCCGTCATCCTGGGAAATAAAGCCATACCCCTTTCGGTCGCTGAACCATTTGACCTGGCCTTTGGCCATTACAACTCACCCCCTCTCCCCCGTAACTTTTAAGTTGTAACAGCTTCCGGCCGGAAAGAACCAGAAAAACGACGAGCCTTACTGGTTACTGCCATTTTCACGCACCACAAACTCTGTACAACTGATCGGTGATGATAAAACGCTCTTTCCTTCAAGTCAAGGAAAAATAACAGCAAAAATAAAGCAAAAAAACGCCTGTCTCTTAGATTTTTTGAAGATCCCCGCACCAGGGTGCAGTCCCGCCAGGGGCTGGATCACAGCGCCGGCATGACGGCAAATGCCTTCGATACCCTGTCATCTGGATTTGGAACCCTTGTCCATCAGGATTGAATAATATTGGGTAAAATAGAGCAGACCGGACCAGACCGTCAAAATTAAAGCAATCCAGAGCAGCAGCGTACCCCAAAAATGAAAATCGATCGAAAAGTAAGGGTAATGAATCATCAGGGGGATTAAAGCCAGGGCCTGAAAAAAGGTCTTATATTTCCCCCACCAGGAAGAGGCCAGGATATGCCCTTTGGCGGCCAACATGGCTCGAAGCCAGGTCACGGCGATCTCTCTGCCGATAATCAAAACCCCCATCCAGGCCTCAACCCGGTCTATCCCGATGAGCATGATCAAGGAACATCCGATCAGGAGTTTGTCGGCTAAGGGATCCAAAATTTTTCCGAATTGAGTCACTAAATTTTTCTTGCGGGCGATGAAACCATCGAGCCAGTCGGTAGCAAAGGCCGAGCCGAAGATTATGGCCGCCAACAGACTGGAATTCGGTTTCTCCGATTGCAGGGGAAATAAGACGAAGGGAATGGAGACGATCCGCAAAAAAGTCAGATAATTGGAGATATTCAAAATGGGGGGATTGGACGAACTCATCAAAAATCTTATCTTATCGCGTCGACAGGAGTTGGTTCTTGAGGCGGTTATAAATCTGCAGCACCTTTTGAACATAGGTTCGGGTTTCCAGGTAGGGAGGGACCCCGTGATAGAGATTAACCTTCTCCGGCCCGGCATTATAGGCGGCCAGGGCCAAGGAGACATCCTGATTAAACAGGTCCAATAAATACCGCAAATACCGTGCACCGCCGACGATATTATCCCTCGGGCTGAAGGGATCTAAGACTTGAAGTTCCCTGGCGGTCTGGGGCATGAGTTGCATCAGACCCTGGGCCCCCTTGGGCGAGATGGCCTGAGGATCAAAATTCGATTCCACATGAATAACGGCCTGGATGAGTTTTGGGTCGACCCCGTATTGCTGAGAGGCTTCTTCGATATGATCGCTGAGGAAAAAAGTTCTGTCTATCTGGGAGGTTTTTGAAAAAGTTTTTCCTATCCCTTTGGAAGGCTGAGAAGACCTGTCTTTGTGATACTCTTTCAAAAAGAGTTGATATTTGGAATCGGTGGGAACGTTGGTAAAATGGACCACACCGTTTTCATCCAGATATCGATAAACATCGGCCCATAAAGGGGTGAGAATCCCCGAGCCAACCGAAATGAGGGGAAGGATCAAGATAGCCAAAAGGATTCTAAGCGTTAAGAAGGTTCGCGTCATGGGTTATTTCTTATGGGGAATTTTTTTCCAATCATCCAAAAATTTCTGAATCCCCATATCGGTCAATGGGTGCCGGGCCAACTGTAACAGCACCTTGTGGGGAATAGTGGCGATATCGGCCCCCATCAGGGCGGCCGTCAAAACATGAACCGGATGCCGAATAGAGGCGACGATGATCTCGGTTTCAAAGCCATAGTTGTTAAAGATCGTCACAATTTGTCCCACTATTTCCATCCCCTCCTGGGAGATATCGTCCAGACGGCCGACGAAGGGGCTGACATAGGTGGCGCCGGCCTTGGCCGCCAGCAGGGCCTGGAGGGGCGAAAAAATCAAGGTCACATTGGTCGGGATCCCCAAGGCCGAAAGTTTCTTGACCGCCTTCAAACCTTCCGCGGTCATGGGTATTTTAACGCAGATATTTTTATGGATTTTGGCCAGGGATTGGGCTTCTTTGATCATCTCCGGTGCGGTTTCGGAAACGACCTCGGCACTGATCGGCCCATCGACCGTCTGGCAGATTTTTTTGATCAACTCCCGCGGCTTTTCGTTTTCCTTGGAAAGGAGGGAAGGATTGGTGGTTACCCCATCGATGAGCCCTAAGTCGGCTGCGGATTGAATTTCTTTCAGGTTGGCCGTATCAATAAAAAATTTCATTAAGGATTCTTTCCAAACCAAGCGGTCAGTTAGACAGAAGCCTTTCGTTTTTTCTCTTGAATAAATTTATCTCGGCACTGGGCGCTGCAAAAATAATGAATCCCTCCCTTGGAATCATTGAGAACCAGGGCCTGACGTTTGGGCAGATACACCTTGCACACCGGGTCTTGGACCATCTCATCCTGGATTTCCTGGGGCGGGTTTCTCTTGGGCAGTTTCGGCGGGGGCAGGAATCCTCGCAGAAACCGGAAAACCAGATACCCGACAATTAATAATATAATCCATCTAAACATGTTTGTAAATTAAACTTTTTAATCTTTCATTTAATTCTAAAATAGGTTTCAAGGATTCTGGGATTCGAGGGTTCGAGGGTTTTAACTTCCAAGCCTTTCACTTGAATCCTTGGCCCCTTGACTCCTCGAATCCATTTTCATGCTTCGTCGGTGCCCGTTTCTGGCGGGCATGAGAGTTTAATAAGATTTTGTCCCTCGCCAGAAAGTTCGTCCTTCAACCGGGCGATGGTCTTTTGCAAAACCGGATGAACATAATCCGGGGCGATTTCCGCCATCGGCTCCAGAACAAACCTTCTTCTCTCCAGAAAAGGATGGGGAAGGGACAAATGGGGCTTATTCATGATCAGTCGGTCGTAAGACAACAAATCCAGGTCGATGATCCTGGGTCCCCATTTAACGGTCCTTTCCCGGCCCATCAAGGTCTCAATGCGCAGGAGTTGGGCCATAAGGTCTTCCGGTGGCAGATGGGTTTCCAAAAGAACAACCCCATTGACAAACCATTCCAGATCTTCCAGGCCTATTGGCTCGGTTAAGTACCAGGAGGACACCTTGAGGGCGACCTGGTCCGGGACGGCTACGAGCAAAGATAGGGCTTTTAGACAATTTTTTTTTTATCTCCCCGATTGGAACCCAGTCCGATAAAGGCTTGATGACCGGTCATTAAAAACCGGCCCTGTTCAGCCGCCCCACAGCTTCTTCCAGGCGCTCTTCTGGAACGGTCAAAGAAATCCGAAAATAGCCTTCCCCCGGGTCCCCAAAACCGTTTCCCGGAGTTGTAACAACCCCGGTCTTTTCCAAAAGGTGAAGCGTGGTTTGGGCCGAAGAAAATCCCTGAGGGCATTCGATCCAGAGATAAAAAGTGGCCTTGGGCGGTTCGATCTTAAGGCCGATCTTTTTCAGCCCGGCAACCATCAGGTCTCGCCGTCTTTGATAAACGGCATTCAACTTTGAGAGGCCGTCCTGAGGCCCTTCCAAGGCCTCGATACCGGCCCATTGGATGGCCTGGGCCGCACCCGAATCGATATTGCTCTTGATCTGGCTGAATCCCTCGATCAATTGGGCGTTACCCACGGCAAAACCGATACGCCATCCGGTCATGTTATAGGTCTTGGACAGGGAATGAAATTCAATGCCGATTTCCTTGGCCCCGGAAACTTCCAGAAAGCTCATGGGCCGAAAACCGTCAAAAGCGATCTCCGAATAGGCCGCATCATGGCAGACGATGATTTTGTTCTCCCTGGCAAACCGGACCACCTGTTCAAAAAAGGCCCGGTCGGCCACGGCCGCAGTAGGATTGTTGGGATAGTTGATGAATAAAATCCTGGATCGGACGGCCGTCTCCGTGGGAATTTTGGAAAGGTCCGGCAAGAACCCGTTCTTTTTTAAAAGGGGTAAAAAATAGGATTTCCCCCCGGCGAAAAGGGTCCCGATATGATAAACCGGATAAGCGGGGCTGGGGACCAAAGCAAGATCCCCGGAATTTAAAAAGGCCAGGGGAAAATGGGCAATGCCTTCCTTGGAGCCGATCAGGGTGACGACTTCTTTTTCCGGATCAAGGGCAACCCCGAATCGACGTTGATACCAGGAGGCCACGGCTTTACGAAAATCGTTCATCCCCGAATAGGAGGGATAGCGGTGATTCCTGGGGTCCAGGGCGGCCCGGGTCAGCCTTTTCAAAATATGGTCCGGCGTGGGCAGGTCCGGATCACCGACCCCCAAATCGATGATATCCATCCCCTTGGCCTGGACCTCGGCTTTTAGCCGGTCAATCTCCATAAACAGATAGGGGGGAAGCTGTTTGAGACGCCCCGCCTTTTGAATCCAATCCATAAATACGTGCTCCTTAACGCTAAAATACGTTATTCACCCTGAAATAAGGCCCTAAGATTTTAATGGGGTTATTGGTTTTTCCTTAAACCTTGAACCTTATACCTTATACCTTGGACCCTTTTTTATCCCCTCAACCCCAAGACATCGTGCATATCGTACAGCCCGTTCTTTTGATCGATGATCCAGCGAGCGGCCCTGAGGGCCCCCCGGGCAAAGGTATCCCGGCTGTGGGCCCGATGGGTGATCTCGATCCGCTCTCCCATGCCCCCGAAAAGGACCGTGTGCTCGCCGATAATATCCCCGGCCCTGAAAGTCTGGATGCCGATTTCCTCCGGCTTCCGTTCCCCGATGATCCCTCGCCGTTCATATACCGCCACCTCATCCAGATTTTGCGACCGGGCCTGGGCCAGGACCTGAGCCAGTTTCAAGGCCGTGCCGCTAGGGGCGTCTTTTTTCATCTTGTGATGGACCTCGAGGATCTCGATATCAAAGCCTTCTCCCAAGGCCAGAGCCACATCCCGAACCACCTTGAATAAAACATTCACCCCCACGCTCATATTGGGGGCCAGGACGCAGGGGACGGTTTGGCACAAATCCTTTATTTCCTCCAATTCCTGGGCAATGAACCCGGTACTGCCGATAACGGCCGGTATCTTCCGGGCAGCGGCCAGGCGCAGATGTTCCAGGGAAGCGCTGTGAAAGGTGAAGTCGATAAGGACCTGGCCTTGATGGATCACCTCTTCCGGATCGGCAACGATGGTCTGCCCCATTTTTCCTATTCCCAACCATTCTCCGAGGTCTCTGTGAATAGAGGGATGATCTGCCTTTTCAAAGGCCCCGGCCACGATCAACTCTTTGCTTTCAGCAATCAGTTGGACGATCCTACCGCCCATTCTGCCCCCGACGCCGGCCACGACAACTTTAATCATTATAATCTCCCCGAGTAATAACTGAAAACACCAAGCTAATCCTTCAACGCGTCCTTAAAAACCTCTCCCTGAAAGACCAGACGAACCGCCCCTTCCAGATAGACCTGATCAATGCCTTGCCCGGCCTGCCCTTCTAAATATACCGTTAAGATCTCCCCGCCCCTGGTCCACACTCTGACCGGTGAGGCAAGCCTGTTTTTTCAAAAAAGCGACTGCGGCGGCCGCTACCGCACCCGTTCCACAAGCCAGGGTCTCTCCTTCCACCCCCCGCTCATAGGTGCGCAAGGAAAGCAGGCCGCCTGGGGTCAGTTGAACAAAATCGACATTAGTCCCTGCGGGTTTAAAATGTTCATGAAAACGGATCTTCAGGGCCGAGCCGGGCTACGTCCGTCTTCTCGCTATCCTCTACCCAAATCAGGGTGTGAGGCACCCCCGTATTCAGGAAATCAAAATCGATGGTCTTCCCATCCAACGCGATCTGCTGGTTAAGTCTCTGGTCCTTGGGCTTGGTCAATTGCAGTTTGACTATTAAGCCGTCCACCCAGGGCCTGGATAGGTCCGGCCAGGGTTTCGAAGGTCATCTCTTTACCGGCGATCCCTTTCAAAAAGGCAAAGCGGGCCGTGCACCGGCCTCCATTGCCGCACATTTCGGCTTCGCTTCCGTCGGCATTAAAAAAACGCCATTTAAAATCATAACGACCCGAGGGTTCGATAAAAATCAAACCGTCGGCCCCGACAGAAACCATCCTCCGGCAAAGGCTTATAGTCAGAGAGGCCATCTCAGAATCAGGGACCTGTTTTGAGCGGTTGTCGACCAGGATAAAATCATTTCCGGACCCGCTCATTTTGGTAATGGGAAAAAGGATATCCAAATTCATAAATTTGTCACTCGTCACTTTAAAATATCAGGCATAATCTCCAAAGCAACCATCTGGGCATAGGTTTCTCTTTTCCGGATGAGCCGAAAGTCCTTTCCCCGGACCAGAATTTCAGCCGCCCTGGGCCTGGCGTTATAGTTGCTGGCCATGGAAAAACCGTAAGCCCCGGCACTCATGACCGCCAGAAGCTCCCCCGATTTAGGAAGGGGCAGTGTTCGATCTTTCCCCAAAAAATCACCGCTTTCACAAATAGGTCCGACCACATCGGCCTGAATCTTTGGACGGCGGCTTAGAACCACGGGCTGGATGTGATGAAAAGAACCATAAAGGGAAGGACGGAGCAAATCGTTCATACCGGCATCCACAATGATGAAATTTTTTTCCTCTCCCCTTTTGACATATAAAACCTTGGTGATCAGGACACCAGCATTTCCGACAATAACCCTCCCCGGTTCCAGGATCAGGGTGTAGGGTATTTGGCCCAATTCCTTGATGACGAACCGGGCATATTCCCTGGGATGGGGCGGTTCCTCTTGGTCATAAGTGATCCCCAATCCCCCACCCAGGTCGAGATATTGGATGTCGATCTTCAACGCCTTCAATTGAGTGATCAATTTTTTTACCTTCTGAATGGCCTCTAAAAAAGGCTGGGTAGCCAGTAGTTGAGAACCGATATGACAATCAACCCCGACGACGGCGATATGGGGCAAGGCTTGGGCCAACCGATATTCTTCCAAAGACTGGTTAATATGGATCCCGAACTTGTTTTTTTTGAGTCCTGTGGAAATATAGGGATGGGTCTTGGGATTGATGTCCGGATTGACCCGAATGCCGATCGGGGCCTTCTTCTTCATTTGACCAGCGATTTCGTTGACGGCTTTCAACTCTTCCGGAGACTCGACGTTCAGTAACAGGATCTTTTCTTTCAAGGCATAACGGATTTCTTCCGCGGTCTTCCCTACCCCCGAGTAGACGATCCGTTCCGGAGGGATCCCAGCCTTCAAGGCCCGATATAGCTCTCCCCCGGAAACGATATCGGTCCCTCCCCCCAGTCGGTCAAAAAGCCGCAACAAAGCCAGATTGGAATTGGCCTTCTGGGCATAGCAGGTCAGATGGGGGATTTTGGAAAAGGCCTGGTCAAAGACCTTAAAATGATGTTCCAGGGTGGCCTGGCTATAAATATAACAAGGGGTGCCTGCTTGTCGGATGATTTCAGAGATCGGGACTTCTTCGGCGGCCAGCGCCCCCCGCTTAAAATGGAAATGATGCATGGTTTTTTTACCCTTAATTCTGGAGACTCCTGCAAAATCGCTCTTTCACCCGCCGATCGTCATTCCGGGCAAGGGAAACGCGACCCGGCTATGGTGTAAATATAATTTTTACTTCCTTAGACCTTTGACCTTCCAACAGGGCCGGTGGGCCTCCGACGACACTGACGGAATAAAAATAGGCCTTCCCTGGGATCACATTTCCATCTTCAAAGATTGAATCCTTTATCGGTTCCGGGGTGATCCGTTTAGGCGTTTTTTCGTTTTCCATCCTTCTGTAGACAAAATACCCGCTGGGATTCATGGTTTCAGTCGCTTCCCACCGGATCTGAATTCCCTTGGGATTGGATATGGCGATTAAATCCTGAATGGCCATCGGAGGGCCTACCCGGGTGTAAACCGTCTCCTTTTCTTCCGATCCTTGACTTTCTAAGAGAGCCCCCTGGATTTGACGCAAGGCCTTGACCTGATAGGTATATTGAACCCCTTCCTGGAGTCCTGAATCGATATAAACCGGTTTCTCGATCGGTTTATCGTTGACCTTAACCCAGGGTTCTTTTCCCGTTCGACGGTAAAGAGAATAGCCGACCAGGCCTTCAGGGGCGCCCCCATCGGCTAACGCCTGGGGCGGGGCCCAGGAGATTTCCAGGCCTTGCAAATGGGGCTTGACCTCAAGAGCCGAAGGGGGCATAAGGGGTAAATCCCAGGCGACCCTCAAAATTTTTGACGGTTCACTGACTGCTTCTCTTTTCGTTACGGCCCTCACCTGATAGGAGTAGGTATAGCCGGGCTTGAGCTTGTTTTCGGTCAGTTCCACTTGATCGGAAGTGATCTTCAACCCTGGGACCTCCGGTCCTTTCAAGTCAATCTTGAGGGTCTCCTGAAACCGATCCGGGCAGGTGGCACAAAAACCCTTGGTCGCCCATTCTCCCTTTCGAAGCTCAAATTCTTTTAGGTCGGTCAGGGGACTGCCGTCGGTATTTTGGCTTGGGATGGTCCAGGAGAGGACCAGAGATTTTCCCTTGATCTGATAACCGAGGTCCGTTACCCCCTTAGGAATAACCTTGGTGGGGATGACCGGGTTGGCCTTTTTCCCGCAGGACAACAGGCTTAGAATCAAAAATACCCAAACCCAACTGGCCAACATTTTCTTCCGGCCCAAGTCTACAAGGAACATATTCTTTTCTCCATCTCTCGCCAGGCCTTTTGAACTTGTTCGGGCGCCGTACCTCCCTGAGAATTTCGTTTGGACATAGCCGAACGAAGATCCAATACCGTGCTTACCTCCTCATTAAAAACCGGATTAAAACTTTTCAATATTGACAAGGGGATGTCCTTTAATTCCATCCCCTTTTTTTGGGCAAAGGCCACAATGGTCCCAACGGTGTGATGGGCACTCCGAAAATCGAGACCTTTTTTGACCAAATAATCGGCCAGGTCCGTGGCCAGAAGAAACCCTGTTTCAGTGGCTTTTTCCATTGAACCGGCTTTAAAGGTCAATTTTGGCCAGAGACGGCCAAGCAACCTGGTGCAGTTCATCAACGTGTCAACCGTATCAAAAATAGGTTCTTTGTCCTCCTGAAGATCCCGGTTATAAGTCATCGGAAGGGCCTTCATCATGGTCAGCATGCCCATCAGGTGTCCGTAAACCCGGCCGGTTTTCCCCCGGATCAATTCCGGGACATCGGGATTTTTTTTCTGGGGCATGATGCTGCTACCCGTGCAAAAGGCATCACTGATTTCAACAAAGTCAAACTCCGAGCCGGACCAAAGAATTAATTCTTCAGCCATCCGGGAATAGTGCATCATGAGGATCGCGCCGGCGGAAAGAAATTCAAGGCAAAAATCCCGGTCACCGACCGCATCCATGCTGTTGGCTGAGACCTGATCAAAACCCAATTCCCCGGCCACCAGCGCGCGGTCGATGGGAAAGGAAGTACCGGCCAGGGCCGCACTGCCCAAAGGAAGCACATTGACCCGGACCAAGACTTCGCTTAGACGCTGCTGATCCCGGCAAAACATCTCCAGGTAAGCCAAAAGATGATGGCCGAGGATTACCGGTTGGGCCCTTTGCAAGTGGGTATAACCGGGGAGAATCAAATGGCCTTGATTTTTGGCCTTCTCCAACAAGGCCTTTTGCAGCGTTTGCAGCTCTTTTTTCAGCGCCCGGATCTGATCCCGGAGGTAGAGGCGTAGATCCAAAGCCACCTGGTCATTGCGGCTCCGGGCGGTGTGAATCTTGCCGCCTATGGGCCCGACCTTCCCGATTAACCTTTTTTCCACGAACATGTGGACGTCTTCATCCTCAAGCGGGAAACCCAGTTCGCCCTTTTCCCACTCTCTCTGGATTTCCTTCAACCCTTGGCCGATCTGTCTGGCCTCTTTTAAAGAAATAATTTTCTGTCGGGCCAACATCTTCAAATGGGCGGAACTTCCGGCCAGGTCATAGGGCAGGAGCCGATAATCAAAGGGCAGGGAGGCGGTGAAGGCCTCCACTAATGGATCAACGGCCTCCAAGAACCTCCCGGCCCAGAGTTTTTTGCCACCCTTCTTTTTTTCCCTTGGGATGGTTTCATATTAGTTTTAAACACTCATGCCCGATGTGTTGCGCAATGAAAACGGTACAAGGTTCAAGGCCCAAGGTTCAAGGTTTAAAAAACCTTACACCTTAAACCGTGCACCTTAAACCGTTAATACTTGCTCCATTGAGCTTTATTGTTTTTTCGCGACCAGATTCTGAATCTTCAGTCTCAAGCCATTCAGCCGGATAAATCCCTCCGCATCTTTTTGACGATAAACCTGGTCTTCTTCGAAGGTGGCAAAGTCCATGCGGTACAAGGATTGATCCGATTTTCTTCCGACCACCATGGCATTCCCCTTATAGAGCTTCAACCGGATGGTTCCAGACACAGGCTTCTGGGACTCATCGATCAATTTTTGGAGAAGCTCCCTTTCCGGAGAAAACCAATATCCATAGTAGATCAGTTCCGAATACCGGGGGATCAATGAATCCCGGATGTGCATCACTTCCCGGTCCAGGGTCAAAGATTCCAAGGCCTGATGGGCCGTGCGGATCAAGGTGCCGCCGGGAGTCTCATAAACCCCTCGGGATTTCATGCCCACATAACGATTCTCCACTAAGTCCACCCGGCCGATCCCGTGCTTCCCCCCCAGGCGATTGAGGAAGGCCAACAATTCGGCGGCCTTCATGGCTTGACCATTGACGGTCTTTGGGTCGCCTCGTTCAAAGGTAATCTCCACGTATTCGGGAGAGTCCGGGGCCTTCTCCGGTGACCGGGTCAGTTGAAACATATCTTCCGGCGGTTCCATCCACGGGTCTTCCAGGATTCCGCCTTCATAGCTGATATGTAAAAGATTGGGGTCCGAGCTGTAAGGCCTTTGGGGAGTAATGGGAATGGGGATCCCATGCTCCTGGGCGTATTTGATCAAAGCCGTCCGGGAGGTCAAATCCCATTCCCTCCAGGGGGCGATGATTTTCAAACCGGGATTGAGGGCCATATAGGTCAGCTCAAACCGGACCTGGTCATTTCCCTTTCCGGTGGCCCCATGACTGACCGCTTCCGCTTCTTCGGCTTCGGCCACCATCACCTGGTGCCTGGCGATGACTGGCCGGGCCAGTGATGTGCCCAGGAGATAAGACTGTTCATAGACGGCATTGGCCCGAAAGGCGGGAAAGACGTACTGACTGACAAATTCTTCTTTCAAATCCTTGGCGACGAATTTGGAGGCCCCGGTCCGAATGGCCTTTTTTTCCACGGCCGTCCAATCTTCTTCCTGACCCAGGTCGGCTGAAAAGGCGATCACCTCGGCTTGATAGGTTTCCTGGAGCCATTTTAGGATGACCGAGGTGTCCAGACCTCCGGAATAAGCTAACACAATTTTCATGAATCCCTTTTTCTCCTTTTGAATCTCTCGTAAAACTGATGAATTTCGTCACCCCGGCAAAAGCCGAAGTCCTGCTCCTTAAACCTGAATTCCGGCTTCCGCTGGAATAACGGTAGAGGTCTTTCCCCAGGTCCTTCTTTTTATCATCACCATTTATACTCCAAAGCCCTGTCGCCCTTCGAGGATAAACTCCAATAAGGCCTTATGCACATGAAGTTTGTTCTCGGCCTGGTCGAAAACTACAGAACGGGGGCCTTCCAGCACTTCATCGGTGATCTCCTCCCCCCGGTGGGCCGGCAGACAGTGGAGGACTATACATTCGGGATCGGCTAAAGACAGCAGTCGATCATTCAACTGAAAGGCCTTGAAAAACTTTATCCGTTCAGCCGCTTGATCTTCCTGACCCATACTGGCCCAGACATCGGTGTTGACCACCTGGGCTTCCCGAACGGCCTCAGCCGGATCATGGGTCAGGATAATCCTCGCCCCGGCCTCTTTTTTGGCCCGGTCCCAGATTTCTTTTTTTGGTTCAAAGCCTTTGGGACAGGCCATGACCAGGGTAAAAGAAAACTGACAAGCCGCCTCGATCCAGGAATGGGCCACATTATTTCCATCCCCGAGCCAGGCGATCTTCATTCCTTCCAAAGAATCTTTCCTTTCCCAAATCGTAAATAAGTCGCTCAGGATCTGGGCCGGATGGTAAAGATCACTCAAGGCATTGATGACCGGGATAGTGCCGTATTGGGAAAGGTCCTCCAAGGTCTTCTGGGCAAAGGTGCGGACCACCAAGCCATTCAGGTATCGGGACAAGATCCGGGCCGTATCCTTCAAGGGTTCATTGCGGATCATCTGGGTATCCCGGCTGCTAATAAACACGGGATAGCCCCCGGTCTGAACAATAGCCACTTCAAAGGAAAGCCGGGTCCTGGTGGAAGGTTTTTCAAAAAGGAGGCCGATATTCTTCCCATCTAAGGGCAAATCCTGAACCCGGCCTTCCTTATATTCCCTGGACCTTTTCCAGATGGACTCGATTTCAATGGCCGTCAGATCGCTTAATTTCAGAAAGTCTCTTTTCATAGGGCAACCATTTCTTCATGAGCATTCATTTCGGGAGAGGCACCCTTTTCTTCCGTCTGTGGCTTTCAGGCTTGTCTTTTATAATCCCTTTTTCAAAAGTTCCCTCAAGACCTTGATCAAGGACTCAACGTCTTCTTCTTCAACAACCAAAGGCGGCGTAAACCGCAGGATCGTGTCTTGCGTACAATTGATTAATAAGCCCTTATCAAAACAAGCCTCGACATAAGGCTTTCCCGGTCGGTCCAAGGCCATACCCAGGAGGAGACCCATGCCCCGGACCTCAATTACCTGGGTAAATTCCCCCTTTAACTCATTCAGGCGATCCTTGAAAAAGGCCCCTGTTTGTTTCACCCGGGACAGGAACCCTTCCTCTGAAATGATCGACAGAACCGTCAGGGCCACGGCCGTTACCAGGGGATTTCCGCCAAAGGTAGCCGCATGGGTCCCCGGCTGGAAAGCGCCGGCCACCTCCTTGGTGGCCAGCAAGGCCCCGATAGGCAGACCATTTCCCAAGGACTTGGCCAGGGTCATGATATCCGGTTGGACGCCAAACTGTTCATGGGCAAACAAGGACCCGGTACGTCCCAAGCCGGTCTGGACCTCATCCAAGATCAATAAGGCCTGACGCTCCTGACACCTTTTTTTTACCTCTTTGAGATAGTCCGGGTCAGGGACCCGAACGCCCCCCTCGCCTTGGATGGGTTCCATCATGACCGCACAAACCGAATGGTCCCAATTTCGGTCCAAGGCCGGAAGATCATTAAAAGGCACAAAGGAAAAACCAGGAACCAAGGGTCCAAAGCCCTTTTGAAATTTCACCTGACCGGTGGCCGAGAGAGATCCGAGGGTCCGACCATGAAAGCTGTTTTTCATACAGAGGATGGTGGTTTTCTCGGGCCCGAATTTTTCATGGGAATACCGGCGGACCAGCTTGATGGCCCCTTCGTTGGCCTCGGTGCCGCTGTTGCAGAAAAAAACCTGGTCGGCAAACGAATGGGCAACGAGTTTTTCGGCCAGGGCAATCTGGGGTTCGATGTGATACAGGTTGGAAGTATGAAAAATCTTTTCCGCTTGGTCCTTCAGGCTTTCCACGACCCTTGGATGACTATGTCCTAAGGCCGTTACGGCGATACCGGCCAAAAAATCCAGATAAACACGCCCGTCCTGATCCCAAACCCGGCACCCCTGCCCTTTGACCAAGGCTACCGGGATTCGGGCATAGGTGTGCATCAGGACCCTATTGGCCCGTTGCACAATCTGATCGATGTTTTTTTGGGATTCCGTCAAAATATCCACCTCTGAGTGTGAAACCAGGGTTCAAGGATTCCAGGGTTTTAATTTCCAGACCTTTCACTTGAATCCTCGGGCCCATGACCCTTTGAATCCTCTTGCCTATTTCGTCGCTGCCTTTGGGGTACAGGATTCCCCTTATTAATCATTCACAATTTCCGTCCCCACCCCGCGGTCGGTAAAAAGTTCCAGAATAACCGCATTCTCTACCCGTCCGTCTATGATGTGGGTCTTTCCAACCCCATGAGCCAGGGCCTCCAGACAACAATTGATTTTAGGGATCATACCGCCACTGATCGTCCCATCCTCGATCAGTCCGGGAATTTCGCTCCTTTTCATCGTGGAAATCAATCGCCCGCTTTTGTCCTTCACCCCCTCCACATCGGTCAAAAGGATCAGTTTTTGGGCACTAAGGGCTGAGGCCACCTTGCCGGCCACCAGGTCGGCGTTGATATTATAGGTCCGTCCTTTTTTCCCGACTCCGATGGGGGCGATTACCGGTATAAAATGATGATGTTCCAGGGTCGTAATAATTTCGGTATTGACTTCCACGACTTCACCGACCATACCTATATCTATCAGCTCGGGAGGGTCCTCGGTCTCCCGGCTTTTAAAAAGCTTCATTTTTTGGGCCAGGAGGAGTTGCCCGTCCTTCCCGGTCAGGCCGATGGCCTTCCCCCCTTGCTGGTTGATCAGGTGCACAATCTCTTTATTGATCTTTCCGCCCAGGACCATTTCAACCACATCCATGGTCTGGCTGTCGGTGACCCGGACTCCCTGCACAAATCGGGAAGAGATGTGCATCCGGTCCAACACCTCTTTGATCTGAGGGCCTCCGCCGTGGACCACCACCGGATTGAGGCCGATGTACTTCATCAGAACCATGCTCTTGGCAAAACCGGCCTTCAGGTTTTCATCCACCATGGCATGGCCGCCGTACTTGATCACCATGGTCTGGTGATAAAAACGCCGGATGTAGGGCAGGGCTTCCATCAAGATGGAGGCCTTTTCCGGATACCGTCTAAGATTTTTTTCTCCGCTCATAGAATCACCCGCGTGCAGACAGATATAAAAGGTACACATTATAAGGTCTTTGTTTTCCCTTGAACCTCAAACCTTGCACCTTGAACCTTTTCTACAGGATATACCGGCTCAGATCCTCATTCTCTTCAATGGCCGACAGTTTATTTCGGACGTATTCGGCCGTAATGGTGCAGCTTTTTTCGGCCTGGTCCGGGGCTTCGAAAGACAAATCGTCCAACAATCTCTCCATAATGGTATGCAGCCTGCGGGCCCCGATATTTTCCGTCCTTTGATTGACATTATAGGCGATACGGGCGATTTCAGCCACGGCTTCGGATAAAAAAGTTAAGGTGATCCCTTCGGTTTTCATCAATTCCAAGTATTGGGTGGTCAAGGCCGACTGGGGCTCGGTTAAAATACGGATAAAGTCTTCCTGAGTCAGGGAATTCAATTCCACCCGGATGGGAAACCGCCCCTGCAATTCCGGAATCAAATCGGACGGCTTGGAATTATGAAAGGCCCCGGAAGCAATAAACAGGATGTGATCGGTTCGAACCATCCCGTATTTGGTGGTCACCGTGGGATCCTTCGACAATGGGCAAGAGGTCCCGCTGAACCCCTTCTCGGGAGACATCCGGACCTTGGCTGGAACCCCGCCCGGCGATTTTATCGATCTCGTCTAAAAAGATGATCCCGGTTTGTTCCACCTTGCGGATGGCCTCTTCGGTCACCTTGTCCATATCAATCAGACGCTGAGACTCCTCCTGAACCAGCATCTCAAAGGACTCCGGGACCTTGACCTTGCGCCGCTTGGTTTTTTTGGGAAAAAGATTACCGAACATGTCCTTCAGGTTGAGGTCCATCTCTTCCATCCCCACATTGGAAAAGATCTCGACCAAGGGAACCACCCTTTGGGATATTTCCATATCCACGTAACGCTCTTCCAATTTTCCTTCTCGAAAAAGGCTCCTGAGCTTTTCCCGCGTGGATAAAGGTTCGTTGATGGGTTTTCGGACCACTTCCAGAATCTTTTCCTGCCCGGCCGGTTCTTCGGGCTTGGAGGTCTCGGACTTTGGGGGAAGCAACAAGTCCAATAAACGTTCTTCGGCGATTTCCCGGGCCTTGGACATGACCTTTTGTTTTTCTTCTCCCTTGATCATATTAATGGCCAGCTCGGTCAAGTCCCGAACCATGGATTCCACGTCCCTTCCCACATAGCCCACTTCCGTAAATTTGGTCACTTCCACCTTGAGGAAAGGAGATTGGGCCAATCGGGCCAGCCGTCTGGAGATCTCTGTCTTTCCCACCCCGGTGGGGCCGATCATGATAATATTTTTAGGGGCGATCTCATCCCGAATCGCTTCCGGAACCTGCTGCCTTCGCCAGCGGTTCCGCAAGGCAATGGCCACCGTTCGTTTAGCCGCATCCTGCCCGACGATATATTTATCCAGTTCAGAGACGATCTCCCTGGGTGTTAAGTAATTATCGACCAATCTATAATTCCTCCAAAACAATCTGTTCGTTGGTGTAAATGCACAGGGAAGCGGCAATCTTCATGGCCTCCCGGGCAATGTCCGTTGGGCTAAGAGTGGAAAACCCCAACAGGGCCTTAGCCGCCGACAAGGCCAGAGGGCCGCCGGAACCAATGGCCGCCACCTCGTCGTCCGGCTCCATGACATCGCCGGTTCCGGACAATATCAATATATGGTCCTTATCTGCCGCCAGTAATAAGGCCTCCAGGCGTCGTAAGATCTTATCCGTGCGCCAATCCTTGGCCATCTCCACCGCCGCCCTGGTCAAATTCCCGCTAAACTGTTCCAGTTTGACCTCCAGCCTTTCAAACAGGGTCAGGGCGTCGGCGGTGGAGCCGGCAAACCCGGTCAGGATTTGATCATGATACAGACGCCGGATCTTCCTGGCCCGATGTTTCATCACCGTCTGTCCCATGGTGACCTGACCGTCACCGGCAATGACTACCTTCCCCTGATGACGCAGGGCCAATATGGTTGTTCCTTCAAACATCTTACCCCCTTGGATGGGCCTTTCGATAGACTTCAAGCAAATGACTCATGCTGACATGAGTGTATTTCTGGGTTGTGGACAGGGAGGTATGTCCCAACATTTCCTGGACGACCCGCAGGTCGGCCCCGGCATTCAATAAGTGCGTGGCAAAGCTGTGACGCAGGGCATGGGGGCTGATGGTGGGTGACAAATCTACCCCTACAACCCGTTTTTTCATTCTGCGGGCTACAGTCCGATCGCTGACCCTTTCCCCGGACCGGTTCAAAAACACGGCCTGAGGGTCGTTGATCTTAAATTCCGATCTTTTTTGTGCCTGCATCAAGGCCTGGTAATATTGGCTTAAGGCCCCGATGGCCTTCCGTCCCACCGGGACAATCCTTTCCTTCCCCCCCTTTCCGAGGACCCGGACCAGACCCAGGGAAAGATCCAGGGAACTCCAGTTCAGATGGGTTAATTCACTCAACCGCAACCCGGAGGCATAAAAGAGCTCCAAGAAAGCCTGGTCGCGAAGCTCCAACCAGGAATCGGCAATCGGCTCTTGCAGCAAGTGCTCCACCTCTTTTTCCGTCAGAAAAGGAGGAATCGTTTTTTCGATCTTGGGCGTTCGAACATGGGCTACCGGGTTTTCCAGAACCCATCCCTTCTTCTGGGCATAACCAAAACAGGACCGAAGGGCGGCCATTTTTCGGGCCACCGTGCTTTTTTTATTTTTCTTGTGCAGCGCGCTTAGAAAACCCCTTAACAAAGGCAGATCTAATTGCCCAAGATCCTCTACCCCCTGAAGGGTGAGATATTTCAAAAACTCCTCCAAATCCTGGCGATACCCCCGCAGGGAATGAAGGGCCAACCTTCTTTCGGCCTCATTTTGTTTTAGAAATTCTTCGATGATTTGACGGATCTTATCCACGGCCTTTTTATTTCAAAAATATTAAATTAAACATAAATCAAAAAAAATGTCCATCAAAAATGACGGCTTCGTAAAAAGTCCGCAAGCACCCATTTTAGTCATTCCCGTGGAAATGGGAATCCAGTGTTTTTAATTCGTTACGCCTGGCCTGGATTCCCGTCCCCGATCGGGTCGAGGACAGGCTCTGCGCGGGAATGACGGGTTTTTACGAGTCCATCAAAAATGACGGCTTCGTAAAAAGTCTGGCATGACAAGTAAAGTAAAGCAATCCCTGCCCGGGCAAGTTACTGTCTTCGGGTTGGGGGCCAACCCTGTCTACCCACGGCCCTGTTCGCAATGAAAGGCGAAGGCCTGGTTTCCGGCTTATCAAATAAAAATCGGGATCTTTAGACAATAGGCCCTGGCGGTTGGCCGGGTTTTTTCTTGGAAGGAAAAGAAAAGGTTAAAAATAGAGTAAGGCCCTTTCAGGCCGGACTTGAAGAGGGTGCACCGTAACAGCCCGTCCTTAGAGCATAACAAGGCCTGTTTTTTATAGACCACCCTGATGGAGTTTAAAACTCGGCCAACCCTTTTAAAGAAAAAGAAAAGAGTATTGTTGAATTACCCGGCTGATCCATGTAATTGACTTTTATACCCCAACACTGATGGGTATAAGCCACTCCCATAGTAGTTTGATAACTTTTATTCTGGTCCAGGGAATATTGGGTAAGAAAATTAACCGCCCAGATGGAACTGATTTTCCAGTATAAGTTGGCATTGACCTGTCGGAACTGGTCCCCTGAGGTGGATAAATATTCTATATAGGCCCGATCGCCTGCCTTGTCAGAGAGGGTCAAGTTGTGCGTTTGTGTATCCAGCCGATTGGTATATGGGGACCAGCCCACGCTGGACCTTAAGGTTAGATTCTGGCGGGGGATTAAATCCAGTTCAGCGGTAACGTCGGAAAAGGGTTGTGAAGTGACCGTGGTGGTAGTAGTAGTAGTGGGGGAGACAGTCGTTGAAGAAGTGGAGCTCCCGGTCGTAGCGGTAAGAGGGACAATGGGGATGGTGTTGATGGGGGTGGGGATAGTCGTGGTAGTAGTGACGGACCCTTCCTGGGCCACATTAATGTCATAGGTCTGGTATAATTTCAAGGAAAGAAAATCCCGGTAGCCGAAAAGGTCCTCCCCTTGCGGACTCTTTCCCAGCAACGACTTTGACGTAAAGGTTTGGATCAAATAATAGGTCAGGGTATTGGTCTTGGCAATAGCCGAAATAAAACCGGGAAGGGAGTCCTGCTTAATATCCGGGATATAATTATAGATGATTTGAGGTCGGATGGTATGTTTGATTTTTTGAACCTCGTCTCCCTCAATGTCAAAGACCCTTTGAAAATCGGTTGACGTATCCAACCGGAAGTTGGGAACCGAACGATTTCCCCAAGAATCAACGGAATCACTCTGTTTATTGTCGACCTGATATAAGTCCTCGGTTGCCCCAAGGGAGGCTTCCAGATTAAGATAACTTCTAAATTTGTAGGGATAGTAAACGGTCGGGGTCAATTCCAGCACCTGTCCGCGATCCAGTTCGTTGCGCCAAAAGTTGTTGTAGGAAGACCCCCATTGCAGAAAAAAGTTTTTCAAGAATTCCTGTTTGATACTGTCAAAACGGGCGTAGGGAAGCTGATTCAAGGTATTATTGACATTGGTTGTGTCCTGATAATAGGTGAACCCCCCGGTAAAATTATAGGCCCCGTAGTTCTTGGTGAGTACCGCGGCATTTCTCCGCAGGAGTTGGGTTTCATCATCCAGGTCCCGACTAAATTCACTTAAAAAGTACTGTCGATTACGGTTCAGGCCGTCAGGGGTACCCAGAAATTCTTTCAGATAATCCTGGTCGCTGACCCAATCCAGATCCATTTTCAGATCCATATTGGCCGGAAGTCCCTGATTCATCTTGGAACGGAACCAATACCGTTCCGAATAGGGTTGACTGATATCTCCTTTATCGAATTCTTCCTGGCTTGCCCCGTCTTTATGGAGATAATCCATCATCATGGTGCCCTTGGATTGGGGAGAAAGGGCATACCGATATTCCGCCCCTTGCATCAATCCTCGGCGAGTCATCAAATACTCGTAAAAGGTAGCGTCGGTATTCTGAGAAATGGCCCAATAAAAAGGGAGGTCAAACGTGTAGCCATCACGGCTTGAATATCCCTGCTGGGGCATCAATAAGCCGCTTTGGCGGGTGGTCTTGGCCGGAAATACCGCATAAGGAGAATATAAAATGGGAAAATTTTTTATCAGGAAGGAGGGGCCCCAAGCCTGTCCATAACCCTCGGTGGTGACCACTAAGTCCTTGGCCTTTATCTCCCAAGGCACATTTTCCCCATCACAAGAGGTCAGAGTCGCGTTTTGGACCCGATAGGTGGATTCTCCGATTTTATAAATCTCCTCACCGGTAACGTAAAAATGATTCTTTTTTAAGAAAAGATGTCCTTTTTGTACTTCCCCGTTTTTTGTCTTTAAATCGACCGTCAATTCCTCTCCCTGCATCTCATCCCCGGCTGAAGTAAATTGCACATGCCCACGGGCCTTGGCAATCATGGTTTGGTGATCCACCTGGGCATAATCACACTTTAAGACCTGAGTGCCCTGTTTGATGACCACTTCTCCAATGGCCGTATAGATATCGGTGTCTTTATCATAGGTCAACTCTCGGGCCTCAATATCCCAGGGTTCTTTGCCTGATCCCGTCCCCATGGTTGTAAGGTTTTCTGCGGGTCGGGAAGAAAGGGGCACCCCCAAGATGATTAGTAAAAAAATCAGAATCCCCAGGGTCCAAAACCGGTTGGGCATATTCAACTCCCTAACTCTGAGATAAAACCTGTACCGACTTTTTAGCACATCTTTTCCCCTATTACAACAGATAACCGCCTAATATATTTGGTCCCCTCTCACTTTTCAATAACCCCCAAAGGGTGACCATATCAGACTCTTGTCAACCTTCATTGGGGTTCGGGCTTAACCCTTCTCTTCCCCACCAGGCTCGAGCCTCGCCTACAATAAAAAGTGATCCGGTAATTAAAATCAAATCCTCTGGGTCGGCTTCCTGCCTGGCTCGTTGTATGGCTGTGGGAATATCTTTTGAAATACGGCAGGGCAGACTTTTCCCCTCGACAAAAGGTCTTAAGGTCTCCGGGTCGGCTGAGCGGTCGTATTCGGCCCGGGTCAAAAAAACGATATCGGACTGGGGGATCATATACTTAAAAGTTTGCTCAATCGCCTTATCCCTCATCATCCCGATGATCAGCAAAAGCCTTTTATAGGAAAACACCCGGGGGAGGTTTTGGGCTAAGGTCTTCATGGCCCCGGGATTATGAGCCCCATCCAGGACGATCCAGGGCCTTTCGGATAAAACCTCCATCCTCCCCGGCCAAGCCACCTTCAAAAGCCCTTCCCGAATAGCTTCTGTGTTAACCGGAAATTTTTTCTTTAAACAATCGATAACCGTAAGGGCCAGACCGGCGTTTCGGATCTGATGATCCCCAAGCAGGCCCGAGCGGAGCCCATTTAATTTCGGAACACCCTCTTCCACTCCGAACCCCGAACTCCGAACTTCGGACTGTTCTGTCATTCCGAACTCCGAACTATAAAATCCCAAATAGCTAAATCTCCCCTGCCCTATCTTTCTTGTCTTAAAATCCCTTCCGGCCAGCAACATGGGGGCCTGTTTTTCATGACAGACCTTTTCCAGAAGACGTTGGACTTTTTTTTGTTCGACCCCGGTTACCAAAAAAATTTTAGGTTTAATAATTCCGGCCTTTTCCAGGGTGATTTTTCCCAGGGTTTCCCCAAGATATTCCTGATGCTCCAGGGAGATGGTAGTGATAACAGTTATCAGGGGTTCGATGATATTAGTGGAGTCCAGTCGCCCCCCAAGCCCAACCTCCATAATAGCCAGATCCACCTTTTCTCGATAGAAATAAAGCAGGGCCATGGCCGTGACAAATTCAAAAAAGGTCGGGGGCTCATTAGGATCGGTCCTTTCCTTGATCTCTTTAACCAACTCCAGGGTTTTCTCTTTGGAGATCATCCGGCCGTTAATTTGGAACCGCTCCCGGAAATCGATCAGATGCGGCGAGGTAAATAATCCGACCCTATATCCGGCGCGATTGTAGATGGAGGACAACATGGCCGCCACCGAACCTTTTCCATTGGAGCCGGCCACATGGATCATACGGAGGTGTCTTTCAGGGTTATTAAAGGCTCGGAGCAGATTTTCCGTCTTGGATAAGCCGAATTTCATACCGAATTTTTGTAAATTGTAAAGATAGGACAGGCCCTGATCGTATTCCAGGTCATAACTCAAACGCTCAAAGGGATGGCCGGCCATGGTTAAGAATCCCCTCTTTCCAGACGGGCATAATCCAGGTGAAGGACCTTGGAGCCGTATCGTTTAAAGAGGACCCGGACCTTTCTCTCTCGGGGCGGTTCCTGGATGACCCCATTGCCAAAGAGGGGATGGAAGACCTTGGTCCCTTTTAAAAAACCATTATCATCTTCCGGTTGGATTTCATGAACATAATCTGATTCCACCCGCGGCGGATGATTCAGGCTCGGTCTTCCTTGCCGGGCCAATGTCTCTTCAGGGATGTCGGCGATGAAGTGACAGAGGTCATTCTTCTGCCACCCGCCGTCCCTCTGAGAAAGGGTGAGCGGACAGGTCATAAATAGCTTTTCTTTAGCCCTGGTGATGGCCACATAAAGGAGTCGCCTTTCTTCTTCCATTTCCTCCGGATCCATCTGGGCATGGTTGGAAGGAAAACGGCCTTCCGCCAGCCAGATGATGAAAACGATCCTCCACTCCAGACCTTTGGCCGAATGGACGGTAGACAGGATCAATCGGTCCTTTTCAAGATTGCCTCGTTCCTCATAGACCTCAAGGCTCAAATCGCCTAACAAGGCCTCCGTCTCGGTATAATTATAGCTGACCCGGATGATTTCTTCGATCTCTTTCTGCCGGCGCTGCGGTTCCTCATACAGGCCGGGCAACAGATTTTTATAATATCCCCAGATCGTTTCCAGGGCCTGGGTTGGCGTCTGAAGGGGTTGGTCGATCAGCGCCAGGAACAGGGCCGAAAAATCTTTAAGCTGAGATTTCAGGCGAGGGTATTGAGAAAGGCATTCCAGGCGTGAGGGCCAGTCCGGGCAGACCGCCATCCGCTCGACGATCTCCTGGGCCCTTTTGGGTCCCAACCCCTCTAAAAGTTTCAAGATCCTTTCCCAGGCCAAAACATCCTTGGGATTGTGGATTGCCTTTAAGTAGGACAAGAGATCTTTAATATGGGCCCCTTCCACAAAGCGACGGCCGCCGTATTTCTTAAAAGGGATGCCCTGCTTCTGGAGAAACACTTCCAGGTTAAAGGAATGATGGCCGGCCCGAAAAAGGACGGCCATTTCCTCCCAGGGGATCCCCTGGTTATGGAATTCCTGAAGTCGCTGGGTGACATACTGGGACTGGGTCTCTTCGTAAGGCACTTCGAGACAACAAGGCGGTTCTCCCTTTTTAAACCGGGAAAAGAGGCACTTGCTGTATCGCTCTTTGGAATAACTGATGACCTTATTAGCCAGATTCAGGATCGGCTGGGAGCTGCGGAAGTTTTCCTCCAATTTGATGAGACGGGTCCCGGGATATTGATTTGGAAAGTCTAGGATATTTTTAAAGTGGGCACCCCGAAATCCGTAAATGGATTGGGAATCATCCCCAACCACCATGACATTTCCCCTGGCCAGATGGCGGACCATTTCGGCCTGGAGTAAATTGGTGTCCTGATATTCATCCACTAAAACATAGTGATAAAAAGAGGCCAGTTTTTGGACCACCTGGGTTTCCTGCCTGAAGAGGTGCAGACACTGACTTAAAAGATCATCATAATCAAGCAAGCCATGCTGTCTTTTAAAGGCCTCATACTCCAGGTTCAGATCCTTGAGTTGGGCTAAGTTAGAATCCGTCTCGAAAAATGAATTGGAAAGCCCTTCTTCGAAGCTTTGGCCTCGGTTGACAATACGACTCAAGAGCTCCATAAATTCCTTTTTATCCGGTCGATCCTTATTTTTGTCCCATCCATTCTCTTTAATAATCTTGCCGACAATCTCCTCACTGTCCTTCCGATCCAACACCGATAAAGGTCCTTTAAGACCGATAGCGGCCCCATGAATCCGCAAGATTTTATAGGCTAAGGAATGGAAAGTCCCGCCGGCCACTCCCTGGCAGGACCTCTCCAGCATGATTTCCACCCGGCGGAGCATCTCCTGGGAAGCCTTCCGGGTAAAGGTCAACAAAAGGATCCTTTCCGGGGGAATCCCGTTTTCAACCAGCCAGGCCACCCGATAGACCAGGGTGCGGGTCTTTCCGCTTCCGGCCCCGGCAATGACCAAGGTAGGCCCGTCCGGTGAAAAAACCGCCTCCTGCTGGGTCTTGGTTAGATTTTTTTGGTAATCGATTTTTCCCATACCCTGAAGTCGTTTTTATTCCTTCCCAACTATTTTTCTAAACTTCGCCCTTAAACTCCGAACGGTTACTTTCATTAATGACCGTCTTACTAAAAAAAGCCGGGGCTGTAAACCTATAAATTAGGCTTGGGGCCGGACATCTTCAAGGAAAAATTTCCAAAAATTACCATTTGACAACATCCGGTTGTAAACTTATAGTTTATCCAAAAAGGAGGAAATCATCATGGAAGATATTAAACCCGATCAAACTTTGGATGCCCGGGGACTCAGTTGCCCTATGCCGGTTTTAAAAACCAAAAAGGCTATTGAAACCCTAAAATCCGGACAGATCTTAGAGATTATGAGTACCGATCCGGGGACCAGAAATGACCTGCCCGGCTGGACCAATCGTACGGGAAACACCTATCTTGGAGAAAAAGAAGACCAGGGGTTTGTCCGTTTTTACGTCAAGAAAAAATAAAATAAGGAGCAGGTCATGGCTGAAAAATTGGGGATCTTCGTTTCCTCCGATAAAAACCTCAGACATGTGATCGAAATCACCAAGGCCGCCGAAGCGGCCGGCAAAGAAGTGATTCTCTTCTTTACCCACAAAGGGGTCATGTTGACCCAGGAACCTGAGTTCAAAGAGTTGATCGGTCTCGGGAAAAAATCCCTGTGCAATGTGAGTTATGAATCTAAAGGCTTGAAAGGGAAGCCGGCCCCCGGAATAGGGGATAAAGATTTCGGCACCCAGGCCCGCCACGGTGAGATGATCGACGAAGTGGACCGTTATATCGTGATGTAAAAAGGGGTCCAGGATTCGAGGGGTCAAGGGGCCGGGGAAAAACCAGTAATAAAGAGAGAACAACAACATGAAAAAAGTGGCTTTCTTAATAAGATCCAAGGAGGAAGACTGGGAAGGGCTTCGCTCAACCCTGGGCTTGGCTGCAGAGAATAACTCGGTGTATTTCTTTGTCCTTGATCATGAAGTGGAAATGACCGAGCCTTTTCGCGAAAATCTGGATTGGGTCCTGGATTGTATATCTTCAGACCTTTTTGGACAGATTTTGTCATAGCGAGTTTGCACTTTGATACTGATCTGAGCCATCATTGTTAATCCCATTGCCGTATAAATTGTACTGTTTCCTCCGCTGCATGGTCAATTGTTTTTTTTCTTTTCTCTTCTGTAGAATGGCCTCCTTTCTTCCCGCATAGACATCATTGGGGGATACGTTGTTCAATGCTTCATGCGGGGTAGCGTTATAGATTGCTATGGCCTCATCAATTGCCTTTTTGAGCTCATCGGGAGAGCAGTAAACCATAAGGCATAGCTTCTCCTTGATCCTCCGATTGAATCGCTCAATCTTCCCTCTGCCCTGAGGATGATATGGGGTGCCGAAGATATGTCTTATCCCATGGACGTCCAGATACCCGGCAAGGACCTTTGAGGCAAAGCCTGAGCCATTGTCTGTGTAAAGTTTCGGCATGGCGGCAACCAGATGCCCTTCTCTTCTGGCGTTCTCTATGCCCATCTCCATTATGTCCGATACGCTGAATCCTGTTTCATCAGGCCGTAAGTCATGAGCTATTATTTTTCGTGAGTAATCATCCTCAACAGGGATGAGCTTGTAGTATCCCCATCCTATGACAAAAAGGCTTGTTCCGTCACACTGCCAAAGTTCATCAGGATGAGCGGTCTTATGCCTCCACTGTTTCTCAGCCGGCATCTCCGGAAGTGGACGGGGAGCTATCAGGTTATTGTCCCTCAGTATCCGATAGACCGTTGATTCTGACACTGAGAAGACCTCTTCATCGCTGATCTTCACAGCCAGAAGCCTTGGAGAAAGCTCTGGAGTAAGGCGAGCAATTTCAAG
Organism: uncultured delta proteobacterium; assembly: GCA_963838485.1. Classification (GTDB taxonomy): domain Bacteria; phylum Desulfobacterota; class RBG-13-43-22; order RBG-13-43-22; family RBG-13-43-22; genus RBG-13-43-22. Next base: position 52,308 of record CAWIRY010000115.1, on the reverse strand, counting down.
CACCTGCTCGACCTCAACCGCTCTCAGTCGGTTCCATATACGTTTGGCTGAGGGTTTTGTCTTGGTAACGCCTTCTATCCCCTGTGACTGATAGGCCTTCCGCCAGGTGTAATAGGTAGACCTTGGTATATCCAGGTCTCTGAGCGCCTCACCCTTCTTGCCTTCCTGCTTCTCTATCTTCACGATCAGATCCTCTCTGCTCTTCCCATCCATCTTCCGGTACCAGCCTTCCGCTACGGATTCAGACTTTTTTTAAAAAGCTGCAGATGCAGGGCCTGTTCTCCTACCAGCTCTTTCAGCCTGCCGTTTTCTGACCGGAGTTCCTTGACTTCAATATTGTTTGCCTCTCTCAGGCTGTCACCCTTAAGGCGCGCCTTGCCTGCTTCCATGAAATCCTTGAGCCATGAATAGTAAAGGGCAGATGAAATGCCCTCTCTTCTACAGAGGTCTGAGATGGGTTGTTCCTTTCGGAATCCTTCAAGTACAATCCTGATCTTGTCTTCTGAGGAGAACTTCCTGCGGTTCTTAGTCCGAATTTCCCTGATGAGTTTTGCCGCGCTTCCCTGCGGTGCTCTTTCTTCCTGATCCACTTTCTGGGCGATTGCTGTTTCCATCCTCTTGTTCCTTTCTATGGCTATTTAAATTATAGCCACTTTTGCCCAGACCAGCTATCTAAATGCAAACTCCTTTAATGCTAACTTTGTCCAATCGTGGCTGAAGACGCACAGTCCTGGATATGGAGGGTGAATTATATTCCAACGTCCCGGCCAATGTGGAGAAGTATGGGTTTCAGCCCATTACCTATGAACAATTGGGTCAAAAATTAAAAGAAATGGATTTTATAGTTCCCTTTTAGTTCGAAAATAGGGTTCCAGGATTCCAGGGGTCGAGGGTTCAAGGGGTTTTAATTCAACCCTTTCACTTGAATCCTTGACCCCCGGACCCCCGAATCCTTTTTCATGCCTTGTGGTGCCCTCAAAAGGAATGGGTATTGAAAAACTTTTGATGGGAGATACAAATATCCGGCATGTGGTTTTTCTTTAAACTTTATACCTCGTACCTTGAACCTTGAACCTTGAATGAGGTAGCCATGAAACTCTTACACATTTATCGATCCAGGCCTACTGAGGAAGTCCTTAAATTAGCCAAAATCCTTTCCGAGGAAAACGAGGCGGATAGTTTTTCTCTTTATGAAGGAGAGGTGGATTACGCCAAACTGGTGGAGCTTATCTTTTCTCATGATAAGGTTGCAAGTTGGTGGTAAATAAGACCGATAGGGGTTACCGGTTTCTTAATGCCAGTATTTTCAGCATGGATTCAGCCTTTCAAGATAAATGGCACTTTCCAGAACACGGGTATGGAGAAGGTAGTCACAGTGACCATCAACCAATGACATAAAGTTTTAGAATGAATAATTCAGAAAAAGAGAGGTCGGCTTACCGATGGACCAGGCTATTTTCATTGTTTGAGCCTCGTTTCGACTGGATTCAGGTGGAGGTCACTTCGGATTGTCCGGCAGCCTGCTGTTATTGCCCTCGCACGGCCTACCGGGATATCTGGCAGAATCGATATCTTCCTTTGGAATCCTTCAAGAGACTCCAATCGGCTTTCGCCCTATCCCGAATGGTTCATTTACAGGGTTGGGGGGAACCTTTTCTCCATCCGGAATTTTTTACTATGACCGCCATAGCCAAGGCCGCCGGATGTCGGGTAGGGACGACCACCAACGGGATGCTCTTGAACCCGGAGCGGATAACCCGTTTGGTGGCCTCTGAATTGGATGTCGTGGCCTTCTCCCTGGCTGGAGCGGACTTCCATAATGATAGTATCCGCCGGGGAACCAGACTGGAACAGATATTGGAAACCATCCGAACCCTGAATCGGGAAAAAAAACGGGCCAACAGCCGGAAACCGGCTATCCATATAGCCTATATGTTGTTTCGCTCCCGAATGAAAGATTTGGACCTTTTGACCTCCCTTTTGCAGGGACTGGACATCAGTCAGGTGGTCATAAGTACTCTGGATTTCGTGGCCCAACCGGAATTGGAATTAGAAACCATCCAACCAGCCACGGAAGGGAAATATAAAGAATTGGAAAATATTCTTCAGGGGGTGGTCCGAACCGGGGCGCAAAGCGGCTTGCCGATCCATTTCAATCTGCCACCCCTTCTCGGAAAACGCCAAGAGTGCACCGAAAATATCCGCCGGGCTTTATGTGTAGCCTCAGATGGTTCCGTGACCCCCTGCGTATTCACCAACCTGATGATCCCTGGCGGTAAATTTCTCCGGCAGGGAAAAGAAAAGCCCTATGAGCGCCTGGTGTTTGGAAATATTAACCAGGAACCGCTGAGAGATATCTGGCGGAAAAAGGATTATAGTCGTTTTCGTCGTTCTTTTAACAAGGGGAACCTGGCTCCTCCCTGTCGGGGATGCCCTAAACTTTGAACATTGGCAAGGAGCGAATTCCCCTCCTCCCCCGGGCCTGACTCCCCCCACGGGCCATGGTTTCCAAGAGAAAATGGTGAGCCATCCTCCGGCCTTCCCTGGATGTATAAATGAGGCTTATCCTGAGAATCGGGAAAGCTTATCAAAACAAAACCAGCACGACAACCCTTTTCAATTATTACCGGTAGTTAATAAAAACCCTGATTTCCATCATTGGAGCCCTGCTGCCCTTGACGGCAGCAGGGCTGCAGTGATGAATATCCTTTACTGTCCGGGGAAGAAGGTATAACTGGCCCAGATAAGCAGTCCAAGAAGAACCACCCCGATTATCAGGCTATAACCTATAAGTTTTTTCTCTATGGGAAGAAGGGGTTCGTACTCCATCTCCTTTAATTCGTCGACTATTTTAAGTTCTTCAGCCATAAATAGCTCCTTTCTGGCTCAGGAAGGTCTATTGATTTTTCAGGAAATTCTTTCAAATTCATTTTATCCTACCAAAGGGGGATGCACCCCATGGAAAAATATCCAGGAGATGAACAGCCCTATCCAGATGATAAACCCGAAGAGACAGATCAGATAAACGGCGGCTAATTTGCCGATCCCTTCTTCCCAAAGCTTTTTAAAATTAGACATGACACCGATGGTGAAAAAGGTCATCACGAAGAATATTACCCTGAAGATATTACCTTCCCCCATGGCTGCCTTTGTTTTGCCCATCAACCCAGGTAATTTCATCCCGATAAATAAAATGATAAGAAAGGTAATCACATAGCCGATAACAAACTTTGGGAACCTCTCCCATATCTGACCTGGTCGGAACTTTTCTCCCGGTCTGCATTCTATAACAGTACACCAGATTATGGCCAGGATAAAGGCCCAGACCCCTATAAAAATATCAATAAATACCTTCACCGTGGCCGCTGTCCCTATCATCCAGCCTTCCTTATAGTTCACCCCCGTCATCTCGAGTGTCTTGGCCCTTATGAGAGATTCAGTGACAGCGCCGCTGGCAACCGCCGCTCCGTCGGTCTTAACCGCCAGTCCCATCCAGGCCGCCGCGACCATCGGCTCTTTCCAGACAAACTTCTCCGCAAGAAACGGGAGTACCAATAGCTCGACAACGGCAAAGATAACCACCAGTGAAGATACCATGATGGGGATCTTCGGCCTGGCCTTTATTGCCGCACCCGTGGCTATGGCCGCGGACACACCACATATCGATATGCCTGAAGCCAGAGGTGCTGCCCATTCCCGGCTGAATTTAAAGTATTTCCTGGCAACGAAATAGACCAAGGCCCAGTAAATCAGGTAAGCCTCGACGATTGCACACAGCCCCCTGAACATTACTGCTGTGGCCAGTCCCAACTTTTCTGCCGCGGTAATACCCAAAAATCCACCCAGAATGACAATGGCGGTCTTGATGTATAATTCAGGCCTTACACCCTCCTTTATGGCTTCGGCAAAACCAGGAAAAAAATTACCGACGATCAGGCCGGCGACCAGCGCAACAATAAACCCCCCTTCAGGCGTCAGTTTCAACGACCAGGAGATTCCGAATTTCTTCATATCAGGGGGTATTGTGACGGCCACATGGGCCCAGCTTCCGATGATCCAGCAGATATAGCTGATCAAGAAAACGGCGGTAAAACCTCCGATAAACCGCTTAATATCGGCTTTCAAGATTTTCGCACTGATGGTCATAACAATGAGTAGAAATAGATAGGTCGCAATGAGGGATCCTACTCCGCCCAAACCGCTATAGGCTTTGGATATAGGACTTAATGCCTTTGATAAATTCGTCCATATTGCCGCGTTTACACCAAATCCAAGGATGTCAGCCCCGATAAATACCCCCATGGACAGAATGAATATAAACAGCCCAATCCATAAAGACATCCAGTCTTCGTTTATGCCCTGTTTTTTTTCTTCCATGCCCTTGATCTCCCTTTTTAGATAAAGGTTAAAGATATTAACAAGTAATGAGGTTTCTAATTGATTTTTTTATTTCCTTTGATCTCCCCCCTCCTTTCTTGGTTATTATATTAAATTTATTTAAAAATAAAGCCGCTGTCAAGAGGATTAAACTGCTTGCCCCCCCTCCCCTAATCTAAATCTGAGGGGAAGCAGGCCCCTTTCTTCATTGACCACTCTTTCTGTTTATATTATACTCTTTCCATCCTAAATGTAAATTCTTATCAAACCTCTAAAGCAGAGAGTTGATCATGCACACAGATGAGTACGAGATCTCCATCGGCAGAGAGATCTCGCTGTGCCGTAGGGTTATTGGCCAACAGAAAAAGGCCCTTCTGGCCAGAGAAAAAAAATTTGGCATGACTACAGAGGCATTTCTGCAGACTCTCGAGCCGGACCTGCAGGCAGCCAAGAACCTTGATTTTGAGATGTGGCTGAAAGACCATGAGGAGCTGAAAATCTGGGAGCAAAGGCTGAGGGAATATGAGCAGGCCCTCGAAATCCTGAAAAGAACCTAAAAAACCGCCGCCGTTTTCAGGCTAAAACAAAAAGCCGCCTTTGAGACGGCTTTTTTATGGACCTTCAAAAATACCTCTCCATGTTTCAATTTTTTCTTGACATTCCTCATTTTATAACTATATTACTACATAGTCATAAAGTGGTTTAATAAAAAATCAAAACCGCTGAAAAGGAATAAAAAACAAAGATGAACGACACCGTTTCCTGTGAATGTATTCAAAGGATCAATGAAAATTCCGGCCAAATAAGCCTGCGAAAAAAACTGCTTATCCTGTTGGTGGCCTTGATGGCCTGGTGGATTTTCTATTATCAATTGCCCAAACTCACCGAGTGGTTGACCTTTGATTTGTTTGGCCTGAACAGAGGCACTCATTTGGCCGAGGCCATCGCCTTTTTTCTCTACGATGTCCCCAAGGTGCTGATGCTCCTTACCCTGGTGGTCTTTGGAGTGGGGATCCTGCGCTCTTTCTTTACCCCGGAAAAAACCAGGGCTATTTTAGCCGACAAAAAGGAATCGGCCGGAAATGTTCTGGCCGCCGGCCTGGGAATCGTCACCCCTTTCTGCTCCTGCTCGGCCATCCCTTTATTTATTGGCTTTGTCGAAGCCGGGGTACCTTTGGGAGTCACTTTGTCCTTCCTGATCTCTGCCCCCATGGTCAATGAAATCGCCCTGGTGCTTTTGTTCGGGCTCTTTGGCTGGCAGGTGGCCCTCCTCTATTTGACGACCGGATTGATGATTGCCATTGTCAGCGGCTGGGTCATCGGTCGGTTACACATGGAAAACCATATCGAAGATTGGGTCCGGGAAATCAGGACCAACGGCTCCCCCTTATTCATGGAAACCCTGAACTGGTCGAGCCGGATCGACTACGCCTGGCAGGCGGTCGAAGACATCGTCGGCAAAGTCTGGCTGTATGTTGTTGCCGGTATCGCTGTCGGCGCGGCCATCCACGGCTACGTTCCCGTTGGTTTTATGGCCTCCATCATGGGCAAAGAGGCCTGGTGGTCGGTCCCCTTGGCCGTCCTGTTGGGTGTTCCCATGTACTCCAATGCCGCCGGGATCATCCCGGTAGTCCAGGCCCTTTTGGAAAAAGGGGCCGCCCTGGGCACAGTGCTGGCCTTTATGATGGCCGTTATCGGCTTATCATTGCCGGAAACCATTATCCTGCGAAAGGTCTTGAAACCACGGCTCATTGCGGTCTTTGTCGGGGTGGTGGCAACGGGAATTCTTCTGGTGGGTTTTCTCTTTAATGCCCTTCTGTAATTTTTTTTCTTGACTTTAAGGGAAAAGAATATAACTATATAATCCATTATGGAAAAATCAAATCAGATGAAACAAAAGATATTGGAAGGCCAGGCCTCGATCCTCAAGGCCGTGGGCCAGCCTACGCGATTGCAAATTTTGGAACTTTTAAAGGATGGGGAACGCTGCGTCTGTGAAATATTTCCGGCCATTAATCAGGAACAGGCCAACGTCTCCAAGCATCTTTCGATCTTGAAACAGGTCGGTATTTTGGAATCCCGTAAAGACGGCCTGCGCATCCTATACCGGATAAAAACCCCCGAAATCCTGGACCTGCTGACCGGGGTTTCCAAGCTCTTAAAAGCCCAGGCCAGGGAGCAGCATCATTTAATGACCCGGTTGTAAAATTTTTTCATCGAATAATTACTAATTATTCATATAGTTAATCAGTATTCCTTATGGATCCACATCATCATAATCACAACCCGGAAACCTCCTGGGGCAAACGTCTGTTCATCACCATGGTGATGAATCTGATCATCCCGGCTGTTCAGATCGTCGCCGGCATCATGGCCGGCAGTATGGCTTTGATCAGTGACGCCTTGCATAATCTAAGCGACTTAGCTTCGATCCTGATCAGTTATATGGCCTTGAAAATCGGCAAACGGGGACCTACGCTTTCCCTGACCTTCGGCTATAAACGGGTGGAGGTCATGGCCGCAGTTTTCAATACGGCCCTCCTCTTCGGAGCCGCCCTGTTCATAGCCGTGGAAGGCTGGATTCGTTTGAAAAATCCGGCCCCCATCCACGGAAATATCGTCATTGGGGCGGCCCTCCTGGGCGTTGTGGCCAATGGCATATCTACCTGGATGCTCCACGCCGGTGCCAAAGAAAACCTCAACATGCGCGGTGCCTTTCTCCATATGTTGACCGATGCCCTGACATCCCTTGGGGTGGCTATCCTGGGGCTAATCTGGCTGTTTTATCCCTGGTACTGGCTGGACCCTATTGTGTCCTGGGTCATCGTTTTCTTGATCCTTTACAGCGGCTGGAGTTTATTAAAGAAAGCTCTGCTCATTTTGATGAACGCCACCCCGCCGGGTATCGATTTGAAGGCCATTCGAATAGCGGTCGAGGGTCTGGAGGGCATCGAAAGCCTTCACCACCTCCATGTCTGGAACCCCTCTTCCGGGATTATCGCCCTGGCGGCCCACGTGATTGTGCCGGACCAGATGCTCTGCCAGGTGGACGAGTTGGCTAAAAAAGTACGGGCCCTGCTCTTATCTAAATTCGACATCGATCATCCCATTCTTCAATTTGAGAGCAAATCTTATGAACCCGTGGATTTACTATGCACGATATGCAAGGACAACCATTCTTTAGAAAAAAGCTCTCAGTAAGGAGGCATTAATATGGAAATCAAAGTGCTTGGACCGGGATGTCCCAAATGCGGACAAACCGAAAAAATCGTCAAGGAAGTGGTGGCCGAAGTAGGAGTGGAGGCCACGGTGGAAAAAGTCACCGACATCATGAAAATAATGACCTTTGGAGTCATCAGCACCCCGGCAGTGGTTGTGGACGGCCAGGTAATGTCGGTGGGCAAGGTCCCCAAGAAAGAAGAAATTCTTGCCTGGATAAAAAAATAACCAAGGTAACGCCGATACAAAAAGGAAAATCTATGGCTACCGGCAAACCACTATCTGTTAGTCTATTTTTTCTCATCCTGCTGTTCTTGCTCCAGTCTTTATTGGTCTTATTTAACGCCCAGGCCGGTCAAACCGTTGAGGAACTATATCACGGGCTGGCTTCTGATGCCCTTAAGTCGGCAACCCTGTCCAAGCTGCCCAAAGGCACCCTGTTAACCTCCGGGAGTCTGAACATTAAAGAATCGGAACTTACCAGGGAGATTAACCAATCGGACTCGGCATTACATAAGCAACTTATTAGAAATGCCTTTTATCTGTTGGAAAAAATGGCCACCAAGCAATTGGTCCTTCAGGAAGCCTATAAGGCAGGACATAAACCGGGAGATGAAGAAGAAAAGACAATCACGAAGTTTCTCTCTGAAAAGGTAAAGCCCGGCAACATAACAGAGGGGGAATTAAAGAATTTTTATGTCCAGAACAAAGGGATGATCGGGAGCGCTTCTTTTGAAGAGACTCGTGACCTGCTGAAGCATCTTTTGACTCAACAAAAAAGGTAGGAGGCTCAACGTCATTACATCCAAACTCTCGTTCGGCAAGCATCCGTCCGGCTTAATGAAGACTGGGTAAAAAAACAAAGCATCCTGGCCCGAGACAACCCGGTAGACCGGGCCAGGATGTCCGGTAAACCGAGTCTGATCGACTTTGGGGCCACCGGCTGCGGGCCCTGTGACATGATGACCCCCATATTGGCCGACCTGGAGAAGAAATATAAAGACAAGTTAAATGTCCTTTTCGTCCATGTGAACCAGGAAGTGATTTTAACGGCTCGTTTCGGGATCAAATACGTACCGGTGCAGGTGTTCTTTGACAAAAACGGCCGGGAGGTTTTCAGGCATACCGGTTTTTTCCCTCAAACGGAGATTGAAAAAAAATTGATTCAATTCGGACTGATTTAAGAGGAAGGAAAATAAAAAAATGAACAATTGGCCTTATCAAAAAATTGCGGGTGTGCTCCTCATCGGATTTTTATTTTTGACGGGAGTTCAATTATCCCAGGCAGGCAGCTATAAAGAAGTACCGGTCAAAGGCATGGTAACCCTGGTTGACCTGGGGGCCAATGCCTGCATTCCCTGCAAGTTGATGGCCCCAATTATGACCAAGCTGGAGAAGGATTATCAGGGCAAGGCTGCCGTCGTTTTTATTGACGTCTGGAAGTTCCCGGAACAGGCCAAGCCTTTCAATATTCAGGTCATACCGACCCAGATTTTCTATGATAAAACCGGTAAAGAAGTCTTCCGCCATGAAGGGTTTATGAGCGAGAAAGATATTGTCAGCCAGTTAAAAAAGATCGGGGTCAAATAATCTTTAACAGGTGAGGTTTCCATGCTGGAAAATATTTTCCTGACCGTCAATGACTGGCTTGTCGGGGAAACCTATATAGCCGCCCTGGGGGCCTTTTTCTGGGGCATGATCAGCGTGGTCTTCAGCCCCTGCCATCTGGCCTCCATCCCGTTGATCGTGGCCTATGTGGCCGGGCAGGAAAAGACGGTCCAGGCCCGACAGGCCGGATATTACTCCGTAGCCTTTACCTCCGGACTGTTTATCACCATCGCTTTGATCGGCATCATCTGTTCCCTTCTGGGACGTATGCTGGGCGACGTGGGTAACTACTGGCAGATCCTTATAGGGTTGATCCTGATCTGGGTGGCTTTGGGGATGCTGGGGGTCGAGAAATGTTCCATGTCCGGCAGCTTATTATATCGGTTGAATTTAAAAGGCATTTTTGGGGCCTTTGTCCTGGGTCTGGCCTATGGGGTTCTTTCCGGGTCCTGCACCTTCGGCTTTATCGCCCCAATCCTGGCCATCATCACGGTTCAGGGAAAGATAGCCAACGGGATCCTGTTGATTTTGCTGTTTGCCATCGGCCATTGCCTGCCCATCCTGATTGCCGGCAGCTCGACGGCCGCCGTCCGTAAAGTCATCGAAAACCAGTCCTGGCAGACCGGCGCCCAATGGTTCCGTCGCGGGGCCGGGGTGCTCATCGTGTTACTGGGCCTTTATTTTATAGTCAACCCTTTTATTACCTAACATCTAAACCTCTTCAAATGGCTGTCTCGGGCAGCCTTATAAGGAAATATCTCCATGAAAGAAAATCGTCTTATTATGATCCTCGGTCTGGCCGGGTTCGTGGTCATGGCCGATAACTGGGTGGTCTCACCCATCCTGCCGGCCATCGCCCGCTCTATCCGGGTATCTCCGGTTCAGGCCGGGCTGCTTATCAGTGCCTATATGATCCCTTTTGGCCTTTTTCAACTGGTCTTCGGCCCCCTGGCCGACCGCTTCGGGAAACAGCAGGTCATTACCTTTTCCATGATCTTCTTCACCATCGGTACGGCCCTCTGTGGTTTAGGACTTGGGTTATTGGATCTCGGCCTTTACCGCGCCCTGACCGGGATATTTGCCGCCTCGGTCATGCCCATCTCCCTGGCCCTGATCGGCGACGTTGTCCCCATGGAGCGGCGGCAGCAGGCCATCGGGACCTTTATGGGCATCGCCTTTTTAGGGCAGGGACTCAGCATGGCTATCGGCGGGTCCATCGCCTTCTTTGTCAGTTGGCGTGGGGTCTTTTTCACCTACGCCGCCTTATCAGTGATAGCCACCATCCTACTCATCTCTACCGGCCGGGAAGCCTCCTCTAAAAAAAATCCCCACAGTCAGTTTCTGAAGCCCTATCTGGACCTGATCGGCAGTTCAAAAAGTCTGCTGATATATTTGATTATACTGGTCGAGGGCATCCTGATCATCGGCTCTTTTTCCTATTTGGGAGCCTACACGGAGCACCTCTTCCATTTCAACTATCTTTATATCGGGCTGACCCTGACCGCCTTTGGGGCCGGGGCGGTCATAACTGGGCGATTGGTGGGAAAAATCGTCCCCCATCTCGGCAGGCCGAATACTTTGGTATTGGGGCTGATTGTGGCCATGGGGGCGGATTTCCTATTATATGGGGTCAAAACCAGTGTACTGATGCTGATCCTGGGGGTGGCCCTTCTGGGTATCGGATTCATGTTGGCCCATTCGAGTCTGCTGACTTTTGCAACCGAGTTTGCCAAGATGGCCCGGGGCACGGCCATGTCTTTGGTGGCCTTTTGTTTTATGGGTGGCGGCGGGGTCGGCGCGGCCATCGGGGGAAAAGCGATCGCTTCCTTGGGATATGCCCGCTTTTACGGTCTTTATGGTCTCTTTCTGTTCGGGCTGTTGATGGCCACCTTCATGGTCGCGCGTTAAGTCAAGGAGTTAAGGGCGGAAAAATTTTTGGCGTTGGATTTTATCCTTTATGGCTTCTCAATCATTAATCTTCTTGAGCCAAGCTTCGATCTTATCCCTGATGGCCTCTCGGACCTGCCTGGTCTTTTCCAGTTTTTCTTCGTGATTTCCTTCAAAGCCGGAAGGATCGGCAAAACCCCAATGGAGACGAGAGGTGATCCCTGGGAAAAAGGGGCATTGCTCGACCTCGGTCTCATCGCAGACCGTAATTACATAGGTGTACAACTTTCCTTGTTTAAAAAGATCAAAGGCGCTCTTGGTCTGATTTTCGGAAATATCAATACCGATTTCCTTCATGACCTCCACGGCCAGGGGATTTAACTGCCCCGGCTCCAGCCCGGCACTCTCCACCTCATACCGATCACCGGCCATTCTTTTCAATAAGGCCTCGGCCATCTGACTCCGGGCTGAATTATGCACGCAGACAAATAACACCTTGTCCTTACCTGCGGACATAACATTGTCTCCTTACTTTTTAATTTTCTTTACATCTTTCATCCTGCCGGTCCCGGATCATCTTTTCGGTAGAGTATTTTCCCGACCCCTTCCCCCTGAAAGCCGATACCGGATTTTTGGGGATTGGGATAACCCTGATCGTGTTTCCCTTGGTCTGCCAGATGACCTGCGATTCAGGCTCGATGTTGAACTTTTTTCTAATCAGAGAGGGAATGGAGACCTGTCCCCTGGCGGTGACCCTGGTTTTCATATCAAAATCCTTTTTACGTGTAATAATTAAATTTACATGACTATTTGTAAATTATACTACGAAGTAATGTCAAGCAAGAAAGTAAAGGAATTATTTCCGGAATAAACATGCGATTTTGTTTCATCCAGCTCACCTCCTTCGTCTTGGATTTTAAGTCCATTCGGATTTTTAAATCCGACAATTGAGCAGTTAAATTTTACTTGACAACATCAATAGCTCAAACTATATCACTATATACTAATTATGTAATATACTACAACTCCGTAAAAGTCAGTTTTTTAATTTAGAAGGAAGAATAATTCCTGATCTCCCCTCACTTTTAATATGTTCGACCATTTTAGCCTCATAATTCGAACCACCTACGTCCCGCCCGATCATTGATAATTCCCAGGGAAGTAGGAAAAGAAGCAAGAAAGATGAAACTGGATGGTTTGAATACCGTACTCAAGGCGGTAGAAAGCCGTATATCAATAGAGATCACTCAGTGTCCTCGTCTTTCCGGTTCCCAGTCCGGTTCATTCAGAACAATGTTCGATAGCATCGGAGATAGGGGAGAGCCTTAAAGCTCCACCACTCTTTCTTGTTGACAGTTGATTTCTTAGGGAATACTATTCCTTTTTAGTATAACTAAAAAGGAGGATTATCCTTAATGGTTAACATCAAAAGAATAATCCGGATCACCCTTCCGAAAGGAAAGTCAGCTTTTCTCTGGGGACCGAGAAAAACTGGAAAAACAACCTTCCTTAAAGAGGCTTTCCCTAAAAGCCTGCGGTTCGATTTGTTGCGAACTGATCTTTTCCTGGATTTCGCCAAGCGCCCCTATCTGTTACGAGAACAGCTCTTGGCATCCAATCCGCAGCAACTCAAGGAGCCGATCATCATTGATGAAGTCCAAAAGGTCCCGCAATTGCTTGATGAGGTGCACTGGCTAATAGAGAACAAGGGACTTCGTTTCCTTTTATGCGGTTCCAGCGCCAGGAAATTGAAACGGGGCAAGGCCAACCTCCTGGGAGGCCGGGCCTGGCGTTACGAGATGCATCCGCTGATTTCTATGGAAATAGGGAACCTCGATCTCCTCAAGGCCTTAAATAGGGGCCTGATACCCGCTCATTATCTGGAAGAAGAATACCGTAAATCGCTTCGGTCTTATGTCCGGGATTACCTCAAAGAGGAGGTTTTTGATGAAGGTCTTACCCGGAATATTCCAGCCTTTTCAAGATTTTTTGAGGCTATGGGATATTCCCACGGGGAATTGACCAACTATGCCAACATCGCCCGGGAATGCGGGGTGGATGCTAAAACCGTCAAAGAATATTATCAAATCCTGGTTGACACCTTACTCGGGATCATGATCGAGCCGTACAAAAAACGCCAGGAAAGGCAGGTCATCACCAAGGCTGGAAAGTTCTATTTGTTCGATGTTGGAATTGTCGGTGGTCTCACCGGGCGCCATATCCCTGAACAAAAGGGAGAACAGTTTGGAAGGGCCTTTGAGCATTTTATCCTCATGGAGTTCATCGCCCATCGTTCCTACAGTGATCTGGAATATGAGATTAATTTCTGGAGGACCAAAACGGGTTTGGAAGTTGATTTTATATTAGGCCGCGGGGAAATCGCTATCGAAGTCAAGGGCGCCGCTCGTATCGGCAGCGCAGAACTCCGTCCCCTGAAGGCCTTCGTCCAGGACTACCAGCCTAGGAGCGCCTACCTGGTATGCAATGAACGTAAGCAACGGATTCACGATGGCATTCATATTATACCGTGGAAAGAATTTCTCTCGAGGCTTTGGGACTGGAGGTATTATAGCTTGAGGCAAAGACTGATTGAAATATTGGAGGCTGCCGGGTATAGTACCTTTATTTAACCCCTGCTGGAAAGGAATAAAGGTTAGGAAGGTTATGACAAATCGAAATATATTAACAAAACTGTTTTTGGTTTTACTGATTATTCTAATCGGGTCCTTTTCTTTTGCCGAGGAGAAAAAAAACCTTCCCCCCGGTTCAGCCAATCCGCAACAGCAAGAGTGTTCTGAGGACAACAAGAAGGCTTCTAATTCGGACAAGCCAAACCCTGCTCCTAAGCCCACTCCGGAAAAGAAGGCTACAAACCCTCAATCCTCAACCCCATTTCCTCCGCTCGAGATCCAACCCGGCACTGATGCCGATGGCTGATCCTGATGCTTGCCATCCGGGAGATGGAAAACTTTTTCAGTGCGGGAGAGACTATGCATAATATTCAGGTCCTTTATACCCAGGGCTGACTGGCCAAAAACAAGGCACTGGAGGCGATTCAAAAAGTGTTAGATGAAAAGCAGCTCAACATCCTGATTGAACCAATTTTAATAAATACCGAGGAAGAAGCCAGGACAAATCAATTTCTCGGCTCTCCAACCATTAAAATCAATGGCTTCGATTTGGAACCCTCCGCCAGGGACCTATGGCAAACCGGCTTGGGGTGACGCTATTACATTTCCGAGAATGGTTCATTCTCAAAAATTCCACCGAAATCATTAATCAGAGAACAAATCAAGGCTCTTCTTAACACCTGACAAGGAAGGAGGACAAATGACCGAACCAACCCCTAAAAAACTTTCCTTTCTGGACCGTTTTCTGACCCTGTGGATCTTTTTGGCCATGCTGGTAGGTGTAGGGTCCGGCTATCTCTATCCCCAGGTGGTCCAGTTCTGGAATCTCTTCCAATATGACACCACCAATCTCCCCATCGCCATCGGCCTGATCCTGATGATGTATCCACCCTTAGCCAAGGTCAAGTATGAGGAACTGGGGGAAGTCTTTAAAAATTACCGGGTACTGACGCTTTCTTTGATCCAGAACTGGGTTATCGGCCCCATCCTCATGTTCTTTCTGGCCATCCTTTTTCTGGCCGGATACCCGGAATACATGGTGGGTTTAATCATGATCGGTCTGGCCCGCTGTATCGCCATGGTCATTGTCTGGAATGAACTGGCCTCTGGCGACACCGAATACTGTGCCGGTTTGGTGGCTTTCAATTCCATCTTTCAGGTCCTCTTTTTCTCCGTTTACGCCTATATCTTTATCACCATCCTGCCGGGCTGGTTCGGCCTGAAAGGCACGGTGGTGGACATCTCCATCGGCCAGATCGCCAAGAGTGTTTTTATTTATCTGGGGATTCCTTTTATTGCCGGGATCATCACCCGATTCACCCTGATCAAAATCAAGGGCAAGATTTGGTACCATGAAAAATTCATCCCCAAAATCAGTCCTATCACCCTCATCGCCCTGCTCTTCACCATTATCGTCATGTTCTCTCTCAAAGGGGAATATATCGTCCAATTGCCCTTAGATGTGCTGCGTATTGCCCTGCCTTTGGTGATCTATTTCGTCATCATGTTCTTTATCTCTTTCTATATGTCCGTGAAGGTCAAGGCGACTTATGAACAGGCCACCACCTTGAGCTTCACCGCCGCCTCCAATAATTTCGAGCTGGCCATTGCCGTGGCCGTGGCCGTTTTCGGCATCAAATCGGGAGCGGCCTTTGCCGCCGTCATCGGCCCATTGGTCGAGGTCCCGGTCCTGATCAGTCTGGTCAACGTAGCCCTCTGGTTCAAACGGAAATACTTCCCCTTTGCCGTAGAAACGCCGACCGGTGTTTGTCATGTCACCTGCAAACCATAAAAGAGAGGCTCAAGGTACAAGGCACAAGGTCCAGGGCGAAAAACAAAAACAGATAGGAGAATAAGATCGTGCTGCTAAGTGGCTATAGTAAAGAAATTTTTCGGCCCGAGTGCAATCCAAGTTTCCAGTCCCTGCACTGCATCGCCCACCTGGATGAAAATATCAGAGAGGTGTTACCTTACCTGAATGCCGTGCTTGGCGGCGACGAGTATTATCAAGACCCCCCGGCCGTCACGTTTCGGCCCCAGGGTAAGCTCATTACCGTTCATCCCGATAAGATCACCATTAATGCCCTTAAGGACGAGGGCGAAGCGGATAAGATCCTTGAGTGGCTGAAACGGGAAATTAATGAAGCCTGGGAAAAACGGGATGAAATCGAGCCATCCTATGAAAGCCTGCCCCGTCCGCAGGTCTTTGAGGTCCTGAAGATCTTGCCGAAAACCAACTGCCGGGAATGCGGAGAACCGACCTGTATGGTTTTTGCCGTAGCCGTTACCGAGGGGGTAAAAGGTGCGGAAGACTGCCCCCCGCTGTCGATGGAAAACAGAAAAAAGCTAAGCGAGTATTTGACCCCTTTTAATCTTGATCAATGAACTCCTTATACCATACCACCCCGCCCGGTAATCTCTATCCCATCCACAGTATAACGAAAAAAGTGGTTTTAAATTAGGGGATTACTCTAATTCCTCTTCCTTTTCATCCCCTTGAGTTATTTAAATCACTATTTTTTTCTTGACATTTATACCACATTGTGGTATCTTTTAATCAAATTAATTTATGGATGCCTCTATCGAGGGAAAAATGGACAGTAAAAAATTTGCTTTTTACCGAAAACAGTTAGGGCTGACACAGAAGGAATTGGCCCAACTTCTGATGACTTCGATTAAGGCCGTTCACAGCTATGAACAAGGCTGGCGCAACATTCCAGACAACATGGAACGACAGATCCTTTTCTTGATTTCGGGACAAAAGAAATTAGCCTTAAGTTCTAAACCCTGCTGGACTATTAAAAAATGCCCTCCCGATAGAAAAAAGCAATGTCCGGCTTGGAAATATAAAGCCGGCCTCCTCTGCTGGTTTATAAACGGGACCATCTGTGAAGGTGAAGTCCATAAAAATTGGAGCGACAAGATTGAAATCTGTAAAAAATGCCAAGTCTTTAAACCTATTTTGGAATTCTAATTGACGGATAAACCTTTTAAATCGATGGAAGACCCTTATGGTAAGCGAAACCCCATATCATTTTGACACCCAAGTCATCCACGCCGGACAATCGCCGGAATCCTGGGAGGGGTCGACCCTGTCCCCGATCTTCCAGACCGCTTCACACCTTCATCCGACTGCGGAAAGTTTAAGTCAGACTTTTGCCGGGCAGACCGCCGATCATATCTACATGAGGTTAACCAATCCCACCAACCGCACTTTGGAAGAGAAACTAACCCTATTAGAAGGAGGGCAGGGCGCCATCGTCATGTCATCAGGCATGGCCGGCCGTTACCAATGCCTGTATGGCGTTGCTCAGGACGGGGAATGAATTTGTTTCCGGGAATTCCCTCTTCATGTCCACGTACCTCCTTTTTAATAAGGTGTTTAAGAAATATGGTATCCAGGCTCGGCTGGTGGAGTCCACTGACATTGAGGCCATTGCCAAAGCCATCAATAACCAGACACGGTTTGTCTACCTGGAAACTATCGGCAACCCCAAGCTGGATATCCCGAACCTCAAAAAAATTTCCGATGTTGCCCATCGTCAGGGGATCCCCCTGGTCGTGGACAACACCCTGACCTCGCCCTACCTTGTGCCGTCCTTTTGAGTTCGGTGCCGATATAGTTATTCATTCCACTACCAAATATCTAAGTGGTCACGGGGCAGCCGTCGGGGGTGTGGTAATCGATAAGGGCACCTTCCCCTGGTCCGAAGACCGCTTCCCGGACTTTAAACCCTTTATCGACCGCAAGGGGCCTTTGGCCTTCCTGGATAAGGTATGGAGGGAACACCATATCAATTTCGGAACTACCCAGTCCCCCTTTCATTCCTTTTTGACCATGCTCGGTTTGGACACCCTGTCGCTTCGGATGAAAGAGACTTTAAAAAATACCGCCTTGATCGCCGAATACTTAAAAGGAAGACCCGAGGTTGTTTGGGTCAATTACCCCGGATTCAAAGACCATCCCTCCCACCTTACGGCGGAGACCCAGTTTAAGGGGAAAGGATTTGGCGGTTTGATTACCTTCGGCCTCAAGGACCAGGGGGCCTGTTTTAAATTTATCAAACGGCTTCGTTTAATCTATCACCTGGCCAATTTAGGGGACTGCAAGACCCTGGTGATTCACCCATACTCCTCCCAGTATATTTCTTTTGATGAAGAAACCCGGCAGAGCTTGGGGATTAGACCCGATATGATCCGCCTTTCCGTAGGGATTGAGGATGCCGAGGATCTTTGCGAGGACCTGGGACAGGCTTTAGAGGGACTCCCCCATTGAGCGAATATATTGAAAATGACCCCAAAGGGATCTCCGTGGGAGTGGTGGAAAAAAAATATTTCACCTTCGCCGAACCTCCCGATGAGATGGTTCTGGAATGCGGGACCCGCCTGGGACCGTTGACCCTGGCTTATGAAACCTATGGGACATTAAACAGGGAGAAGGACAATACTGTCCTCATATTACATGCCTTATCCGGGGATTCCCACGTGGCCGGCTATTATTCCCAGGAGGACAACAAGCCGGGCTGGTGGGATATTATGGTCGGGCCGGGAAAGGGAATCGATACCGATAAATATTTTGTCATCTGTTCCAATATCCTGGGAAGCTGTCTGGGATCAACCGGGCCTTCTTCTATTAACCCCAAGAGTGATAAACCTTATGGCTTGAACTTTCCGGTGGTAACCATTGGGGACATGGTCTTGGCCCAAAGGCAATTGCTGGATCATCTGGGTATTAAAAAGATCCTCTCGGTTATCGGGGGATCCATCGGTGGGATGCAGGTGTTGGAATGGTCCGTTCTCTTTCCCGAGATGATTATTTCCGCCATCCCCCTGGCGACGACCACTAAACATTCGGCCCTGGCCATTGCCTTCAATGAGGTGGCCCGGCAGGCCATCATGGCAGATCCCAACTGGAACGGCGGCGATTACTACTCGGGGACTGGCCCTTCCTTAGGCCTGGCAGTGGCCCGTATGATCGGGCATATCACCTACCTTTCCGATGAATCCATGCGCCAGAAATTCGGTCGCCGACTCCAGGATAAGAATGATTTCTCTTATAACTTTGAGGCTGATTTTCAAGTGGAAAGCTATTTAAGGTATCAGGGCACAAAATTCGTCGAACGGTTCGATGCCAACTCTTTCTTATATATCACCAAGGCCGCCGATTATTTTGATCTGGGTCTCCAACACGGCAACGGATCTGCGGTACAGTCCTTTTCTAAAACTCGGACCAAATTTCTGGTGGTCTCCTTTACCTCTGATTGGTTGTACCCCACTTACCAATCCAAGGCCATTGCACGGGCCTTAAAAAAAAATGGTAAGGATGTCAGCTTCTGTGAAATCGAAGCCCAATGGGGACATGACGCCTTCCTGCTTCCCAATGAAAAATTAAGTGAAATGATCAGGGGATTTTTGGATCGTGTCTATCGTGAACTTTAAAAATAATGGGATTCGTTTTGACCTGCAGTTGGTGGCTTCCTGGATCGAACCGGGGGCCAGGGTACTGGATCTCGGCTGCGGGGAAGGGGATCTTCTCTTGTACCTGAAGACCCAAAAGAATATTGAGGGTAAGGGCATCGAAAAGAATGAGTCCAAGACCGCCCGCTGCATCGAAAGGGGACTTTCCGTTCTGCAAGGGGATCTGAATGAAGAGATAGAAGACTTTCCGGATAAGAGTTTCGACTATGTAGTCTTGAGCCAGACGCTTCAACTGGTTTATGAACCGGATCAATTGATCCGGTCGATACTGCGCATCGGACACAACGGGATCGTCAGTTTTCCGAATTTCAGTCACTGGCGGATACGAATGCAGTTGATGTTTAGAGGCTATGCACCGGTCACCCCCCAGCTTCCTTATCAATGGTACGACACCCCGAATATCCGGGTCATCACCATCAAGGATTTTAAACGATTTTCAGGGGAAGTCGGCTTTGAGATTGTTAAATGGACGGCCATCAATACCCAGGATCAGGATAAAAGAGGTAAGATGATCAACCATCTACCCAATTTTCGGGCAACCTATGGAATTTTTCAAATAAAACGTTGAGGATGATCGGCATGAGAACCCTGGCCACACACCCGTCCCCGAAAAGGTTTTACCAATCTCAATCCATCTCAGATGTTTGCCATTCACTGGCCTTGGAATTACTTAATGGGTCCGAACCCATTTCCTCGGAAAGGGACAATGACAGTGTTTCCTCACCCAATCCGGAAGAAGTCATCCAACTGGTGGATCAAATCAGACGAATACTATTCCCTGGAAATTTGGGCGATCAAGTTTTGAATCCTGATCAGCGAGAAAATAACCTGGCCTTGGGAATTCAGACCCTTTACAAGATATTAGTCAAGCAAATCCGTTTGTCTTTTCCCCACGAATGCAACCAACTTGATTGGCCTTGCAGCTTTCACCTCGATCGAG
The DNA here is from genome assembly GCA_963838485.1 of uncultured delta proteobacterium. Classification (GTDB taxonomy): domain Bacteria; phylum Desulfobacterota; class RBG-13-43-22; order RBG-13-43-22; family RBG-13-43-22; genus RBG-13-43-22. Next base: position 32,169 of record CAWIRY010000115.1, on the reverse strand, counting down.
GGTATGAAAAAGCCGCCGAGTTCCTACAAAGCCTTCCAAACACAAAAAATCTGCTGATCAAAGATATCCAGGCCGCCTTTGAGGGAGACCCGGCAGCCAAAAGTCACACGGAAATTATTGTCAGCTATCCGGGACTTTTTGCCATAACCGTTTACCGGATCGCCCATACGTTACATGGGATGGGCATCCCTTTACTTCCCCGAATGATGACTGAATACGCCCATAGCAGGACGGGAATCGATATTCATCCCGGTGCCCAGATCGGAGAGTATTTTTTTATCGACCATGGAACCGGCGTGGTCATCGGTGAAACCACGGTGATTGGGAACCGGGTGCGGATCTATCAAGGAGTAACCCTGGGGGCTCTCTCTCTGCCCCAGAATGCCGGCAATCTTTATCGTGACAAGAAGCGCCATCCAACCATTGAGGATGACGTGATTATTTATGCCAATGCCACTATCTTAGGAGGTGAGACCGTTATTGGGGCCAGAACGACCATCGGAGGCAACGTCTGGATTACGTCGAGCGTTCCGCCGGACACCAAAGTGATCCTCAATCATCCGGATCATATTTATCTAAATCAAACGGAAAGCTGAGGGCATGGATAACATCACTATTTGCGGAAGGAGGGTTAACTTGACTCTATCTTCGCTTAGTGTTCGAAAGGCCATTGGGTTATGAATCAGAGAGGTATCATTTTGGCCCAGGAATTATGATCATTATCCGGCTTCACATTTTAGAAAGGAGATTTTTATGACCGAAAAGTTTTCATCCAATCGATCCAATCCCAGCCCCCAGAAAGGATCCGCCCAGGGGAAAGGGGACCAAGATTCCAGGCAGCGCCAGACAAAATCTACTGCGGAGGCGACGGGGGCTGACTTGGAACGCCGGAATTTTATTGGCCGTTCACTGGCGGCTATCAGTGGTATGGGGATTTTGGGGTCATTGACAGCCAAGTCTGCCTTGGCCCTGGAAACCGCCCCTGAGGCCAAACCGCTGAACCATCCGGAAAGCTTTGCCGAGGGCAGCACCCTGGAACGGATGCGGGCAGAACTTTTGAAAGCCATGAAAAAGCCCGTCCGGGAACGCAAATGGGTGATGGTGATTGATCAGCAGAAATGTATCGGCTGTAAGGCCTGCACCGTATCCTGCTGTACGGAGAATAATCTACCCCCGGGCGTGGTTTACCGGGTCGTGCCCGAACAGGAAGTAGGGCAGTTCCCGGATGTACGAAGGATCTTCACCCCCAGACCTTGCATGCAATGTGACAAACCGCCCTGTGTGCCGGTCTGCCCGGTCAGGGCGACCTGGAAGAGAGAAGATGGGGTCGTGGTCATAGATTATGAAATTTGTATCGGTTGCCGCAACTGCGTGGCGGCCTGTCCGTACAACGCACGCACAGCGGATTTCGGAGAATTTTATGGGGGCTCTACCCCGGCGATTATGAATTATGAAACCCGGCCTAACTTCGAGTACAGCAAAAAGTGGCGGCGGGATCCCCACCGGGAACGCTCCCCCATCGGAAACGCCCGGAAGTGCCATTTCTGTCTCCATCGGCTCCGTGAGGGCATGCTCCCTGCCTGCGTTACGACCTGTGTGGGTGGGGCCACCTATTTCGGGGATTACCATGACCTTCACAGCCTGGCCCATGAGCTTATAGGTTCTTCACGGGTCACCCGACTAAAAGAGGAATTAGGAACGAACCCTTCTGTTTATTACCTGGTTTAAAGGAGAAATTTTATGACAAAAACGCAAAAAAAAGTCATCGGTATTGCCTGGGTCGCCCTGATGATCTGGGGCCTTTTCGGTGTAATGCAGCGGATGATATATGGTCATCTGCTCGCCGATTACGGCAGCTACGTCCCCTGGGGATTATGGGTTTCCGCAAAAATCTATTTTATCGGCCTGGCAGAGGGGGTTTCCTTTTTTGCCTGGGTTTGTTATGCCTTTCAAATTGAGCGATTCCGTGGCCTGGTACGTCCCGCCCTGTGGCTGTCCCTGGTCAACCTGGTGGTTGGGCTTACGATCATCTCCTTCGACCTGGGGCATATGTGGCGACTGCAGGAGGTCTTTTTTCGGCCCAACTTTTTCTCCCTGTTGACCATCTCCAGTTGGATTTCGATGGGCTACTTGGCCTATATCGCCATAATCCTGGCCATGGAAATAAAACCCTATCCCTTAGCAACCAAGACCTACCGCCGCCTCGGCTGGATCGGTATGGGCCTGGCCATCATCTTCTCCGGCGGCAACGGTGCTGAATTCGCCACCCTGATATCCAGTCCCTATTGGCACACCTCCCTCGGCCCGGTCCTCTCTATTGGCGATGGTTTGTCTTCCGGCCTTGCCTTGATCTTAGCTGTCGCAGCCTTTTTCTGTTTCACGGATTCTTCCAAGGACCGGGAGACCCTATCCCTCTTGAGTCGGTCAGTCGTAGGCCTGCTCTTCCTGGTAATCATTCTGGAGTGGTCGGAATTTTCGGTAACCATGTGGTATGGAAGGGATAGAACCTATACGGTGCTCTGGTCCATCCTCTTCGGTTCCTATTGGTACGTCTTTTGGATCGTTCACCTTCTGGCCGGAATCATCATTCCATTGGTGATGCTGATACGGAAGCCAGCAAACCGTCTGAATGCCGGATGGGCTGGCCTGCTGATTGCCGTGGCCCACTTCGCGGTTCGCCTGAACCAGGTGATCCCTGGCCAAGTAACCCCGGCCATGAAGGGACTTCAGGAGGCCTATTCGGATAACCGGCTCAAGTTCGTATACTTCCCATCGATCCATGAATGGTCGGTCTTTGCCTTCGCTGTGGCCCTATTTATCGCCCTCTTTTATCTGGGCATCCGGTTTCTGCCAATCCTTTCAACAAAATCTGTCAATGAGGGAGGAAATTAACCCATGCGCGTCAAACATGACCAACGATCTGTAGAAAACAAGAAAAACGAGCAAAAAGGAATTACTCGTCGTCAATTGATCCAGTCAACAGCCTTTGTGGGGGGATGTGCCATCCTGGCCGCTCAGGCAAGCAAAATTTTTGGAGGCCTGACCGAGACCAAAGAGGCAGACAGCCAGGGCGCATACGAGCTGGCCCAGCCCCAAAACCAGATTTATACCACCTGCCTCCAATGCCATGTATCCTGCCAGATCAAGGCCAAAATCTGGGACGGAACCCTGGCCAAGTTGACGGGGAGTCCTTACAGCCCTCAGACTTTTCTCCCCCATATTCCTTATAAGACCCGCCCCCAGGATGCGGCGACTATTGACGGGAAGCTGTGCGCCAAGGGGCAGGCCGGTATCCAAACCTATTACGATCCCTACCGGATTCGAAAGGTACTTAAACGAGCCGGCGAACGAGGGTCCAATAAGTGGCAGAGCATCCCTTTTAACCAATTCATAGAAGAAGTCGTCCGCGGAGGCAAGTTGTTCGCCGAGGCAGGAGACAGCCGCCCATACCCGGGATTTGACGAGGTAGTGGCCATGAGGGATGTCGAGTTATCAAAAAAAATGGCTGAAGATGCCCAGAAGTGTGGCAAGGGGGAATTGAGTGTTGTTGAATTTAAGAAAAAGTATCGAGAACATCTGGATCAGCTTATTGATCCTGAACATCCGGATCTCGGACCGAAAAATAACGGCTTCGTCTTCCTGGCTGGCCGCATTCAACCAGGCCGTGCCCAATTAATGAAATGGTTTACCGAATTATCCCTTGGATCGAAGAATCATTATGAACATACCACTATTTGTGAGCAGTCTCACCACATCGCCTATGACCTGATGACCGGACATAAAACTAACCACATGAAACCCGACCTGGCTAACGCCGAGTTTGTTATTTTCTGGGGAACCGGGGCTTTTACAGCCAACTTCAGCCTGGTGACCATGGCCGAGAAGGTCACCACCGGAAAACTTCACCGGGGTCTGAAGACCGCGGTGGTGGATGCACGGCTCTCCAACGATGCCGGTAAGGCCAACTGGTGGCTTCCAGTCCAACCCAATGGCCACGGGGCCTTGGCTATGGCCATGATTCGATGGATACTGGAAAATAACCGTTATGACCAACGGTACCTGGAAAACGCCAACAAGGGGGCTGCCAAGGCCGACGATGAACCGACCTGGACCAACGCCAGCCACTTGGTAAAGATCGTAGAAGGACACCCCATAGCCTTGTTGAAGGCCGATGAAGCGGGCATCGGCACAGCCAAACAGAGGGTAGTCTCCCGCGCAGGCCGGCTGATTGCCGTAGATCCGGAAGATGAAAATAAACCGATAGAAGGAGATCTCCTGGTCAAGACCCAGGTGAAAGGCCTGTCCGTGAAGAGCGCCTTTCAACTCCTGACCGAACAGGCCATGGCCCGCACGTTAAAGGAGTATGCCGAAGAAAGCGGAGTGGATATCATGACCATCATCGAAGTGGCCAGGGAGTTCACCTCTCACGGAAAGAGGTCTGTGGTGGAGATGTATCGGGGACCGGTACAGCAGACAGACGGATATTATAACGGTTGTCTGATCATTACTTTAAATGTCCTCATCGGCAATGCCGATTATAAAGGGGGCCTCAGTAAGGGGGGCGGCTCTTGGCATGAGGTTGGAGATAAACCAGACAGTATCTATCCATTGGAGAATATGCATTCCGGACCTCTTAAAGCCTTTGGGCCTAGGATTACTCGTGAGAAGAGCCGGTATGAAGATTTCACCCTTTTCAAAGAACATGGCTACCCGGCCAAGCGGCCCTGGTATCCCTTTACCGGCAATGTTTACCAGGAGGTCATCCCCTCCTTCACAGCCGGATATCCCTATGCCGGGAAAATCCTTTTCCTTCACATGGGCACTCCGGCCCTTTCTATACCCGGCGGGACCCAACATATCATTGACATGCTCAAGGATCCGGCCCGGGTACCGCTCTTCATTGCCAGTGATATTGTCATCGGCGAGACCTCCATGTATGCAGACTACATTGTCCCGGATCTGACCTATCTGGAACGGTGGGGAATGCCACACGATACGCCGGATGTGCCCACCAAAGTAGGCAAGGTACGACAACCCGTGGCCATACCCTTCACCGAAGAAGTGGAGGTGAACGGTGAACGGATGCCTATCTGCATGGAAACATTTTTAATTGCCGTGGGAACCCGGATGAAGCTCTCCGGATTCGGCCAGGACGCCTTTGGTAAGGGGATACCATTCACCCGGCCGGAGGACTGGTATCTTAAAGAAGTGGCCAATATTGCCTTTGGAGATAAGGGCGGCGAGGATGTCCCTGAAGCCGATGCCGCCGAAATGGCCCTCTTTCAAAAGGCCAGACGACATCTGCCCCTTTCTGTTTTTAACGAAAAGCGTTGGAAGCAAGCCCTGCGGTCAGAGAATGAATGGCGGAAAGTCGTTTATGTCCTCAACCGCGGGGGGCGGTTTGCAGATTTCAGCCAAGCCTATGAGGGCGATAAAATGAAAAGTGCCCTGAATAGCATGTTTCACCTCTTCGTGGAGGAAGTGGCTTCCCAAAAAAACAGCCTCAGCGGGACATATTTCAGTGGTGTCCCATTTATTGGCGGGGAATTCGATTCTGCCGGTAAACCCCTAAAGCGGGGTCAAGAATATCCGTTTAAGATCATCACCTATAAAGAGGCCTTCGGCGGTCACTCCCGGACCATCTCCAACTACTGGAGCAACATCGCCTTGAGGCCGGAGAACAAGATCCTGATTCATCGGGAAGATGCCTTAAAAATCGGCATTAAACAGGACCAACGAGTGCGGTTGGTTTCGGTGGACAATCCCAGCGGGAAGTTAGAGTTGAAAGACGGAGAAAACCGGCTGGTGCCTATGATCGCACGGGTCAATATCGTTGAAGGGATTCGTCCGGGGACCCTGGCCGTGTCCTGGCACTACGGTCACTGGGCCTATGGGTCCAATGATGTGGTGGTCGATGGCCACAAAATTTCTGGGGACCGCCGTCGGGCTACGGGGATCTGTGTTAACCATATCATGGCCGTGGACCCGTTGTTAAAGGATGTCTGCTTGACCGACCCAATCGGCGGCAGTGCCTCTTTTTCCAATACCCGGGTGAACGTAGTTCCTGTTTAACGGGGTTGTAAAAGGTCTCCGTCCAAGCGTGATCCCTTTTTCTCTTGGTCACGGACACTGAGGCCTTACGCGGGTCTCCCCACAAACCGAACAGGCAGGATGGTCACGGAACATGAAAATCTCCCGTAGGGGCGGGTTTTAAACCCGCCTCTACATAGGCCCCTACAGAGATCAAGGGTGGTCTAAAATCTATTTTCGAACTAAGCGCTCATGCCTGCCTGAAGCAGGCACCGACGAACCATCAAAACAGATCGAAAGCAGACATGGAAAAAGAAACCATTTGTGGAAGGACATTAGAAGATTTTATTAAAACAATTGAAAAATTTCATGGTTGGGCCGCCCCGGGTGTGGTCATTGGCGGTTTTATGGTCGATTGGGCACAGGAATTATTGGGTAGTGAACTGGAGGCCGATGCCATAGTAGAAACGATTCACTGCCTGCCCGATGCGGTCCAACTCTTCACCCCCTGCACCTGTGGCAACGGCTGGATGAAGATCCTGGATTGGGATAAATTTGCTTTGAGTCTTTACAATAAAAAAAGTCTTCAGGGATATAGGGTCTGGATGGATCTCAGAAGGCTTTCCGCCTTTCCTAAGGTTTATAATTGGTATATGCGTCTGGTGGATAAAAAAGAGCTTCCCTTATCTGTATTGGTTCAAGATATTTTGACAGCCGGCAGAAGGATGTTAAATTCGGCACCGGTTCAAATCACTCGGTATTACGAAAAAAATAAAAAAGGAGAGATCCAAATTTGCCCGGTCTGCTATGAAGCCTATCCGGTCAAACAGGGGACACCATGCCTGACCTGCCAGGGAGAAGGTTATTATGAATTTGAGTCATTTCCTTCTAAAAATTTCCAGCCAGCTATTGCCTGCATGCGGTCATTTGTAAAGTGATTGAACACCAATCCTGGCAACCTTGAGGTCAATGGTTCCATCGAACAGTCGGTGTGCTCGGAGGTAAAGTGGTCCCCGAAAAATGGACAATGTGATAAACTCAGAGCCAGCTCAAAGATAAAGAGGACCGAAGCAAAAAAAACAAAGCCATCCAGAGGTCAAGGCCGAGATATTCCAACCAATTCTCCCACATTTCGAATAAGCGTCAATCCGAAGTTGCTCGCAGGAAGAACATGAAAATATTCAAAGCATTGAAAGCAATTTTGGATTGACGCATGAAGAACGGAGCCGCTGAGGAAGGATCACAATATCTTATGGGGTTTCAGTCGGGGCATTCCCCATAAAATTCTTTGTAATTTTAATGGTATAACAAGCAGGATTGTCAAGCATAAATAGGCTAACGGCACAGTTCAAAACCCTGAACCTCTTTCTGTTGAGAGCTGCCATTGAGACAAAGCTTTAAAAAATCTTCCAAACTCAATCACAATATGGCAGGTTATCCCCTAAACCTCGGTAACATTGATCTTGAGTCAGCGATCCCAACTCTTCACTCCCCTCTCTTTTTATGGAGACGAAATACCCATCTTGCGTTATCGCCCTCTTTGCCCTCCGAATTGCGGTGAGACAAAGATTGATTGAAATATTGGAGGCTGCCGGGTATAGTACCTTTATTTAACAAACATTGGAAAGGAATAAAGGTAAGATAGGCTATGACAGGTCGAAACATATTGACAATACTGTTTTTGGTTTTACTGATTATTCTAATCGGGTCCTTTTCTTTTGCCGAGGAGAAAAAAAACCTTCCCCCCGGTTCAGCCAATCCGCAACAGCAGGAATGTTCTGAGGACAATAAGCAGACTTCGAATTCGGACAAGCCAAACCCTGCCCCTAAGCCCACTCCAGAAAAGAAGGCTACAAACCCTCAATCCTCAACCCCATTTCCTCCCCTCGAGATCCAACCCGGCACTGATGCCGATGGCTGATCCTGATGCTTGCCATCCGGGAGATGGAAAACTTTTTTAGTACGGGGAGATTATGCATAATATTCAGGTCCTTTATACCCGGGGTTGACCGGCCAAAGACAAGGCGCTGGAGGCGGTTCAAAAAGTGTTAGATGAAAAACAGCTCAACATCCTGATTGAACCAATTTTAATAAATACCGAGGAAGAAGCCAGGACAAATCAATTTTTCGGCTCTCCGACCATTAAAATCAATGGCTTCGATTTGGAACCGTCGGCCAGGAAGCTTTCCCAAACCGGCCTGGGGTGACGGTTCTATGTCTCCGAGAATGGTCCATTCTCAAAGATTCCGCCGGAATCATTAATAAAGGAACAAATCGAGGCCCTTCTTAAAACCTGAAAAGGAGGGAAACACTATGCCCGAAACGACTCCTAAAAAACTTTCCTTTCTGGACCGTTTTCTGACCCTGTGGATCTTTTTGGCCATGCTGGTGGGTGTAGGGTCCGGCTATCTCTATCCCAAGGTAGTTCAGTTCTGGAATCTCTTCCAATATGATACGACCAATCTCCCCATCGCCATCGGCCTGATCCTGATGATGTATCCGCCCCTGGCCAAGGTCAAGTATGAAGAACTGGGGAAAGTCTTTAAAAATTACCGGGTACTGACGCTCTCTTTGATCCAGAACTGGGTTATCGGCCCGGCTTAAATTTCATCCAAATGTTTTAAACAGCGGAATTTCTCGATTCTATCAGATCCAACACCTTCTTGTCAATTCCCAGGACCTGGCCCTCCAAGCCTAAGCTGAGTCCCAACAGTTGGGATAAAAGATGGATGGTAAACTCTGATTTTTGTCATCTTCATTTCTCGTCATTTCCCGTACTCTCTCAAATTGCATTTGACAATGAGTGCAGCCCACGCAAAGCACATCAGCCTCCGCTTGTTTAGCGCTGGCTATTTTTTTCTTGGTCAGTTGCAGGGCCAATGTATTATTTTTCCCCCATAAAGGCTCCCCGCAACATTGAGTCCTCAGCGACCAATCCACACTGATGGCTCCGGTTACATCTATCAAGGTCTCAAACCTGTCGGGCTTAACGGGGTTATCAAATCGCACCACATCCCGGGGGCGCAGGATATGACACCCATAATGGGCGGCCACTTTAAGATTTTGAAAAGGTCGGGTATTTTTTTTCCAGATATTGGTCGGGTCAATGTCCTCAAAAAAAACACTTAAAAGATGCTTAATTTCTATCCTGGAAGGATACCGGAGTCCTTCTTCTTTTAATACCTCGTTGACTTCTTTCAAAAGGGCCTCATTTTTTCTTAAAAGAAAATCCGCATACCGCAAGGTGCCGTAGCAACACTTACAAAGGCACAGCAAAGGCAAGCCTCTTTCGCCGACCAGGGCGATATTTCGGGCCGAAGAGAAAATAAAGGCCTTGAAATCCAGAAAACGGATGGGGTATCCACAACAGTTCAGTTCGACATCCATTAATTCAATCCCGAATTTTTCTAAAACCATTCGACTGGAGGTCTCATAAGAAGGGACATAGTAAGGGACTTTGCAGCCCGGAAACAAAATCATTTGCATTGATAATTTACCTCTTTAAGCCTTGAGATTTCCGGCCTGTTGAAAGGCCTCATTTTTAAGTTCAAAAAGGATATCCGTTACCCGAACCCCCTGAGGGCAGCTTTCCTGACAATTATAGCAACCCAGGCACTCCCAGACCATCCCCGGCCCCAGGATATGTTCCTGAAAACCGAATTTCAAACTGTGCATAATTTGATGGGGAAGTAACCCCAGTTCCTCCGTGGGATTTTTATAATTGACGACCACCGGGCAGGTGTTCGTGCAAGTCACGCATTCATAACAGCTATTAAAGGTATTACCCTGGAAGGAAAGATAGACATCATTCCTAAAGGCCTTACGCTTTAGGCTCAAAGGAGTAAGGACCTTGGTCTTATCTTGATCGAACCTGGCCACATGCCTATCACGGGTGGAGACGAACAGATCAGGGCAACCCAGATGCTGAAGATCATCCCGCAGGCAAAACCACAATTCCTGGCCACTATCCCCACGGGACAGCGTTGGGTGCAATTAAAGCAGTTGGTACAAATGGAAGCCCCTTCCTGGCAACGGGTAAGTTCATTGGAAGCGGTCTCTTTTTGAAAAACCATGGACTTAAAAGCGGCTAATCTTTCCGAGGGCAAAATGGTCAGATTGGGGATGTGCTGAAAGATCGGCCTCACCGAACAATGCAGTGTGCAGGTGGCGCAATGGGTGCAGGCGTCCAGTTCGATGGCCTGAACGGTGGCGATATTGGCCGGCAGGGCCGTAGCCCGGTCCATCACCCCGTTTATCAGAAGCACCAGGGGACTGGTCAAAAGATGAAAAAATTTTGTAAAGGGAAGTAAGGCCAAGCCGATAAAGCAAACCAGGAAATGGAAATACCACAGGAAGTTCCTGACACTGCTTTGACCCACCACCAGGGCTGCTGCTGGTCCGATCGCTTTGGCCAGTCCATAAGATAAAAAGGCCGAACTCGGCTTCGAATGGCAGGAAGCGCAATTAAGGACATGGAGTTCTTGACCCTTTTTTAAGGTTATCGAATCCGCAGGAGGGGTCTGGGGGAAGACGACGGCAAATTCCTTGGCCCAATAGGCCTTCAAGGCCCTGGCCTCCCCTTCATCGGATATCGAAGAATTTTCCGTAACCATTTCCTGATAACGTTGGTAGGAAACAATCTTGGTGGCTTCCAAAAAAATCCCGGAAAAAACTATTAGCGAAAGGACTACCAGGGCATAAATATCTATGCCCCGGGTAGTCTGCCGCATAACCCGGTTGAAAAGACGGCGATATCCAGCGATGCTCAGACCAATCAACAGGATGGCCCCGAATAAATTTCTTAGAAAGAGAAAAGGATTCAGGGTGGCAACGTATCCGCTGAACAACTTTTGGCTGACATAACGGTCCAGGGCGTGCATCAGGAGCAGGAACAAAAATCCATAGGCAATACAAATGTGCATGAGCCAACGGGAAAAACCTTCTCTGCTTATCTGCTTTTGGAAGAGGACCTCCAGGACCCAAATCTTGACCAGGAGAGACAATTTTCGGCTAAATAATGTAGAGAAAACCCCTCTGAGGGCCTGGGAAAAGCGTTCCCCGGTCGAGATCCCTTTGGCCTGATCGCCGATCCGGCATTGAAACCACCTCAAAACCTTGTAACCCGACCCGAATCCGAAAACAATCAAGGCTGAATAAAGACTGATTTTAAAAAACATAACTCCTTCTCCAAAAAGTATTGAATTTTTGAATATACCTTAATATAGGGGAGAAATAAATATATATTTTCATCCATTGGATAAAAAAAATAAGCAAAAGAAGGCCTTGAAAAAGGCTTTAAAAACCAGGATAATATGATCATGAAGTCCACCCCTGCCTTTTTAAAAATCATCCTGGATAGTATTACCGAAGGGGTCTTTACCATAAATAATGATCGGGTGATTACCTCCTTCAATCAGGCGGCCGAAACCATAACCGGATTCTCACGGGAAAAAGCTATCGGCAAGAAATGTTTTGAAATCTTTCAGGCCGACATCTGCCAGGAAGCCTGTGCCTTGGCCCGGACCTTGAAGGTTGGGAAAAATGTCGTCGATTTGCCGGTCAATATCTTGAATGCCCGGGGTAAAGTCGTTCCCATCAGCATAACCACGGCTATCTTAAAAGACAGTCGTGGAAAAGTAATGGGCGGTGTGGAGACTTTTCGGGACTTGACGGCCATCGAAGCCCTCCGTAAAGAAATCAGACAAAAATATAATGTAGGTGATATCATTGGGAAAAGTGATGCTCTCCAAAAAATTTTCAATCTTCTACCTGATATCGCACGGAGTGACAGCACGGTCCTGATTCAAGGTCCCAGCGGCTCAGGAAAAGAACTCCTGGCCAAGGCCATTCACCATTTAAGCCCTCGCCGAGATAAACCCTTTATCGCCATTAATTGCAGCGCCCTTCCCGAGACCCTCTTGGAATCCGAACTTTTCGGCTATGTGCGGGGGGCCTTTACCGATGCCAAAAAAGACAAACCAGGGAAATTCGCCCTGGCTGACGGAGGGACTTTATTCTTGGATGAAATCGGAGACTTACCTTTATCGATACAGGCCAAGTTGTTAAGGGTGCTACAGGAGAAAAGTTATGAACCCTTAGGATCGAATGTAACAAAACAGGTCAAGGCCCGCCTGATCTCAGCCACCAACAAAGACCTGAAAGGCCTAGTCGAGACCGTCCGATTTCGGGATGTACTTGTATTACCGACTGAAGGTGCTGCAATTAGACCTGCCTACCCTGAAAGAGCGTCGAGAAGACCTTCCCCTTTTGATCGAACACTTCATCCAAAAATTGAACATTCAAACCGGAAAAAAAATCGCGCAGGTATCCCCAAAGGTTCTGGAAGTCTTAATGAACTATGCCTATCCCGGTAATATCCGGGAACTGGAAAATATCCTGGAACATGCCTTTGTACTCTGCCATGGTTCCGTTATTCAATTGGGGCATCTGCCTCCCGAGCTTCAAAAGGGACCTCAGGAGAATCCCCCGTCTCCCCGCCCTTCAGGACAAAGGCTGAAAGACCAGGAAGGAGAAATCATTAAAAAAGTCCTTGAAAAATATCGGGGCCATCGCGGCCGGGCCGCCCAGGAATTAGGTATCCACCCGACGACCCTCTGGCGGAAACTAAAACACCTCTCTTAATCCCTCCCGTTATTACAAAATGCAATTATGCAATGAATATATTGCATTTTGCAATAAATAATGGCTTTTCAAAACCCGGCCTGTTGCCAGACGATTTCAATCTGAGTATCTTTTAATAAATCCGAATCAACCCATTTTTGTCATTCCGTGAAAATACGAAATCTCCTTTTTTCGGAGACTTAGACTCTTCTGAGTCCTGATTTTTACCGGGGGAAAGACTCCACCATCCCATCAAACTGACCAGCCCACAGTCTAACCGACCCCTTGGCATATTTTTTGATACTATATTAATACCGAGGGCTAAAAATGATAAAAGTGGCAATCCCCATTTTTTTAGATCGGGTCTCTCCACGGCTGGACTGTGCCAGGAGAATGATAATCCTGGAAATTGAAAAGAACCGGCTGGTGGACAAAAGAGAATTGGATATCAGTCACTGGCTACCGGATGAAAAAATAATCCTACTGAGACAACTGGGAATAGGGCAACTGATTTGCGGTGGAATTCGAGATCAGGACAGGATGGGATTGAATCATTTGGGAATACAGGTGGCTTTTTCCGTCTTTGGAGAAGTGGATCAGATTATCGGAGAATATTTGCAGGGAAATTTAAAGGTTCCCTGCTGCCGGGGTAGAAAGGGAAGAAGGGGGCAGAGAAAATGTTTGTAGTTACGGTGGATACTGAAAAGTGTGTCGGTGATGGAAACTGCGTCGATGTCTGTCCAGTGGGGGTCTATGAGTTACAAGATAATAAGGCTGTGGTGGTCAATGGAGACGAATGTCTCGGTTGCGAAAGTTGTCTCGAGGTCTGTGAAACCGGGGCTATTACCGTTACCGAAGGGTAGGTTTGCGGTGCTTGAATTGTTAAGTCATCAATCAGGAAGGAGTTTAAAAAAAATGAAACTGGCCATTAGTTCTAAAGGGAAAAGTTTGGATAGCGCAATCGATCCCCGTTTCGGCCGGGCAGGCTATTTCCTTATCGTGGATCCGGAAACCTTGTCCTTAGAAGTCATTGAAAATCGGCAGAATCTGCAATTGCCCCAGGGAGCTGGGATTCAGGCGGCCCAGACGGTTGTGGAGCATGGGGCCAAGGTTGTTCTGACCGGTAATTGCGGCCCCAAGGCCTACCAGGTTTTAAAGGCAGCAGGGGTTCAGGTGGCCGTAGGGGTTTCCGGTCTTGTGCAAGAAGCTATAAATCAATATAAACAAGGAAAAGTTAACTTTGCCCAGGCCCATAATGTAGAAGGGCACTGGAGTTAAAAAGGAGGAATTATGCCCAGAAGAGATGGCACAGGTCCGGCAGGAAAAGGCCCAGGTGGAGGTCTTGGATCGGGACGAGGAGGAATGGGTGGAGGTACCGGCATGGGAGCCGGCGGTAATTGTCTCTGCCCTAAATGCGGGAATAAGAGTTCCCATTCCCGGGGAGTGCCTTGCAATACCATAAAGTGTTCCAAATGTGGCACGACTATGGTTCGGGAATAGAGATTAATCCGGTCGCTTATGCGCCGAGAAGGCCAAGACGGATCAAGAAATATCTTTCCGGCAAAAGCCGGATGATTCCCGCCAATGGAGGTGCCACCTCTCACTGCGCCCTTGGCGGGGCTTAAACAAAAATGGGTTTTTGAAAAAAAATTTTGAAACAAAAAAATTGAAAGGAGTTTCTGTTATGAGTAGTTGTGGACACGGTTCGGAAGCGGGAAATGAATCCCAACGGGCGGAAGATGCCTCCATCGCCAGGTCATTGTCCCGGATTAAAAATAAATTATTAATCATGAGCGGCAAAGGCGGAGTCGGGAAAAGCAGCTTAGCGGTAAATTTAGCCGTAGGACTATCCCTAAAAGGCTATCAGGTCGGCCTGATGGATGTGGATTTGCACGGCCCGAGCATCCCCCGGATGCTCGGGCTTAATGGCCGGGCCCCCATTCAGGAAAATGTGGGAATCCATCCGGTTCCTGTCAATGACCTCTTAAAGGTGATTTCTATTGAAGTGCTGATGCCTGACAAGGATTCACCGACCATCTGGCGCGGTCCCCTGAAGATCGGGGTTATTCGCCAATTTATTGCCAATGTGATCTGGGGAGACCTGGATTTCCTGATCATTGATTCCCCACCGGGAACGGGGGATGAGCCCCTGACCGTGGCCCAGACCATCCCGGAAGCCCAGGCGGTTATTGTAACCACTCCCCAGGAGATCTCCCTGGCCGATGTGCGCAAATCCATCAATTTTTGCCCGCCAGGTTAATATGCCCATAATGGGATTGGTGGAAAACATGAGTGGCTATATCTGCCCTCACTGCGGTCAGGAATCGGCCATATTTAAAAAAGACGGGGGGAAACGCACGGCCGTCTCCATGAAGGTCCCTTTCTTAGGAAGTATTCCTTTTGACATTCAACTCATGGAAAAAGGGGATCAAGGGCAGGCCTATCTCCTTCATAACCCGGCACCTGCGGTGAAAGGTGCTCTTGATAACATTATCGAAAAGATCATAACGGCGACAATCCAAAGCCCAAAGGAAATAAAAAAACTAATAACGGAGGTATTACCCATGATAGACTCAAAAAATTCAACCCTTGACAGTTTAAAGATCGCCATTCCCATGGCCGAGGGGAAACTTTGTAATCATTTCGGTCATTGCGAACAGTTTGCCTTAATCGATTTACAAGGGAAAAACATTATTCAAAAAGTATTGGTCACCCCTCCCCCCCATGAACCCGGTCTCCTGCCCCGCTGGCTGGGTGAAAAAGGGGTCCACCTCATCATCGCCGGCGGCATGGGCCAAAGGGCGGTCAGTCTCTTTAATGAAAGTGGGATCAAGGTGTTAACCGGGGCACCTCAACTGGCTCCGGAAGAATTGATTGCCCAGTATGTCAATCAATCCCTGATTACCGGAGCCAATGTCTGTGATCATTAGTATAGCCAGCGGTAAAGGGGGGACAGGCAAGACCAGCGTGGCCGTGGCCCTGGCGACTTCTTTGCAGAAACCGGTCCAACTCCTGGATTGCGATGTGGAAGCCCCCAACGGCCATATCTTCATGAAGCCCCGATGGGAAAATAAAGAGACGATTTATGCTCAGATCCCGGTGGTCGATGAAACCAAATGCACCTACTGCCGGGCCTGTTCCCAATTGTGCCAGTTCAAGGCCATTTTGGTGCTCGGGGAAACGATCCTGACTTTTCCGGAAATGTGCCATGCCTGCGGAGGGTGCTTCCTGGTCTGCGAACCAAAGGCCCTGAACCCAGGGAAAAAAGAATTGGGAGAGATAGAAGAGGGTTGGTCCGGAGTCATTCGTTTTGTCCATGGCCGGTTGCGGGTTGGGGAGCCCATGTCTCCCCCTTTAATCCGGGAGGTTAAAAAACGAATCAAGAATTATGTACTGGCCATCCTGGATGCCCCGCCGGGCACCTCCTGCCCGGTCATACAGACCGTTAAAGGGTCGGATTATACGATCCTGGTGACCAAGCCCACCCCTTTCGGGCTTTATGATTTGAAGCTGGCCGTAGCCGCCCTCGGAAGCTTAGGTATTCCTTTTGGGGTCATCCTGAACCGGGCCGACATGGGAGACCAGGAGGTTCAAAAATATTTGCGATCGAAAGACATTCCTTTGCTGATGGAAATCCCTTTCGAACGCAAAATAGCCGAGGGTTATGCCCTGGGGCAATCACTCGTTGAAATTCACCCGGAATGGAAGGAAAAATTTCAGAGGTTATTCCATGAAATCCTCAGGAGGCACATAAAAAAATATTTAGAAACACATTAAGGGAAACGGCTGTCCTTATTAGCAGAAAGGAAGGGCCATGAGAAACCCGGTTAAAATTTTACACATCAATGCTGATTACCAGGCCCAATATATAATCGTTCAGGAAGGATCGTTAATACACTCAACGGTTTCATTGGAGACTGCCATAGCCTTCCTCAAGTCAGTGGAGTTTGATTTAATTCTTTTCGAGCCCCATAACAAAGACATCTTAAGGAAGTCAAAGGACGGGAGTTTTAACCATGATGCAACCCCAAACCCCATTACCGCTTCTAATCAGCAAGAGGCAGTACCCGTCTATATTGAATAAAGGCAAAACGGTATGGCTATAAATAAAATAAAAGAATTATGTGTTTTGAGTGGCAAAGGAGGAACCGGCAAAACCAGTTTGGTCGGTGCCCTGGCCGCGCTAATCCCTAACAAGGTTTTGGTCGACTGTGATGTGGATGCCCCAGATCTACACTTGCTGCTCGCGCCTGAAGTCAAAAGCCGAGAGGAATTCATGGGGGGCCTCAAGGCGAAGATTATCCAGGAGTTATGTACGGACTGCGGCCGTTGCCTTGAAGTCTGCCGTTTTGAGGCCATCAGCGAAGACTTTCAGGTTGACCCGATCTCCTGTGAAGGCTGTGGCGTCTGTGTCCAATTTTGTTCTTTCGGGGCCATTGAATTTCCTTTGGCGGTTTGCGGGGAATGGTATGTCTCAGAAACGCGCTTTGGACCCATGGTCCATGCCCAGTTAGGGGTGGGACAGGAGAACTCGGGGATGCTGGTGGCCCTCATACGAGGTAAAGCAAAGGATCTGGCCGAAGCAAAAGGACTGCCTTTGATCCTGGTGGATGGCCCTCCGGGCATCGGTTGTCCGGTGATCTCTTCCCTGACCGGCGCTGACGGGGTTTTGATCGTCACTGAACCGACCCTGTTGGGACTGCATGACCTGGATCGCGTGCTTAGTCTGAGTAATTATTTCAAAATCCCGGGGATGGTTCTGATCAATAAATATGATCTGAACAAAGAGATGGCCGGACAAATTGAAACCTATTGCCGGGAGAAGGGACTGGGCCTGGCCGGAAGCCTTCCCTATGATCCGGCGGTAACCGAGGCCATGATCCAGGGGAAAACCATTTTGGAATGGAGTCGAAATGGCCTGGGCGCGGAAATTAAAACAATCTGGGGAAGAATTCAGGAGCACCTGCTCAAGGATTAGGGAGTTGATTAAAAAACGATGTCATCCGATTTGGCCCATTTTTCGACAATGCCGGTTTCTAAAGATAAGGACAAACCAGTATCCGTTCCCGGTCAGGCCGTCCAGTTCTGGCTGGGCCCTTATAACGAAGGGATCATCGACCAACCGGACGGTCATGCCAGGGTGATCGGACCTTGCGGAGACACTATGGAGATTTCTTTAAGAATCCAGGGAGATAGAATTTTGGAGAGCCGCTTTCGGGTCAATGGATGTGCTGTCAGCCGGGCTTGTGCCTCGATTGCTGCGGCCCTGGCCAAGGGAAAAGACCTGGAGGAGGCCTGGGATATTGATGAAAAAGAGATTGCTAAGAGTCTGCCAGTGCTTCCGGTGGATCACCAGCATTGCGCCATTCTGGCCCGGGACACACTGCGTCAGGCTATTGAAAGCTATATTAAGTCGAACGGGAAAAGGGAATTGTAATGACTTGAAAGCCTGGTTCCCTTCGGGGAACCAACTCTGGCAAAGAAGGAGGAATGCATTATGCCAGGTTTTGATCGAACGGGTCCCATGGGAATGGGACCAAGAACAGGAGGAGGCCGGGGTTACTTGCGGAACCGGTGCTCTCCGAAACCCAGCCGGTTCGGGCTGGTTCGGCAGAGGCCGGGGCATGGGTCGGGGCCTTTGGGGTATGGGCTTGGGTCTGGGGAGTTATTTTCTCGGTCCTTGGGCCAGGAGACGGGGGTTTTTCCCGTCTTATAACCCAACCGGCGAAGAAGAAACCTCTCAACTCAAAGAAGAGGCTTCTTCATTGCGGGACATCCTCAGCTCTATTGAGCAACGGCTGGGGGAATTGGAAAAACAGAAAACCAAAGAATGAATAACAATCCGTAACCAAAGAACCTCGTGCTTTTCCGCCGAGGTTCATCTTTATTAAAGCGACGAAGTAGAAATTTAGGTGGGGTGTGGGCCTTGCAAAATTTCTTAAAAACAACCCTTTTCTCTGTAGGCAAACAAAATCTTCATTACCGCCCTTTGCCCCATGGCCTTGGGAGAAAAAACCTTTCCGGAATAATCAAAAGGAGGTCATCATGCCCTTTATGCTCAAGGGAGGCGGGCGACAACGTGGCAAAGGCAGAGGGTTCGGTGGCGGAAGAGGCATCAGGGCCATCGGGCCGGGAGGGCCTTCTACGAACTGTATCTGTCCCCAATGCCGTCTTGTGGTCCCCCATAAACCAGGTGTCCCTTGTTTCCAAAGAAATTGCCCTCAGTGCGGATCTTTTATGACCCGCCAATTTTTAAAGGGTGATTAGCCGAGTTTCGACGAAAAAAATGGAAACCGCGAAAGACCATACCGATAGCCTTAAACAGGGTCAGAAGGTTGCCTTGACCGCATCCCTTTTGATTTTATTTTTGGCCCTTAGCAAATTTATCATAGGCACCCTGTTCGATTCCAGAATTCTCATCGCCGACGCCTTCCACAGCGGCGTTGACGTTGTGGCCATCTTCGCCTCCTGGTTAGGGCTCTGGCTGGCTTCCCGAAAAAAAAGTAAAAAATTTCCTTATGGATTATACCGAGCCGAGACGTTCGTAACCCTGGTCATTGGAATATTGATTACCCTGGCTGGGTTGGAGAATCTATATCAGGGATTTATAAAACTATTTCTTATCCCGGCCTTGCATACCTTTCCGATCCTGCCGGTTTTGGTTACTGTTCTCTCCCTGGCCGCGGCTTATTTCATGGCCAAAAAGGAAAAAGAAACAGGCGAGGCCATTAAGTCGAGGGCCCTGTTAGCCAATGCCTCTGAATCTTTTATGGATATAGGCATCTCCCTGGTTGTTCTGACTGGTCTTTTGTTGGCCTATAACCGGGTCCCTTACGGGGAGGGTGCAGTGGTCATGTTGATTGCCCTGCTTATTATCCGTCTCGGCCTGAAGAATGTCTGGATGCCCATCCTGATTTTGATGGACGCCAACCTCGATCCAGAGCTGCAGCAAGAGATACAAGGCCAACTATTAAAAATGATGGGCGTCAAGGGGGTGGGAGGGGTAAAAATACGGCAGTTCGGGCCATTCAAAATGGTGGAATGTATCATCACCACCAGCCCTTCCTTGACGGTGTATAAGGCCCATGAGCTGGCAGACCAGGTGGAAGAGCGTGTGATAAAAACTTATGATGGAATTGAATCGGTTTTCGTGCACATAGAACCGTCTAAACAAACCGACCTGTCAATAATAATCCCGGTAGGAGATATCAACGGATTGGATTCGAAAGTATTTGGACACTTCGGGAGGGCCCCTTATTTCATCATTCTCAAGCTCAACAGCAATGGCCTGGAGATCGAGGATTTTTATTACAACGAGTTTATTAAAACAAAAGACCGGATCCATGTGGGGGTAAAGGTCATCAAGGCTGTCATCAAGCACAATCTGGATATTGTTTTTACACCTAAAATCGGGGAGATTTCCTTCCATATGCTGAAAGACCATTTTCTAGACCTCTATCGGGCCGAAGAAGGTTCGACGGTACTTGAAACCATAGAAAAATTCGGGAACCACCAGAGCGAACCGATTACCGCACCGCACCCGGCTGAGGAATCTGAGATAGGAAGGGAAGAGCATTCATTCGTTGCTTCCCCGCAAGATTGAAATTAAAAAGACTGACCACGGATCCTTAAAAAATTTGCTGGATAATGCCATAAAATACACCAATCCAGGGGAAAAGGTCATTGTTAAACTCGAAAAAAGGGAACACGACATCATGGTTGAGGTGTCGGATACCGGTATTGGAATTGACGAAAAAGATTTGCCCTGCGTTTTCGATGCCTTTTGCCGGATAAACAGAAACGGGGAAGGATCTGGACTTGGTCTATCCATCGCCAGAGCCATAGTGTCGGCCCACGGTGGAACGATCTCGGTCGAAAGCACACCGGGAAAGGGCAGTACCTTCCGGTTTACGCTTCCTCAAAAGGACATCCCCCATGGATAAAAAAAACTAAGGAGGAAAGGTTTGAATTCGTCTTTCAAATCAAATCAAAGAAGGGGATCGGGCAAACTCGATAAGGTCTGGCTGGTTCCCCAAAAGGTCTTCTTCACCAAAGGGATCGGCCGCCATGAGGCCAAATTGCAGTCTTTTGAACTGGCTTTGAGGGATGCCGGGATCGAGAAATGTAATTTGGTCTACGTCTCTTCGATCTTTCCTCCTAATTGTAAGCTCATTCCTTTTGATGACGGGATTAAAGAACTTTTACCGGGTCAAATCACCTACTGTGTTCTGGCCGAGATCAGCTCCAATGAACCCGAAAGACTAATGGGAGCCTCTATCGGGTTGGCAGTCCCAACGGACGAAGGTCATTATGGATATCTATCCGAACATTCAGCCTTTGGTGAGAACGAGAAAGTCATGAGCGACTTTGCCGAAGATCTGGCTTCCACTATGCTGGCCACAACCCTGGGGATCGATTTTGACCCGCAAAAGGATTATGACGAGAGACGGGAAATTTATCGGATGAGTGGAAAGATTGTGGACACCTTTTCCACCACTTGCGTTACCAGGGGGAATGGTCTCTGGACCACGGTGATAGCGGCGGCGATTTTTTTAATCTGAAGGAGACAGGACTCGAAGCGTAATTCAGTATGAAATCTCTGAGACAAATCTATTATGATCTTTTTTCGAGAATTTACGACGTTATCATCCGCTTACATTCCCGGGATATCGAGGGTTCTCTCAGAAGATTTATCACGGAGAAAGCAAATCTCTCAGAAGGAAACAGGGCTTTGGATCTCTGCACCGGAACTGGTTCAGTGGCCATCGAATTAGGAAAGCGGGCAGGAAAGAAGGGCCTGGTAATCGGTCTCGATTTCTCCATGGGGATGCTTAAAAAAGCCAAAGAAAAGGCGACAAAGTTGAATATGAACCAACTCAGACTGGTCCAGGCCAACGCCGCCCAATTACCTTTTAAGAACAACTCCTTTCATGGGGTCACCTGCTCCCATGCCTTCTATGAATTGAAGGGAGTTGAGAGGACAATGGCCATCGATGAAGTGGCCAGGGTTCTCAGGCAGGGAGGGAGATTCTGTTTGATGGAGCATGCCAAACCCGAAAAACTATTTCTACGCCTACTTTTTTATCTCAGGCTCCTGCTCCTCGGCTCCAAGAATACAAGAAATTTTCTTGAAGAAGGGGCCTTATTGGGAGAAAAGTTCAAAAATATAGCCGAAGAGATGAGCCAGACCGGAAGGTCGAAATTGATCTACGGAGAGAAAGAAAAATAGGACAAAATTCAACAGTGACATTGAAGAAATCATAGGTGCGTAAGAATGTGGCCCCAATGAAAACAAAACTTCAATATATCTACGGGCCGGTTTCTTCTTGGAGAGTGGGGAGTTCCCTCGGGGTGGACCTGCTTTCACAAAAGGATAAAATATGCAGTTTCGATTGCCTTTATTGTCAGTTGGGAAAGACCGGGTCCCTTACGGCAACACGTCAGCAGTACGTTTCGAACGAAGATATTTTGGAAGAAATTAGGGCCCTCCCCCAAATATCCATAGATTATATTACCTTCTCGGGAAGGGGCGAGCCTACCCTGGCAACAAATTTGGGGCAGATGATTAATGCCGTAAAGGCAATCAGGCAAGAGCCTATTGCCGTGATTACCAACTCATCATTGATGGGCAGAAAGGATGTCAGGAAAGAGTTAGCAGGCGCTGATTTCGTTATTTGCAAACTGGATGCCTTCTCACAGGAATCTTTTGAAATGATCAATCAACCCCTTAAAGGCATAAGATTTGATACAATCCTGGAAGGGTTAAAGGAATTCAAAAGACATTTTCAAGGAAGGCTTGCACTGCAAATTATGTTCTTAAAAGAAAATATAAACTATGCCGAAGAGATTTTACGGATAACAAAAAAAATCCTTCCCGATGAAATACAACTCAATACCCCCTTACGACCTTGCGGAGTTGATCCGGTCGGAAGGGAAGAGCTGCTTAAAGTCAAGGGTTTTTTTAACGGACTCCATGTCATTTCCATCTATGAGAGTCAGAAGAGATTCACCAAAACGATCAGTGACGAAGACACCTTAAGAAGAAGGGGGAAAATATAGACGGTAAATAAATGGTTATGAGGTCTTTATTCAAAGACACCACCCTATAATTAATGGGTAAACTGACAGACGAAAGGAGAATAAAATGAACTACAATATCATCATAGTCGGCGGGGGACCTGCAGGGGTTATCACGGCCCTCACAGCCAAAAGTGTTTATCCTGACAAGTCGGTTTGTGTCATCAAGGAAATCGCCGATGGCGTAATTCCCTGCGCCATTCCTTACATGATGCACACCCTGGCTGACCCGGCCCAGAACATCATGGGTATGGCGCCTTTAGAGAAGGCAGGTATAGAAATCATAGTCGGCAAAGCGATTTCCTTAGATACAGTAGCCTCCAAGTTGACCCTGGAATCGAGCCAGGAACTTCAGTATGAGAGGCTGGCCCTGGCCACCGGGAGCAAGCCCATTATCCCTCCTATTCCCGGCATCGAAAGAGATGGCGTTTTTGCCATTGAAAAAAGCCTTTCGGCCATGACTGCTCTCCGGGAAAGGGCGCAAAGGGCCAGGCAGGCGGTTATCATCGGAGGAGGCTTTATAGGGGTGGAATTTGCCGACGAACTGGCCCGCAACTCCAAGGCCAAGGTGCATATCGTGGAGATGGTGCCGAAGCTTCTTAGCGGTGCCTTTGACGATGAATTCTCTGATGATGCCTCCAAGGAACCGGAGCGGGCTGGGGTCGTCATTCATTGTAATCGGCGGGCCGCATCCATTGATGGAAATACCCGGGTGGAATCAGTCACTCTGGATAACGGAGAGACCCTGGCCGCCGATCTCGTCATCCTGGGCATCGGTGGCAAACCGAACATTGATTTGGCCAAAAAGGCAGGATTGTTTTGCACCGAAAGCGGCTCTATATGGGTTGATTCTTATATGAGAACCAGAACGAAAAATGTTTTCGCTGTGGGTGATTGCGCTTTGAAACGGGATTTTTTTACCAGAAAAGAGGCCCCTGTTTGGCTGGCCTCAACAGCGACGGCTGAAGCGAGAATCGCCGGAACCAATATTTACGGTATCCGCGTTCTCCGGCAGATTCAGGGGACCGTCTCTGCCTTTTCAACCAAGATCGGGGATATTTCCCTGGCCAGCGCCGGGATGACTTGCCGTGCCTGTGAACAAGAGAAATTTAGGATTGTTACGGGTCAGGCCGTTGCCCCGGATCGCCACCCGGGAGTACTTCCCGGATCATCCCCGCTGAATGTCAAGCTGATCTTCGCCGATAAAGGGGGGACGCTGCTTGGCGGTCAGTTGTCGGGAGGGCCCTCCGTCGGTGAGTTAATCAATACCATAGCCATCGGGATACAGACTAAGCTGAATGTCCGCGACCTGGATATGATGCAGATCGCCACCCATCCCTTGCTCACTTCGGCGCCCACGGTGCACCCTTTGATCAACGCCGCGCACCAGGCATTGGCAAAATTAAGGGTGGCGGTTAAATGATCATCCGGATCGGATTTCCATCGATATCCGGCAGGCCACCCCGGCTGAAAATTTTGCCTCTACAAGGTGGGGAAAAGAATGAGAATTTCCCAGGAGGTGAGCCATTCAAACTTCAATAACCCGCTTGCTTAAAATTCAATATCCCCTTCTCCAGGGGGCCATGGCCTGGATTACCGGGGCGGATATGGCCGCTGCGGTCTGTGAAGCCGGAGGGCTGGGGACCATTGCGGCGGCCACCTTTCAACCGAAAGACTTACGGAAGGAAATTAGGCGGCTTCGCCAGATAACCGCAAAGCCCTTTGCCATCAACATCCCCCTCCGTCTGGGCTCAGCCAAGGAAGCCATCGAGGTGGTTTTCGACGAAGAGGTGCCCGTTATTGATTTCTCTGCCGGGGATCCTCTTCCCTGGGTCCATCGATTCAAAAAGGCCGGGCGGATTGTTTTGCAGGTTGTCTTCAACCGGGAGATGGCCGAAAGAGCGGATCAGGCCGGGGCGGATGCCTTGATTGCCATGGGGTCAGAAGCCGGTGGTAATCTCTGTCCCGATGAAATAAGCACCCTGGTTTTAGTTCCCCTGGTCAAGGATGCTACCGACCTGCCGGTGATAGCGGCGGGAGGGATTGCCGATGGACGGGGTTCGGCTGCAGCCTTGGCCCTGGGGGCGGAGGCGGTTCAAATGGGCACTCGGCTTTTAGCTACCCGGGAAGCCACACTTCATCCCTTATACAAACAGGCGATTTTGACGGCCGGGGATGGGGATACCACGGTTATCGGCCGTTTTACCGGTTTGGAGTTTCGGGTCCTTAAAAATAAACAAGCCCGGGAAATCATCGGGCTGGAAAAAAAAGGGGGAAATAAAAAAAAGATTGATGACCTGACGATAGCCTCCCTTGGAAGGGCGGTTACCGAGGGTGACATGGAAAAAGGAGTCTTCCTGATGGGGCAGGCCGCGGCCTTGATCAAAGAGGAGGTGACCATAGCCCAACTTTTCAGGCAGATGACCCAAGAGGCGGAAGAACGTCTTCAGGGATTGGTTGCCCTCATGGGGAAAGAAGTCAGGAGATAACGATGACAAAAATACAGGAAAAGATTATCCAAGCCCTGCGAGACAAGGGCATGAAAGAAGAAGTCAAAGATGTGCGTATCGGCTTAGGGTATACAGCGGTGCAACTCGAATCGGGCCGGACCGGCCTGGCCTTAACCTTCCGACAGGATTTGCCGGGCGGCTGTTCCGTATTCCATGGCCTCCGTCCTTTGGCCGGCCGGCCGGTGGGCGCGCTTTTGTCCGGGCTCAATTCAGGTGAAAAAATTGAAGCCACCGTGGGGTTGGCCGCGGCCAATGCCCTGATAAATCATCAAATCCATGGAGCACAGGAAGGGGATATTTTAAAGGTCCTGAATCTCCACCCCGGGGATGAGGTGGGTATGGTAGGATACTTTGCCCCAATGGTATCCGAACTGAAAAAGAGGGTAAAACACCTGACCATTTTTGAAAAATGGGAACAGCCCGGGGAGATCCTGCCGGAAGAGGCCGCCTTTGAGTGGCTGCCTAAATGCCAGATTGCCCTGATCACTTCAACGACACTTCTCAATAATACCATCGATCCTCTGCTCAGGGCCGCGGCCTCCTGCCGGGAGGTGGTCCTCTTAGGGACTTCAACCCCGCTTTTAAAAGAGGCCTTTAAAGACACCCCGGTCACCATGCTTTCCGGGATAGAGATTATTGATCCAAAAGGGATTTTGCAAATGGTAAGCGAAGGAGGTGGTACACGGGATTTTAAAAATTTTGTCCGGAAGCTGAACTTACGAATTTTAAAGTCTTAGAAGAGATCGTCAATAGTCGTCCATTCAATACAAAGTTGTTTTACCTAAAACATTAAGGAGACTATTATGGCTAAAGCAAAAGATGGTTGTGTAAAGCCGGCAAAGGGTCCGATCGGGGTACCCCGGACGGAATCGGTCGAATCAGGAAACCCCAACACACCACAGGAGGTTATCATGACGGCAAAAGTGGGCAAACCCGCACCTGATTTTGAAGTGAACGCCTTTATCGATGGCGGTTTTGAAAACATCAGTCTCTCCAAATTTAAAGGGGAGTGGGTGGTACTCTGTTTTTATCCGGGTGATTTCACCTTTGTCTGACCCACCGAGTTGGCGGCGGTCGCCTCCAAATATGAAGAATTTAAGGCCCTCGGAGTCCAGGTCCTCTCAGTGAGCACAGACAGCCGTTTTATACACAAGATCTGGAATGAAGAGGAACTTTCCAAAATGGTCAAGGGGGGAATACCCTTTCCCATGCTCTCCGATGCCGGGGGACTGGTGGGAAAGGTCTATGGGGTTTACGACGATGAAGCCGGTGTTGACATCAGGGGGCGTTTCCTGATAGACCCTGACGGGATCATTCAAGCCATGGAGGTGGTTACCCCACCGGTCGGCCGGAATGTCTCGGAACTCTTACGACAGGTCAAGGCCTTCCAGCATGTTCGGGCCACGGGTGAGGCCACACCATCGGGTTGGCAGCCGGGGAATACGACCCTCACACCCGGACCTGATTTGGTGGGTAAGGTCTGGGAAGTTTGGAAACCGGAAATGGCTTTTGAATAAAAAAGGGCGAAATGGGAAGTAACAGGTTGATATGAAAAAATCCGGTAAAGTGCTTGGGGTGTGTTTAAGTCCAAAACGGCCCGAACCGAAAAAAAATGCTAAGGCTGGTCTGTTCCGGGTGGCCTGGGGTCTCGAGGGGGATTCCCATGCCGGAACGGAAAAGGAGGTCAGTCTCCTGGCCGAAGAGGATGTCCAAACCTTTTGCCGGGAAACCGGCCTTTCAGCAGAACCCGGATGTTTTGCCGAAAATATCAGAACCGAAGGAATCGATATCCACTCCATGGACTGTGGATCAAAACTACAGGTAGGCAAAGCCAAACTGATAATCATTCAACTCGGGAAAGACCTCTCCCGATCTCATACCTACAATTACAAGGGATATTCGCTTTTACCGACCAAAGGCGTTTTTTGTCAGGTCATTGAAAGTGGAGAGGTTAAAACTGGAGACCCTGTAACACAAATAAGGGATTAAAAATTTAACAAGGAGAAAGTGATGGCCAATTTTTTATTTGTCTTGAGCAAAGATGAGGTGGGAAGTGCCACCCGGTGTTTTCAGTTCAGTAAGATCGCCCATTCCAAAGGACATAAGGTGGATGTCTTTTTTATCGACGACGGGGTAAGATGGGCCGATTCCAGCCGGGATATGTCCGGCAAAACGGCAACCGGAGACTGCCCCGATGACTATCTGCCCTATCTGGTGGAAAACGAGATCCCCATCGGGGTCTGAATCCCCTGTGCCAAGGCCCGTCAGGTGGATGAGGCCAAATTCTTTTCCAATATGGTCCTGGATGGGGGACCCCATTTGATCGATCTGGCCGCCGAAGCCAAAGTCTTTAATTTCTGAACCCAATAAAGCTCTAAGCTTTGGTGCCTAACGGGTGGCCCCGGCCATCATACCGGCTCGGGGCTCCCCGGGTATTTCCACCAGGTTTCAGGAGAACATTTTACCTTTTCCTCACTGCCCCCCTATTCCACCGGCCTTTCCATCCTAAGCGGTTGATCTCCCATTTTTTTTAAAGTTATTTGACCCCATTAACGACAACGTGTATAATGCCCTCTCCACCTAATGCGGGGGGTACTCTACACTTAAAAAGGATCTGAATTATGGGGGATCGAAGCTGCAAGCGCTGCTCGGTAACCAGAGTCAATAATCTTTGTCAGGCCTATGAAAATGCCCACAAAAACAATGATCCGAAGGCCTGGCATGGGCTGCGGGAAGTGTCCGACCTGGTTAAATCCCGGGGCTTTGATGAAGTATTCAGATTATTGAAACCGGGGTTGGCCAATAACCACCTTCGGGCTTTTTGTTGGAATGTCTCCTCTTTTCTGGAGGACGAAGAAATGAAACGCATTTTTGGCTAACGCCAAGGAAGAATTAGAAAAAAAAGAGGAAAGGGAAAAGTGGACTCCCGATCTTCTTGACAGGAAACCCCAATGAAGTCTCACAGGGCTCAAGAGCCGGCTGATGAAAAAATGGTAACAGAGGACTTGGACGATCAGGAAAACGACTTTGAAGGAAAGTCCCAAATCCTCCTGGCCGGAGAGGCAACCGTAGTATTGGACCAAAAATTAAGAATTATGGGGTCAAACGAAACGGCGAGACATCTCTTTGGCCGCGACATGTTTTCGGGGGAACATTTCGTTCTGGACAATTTCCTACAAGGTCCTCATTTAGCCGAAGCGCAATCCGCGTTGGATAATGCCTTGGGAAAAGGCGTGAGCACGCAGAACTTAATAGCCAAGGCTGAAGATGCCCAGGGCAATCCCTTTAACTGCCTTTACTCGGCCAATCCCATTTTCGGCCCTGGAAAACATGTCGCCGGGGTCCTGTTAAGTTTTCAGGACGCCGACTATGGGGCTATTCAGCCCAGACATTTTACCGATCCATCTCTAATGCCCCAAATGCCAAACCTGGGTTTTGGGTCCCTTTTGGAACAATTGGCCGAGGGCATCTTTACCATTAATTCCCGCTGGAGGATTATCTCCTTTAACCAAACGGCTGAAAAGATTACCGGCTACCGCCGTGATGAAGTATTGGGACGCTTTTGCTGGGAAATCTTTCGTTCTGATCTTTGTCAATCTGATTGTCCTTTACGCCTCACCTTGGAGACTGGACTTACCCGGTTGGACCAGGATGTTAGGATGCTCGATAAACAGGGAACCAAGCTGCCCGTGTTGGTCAATACCAGCGTGGTCCGCGATCGTAGCGGCCTGGTAGTCGGGGCCGTGGAATCCTTCCGGCCTTTGATAGAATTACAAGAAAAGCTGGAGTCTATCCCTCGCCGACATTCCCACTCGGATATCATCGGCAAAAGTCCTTCTATGACCCGCATTTTTGAGATGCTCCCCGACTTAGCTGCCAGCGATGTGAGTGTTTTGATTCAAGGTGAAAGCGGCACCGGAAAAGAACTGATCGCCAAAGCGATCCATAATCAATCGCCTTATAAAGAAGGCCCTTTTGTTGCCGTAAATTGTTCCGCTTTGGCGGAATCCCTCCTGGAGTCGGAGTTGTTCGGCCATGAGAAGGCCGCTTTTACCGGTGCAGTTCGTTCCAAAGTCGGACGGTTTGAGCTGGCCCGGGGAGGGACCTTATTTCTGGATGAGATAGGCGAACTTAAGCCGGAGCTCCAGGTAAAACTCCTAAGGGTCTTAGAGCAAAAAGTTTTTGAGCGGGTAGGGGGAACCCGATTGATCCCCATGCAGGCCCGTATCATCAGCGCCACCAACAGGGATCTGTCCGAAGCCCTTCGGGAAGGGATCTTTCGGGAAGACCTCTTTTACCGCCTCCGTACCGTTCCGATCACCCTCCCGCCCCTTCGCGAACGCCGGGAAGATATCCCTTTGCTGATCGAATATTTTATGGTCCGTCTCAATAAAAAATATGGCAAGGAGGTTCGCGGCCTGGACCCGAAGGTCCTGCGGCTGTTCATGACCCATCCCTGGCCCGGGAATGTCCGGGAACTCGAAAGGGTTTTGGAGCATGCCTATGTATTTGTCAAAGGACCAGTCATCTTCCTGCAGAATCTTCCGGCCATGGATGAATTCTTTAAGGAGCGAAAATTAGAAAGCCAACCTGAACGGGGAGTTGACCTCGACCAGGAAACCATCCAAAATGCCCTGAGCCGCACCGGCGGACGCCGTGAAGAAGCGGCTGCCATCTTGGGTGTTAGTCGAACATCTCTTTGGCGTAAGATGAAACAATTTGAACTAATTTAATATTATGTTTCATTTTGTTTCGTTTGTTTCACTGAAACAAACTAATTCCAAACTACTTTTCGCCTTTATATAAAGCCCAAAAAATAAAAAATTAATCATTTCTTCTATTATGTGAAACAATAAACGTTTCAATATAATTTTCCCTTCCATCTTTCTGGACAAAATATTAAATAAATACAATATATTAAATATGTTGGTCCTTCTTTTGCAAAAAATAAAAGATGATGACTTCTTTTAAAATTGAATTATATATCTCCGTATGATAAGAAATTTAATAGAAAACTCAATCAAATGTTATTCTCGCCGCCTCTCCCTTTCCGATCAAGGAAGGAGGGAGCTAAAGCTTTTAAAATTTATTAACAAATTCGTTTAACTATATAAAAGGAGGACTTACGGTGAGTAAAAAACATGTGGACATTGATGATATTATAGAACGATATCCGGGGAAAGCCGAATCTTTAATATTTCTTTTGCAAGATATTCAGGCCGCCTATAATTATGTTTCCCCTGATGCCATGATCTTCGTTTGTGACCATGTCGGTGTTCCTTTAACCCAGGCCTATGCCGTGGCCACTTTCTATAAATCGTTCAGTCTCGAACCTAAAGGAGAACATGAAGTCAGGGTTTGTTTGGGGACAGCCTGCCACTTGAGGGGGGGGGGAAAGGATTGCCGAAGGCTTGGAAAGGACTCTTTGTATAGAGCGGGAACATACCACGGAGGACCTCAAATTTTCATTAGAGACGGTTAATTGCCTCGGGGCTTGTGCCTTGGCTCCTGTAGTCATGATTGATGAAGAATATTTAGGGGGTGCCACTCAAAGAACAGTCAAAAATTTTCTTAAAAAATTTGAATAAGAATCCCCTAACAGGAGAATAAAATGGGAAAAATAACTAATATCGGAGAACTGCAGGCACTAAAAAACCAAGCACTCCAAGCCCATGATCCGGATCAACCGGTAATTCGGGTTTGTTTGGGGCCAGGATGTTTGGCTCAAGGGGCTGATAAGATAGTAGCAGCTTTCAAAAAGACCTGCAAAGCAAAAGGGCAGGCAATTCAAATAGAGCCTCTGATGAAGGAAACAGGATGTCATGGTTTTTGTAAGGAAGGACCTTTGGTCACAATAAGCCCGAAGGATCTTTTTTACACACGGGTAAAACTGAGTGATGTAGAAGAAATTGTTGAGAAGACCCTTATCCAGGGTGAGGTGGTCGAGAGACTTTTATACAGCGATAACGGAACCCAATATCAAGATTCGTCTTCCATTCCCTTCTATAAAATGCAGCAGAAGATTGCCACTCGGAATTTAGGAATCATCGACCCTTTATTTTTAGAGGATGCCCTGGCCCATGGGGCCTATCAGGCTGCGGCCAAGGCCTTAACCTCCATGACCCCGAACGAGGTGGTTAAAGAGATAGAAATTTCCGGACTGCGGGGGCGGGGAGGTGCCGGCTTTCCAACAGGCCGGAAATGGCGTTCGGCAATCACTGCCCTCAAAAAAGATCCTGGTCCGGCTTACGTGGTTTGTAATGGAGATGAGGGAGATCCCGGAGCCTTTATGGACCGGGCCATTATGGAAGGGGATCCCCATGCGGTTTTGGAAGGCATGCTAATAGGGGCTTATGCCATCGGGGCCAACCAGGGATTCCTTTATGTCAGGGCGGAATATCCCATTGCGATTAAAAACTTAATCGAGCTATTGACCAGGCCCGGGATTTGGGTATGTTGGGAAAGAATATTCTGGGAACCGGCTTTAACTTCGATCTTCAGATTAACCGAGGAGCAGGAGCCTTTGTCTGCGGCGAATCCACCGCCCTTTTTACTTCCATCGAAGGTAGAGCCGGAGAACCCCGGGCCAAATACATTCGATCGGTAGAACGGGGCTTATGGAATCGGCCCACCGTGTTAAATAATGTGGAAACATGGTCCAATGTCCCGGTGATTATCGATAAAGGCGGGCAATGGTATTCAAAAATCGGAACTTCGAACAGTACGGGAACCAAGGCTTTTTCCCTGGTTGGTAAAGTCAAAAATGTGGGTTTAATAGAGGTTCCCATGGGAGTTCCCCTGACCCGGATTGTTGAAGAAATCGGGGGAGGCGTTCCGGGAAAGGATCAATTCAAGGCGGTTCGACCGGGGGACCATCGGGGGATGCATCCCCTATAAGCTGAAAGATGTTGCAGTCGACTTTGATTCGTTG
>CAWIRY010000114.1:0-50580 GCA_963838485.1 uncultured delta proteobacterium | reverse complement strand
AAAATCTATTTTTTGCATAAAAAAACCCACCCAAAAGGGCAACTATTTGGTATAACAAGAGAACGGGAAACAACACTCTTGAAGACCCAGTAACCCAATGGGTGGGAGGAAAGATGAATCATACTACGGATAGAAAGAAAAGCAACCCCAAAATCGATCAGGTAGAAGTAACGGATAACGTGTTGACGAGTCGAGCGGGATTGACGTTGTTTGTTCGTTATTTGAGAAACATCGGCCTGTTTCCATACCTGGAGGAGTTTTTTGGCCCGGTGCGCAAGAGTGGTAAAGGGCAAGCCATTACAGAGATATTTAAGCAATTGTTCTGTTTTTTGTTGGATGGGACCAGTCGGCATTTGGTTTATTTTGATACGCTCAAAAAAGACGAGGGCTATGCCCAGACCATTGAGACCGATAGCTCCCAAATGCTTTCTTCGCATGCGATCAAGCGATTTTATCAATCCCTTTTGTTTCACTGGACCCATTTATTTCGCCAAGTGTTGCTGAGACTTTTTGGATGGCGGCTTCAAATAGCAAAACCCGCGGTGATAATCCTGGGTATCGATACGATGGTCATGGACAATGATGAGGCTACGATCCGGGAAGGAGTCAAACCGACCTATAAGAAAGAAAAAGGATTCCAACCGCTTCAGATGACTTGGAGTCGATTTATCGTCGATGCTCTTTTCCGTAGCGGGGATAAGCACTCCAATCACGGAACGGATGTCGAGAAGATGGTCCGTCGCATGGTGACCTTTATCCGGAAAAAATATAGACCGGAGGTGCCGATTATCATTCGATTGGACAGTGGTTTTTTTGATCAGAAGATCTTCAAAGTTTTTGAAACGCTGAAGGGGGGATATATTTGTGGAGGAAAGCTTTACGAAGATATCAAGAACCGGGTAGCCCAGATAGACCATTCGACTTGGGGTTCCTATAAAAATGGAGAACAAGTCTGGGAGTATGTGGAGTTTGTGGACCAGCGGGATAGTTGGGATCGGGGCCGAAGAGCGATTTTTTGCCGTCCCCTGTACAAAGACAGGCAGATGCTTCTGAACTTTGCCCGTCCGGATACCATCATCTACACCAATCTGGGTGGAGAGATAGAACTGGATAAGGAGCTGGTTGAGGCTGGAATGAGCACCCTGTTGACCTCGGGAGGAATTGTAGAGTCGTATCATGATCGAGGGGGAGACGAGTTGGTTAACCGGGCCTTGAAAGATTTTGGCAGCCAACAGCTTCCGTTTAAACGATTTCACCAAAATGCGGCCTTTTATTTTACCCTGCTGATAGGTTTTTTTATTTATGAGGCTTTTAAAGAAGATGTTTGTGCGCCGGTAGTCGCAGTGAGCAGCTACGCTACCACCTTGAGACGAAAAATTCTTGATGTGGCTGGAAAGATTATTCACCATGCTGATAGAATTACCCTTAAAATTACCCGAGCAGCCTGGCAGGCCCTTAATTTTTATCATTTATGGATAAAAAGTGAAAATCCCATACCTATTGGACAGACCTAAGAAATCCGTCGGCTCATTATTATGTCATAGAATATCGATGGTGCGGTGTGCCCAAAAATACCCTCAGATGCTTTTGGGTCTCCCTTTAATCACATCTTTCCTGTTTATTTTTTAAAAATAAACTCCGGCATAGAAAATTATGGTCTTTGGGTTGTAAATATTTTCAGAAAAATGAGTCGTATTATTTCCAATCTAAAAAATCGCTCAATTTAGGTATGTATAAACCTGTGCCCCAAGGAGTATCGTCAGTGGAGCAAACTGCCAAAGTCATTGTAAGATTTGAATGTCAGATGATTGGGTAAAAAGTTAGATCCGACACAAATATGGCTTGCCGAATCTTATACCTGACCACTCACAATCCCTACGGAGAGATTTATGGAGCTTCATTGAGAGCCCTTCAAATCGGGGAAGCTCTTTCTAAAATAGGCCGAGTCACCTTGGTTCTCGCTCAAACTTCTGATGTTCCATCTAATGATATAGAGATTCTCAAGGAAAAATTTCCGGACGTGAAAACTCTCAGTTTTTCCGAGAATTCGGATAAGAGTTTTATTGATTATACAAGACGAAATTTAAGTTTATCTATTGGTAATTCCTTTAATTTTGGCTGCAGTCTGGCGGAAAAACGCAATTTCTCTAAATGGGCCTCAGAAAACGATCTAATTTGGTTTTATGGTCTCAGAATTCCATCGGCCCTCGGCTTTAATGAAAATATGAGAACCTTTCTCGATATAGACGATATTCAAAGTCAATTGTACAGACTTGAAAGTATTAATCAGCCGAAATATCTCATTCGAATTAGTTTAAGCATTCAGGCAAGAATGTGGAGGTTGAGAGAAGCTCAATTGCCTAACCTATTTTCTGGATTAGGGGTTTGCAGTGAAGCGGACCGTGTCTATCTTGGAACTCACTCTTCAATTCATGTTATACCTAATGGTTTCCAGGGACCTAAGCAAGTCCCCCAACCCCATCCTGCCTCGCCGGTTAGAATAGGCTTCATTGGAACTTTTAAGTATTCACCAAATGTAGAAGGAATGAAGTGGTTCATTAAGAAGGTTTGGCCTTTTATCAAGGAAAAGTACCCGACAGCCAGGCTTCGGCTTGTTGGTTCGAAAACCGATGGAAGTATAACAGAGTTAGGAAAAGATGTGGAGGGATTAGGCTACCTCACTGACCCGGACGAAGAGATTGCCTCCTGGTCATTGATGGTTATACCTATCTTCGTAGGAGGAGGCACGCGGATAAAGATTGCCGAAGGTTTCAGCCGAAAGTGCCCGGTCGTTTCGAGTTCTATCGGCGCCTATGGATACGATGTTATTGATGGAAAAGAATTGCTTGTTGCCGATACCATTGAGTCTTTTGCCAACGCATGTTTGAAGTTGATCCAACGGAACTCTGAAGCGGCGGAAATGTCTGAGAGGGCTTGGAATAAGTTTTTAGGAGAGTGGACATGGGAGGCAATTAACCCGAGGATATGGAGAGCGGTTGAAGATTGTTTGCGCTGTCATCCTGGAAAGGGGAAGATCCACTGAGTTTAAAGGTAACGGCCGTTGGAGGGATTATCTGGGCGTCAGTGGAGGCCTGGGGACGGCAGATTCTAGGGCTTGCGGTCTTCACTTTGCTTGCCCGGTTCCTTGATAGGGAGACGTTTGGGCTTGTCGCACTGGCCGGTGTATACATTGCCTTCATCCAGATGTTCGTAACACAAGGCTTGGGTGAAGCCTTAGTCCAGCGGAAAGAGCTCAAACCATCCCATTTAGATACGGTGTTCTGGGCGAACATTGTTGTGGCAATAGTGCTTGCCGCGCTGACAATTACGGTTCGTTACCCGCTTGCTGTTATATTCAAGAACGAGAGGGTAGCCCCCGTGGTGGCGTGGCTGGCGGTTGGAATGCCGCTGATGGCTTCTCAGCATAGTCCCCATGGCACTCTTGACAAGAGAAATGAGGTTTAGGTCCTTGGCCATCCGCACGACGGTCGGAACAACCGTCGGCGGCTGTGTCGGCGTTGTATCGGCACTGCTTGGGTTCGGTGTGTGGAGCCTTGTGGCTCAGCAACTGGCCGGTGCTGCAGTAGGTGTGGCGTGTTTGTGGTCCAGCGTAAGGTGGCGGCCAGGCGTTCAGGCAAACCGAGCGGCTTTAGCCGACCTATCGCCTTTTTCCGGGGGTGTACTGGGAAGCAACTTATTGTGGTTCGTATCGAAGCGTGTCGACCAAACGGTTATCGGAATAGGGTTGGGCGTCGCCGCGCTTGGAGCGTACACAATCGCGCAGAGAGTGGTGTCCTTGGGGAATGATGTACTCGCGACTCCAGCACAGAGCGTCGCTATGCCTGTTTTTTCCAAGATACAGGATGATCCAGAACGACTCGGTCGTATGTTTGTTCGGTCGACATCCCTGGTTTGTGCACTCGCATTGCCAGTGTTCCTGGGCTTACTACTTGTAGGTCCGCGCCTGATCCCGCCTATGTTGGGGGTAAAGTGGAAGGCCGCCATCGTACCTATGCAGATCCTTTGTGTGAGTGGGATACTTCGGGGCGCGCAAACATTTGTACACCCAACCTTCATGGCGCTCGGGCGGGTGGGACTATACATGTGGATTTTTTTGCTCGATGCTGCAGCGAGCGCCATTGGGTGTTGGCTAGCTGCAACACATGGTGTGGCGGCCGTGGCATGGGCTGTCGTCGTGGCCGCAGGCGTCACGGGATTAGTGAATTTCTTCGTAATCTCACGACTGGTGACTCTCTCTTTTGCTAATCTGTACGCAGCGACATGGCCGATCTTGGTGGCATGTGGAATCATGGCACTCGCCGTACTGGGCACCGAGCGCGTGCTCATTGGGCAGGTTCATGAACTTATCGTGCTGGTAGCACAGGTGGTTATCGGCATGGTGTGCTATGGTACGGCGGTCGCCGTACTGGCCAGAGAGTTGTGGGGCGAACTTTGGAATATGGCGAAATTGATCGGTATATCGACGCGAATAGTACATACGTAATGGAGGACATCCTATAATTTCCCTATCAAGATTGAAATAGGCGTTTCGAGAAAAATAACGATTTTACCGAGATACAATTTTGGTCTTTTTTTGAACAGAATTCCCGCCAAGTCTGACAAGCAGGCATTAACCGATCGGCTTCCTCAGAGTTCATCAAATGCGAACTTTAAATCTCAGCGTAACAAATTGCACAGCTATATGAGTAGGGTTTTGAACGGCTTTCAGGGGAAGCGGACACGTGAGGCAGGCGTGAATCTGCAGGGCTGGATATTCTCACTCTTTACGATTATTGCCGGAATTCTCGCCTATGGTTCCCTGAACGGTCTTGTGAGTATTGCCGGAGTTCTCGCGTATGGCCCCATCCATGCCGGGGCGAGCAGCGACTACTACTCACACATACTGCTCATCCCGTTCGTTTCGGCTTACTGGTGAATGAAAGCATGAAACGAAAACGAATCGGTGTTGTTCCTTCGGTAGTGTTCGAGGCATATCGGAACTCGTTCCTCGTGCTCAGTTCGCTCTTCCACGTAGAGTTCTGCAAGTCTGAGCGAGAATGTTATACAGGGTTTGATGGGCTAATGCTATTCAATGGTGGCAGGGATGCTGGAATAAAGGCCTCAGCCGCGGGGATTCGTTGCTATGCGGTTTTAAACAGCCCTATGGATCCGGTAAAATGCGAGTCAGCCAATGTCGTTTTTGGCAGTTCATCTGTCCTCCACTCTTATTTCCATGGTCAGACTCTGTTGGACGTGGACGTCAAGGAATTCATCCCCCTTTCGCTTTTTCCCGGAGACGAACCAGTTGCCTCCAAGGCAGGACACGTCTTGTGGATTTACAGGACTGAAAATAGATCGGGAGTGGACTTCGTAGCTGTGGGACCTCCCAAGCTGGCCGACGACCAGTATCTCTCCGAGTATTTACAGCCGGGCCAATTCATGCGTCTGCTGCCTCTGTTTCATTTTTTACGCGAGGTGACGAAAGACATCGCCTGGACACCCCCACCCCTTCGCGCTTACATTATGTTCGATGACCCAAATCTGCATGCGTCGTCGTACGGATATATCAATTACCGAGACTTGGTGCGACATGCATCAGTTCATAATTATCATGTCGGTCTGGCAACCATACCGGTTGATGCCTGGCACGTTCATTCCAAGACCGCACGTCTGTTTCGTGAAAATCCTTCCCGCGTTTCTCTATTAATCCATGGAAACAACCATACTTACGTTGAGTTGGTTTCTGCTGAATCAGATCATGAGAAATTAGGGATTCTCGCGCAGGCCCTGAGACGTATCGAAAAATTCGAAAAGAATTCGGGGCTAGAAGTCTCCCGCGTTATGGCCGCACCCCACAGTGCCTGCTCCGAAGACATGCTGCACCTTATGTTGCAGTTGGGTTATGAAGCGGCCTGTATACCTTGGGACTCTTTTTTTCATTACAATCCAGACCATCGTTGGAACCCAACGACCGGGCTGGACGTGGCTGATTTTCAAGGTTGTGGCCTGCCGATAATGACGCGTATCCGCTTGCGGCCCGACTGGAATCCACAGTTGAAATGCTACCCAGACTGGAAGACTGGAATTATTCTTAGCGCCTTTCTTTCCCAACCAATCATCCTTATCGGCCACCATCAGGACGCGTGCGGCGGAATGGAGCTTCTGGCTGAAGTCGCAAGTACTATCAATCGGCTGGGAAATGTCGTGTGGACAGATTTGAAGGGTATAACCAGATCAAACTACATGACTCGGTTAGTGGGGGGGGTGCTTAGGATCAAGATGTATTCGAGGCGTATCGTCGTACAGGTCCCGGAGGGCATCGAAGAGATGTCGGTCGAGCGGCCCTGGATGGCTGGAGAAGGCGAGACGGAGATGCTGCTATGCAAGCGAGTCGGAAAAGAGACCCTGAAATTAACCGCGGGAAAGGTCACGATGGGCATTCCGGTTCAACCGCTGGAGACCATTGAACTGGCGACCGTTCCTAATACTACACTGCGCCATGCGGATCTGCCTTCGCCACCATTTCGTCTCTGGCCGATAGTCCGCAGGCTAATGACCGAAGGCAGGGACCGAGTGTTGCCCCTTGTATTCAGGGGCAAGTGATCGAACACAAAGATAAGAGACGTTATGAATACAAAATTCTTCTCTTCGCCTTCTGAGTTCTGTGAAGAAAGCAATACATTTTTTGCTCATGTTAACATGGTCCGAAACGGAAGACCTGTCTTTAAGTCTTTAAGGAGAATATGATGGAAGAAAACATTTACGAGAGACTGGCCCAGCATCTGGACGACTTGCCGGCCGGCTTCCCGCGTACTGAAAGCGGTGTGGAAATACGCATTTTGCGGCGGCTTTTCACACCCGAAGATGCTGAACTCGCCGTGCACCTGACATTGATCCCCGGGGACCCCCGGGTAATTGCCGGCCGAGCCGGGATTCCGGTCGAAAAGGCTGCTGAACGATTGGAAAAAATGGCTAAGAAGGGTCTTATCTCCAGCATCGACAGGGGGGGTAAACCACCCTTGTACGGAGCCTTGCAGTTCGTTGCGGGCTTCTGGGAAAGCCAAGTCAATAAGTTGGATCGGGAGCTTGCCCAAGATGCCGAGGAGTATATGCTCACTTACGTTGAAAACAGCTTTTGGAGGGCCTATCCCCAAATGCGCACTATCCCTGTGGAGAAAAGTGTCAGCAGTGAGGCGGAGATTATGCTTTACGAACAGGCAGAGGAATTGGTACGATCTCAGAAAACTTTTGCCGTGTCCAATTGCATTTGCCGACAGGAGCAGCGCGTCCTGGGCAAAGGTTGTGACAAGCCGGAGGAAAGCTGTTTGGGCTTGGGTATGGCCGCAGAAGTCATGGTGCGCACCGGCCGTGGACGGACCATCAGCCAGGAGGATGCCCTGGCGATTCTTCGACGAGCCGAGGAGGTCGGGTTGGTATTACAGCCATCCAACGCTAAGAAGGCCCTTTTTATATGCACCTGCTGTGGCTGCTGCTGTAACGCCCTTCGAAGTCTTAAGCGCTTCCCTGAACCGGCAAACATAGTCTCCAGCCCTTTTTTAGCGAGTCTCAATACTGATACATGTGAGGGGTGTGGCACCTGCGTCAAGCGCTGTCAGATGGAAGCAATCTGTCTGGTCGACGACAAGGCTTTTTTGGATGTGAACCGGTGTATCGGTTGCGGTTTGTGTGTCACCACTTGTCCCGCCAGCTCCCTCTCTCTAACGCGCAAGCCGGAGGCGAAACAGCCCTATGTGCCCAAGGATATCATGGAGACCCATATTAGGCTGGGGAAAGCCCGGGGCAAGCTGGGCAGCGGCGCGAAGATGGGCATGCAGGACAGACCGAAGTAGGATTGCTTGGTGACCCGTAATAGATAGGTGCCAAATAATACAGAAAGTTTCTGGTGACAAGGGATGGATTACATTTCCTAAAATAAATTAGTAACGTTCAAAAGTTGAGGCAAAAATAGATTTGAATAAATCACGATCTCTTTCTAAGATTAAAGTTACCAATAAATTAGAGCAGTATCTTGAGAAGTCTATATACTTACTCGATCGGGGGAAGAGAATATGGTAGAAATTCTTATCAAAGTTCAACAGGCTTTTCATGACGCATTCGACATCGATCCGCAATTGATTTCTATAGAGACAATTCCAGATGATGTGCCAGGGTGGGATTCGGTAGGTCATCTGTCCCTGGCGGCTAGTCTGGAGTCTGTTTTCGGAGTGAATTTCGATGTGGACGAGCTTATGGAGATGGAAAACGTTCGTGAGATTGTGAGGGTCCTCCAATCGAAGATAGATGAAATTTGAAATGGTTAAAACTCCGGAAGGCAATTTTGCCGGGAGATTGGTCAAAAATCTGGGGCCGCTTTCATGTTTGATTGATGCGGCTACGGAGGAGATTATTAATCCGTCAGATCTCCCCCGCCTCATCTCGGGTTCTGCCGCCGCCTTCTCTCCGCCGGCCTGAAGAAGGGAGACCGGGTACTTATCGGCTGTGCCTTGTCACCGTCGAGCGGCATCGCCTACCTGGGTGCTATGTATGCGGGGCTGGTGGCCGTGCCCGTCGAGGATCGAACAATCTTGGCATCGGGAGATGTGCTGGCCCGGGAAACAGGCGCGAGAGGAGTTTGGACGGAAAAGGCGCTCCCCCTAAAATGGTTGAGAGAAAGGTCGATTCTTTATTTGCACGGGTATCCGGAAGATAAGTCCCCAAAAATGATTCCGCCCGCTTCCTGCGCCGGGAACGAGCTGGCCGCGCTCATGGCTACCTCCGGATCCACCGGAACACCGCGTTTCGTGATGATAAGCCATGGGAATCTGACCGCCAATACCGAAGCGATTATCCGCAGCCAAGGCCTGGCCAATGACGAACGAGCCATGTTGATACTGCCCCTCCATTATTGCTTCGGCGCCAGTGTCTTTCAGACGCATCTTTATCAGGGCGGGGGAGTCGTGTTCGACCGCCGCTTCATGTTCCCCGACAAGGTTCTTCGCGCGATTGATAAGTTTGGCTGCACCACTTTCGCCGGAGTGCCGACCGTTTTCAATATTTTGCTCCGGCGCTCCAATATCCGGTCTATCGCCATGCCCGGCCTGAGACGGTTTTTGCAAGCCGGAGGAGCCTTGGCTCCACAACGGATACAGGAGATGCAGGAGGCCGTCCCAAAGGCAAAATTTTACGTAATGTATGGTCAAACAGAGGCAACAGCCCGTATATCCTGTCTTGACCCCGAGTCTTTAGACGAAAAACCGGGCAGCGTCGGCCGTCCCTTGGACAATCTAACCGTGCGTATCGTTGGCGAGAACGGTCAGGATCTCCCCTCCGGACGAGTCGGTGAGATCCTCGTTAAAGGTCCGTCTATCAGCAACGGCTATCTTAATGATTCGGAGGAAAATCATCAAGTGTTCAAGGGCGGATGGCTTCGGACCGGGGACCTGGCTCACATAGACGAAGATGGATTCATCTGGCTCCATGGGCGGCAGAGGGCCTTTTTCAAAATCAGGGGTGTGAGGGTAAGTTCTGCAGAAGTCGAGGCCACGGTAGCGGCCGTGCCGGGGGTCTTCGAATGCGCCGCTGCCGCTGTTCCCAATGGGGAGGCCGGCGAAGCACTGGTGTTGTGGGTCGTCCCTGAACAGAAAGTGCAGAATATTGAGGAGCAGGTTCGCCGTAGCTTGCCCGTACATTGGACCTGCAACACGATTAATATAGTCTCTGAGATACCCAAAACCTCACATGGGAAAATTTCTCTTTTTTCCCTCCAGGGAAAGTAATCGGCCTCGATGGAAGGGCTCGGAGAAAGAATTGATCGGATGCTTACCGGCTCACCCTATCGATTGCCTCCTGAAGAAAAATCGTTTGCCCTTTTGGAGATTCTGAAGGATGAGTTGGAATATGCCTGTGAGAGGAATAAGGCGATTGAGAACTATGTGCGGCATTGGCCGATCAGCTTTCGGTTTGCCCGGAGAATCGCTGACCTTCCCTATCTGCCGGTTGGGCTGCTGAAGGCCCAGCCTCCTCTATCGCTGGTTGAGCAGGGCGAGATCAAGCGGACTTTAACGTCCAGTTCAACGACAAGTCAGTTGCCCAGCAGGGTCGTCCTCGACTCGGCGACAGCGAGGCGCATGACCAAAGGCGTCATTGTCATCGTTCAGGATTTCATTGGATCGGCCCGCAGGCCTTACTTAGTAGTGGATGTGCCCGACTCCGTCTGGGGAGGGCCCGAATTAGGGGCGAGGGGCGCGGCGATCCA
This sequence comes from uncultured delta proteobacterium, assembly GCA_963838485.1. Lineage (GTDB taxonomy): Bacteria > Desulfobacterota > RBG-13-43-22 > RBG-13-43-22 > RBG-13-43-22 > RBG-13-43-22. Next base: position 40,325 of record CAWIRY010000114.1, on the reverse strand, counting down.
GGGGCTTCAACCCTTTGCCTCTGAGGTCACCTACTGTCTGGGGAAGGGCAACCAGGGAGATCTCACACTGAATATAGACAAAGTCCTGGAATTTGCAAACAAACATCGGGAATCTTCTGTGCTGGTTTATGGATTTACCTACATTCTCTGGAACCATCTGGTAAAACCTTTATTAGCGGCTGGCATCGGACTCGAAATGCCTCACATCCATATCCTTCACAGCGGGGGCTGGAAACGGCTGCAAGATGAAGCTGTTGAAAAGCAGGCCTTCAACGAGGGTCTGGCCCGAATATTCGGATGTTCTCCTGATTGCGTAATTGATTTTTATGGGCTGATAGAAAACGTGGGCATCATTTACCCCGATTGTCCGGCGGGAAACAAGCATGTACCCGCATTCGGAGAAGTCATCGTCAGAAACCCTCTGACGCTCGAGCCCGTTGCAGAGGGAGAACAGGGCATCGTTCAAGTATGTAGTATCTTGCCCACCAGCTTTCCCGGTCACCTTCTCCTGACGGAAGATATCGCTGAGGTGGTGATGTATGATGGATGCCCTTGTGGCAGAAGGGGCACCTGTTTCCGTTTTGTGGGTCGGGTACCGAAGGCGGAGATTAGAGGATGCGGAAACATCGATAACAGGCGATAAGCTTGTGGTTGGCCAAGGATTCTTCAATGGATGACTCCAATTACGTCATAGATTCGCCCGAACAGATCTTCGTTGCCGCCGAGAGAGTGCGCCAGACTGTCATGGCGACGGAAGTCACGCCCAAAAGGGTCATGGACGTGTTCGAGTCCTGGGCTGCCGCCTTGGGCGACCCTGAAACGGCGGATATCCCCGGCGTTGCTTTTCTGCGTTTGTGGCTGAGACGTGGGACGTTGGAGCCCATCATCACCCGAGAACTCGGCCGGGGTGCACTCCATGGTGATTGGATGGAAGATGGCCGGGCAAGACTTAAGGCCTATCCCATTGGCGTGGTGGGCCACTGGCCGGCTGGGAACATAGAGATCCAGCCGATTCTGTCCATGACCTGTGCCCTTCTGGGGGGCAACGCCGCTCTGGTGCGCATTCCCAGCGACCTTGTCGACCAGACACGGTGCCTTATGCAGAAACTGGATCAAGGCGATACCGCCAGAGTCTTGACAGGAAGGATTTTTATGGCTGCCTTTGATCATGCCCGTCAGGATTTACAGGAGGCCATGGCTCAAGTCGTAGATGGAGCCATGATTTGGGGAGGCGCGGAGGCGGTCTCGGCGGTACGGACGTTGCCGTTTCCCCATTGGGCAAAGTTGGCCGTTTTCGGGCCGCGGATTTCTATAGCCGCCATAGATGCCGAAACGTGGTCTGATGGGCAAGAGCGGGAATCGTGGTGCCGCCGTATCACTCGAGACGTTTGGCAGTTCGATCAGCAAGCCTGTTCTTCTCCCCAGGTGTTGTTTTTAGAGAAAAAGGCGGGCTTCTCCACGGCTGAATTCCTGCAAGGTCTCAAGAATGCCTTCGAGGCAGAGGACCGACTCCATCCGCGACAAACCATTCATCCGGCTTTGACGTCGGCGATATGCCAGGCCCGCGCTTCGTGGTTGCTTGCCGATCCGGCGAATAGCGCGCTTTTTTCACCTGGCCCGGACTGGACCCTCCTTTTCGGGTCTGGGTCTGAGATTCCCAAGCCGACCCAGGGGAGAACCCTGACCGTTCTCGAGGTTGATGATCTGTTCGGCCCGATTTCAAAACTTGATGAAGGCGTACAAACATTAGGGCTGGCCATGAAGAATCCTGAGAGAGAAGAGAAACTCGCTTCCGCAGCAGCAAAAAGAGGCGTAAACAGGATAGTGAAGCTCGGGCGCATGCACGTCTTCGTGCCCCCCTGGGATGGCGTTGACCTGATCAGACCCATGGTGAGGATGGTTCGTCACGTACGCTCGACGGAATGAAAAAAGGACACGGAAGGACTCGAAGGATGGTAGATGCCAGAGTATTTTTGGAAGCATTGGAGAAAAAGGCGAGGATGTTTGCTCCCGCTGCCCGGGCAACATTTGAGGCCAATGAGCCCCTGTGTTCATGGCTCTTAGATCCCCTGGCCAGGTGGGCTCAGGCCGCCTATGGAGACCGCGCGTTTGAGGATGCTGCCCGTGGATACGCCCGCTATTGCCTCGGCGTAGCCAAGTCACAGCAGATTTACGAGAAGGCGGGCAAGTATACCCCCGAAGCCCTGCCCGACGTCATATCAGAGGTGTACGAGGATGAAAGTTACATGGTCCCTTACATGTGGGCGGCCATTCTTATTTATCCCTTCTGGCCGTCGATGGTTAAACACATCGCTCTGTATAAGGATGAGTTTCTGAGATCACTACCGTTGCAGGCCAATGTGATGGAGATAGCCTCAGGACACGGGGTCCTCGGACTGCTGGCGGCAGAAGAACGGCCGGACATAAGACTTGATGGCATCGACATTAGTCCACCGGCGGTTGCGGTTGCTAATCGCCTTCTTGCCGTCTCCGGGCACGGTCATCGAGTAAGATTTGAAGTCAAAGACGCCCTTGAGCTCGGGCAGGAGAGTTCAAGTGTCCGGTACAAGGGGATCATTGCTGCCATGCTAGCCGAGCACCTGCAAGATCCACGATTCCTCTTCCAATCGATTGCTCATCTCCTGGCCGACGATGGGATCGTTTTTTTCAGCACGGCCATCGAATCCGCTCAGCGGGATCACATATATGAGTTTAACCACGAAAGTGAACCGCTAAGAATGGCCGAAGACGTTGGACTCCGTGTTACCCGGCTGATTTCTGAGGCCAGTGCGCCTGCCGCCGGTGCTCGTTTTCGTCCACGTGCAATGGCAATGATTCTCCGTCGCCGATGAAGGAACCAACCATGACCATGAATTTCGAGGAAATAAAGGGTCTTTTGAAACAGAGGTTCCCTTTTATTATGGTGGATAGGGTCCTGGAGATAGAGCCCGGCAAGAAGATCAAAGCCCTCAAGAATGTGACCGGAAATGAGATTCAATTCCTTGGACACTTTCCTGAGTGTGCTATCATGCCGGGTGTCTTCATCGTCGAAGCTATCGGACAGAGTGCGTCCATATTATTCAGCAGCACGACGAAGAGAGGGACCGACGTAGGAGAAGCCATGGTGCTGGGCGTCATCAACAACATGAGATTCCTGGCTCCGGTATATCCGGGTCAGACCATGGTGATCGAAGTAAAGATCATTAAAATGGTGAAAGAAGCAGCGCTGATCGAGGGGACCGTCACGGTCGAGGGCAATGTGGTGGCAATGGGGAAGCTGAGTTTTGCCAGTATGAAATTTGTGCCCGATAACGGTCGCTGCTCAGAGGACTTGTGACCAAAAAGCATCTGAGAAGAATTTTCAATAGAGTGCTCCATCTGATGGCGCGATCTTTGCCGGGCGCAACCAGTCTGAGACCCTTCCTGCATCGACTGCGCGGTGTCAAGATATACGGCAAAGTTTTTATCGGTGATGATGTTTATCTCGAAAACGAGTACCCTGAATGTGTGGAGATTCACGACGGGGCTGTAATTGCGCTTCGCAGCACCATTGTCGCTCACACCAGGGGGACGGGAAAGATTATCATCGAAAAGAACGCCGTCATAGGGACGGGTAGTACTATTATTTGTGCGTCCGGCCAGAGTTTGATTATTGGGGAAGCCTCGGTGATTTCCGCTGGGTCGGTGGTCCAAAGCAACATTCCTCCCTATACATTATGTGCCGGGCCCCGGATCAAGGCAGTCGCGACCATAACCGTTCCCCTTACTTTGCAGACCAATTACCAGGACTTTTCCCGGGGGTTGAAGCCTCTTAGACCTCGGGGCAAGCATACCGAATGACAGGGTATAAAATCGCTCCCTTGTGAGGTGCTCCATGTATTGGGATGTCAAAACAGTTAAACCCTTGCCTGATTATCGTATCTTTGTCGAAATTGAAGATGGGCGAAAAGGTATTTTCGATCTGAAGCCCTATCTGGATTACGGGGTTTTTCGTGAGCTTCGGTACGCCAGGACAAGCCTGGCTGATCTATATGAATGAAAGGTTTCATACTTGTTAATTGCTCGTTCAACAAGGAGTTGCGGCCTCCCGCCTGGGGTGACCGAAAGCGGGGAGTAGGCCGGTCTCTATCCGACAAGATAGAGGCGAAAAGGGGAAGGACCCTCTGGACAACGAAGGCGTGAGCCCTAATGAAAGTGAACCTGATTCGGCCTCGTTACACGTAGATGACGGCGACCAGCCAGCCGGAGATGGTGAAGTCTGATACCAGCGGGGAAGCAACGAGCGAGGGCACCTGCTGGGCCGTCCGGGGTGATTGAGGAGAGCGCGCGCCGAAAGATCAGTCGAGGAACCTGGGAGACCCGACGGGGTATCGGCCTCAACTCCTTGCGCATGCCTTATGGCAAGAGACTGTCGGTGAGCCGGATGCGGGAAATCTGCATGTCCGGTTCGATGAGGAGGCGCTGGAAAGCCTTGTCCGCTGTGGTCCCAAGTAGATGCGTGCATCAAAAGGTTCAATAGTGGCTCCAGGTCAGTACCAGTGCCTTACTCTACTGACATCAATTATTTTAACCAAGTCGGCATATTATTCGGTGCGGTCACTTGGCCTCATGACCAAGACATTGCACCTGAAACCTTACTTGCAGAAATGATTCCTGCGGAAAATATCACACCTAAAGATTCGCTTCAATGTGACCGATTTGAAGCGCCGAGCCTCTGAGCTTATATAAAGGATTGTGACATGTATGCGGTCCTGGAAAAAAATAGGATCGAGATATCCGTTGCTGAATTTTATGATATGGCCTGGTATGACAAGAATCGTTTTCCGGAAGGTGAAGAGAAATTTGGGATTGACTACGGGAGCCTGGAGATTGATGTCCATGGGAATGGCAAGAAGTACCTAACGGGCTTTGTCATTGATCCCCGGGAGTTCATAGTTGATTACTTGGGGAATCGATACAAGAAGCGATTTCCGACTCCCAGGAAGATTGAGGCCGTTTCCATAGACACTGGGACCAGCGTAGAGATCTTAAGTGTGGACTTCTTGAATGCCCGCTCCTTTGTCGTGGATGGAATGGAAGAGGATTTGATTTTTCCACAGTTTTGTCGGCGAGGGGGTAAAAGTGTGATCCAAGGTTTTGAGGTCCTTTCTCTGTTTTCGGTTTTCAGATACCTCGCCCGCCGATTCAACTACAAAGAGACCATTCTGATCCGGCAAGGGACTGCGGTGTACAACCTTGAAAACAACCGTCGATCGAAAATCAGGCTTGGGAAGAAAAACGGATGATTTATAATTGAAATGCCGGGCGGCGGTGCGGAAAATTCCGAGAAGGAAAAAGCCTCGAGGAGTTAGGATGAGCTAAATAAATCTGAGGAATTCCTGTACCCGTTGATTCAGGGCCTCTAAACATCCAAGGATAGCATCTTTGATGTTTTCAAGAGCCTCTTCCTCTGTATCGCCTTGAGAGTGACAGCCAGGCAAGGCAGGACAGCTTATGTTGAAACCCCCATCCTCATGGTCGGGTCTTAGTACAACCTTAAAAAACATGGTTATTCTCCTTTTTGTTCAGTGAAGGTGAAGGTCTGTTTGAAATTTTACAAGGGGATCAGGTAAAGTCAAGGACTATCTGAGTGCTATCATTTAAAGTTCGCCTGGCAAATAGCATTGGGTCGGACCCTCACCGATTTTTCATAACTGGAATATAGGAGGACGGTTCTATTTAGTTCTCATCCGGAAATTCGGATTTCCGGATGAAGCTTACAGCATTCAGCGATCAGCATTCAGCTAACCCGTTAATGGTAAAGGATTTTGCTGATAGCTAAAAGCTGACGGCTGACCGCTCCATCCGGAACATTGCCTTTTCCGGATGGACACTATTTATATTCTGAGGAGATTTAATAAGTCCCTACCGGATCGAGAAGAGAGGGAGGGAAAACAGCCCTTGGTGATAAAAGGGGATTAAAGGCTAAAAAAAAAACAGGAAGGCCTTAAAGAAAAGAGTAACGGAAAGGGATTTTGGAAAAGGAAAAGGTGTTGGACTGAGAAGGAATAAAGATAAGGGCGCAGAAGTCCTGTAGGATTTCAAGATAGGGGAAAAGGGGGAAAGAGAGGCATAACACCCTATTCCCGTAGGATGAGATTTTGGATGGATTTGGCGATAAGGGGAGGGAATAGATTTTGTTTAAGTTTGGGATCACGAGTCTGACGAAAGCGTCTCAAGAGAAAAGTGACCTTGGCCACAAAGGAAAAACCTCTTTGAAGGAGGAGAACGATAGTCGCTAATTGGACGAGGATGCTGGCTCTTTTGATACCCAAGACACGGGGCCTATCTAAGATGTCCATATCAACTTTAATGCTGGAGTTGGCCCTTTCGGAAGCGGAGCGAAGTTTTTTAATTGCCTTATAGCGTTTGGTTCCCCTGGGAATCTCGTTAATCAAGCGGGGATAATCCTTGATAGACATATGTTTGGTGAAACCGGATTTATTTTGCAAGAAAGGGCATGAGGAGATATTGAATCGATTTTGGAGGTCATTGAGGGCTTTGTATTTAAGGGTCAGGCAGTGTTTGAAACAGGAGAAGGCTACCCTGCCTCGATTTTTATCAAAGCCATTGGGACGGCACAGCAGGCCACAGAGGGCAAAAGGCCAACCATTTTCATCATAACTTCTTTTTTTGAGATCATCCTTGGATAATTTTTCACTTCTACGATTGTAGTCGATAATGGGGATGGTGCCTTTTTCACGGATGTAGTCATAGTTTTTGATGGCATCGTATTTGGAATCAGCGATATCGATAAAAACTTGGGAGGTGTGATGATCAAGGATTTGTTTTCGGTTAGCGATGAGCATGTTGCCTTCTTCGGCGTTACCGGCGATGTTGGTAACAGCAACAGGAAGTTCGATGTGGAGATGGAGTTCGACGGAAGTTGACAAGACGGCGTTATAGCCAAAGATTTTTTCTTTGTGGTCGGGGTTTTTGGGGTCTCTGCGGACCCCGATTCGGGCATCGGTGTCTTTAGGAAATTTTGGACATCGTATGGTCAAGGTGCCTGTTTCCGGATCAAGCCCGAGCACGTTGGACTTGAGGGTATTGATGACGAGATGTTCTTTTTCCAGTTCTTCTTTTAGACCGAAGAGGGCAGCGGTATTGAATTGTTCCTGGGTAGGGGATCCATCGGAGAAAGTCAGACGGCAAGAGAAGAGTTCGATTTTGGGTTTTGGGATATCCTTGGGGAATTTTGAACTTGGGCATTCTGTGGTGACTTTACATTCGGAACCGAGAGAGTTTTCGACGAGATGATTCAAGCGATAGAGGAGGCGGTCTCTGACTTTTCCAATAACCTCGTCCACGGTGATATGCGAGCATTGGGGACAGAAGTAAGTACAGCCTTTGTATCGAGCCCAGGTTGGGAAGAGGGTTCCGTCATGGGAGAGGATTTTGAAGGTAATCATCTCCAGTTTTTTAAAGATGCCGACCAGGACATGAAAGATTTCGTTATAGAGAGACTCCCCAATACGTTTACGGAAATTAGACAGGGTAGCTTCACAGGGGACCCTATCGAGAGAGATACCGGCATAGGTTCTATAGGCCCTGCCCCGGTCATTATCGCGCAGAACAGGCAGGATCTCGTTGGCATCGAGACATCCGTCCAAGAAACGGAAAAGATCGATCAGGAAGATACTGGGAGGGTCGTAGCAAGGGGGACCGAAAGGGGAGTAGCAGTGGGCTACCAGGGAACGAACGAAGGAGAAATCGACCAGAGAAGAGATCATCCTGGGAAGCCCCCCTCGAATGGAACCATCGGGGAGGATTTCGACGAATCGTTTTTTGAATTGATAGTGGGAGAGCAGGGTAGGATTAGGAAAAGGCCTTGGGTGAGAAAGCAAAACTTCAGTATTGATCTGGTTGAGTTTTGTGCTAATATGATTTATGGTGAATCTTTCAAACGGGGACACCATAACGGTTCACCCGGGCAGGAGCGCTCACTCCTGCCCAACCTCTTCAATGTTTACTTCTTAGGTTTCACAAAGTTCCTTCCTGAAGTTTTTCCGCAAGGGATAGACATAAACATCCTTGATGGTTCCATGAAAAAGATGGTCATGGCCTCTTTTGGCGGTTCCTTTGGTTTCCCCCAGACAGAAGCCAGTTAGCGGCTCGATAACAAGTGCCCAGGAAACGCTCCTTTTCGACGAAGGTTTCCAGAAGGATAACCGGATAGTGATAAACCGTAAGCCAGTCGGAAGAGATTCTATGGGCATTGAGGGCCAGAATCTTGGAAGCGAGGCATTTGACTTTGACCCAGGGAAGAATGAGGAAGCGGGTGTTATTGACCACTAAATGCAGATTTTTTTCTTTGGTAGCCTTATCCCAACCGATGAAAGCCTCACGGGATTTAACGGACCAGGCCGCCGAACCCCAGCCTAAACAGGCCACCGGTCTATGGCCCATGAAGGCGATATATTTGAGATGACTGCCGACGATTTGACGGTAACCGAGATAATGATACTGGTGAACGAGACTGTTGTAGAGAGATTCCAAGGGGGTATTCCGGACCGCGGTTATGGTGACGGGTCCATACTGGGCCAGGGCTTCCTGCATAGGGGTTTGATCTACGAGGACTGAGGCAAGAAAGCGATTTCTCTTATGATTGTTTCCGTTATGAAGACCAGCCGGAAGTTTGATATGACCAACCCGCTCCAGGGTGACCAGTATTTCCCGGCAGGCCATATCTTTCAATCGACCATTGGGCTGGACCCAGTTCCATCTCTGGCAGAGTTCCCTCGAAATATAAGTGCGGCCAGAATCCCAATATTCATTGATGGTGTTCTGGATAAACGGTAGATCGGCCTCAGTAATGGTCCGGTTTCGGATGGTGATCGGTAACATGGCCATTGTATAACAGAAAAAAAACGAGGACGCCAGCAAAAAATGCAAGAATTAGAAAAATATTTTAGACCTAATTTTGGTCAAAAATCGGTCAAAAGGTGGGTTGATTTTGGTTTGAGTGGGTTGAAAATAGCCCGTCTTTATTGGCTGGAGAGTTATTAAATTACCTCATTCTTCTTGTCTTTTAGTATCTTAAGGGATACTATATAAATTATGATTGAAATCCGGCAGACCGAGAGATATTTCTAATGGTTCAAAAGCCTGCATGATCGGCAAGCGCGGGTGCGCATCGATGCTCGTATTCGTCGCTTGTCGCTGGGCAACTTTGGCGATGTGAAGCCGGTAGGAGAAGGTGTTTCGGAATTACGTATCGATTATGGTCCTGGGTACCGGGTGTATTTCGCACGGCGCGGACAAACACTCGTGGTCTTGCTCGCCGGTGGCGACAAGAAAACTCAAGACCGGGATATCAAGAAAGCGCTGGAACTGGTGCACGAATTATAGGAGATAGTTATGAGGAAGACTAAAACCCATCCTTGGGATGTAGCAGAACATTTAGAAACCGATGAGGACATGTCCGCCTATTTGGAAGCCGCACTTGCAGAAGGCGACCCCGCGCTGGTGGCAGCCGCTTTGGGGGACATCGCCCGGGCCAAAGGGATGGCTCAGATAGCCCGTGAAACAGGTCTTGGGCGCGAAAGCCTTTATAAGGCGTTGTCGCCCGAGGGTAATCCAGAGTTCGCTACAGTACTAAAGGTAATACGAGCTCTTGGTCTTCGATTGCACGCAACGACAGGGGAGGCGGCAAGTCGCCGCCGCCCTGTCCAGTAGTTGTCGGTGGCGAAGAAAGGCAGTCAAGGTCGTTTTAACCAAGGACAATACAGATAAAAGCCGGACAAAGACGATCTCTCTCAGAGCTCTCGGAGGGCGCGGAGGTCGATACTTCGGACCTATTAAAGAGCAAGACTTAACTTAAGAGCCCGATCGACTTCTTTCATTTTTTTTTCTTCAACCAGCCCCAGCCTTTTTTCCAGCCGGTCTTTGGAAACTGTGAGTATCTGACTGGTTTTTATGATTGAAGGCTTTGTCAATCCTCCCTGGGGTGGTTCCAGTAATACATTCATAGGATAGATTTTTACCGTTGCCGAAACGGCGGCAACAATCGTTGTGGATGCGTGTTCATTGCCGGTATTGTTTTGAATAACCAGCGCTGGTCTTTTGCCTGCCTGCTCGCTGCCACGGGCCGGGTTCCAATTGACCAGCCATATTTCACCGCGTTTGGGGAAGGTGTTCATCTTTGAATTTCCTTTTGGGCTTCCAAGGTCAATTCAGAAAATTTCCGGTCCTCCTCGGCCATCTCCCGGTACCCATCTGCCATTAACGACTCGGTTTTTTTCTCCAACCACAACGAAAGCGATTCTTGCGCCAAATGGCTTCTACCCATATTGAAACGCTTAGAGGCTTGCTCAACGGCCTCAAACAGCTTTTCATCGATGGTAATGGTTATTTTTTTCTTGGTCTGCATTATACCTCCATTTGATCGTACTTTTTGGAAGATAATATATCGGATTATCGGTTATGTCAATTGATTATTTTAGGCTTTGTTTTTTTGCAAAGATCCAAACGGACAATGACAATCCTTCACAGAGTCCTCGGAGGGCACGGAGGAAAAGAGCTGTTAGCTCTTCGCGTAGTAGCTGAACGCATTGAACATGGGGAAAAAGGGCCTGAACTCCTCAGTATTAGTTTTTTGGCCGCATGAGCGATTGGCCAAGTTCCAAGGCCAGGCAAGTATTGGCCGCTCTGCGGCACAGGAATAGACAAATCCTCGGCTATTCTTTGGGATGATACCGAGCTCACGCCCAGCCGGAAGGCCGGGGACCCCTGGCTTATGAATAAGGATGGCAAGACATTTTTCGATCCCCGGAAGTATCCGGAGCTTATGAGGAAATGACCGAAGGAATGCAGTGTTCTGATAAACGTGCGCTGCGTCGTCATCATGACAAGCGCAAAAAAGCATGGGTTTGCAAAACATTAGGACACTATTTCATGACCACGACAGATCTCCCAGCACGCCGTGTCGGCTTGTATTCCCGGACCCCAAAGGTATGTTCCTGTTTTATGTGCGGCAATCCAAGACGTTTTCGTGGCAAACCTACCATTCAAGAACGCCGAGCAGTGCTCGGACCTGATGAGTTCTATTCTTGAAACCTGAAACCGCGCCACTGAGTTTGAGGATAAAGGGGGACTTGATTCAGAAACTTAAAACGGGACCGGTTGAGCCGTGGTTTTAAATGGGGTCGGAACGGAAGGGCCGGGATATACCGGCGTAAGGGATGAAAGGGCCCACATAAAAGGAGAAGCACTTGGCATTGGGTCGGACCAAGCGAATATATTGAATTCTTAGTGAGTGACCCTTTTACCACGACCGCTATTTCGAAGACCTCTCCCGCCTGACCAACTTAACCTTGTGGAGAAAAAGGCTACCGTGATTTCCGCGTCAAAATTCCATCGCTGCGGGGCGAGAGATAAAATCTTTTGCCCGAAGGGCCTGACGGTGGGAGGAAGACAGGGTCGTCTTCCTCCTGTCCAGTAATTGTCGGTGGCCAAAGAAAAAAGATTTAAAGGCCTTTTAGCCAGAGACGCACACGGACAAAGGCAATCTCTCGCAGAGCGCTTGGAGGGGATCGCGATTAAGCCAAGTGAAGGGAGAAAGAAGAGGAGGGCTGGAAGACCGAGAGGGCTATGAAACCAAACAAAATAGGAGGAAAGGAGGTCGTTATGACGGGAAAGAGGACTATGACTTCGAAGGAAAGTTTTGTCGGGAAAAGGGCCTACGGGTGGGTGCCGGACGTTCCGGATCAGCGGGATTATCTATTGAGCGCGGTGCTCAAGGTGCCGGCCAGGCTGCCGAGCAAGGTTGATTTACGGCCCCTCTGCTCCAAGGTTGAAGATCAGGGTCAGCTCGGGAGCTGCACGGCCAATGCCCTGGCCGGGGCCATCGAGTTTCTGGAACGCAAGGACAAGGTCCCTTTTCAGGATTTTAGCCGGCTTTTTATTTACTCCTAAATTGAGCGATTTTTTAGATTGGAAATAATACGACCCATTTTTCTGAAAATATTTACAACCCAAAGACCATAATTTTCTATGCCGGAGCTTATTTTTTAAAAATAAACAGGAAAGATGTGATTAAAGGGAGACCCAAAAGCATCTGAGGGTATTTTTGGGCACACCGCACCATCGATATTCTATGACATAATAATGAGCCGACGGATTTCTTAGGTCTGTCCAATAGGTATGGGATTTTCACTTTTTATCCATAAATGATAAAAATTAAGGGCCTGCCAGGCTGCTCGGGTAATTTTAAGGGTAATTCTATCAGCATGGTGAATAATCTTTCCAGCCACATCAAGAATTTTTCGTCTCAAGGTGGTAGCGTAGCTGCTCACTGCGACTACCGGCGCACAAACATCCTCTTTAAAAGCCTCATAAATAAAAAAACCTATCAGCAGGGTAAAATAAAAGGCCGCATTTTGGTGAAATCGTTTAAACGGAAGCTGTTGGCTGCCAAAATCTTTCAAGGCCCGGTTAACCAACTCGTCTCCCCCTCGATCATGATACGACTCTACAATTCCTCCCGAGGTCAACAGGGTGCTCATTCCAGCCTCAACCAGCTCCTTATCCAGTTCTATCTCTCCACCCAGATTGGTGTAGATGATGGTATCCGGACGGGCAAAGTTCAGAAGCATCTGCCTGTCTTTGTACAGGGGACGGCAAAAAATCGCTCTTCGGCCCCGATCCCAACTATCCCGCTGGTCCACAAACTCCACATACTCCCAGACTTGTTCTCCATTTTTATAGGAACCCCAAGTCGAATGGTCTATCTGGGCTACCCGGTTCTTGATATCTTCGTAAAGCTTTCCTCCACAAATATATCCCCCCTTCAGCGTTTCAAAAACTTTGAAGATCTTCTGATCAAAAAAACCACTGTCCAATCGAATGATAATCGGCACCTCCGGTCTATATTTTTTCCGGATAAAGGTCACCATGCGACGGACCATCTTCTCGACATCCGTTCCGTGATTGGAGTGCTTATCCCCGCTACGGAAAAGAGCATCGACGATAAATCGACTCCAAGTCATCTGAAGCGGTTGGAATCCTTTTTCTTTCTTATAGGTCGGTTTGACTCCTTCCCGGATCGTAGCCTCATCATTGTCCATGACCATCGTATCGATACCCAGGATGATCACCGCGGGTTTTGCTATTTGAAGCCGCCATCCAAAAAGTCTCAGCAACACTTGGCGAAATAAATGGGTCCAGTGAAACAAAAGGGATTGATAAAATCGCTTGATCGCATGCGAAGAAAGCATTTGGGAGCTATCGGTCTCAATGGTCTGGGCATAGCCCTCGTCTTTTTTGAGCGTATCAAAATAAACCAAATGCCGACTGGTCCCATCCAACAAAAAACAGAACAATTGCTTAAATATCTCTGTAATGGCTTGCCCTTTACCACTCTTGCGCACCGGGCCAAAAAACTCCTCCAGGTATGGAAACAGGCCGATGTTTCTCAAATAACGAACAAACAACGTCAATCCCGCTCGACTCGTCAACACGTTATCCGTTACTTCTACCTGATCGATTTTGGGGTTGCTTTTCTTTCTATCCGTAGTATGATTCATCTTTCCTCCCACCCATTGGGTTACTGGGTCTTCAAGAGTGTTGTTTCCCGTTCTCTTGTTATACCAAATAGTTGCCCTTTTGGGTGGGTTTTTTTATGCAAAAAATAGATTTTATTAGGTTACTATAATGAACGGGCACTGGAACACACCATAAACTCCGATTCGGGGGCCATGATCCGGGATGGAATCAAGACCCTGGCCAAACAAGGGGTCTGCTCCGAGAAGACTTGGCCCTATGCGGTATCCAAGTTTAAATCTAAACCAAGACCGGCTTGTTATAAGGAGGCCCTGGAGCATCAAATCACCTCCTATCATCGTATCCTCTCCCTTGATCAGATGCGGGCCTGTCTGGCCGAAGGGTTTCCTTTTATCTTTGGCTTTACCGTCTACGAGAGCTTTGATACCCAGGAGGTCGCCCGGACAGGGATTGTGAATATGCCTAAGCTCGGCGAGCAGGTACTCGGCGGGCATGCGGTTCTTGCCGTCGGTTACAATCATTCCAAACAGAGATTTATCGTCCGGAATTCCTGGGGCACCGATTGGGGCCTGAAGGGTTATTTCACTATGCCCTACAAATACCTGAGCGACCAAAATCTTTCCGACGACTTTTGGACCATCCGTCGGGGAGAATTGATGGTCTCGAGAAAAAAAGTTGTCAGTGGAAAAGAAAAGCAGTCAAAGGCCTTTTAGCCACAGACACACATGGACAAGGGCGGGACAAAGGCGATCTCTCACTGAGCCTTCGGAGGAAACAAAGAATAGTCTGACAGGATTAACAGGATGGAACGGAGGAGGGAAGATTTTTGCTTTTTCGAAAAAACCCGAAAAAAGCAAAAGGCCTCATCGCTTCGCGAAGGTAGGCTTTTGTGCCTGAAGGTCCCGATGAAGGGGTGAGGGCAGGTCGCCGCATCCCGGATTATCTCTCGAAATAGTTATGAAATAGAAATAAGGGGAGGGGGCGCGGAGGCCGGAGATCGAAGCCGTTTTATTTTTTCTGGTTACGGGCTCCGCCATTCCATCATTCCACCATTCCAATCCTAAGAGTTATGAGCTCAAATAAACCGGTCAGCAATCTCTCCGCCCAGTTCAAGGCCTTGATTCCTGTAATGCTCCTGGCTTATTTGCCAACCCTGGCCGCGCTTATCGGAATCAGTTTCTTCGCCTTGGCAACGGGAAGACGTATCTGGTTCTTCACCGTTGATCCTTTCATCCTGGGTCACTTGCCTTTCTATGCGGGTATACTCTCAACTGCGGGCAATCTTCTGTGGTCTGCCACTGCGGCAGTCTGTTTCTTTACGGCCTGGCTTTTAAGGGCAGATGTTCAAGGACGGCAGGGAAAACATTTTTTGTTGCTGTCGGGGCTCCTCACCTCATTGCTCTTGAGTGACGGTCTCTTTCAGATGCACCGAATTTTTTATCCCAGGTATATCCATCTTACCACCGTTTTTGTCTATGGCGTTTATGGGTTTCTCGTTCTTGGATACCTCGGGTATTTTCAGAAACAAATCCGCGAGACCGAGTTTTTGTTATTAGCCTTGGCCTTAATCTTCTTTATTCTGGCCGTTGTTTTTGACACATTCTCTATCTTACCGAGGGGGAGCACCGCCTTCTCGGATGGTCTCAAACTTTTTGGGATTGTGAGCTGGTTCACCTATTTTATCCGGACCTGCCGGGTGGTTCTGAGACGCAGAATGGTCCGACAGGATTAGCCGGTGATTATAGCCACGACTCATACAGACAGAAGATGGACAAAGACAAGACCAGTGGACAGGATTAACAGGAATGAAGTGAGAAGAGAATATTTTTCTTTTTCGAAAAACCAGAAAAAGTAAAAGACCTCATCGCTCCGCGAAATGTAGACTTTAATGCCGGAGGACTGAGCAACCTTTGATGCGCTTTCAGCACAGACTCGGGCTCCTGTCTTTAGGACGGTTGGGCTTTGTGTCTTTCTTCCCTGCCTGTGCGGTGCACGCAGACAGGCGGAAAGGCACAAAATCCAGGTATCCGGTAAAACCTGTCAAAAAAATTTTTTCATTGCCGGGGAGGGGCCGGAAAGGATAAAGGGACGAGGATAAAGGATAAAGGATAAAGGATGAAGGATAAAGGATTGAGACTTATTCCTCGGTCCTCGATCCTCGAACCTGGCTTTTCCTATGAGCTATGAGCTATAAACCATGTCTTCCTTCAATTTAATCATTTCTTTCTGCGCCGCTTTCTTGTCGGCCGTCATAGCGGCCTTTATTTTATATCGCGACCCCCATCCCCTGGTCCACAAGATCTTTGCCGCCGGCATGGCGGTCCTCGGTGTGGAAGCGGTTCTGGCCGGTCTGAGTCTGGAGGCCCAGGAGCCCTTAGACATGATTGACTGGCAGAGGTGGCGTTATTTATCGGCCGCCTTCCTGCCATCCCTCTGGCTGGGCTTCAGCTTGATTTACGCACGGGCCGATTATCGGGAAAAACTCCGCCGCTGGAACTGGATCCTGGCCGCCGCCCTGATCATCCCTTTGGTCCTAACCGTCGTTTATCGGGAGGAATTGTTTGCCAGCCTTCCGATTTGGTTGCCAAACAAAGGCTGGGTCATTCCCCTGGGTTGGGCGGGCTACTTCTTCAACCTGTTCCTGCTCTCCGCCAGCATCCTGATCCTGCTTGAATTGGAAAAGACCCTCCGCGGGTCCCGGGGGGCCATGCGCTGGCAGATCAAGTTCACCGTTTTGGGCCTGATGGCCCTCTTCGGGACACGGATCTTTACAACCAGCCAGGACATCCTCTACCGCTCGGTAAACCTGGACTGGATCTTAGTCAACAGCGGGGCGCTGATCATCGCCGGGGTGCTCCTTTTACGGTCTCTGTTCCGGACGAAATTTTTCAACGCTGAGCTCTATGTCTCCCAGAAGATCCTTTACAACTCACTGACCTTGCTGATCATCGGGGTCTATTTCATCGCTGTCAGCCTGTTGGCCAAGCTTTCGATCTACTGGTCCTTCGACCAGGCCTTCCCTTTCCTGGCCTTTATTCTGCTGTTAGCCCTGGTAGGTTTAGTGGTCCTTATTTTTTCCGATCGGCTCCGCCGCAAGACCAAGCTTTTCATCAGCCGCAATTTCCATCGTCCGCTTTATGACTACCGTAAGGAATGGGTCCGGTTCACCCAGGAGACCACGGCGGTCCGAAATGTCCAGGACCTCTGCTCGGCCGTCACCCGGATGGTTTCCGAAATCCTGCACTTCCTATCCGTGACCATCTGGCTGGTGGACGAATCAGGCGGGCGGATGGCCCTGGGCGGTTCCACGGCCATCTCCTCCCATGAAGCTGAATCCCTGGGACGATTCAAAAAGGCCCAAAAGGAATTGATCGAAGTCCTGAAAACGGAATTCGACCCCGTAGATTTCGAAACCGATTCGAATCCCTGGTCCATCAACCTGCCGGAATTAAGCCGGGAGTTTTTGAAGGAGGCCCGGATCCGTTACGTGGTGGCCCTTCGGGCCGGTGAAACCCTGGTCGGTTTCCTGGCCCTGGATCAAAGAGTGGCCAATGACCTGCTGACCCTGGAGGATTTTGACCTCCTCAAGACCATTGCCGATCAGACCGCTGCCGGGCTGTACCAGTTAAGGCTGGCCGTGCAGCTCCAGCAGACCCGGGAGATGGAGGCCTTCCAGGCCATGTCTACCTTCTTTATCCACGATCTGAAAAATGTGGCTTCCCGTCTCTCCCTGACCATGCAGAACCTGCCCGTTCATTTTGACAACCCCGAATTCCGCCAGGACGCCATAGGGAGCATCGGTCAGAGCTTAGACAAAATCAACGCCCTCTGCGGCCGATTGTCCTCCTTGCGGGAGAAGTTAGAGGTGCACCCGAAAGAAGCGGACCTGAATGCCTTGGTGCATGAGATCCTGGCCGGGTTTGCCGGTACTATTCAAGCTAGGGTGGTCCAAGAACTAAACCCCCTGCCCAAAATTTCAATGGACCCGGAGCAGCTTTCCAAAGTACTGATTAATCTGATTCTAAACGCCAACGAGGCCCTGGCCGCTGCCAACCCTGATGGCGAAATCAAGGTGGTTACTGGCCGCACTGCCGATTGGGTGGAGCTTTCCGTAAGCGACAACGGGCCGGGCATGACCCGGGAATTTATCGACCGCTCCCTGTTCATGCCCTTTAAGACTAACAAGAAACAGGGCATGGGTATCGGCCTTTTTCAGAGCAAGATGATCGTCGAGGCCCTTCGCGGTCGCATCGAGGTGGAAAGCGAGGCAGGAAAAGGAACGGTGTTTCGGGTCCTTTTGCCTCTTGTTGGTAAGGGGCAAGGATAGATTATAGAAATTTTTTACGACAGGATTAACAGGATCTTATTTTTATATTTGTTTCGGCCGGATGCCGAAACAAATGATGAAATCCATTATTGAACCCTATCCATGGAACAGGAAGACCTTACTTATCAAATAATCGGGGCCGCTTATCGGGTGTATAAGACATTAGGGTTTGGATTCCTGGAAAGTGTTTACAAAAAGGCCATGGTTATCGAGTTAGGGAAGAAAGGCTTGGCGTTTGAAGAGGAAAAACCGCTGAAGGTCTTCTATGAGGGAAAAATTGTTGGTGATTTTTTTATCGATTTGCTGGTAAATAATGAAGTTATCGTAGAATTAAAATCTATTCAAACTTTTTTTCTCCCTTTCTTCCGGAAAGGGAGAAAAACGAAAATTATCCTGTTAATCCTGTCTGAGAATTTATGAATAAGTCAAAATTACTCATCATCGAAGATGATGAGGCGATCAGGACCCAGATGAAATGGGCACTGGTCCAGGACTACGAAGTCTTCCTGGCCGGGGACCGGGCGGGCGCTTTGAAAATTTTGCGTCAGGAGAAGCCGGCCGTGGTGACTCTGGACCTTGGACTCCCGCCTAACCCGGCGCAGCCAGATGAAGGCTTCGCTTCGCTGGCCGATATCCTGGCCGAGGATAGCCCGGTAAAGGTCATCATTATTACCGGCCAGGGGCAAAAAGATCACGCCTTGAAGGCTATCGGGGAAGGGGCCTATGATTTTTTTAGCAAACCCATCGACATTGAAGTGCTCAAGGTGGTGCTCAACCGGGCCTCCCATGTCTCTCAGTTGGAGCAGGAGAATCGGTTATTGCAGCAGCAGGTGGCCGGGCCGCCCTTCGCCGGAATGCTGGGCTCCAGCCCCCAGATGGAAGAGGTCTTCTCCATTATCCGCAAGACGGCCCCGGCCGATGTATCGGTGCTGATCAGCGGGGAGAGCGGCACCGGCAAGGAGTTGGTGGCCCGGGCCATTCACCAGCACAGCAACCGGTGCGGAGGGCCATTCGTGGTGATTAACTGCGGGGCCATTCCGGAAAACCTTTTGGAGAGCGAACTGTTCGGCCACGAGAAAGGGTCTTTCACCGGTGCCCACATGCAGCGCAAGGGCCGCATCGAGATGGCTGAGGGGGGGACGCTGTTCCTGGATGAGATCGGAGAATTGCCCCTGGGTCTGCAAGTCAAGATCCTCCGCTTCCTTCAGGATCAAACCATTGACCGGGTCGGGGGGCGGGTCGAAATCACTGTCGACGCCCGGGTTCTGGCCGCCACCAACCAGGACCTCAAGCTGGCCGTGGCCGAGGGCCGTTACCGCGAAGACCTCTATTTTCGTCTGGGTGTGATTACCATCGCCCTGCCTCCGCTGCGCGACCGGGAAGGGGACCTGATCCTGCTGGCCAATGCCTTCCTCCAGCGCTACGCCCAGGAGGGCAAGAAGAGGATAACCGGGTTCAGCCAGCAGGCTATTAAGGCCATAAGTCAATATGACTGGCCCGGAAACATCCGGGAATTGGAAAATCGAATCAAGAGGGCGGTCATCATGGCCGAAGGCCCAAAAATCAATCCCCAGGACTTGGAAATGGAATCAGCCCACGGCAAATACCAAGGCCTTGGCCTGAAAGAAGCCAGGGAGGCCATGGAAAAAGAGTTGATTCAAAAGACCTTGCAGAAGAACAAGGGGAATATAACCCAGACGGCCGACGAACTGGGCATCAGCCGCCCGACCCTTTATGAACTGATGGAGAAGTTGAATATTGGCAAAAAAATTTAAGTCTATTTAGACTGTTCGGTCTATGCCGCCAGCGTATTGGGGTATGCTTCACCGCGATATGTCTTTGACTTTTGAAAAAAAATTTCATCTGTCCGCGGGGAATGCATTTTTTAAATAAGAGAAACCTGGTTCTTAAAATTCTGCTTAGATCATAGACTGTTGAGTTACGGGAACGCATTCCTGGGCGACCCCTTCTTTTTCCCCCATAAACCGACCGACGGCCTCGTCGGCCTCCTTGAATCTTGCCAGCAGGGCAGTCAAAAAAAATCCCAGGCTGCCTCCCACCAATAAACCGACGATAAAAAGTAACATTTTGCCTCCTTCGTTAATAAGGATTTTTAGGAATACCAAGCAAGAATAATATCGTCTGGAGTCTCTATATTTCAACTATTTGGATTAATTATAAAAAAAAATAATTAACCAAAAAATTGTGGTATTAAAAAATAAAAAATCTTATTATTTCCAGTATTTATTGATTATATCTAATATATCACTAAACCATTTTTCAGGAACTGTCTATCTTTTCTTTTGGTTGCGATAAAATATTTTAGTTACGGACATAAACGTAAAAAGGCGGACAAAAGCGATCTCACAGAGGCCGCAGGGCCGGATTGGATCGGAATAAGCGAGAATAATGCTTTCCTATCGTCTACTCTACTCTGAAACTTCCGGTAAGCAAATCAAGTCACTTCATCCCAGGTTAAAACCGCTGGTAAAAAAACACATAGAAGAATGGAAAGAAAGGCCTTTCCTGGGGAAGCCTCTGGAGAGGGTGACTTTCGGGATTTTACTCTTTGAGAACGAAAAAATTTCGGGTCAAACCCCGAATTCGCTACAGTTCTAAAGGTCGTAACGGCAGTTGGCCTGCGGTTGCACGCGACGAGGGCACATTCATAGCCTTACCCTCATTCCCACGCTCCGGCGTTTTTTCCATTTAGTCATTCCCCTCCCACCTCCCCTGTCCGAATGGGGGGCAAGTTGAAAATTCCCATTGACCCATTATGGGAATTGTAGTATGTTTGGAGTCAATATTAGGAAGGAGGCAATATGCAAAATAATATCAACGTCAATGACGACTTCCGGGAGATCGGGACAAAAACAATGGATGAACGAAACCGGCTCACTCTGGGGGAACTCTTTAAAGGCTATAAGAGAATTAGATTGTTTAAAAATGACCGGGGAGAAGTTCTGTTGCAACCGATCGTGGAGATACCGGCCTCAGAGTTATGGCTTTACCGCAATAAAGAGGCTTTTACCAGTGTTCAAAGAGGGTTACGAGATGCATCCGAGGGGAAAATAACCAAACTCAACCTGGATGAGCTTTAGGATTTCTATTTGTTTGAACTATTCCTCACCGATGAGGCGGGAATTCAATTAACCAGGCTAAGAAATAATAAGGGCCTGGAAAAAAGAGTTAATGCCGTCAAAAAGGCCTTGAATTTTCTTTCCTCGAATCCAAGACACAAAGGGCTAAAAACCCATGAGTTCACAGGACTGAAGGGACCAAAGGGGGAAAAGGTATTTGAGGCTTACGCCGAGCAGGCCACCCCGGCAGCCTACCGAGTTTTTTGGTATTACGGCCCGGCTAAAAATCAGATCACTATCCTGGCCATTACCCCGCATCCATAAGATACCCTAACCACCAAGGCTGTGACGGTTTGGGGTCGGCCCGGGGGACCTGCGGTCTGACCATGGACTCCAAGATTAAAACCGCCCAGATCGGACCCTTGATACGAAGTGGCTGCTGAAATTCATCGGAAAGCTGGAAATAGAGGGAATGGAAGAGGTAAAAAAGTTTTATCAATCTCTCGGAAGCGTCTTATGAACTAAAACGGCCGAAGCCAGGTGAATGGCATCAAACCCCCTCAAGGAATAGCTTTCAACCAATTTTTTTATGGAAGGCAACGAAAAACACGCTGCTTTTGGGGGCCGTAGCGATAGGTCAAAAAATGGGCATCAAAAGTAAAAGCTTCGTTGATTGCCAATCGTTCCATCAGGGCAAAATTGGTACAATCGACAAAACTGAAGGTTTGATCCGGAAAGGCCTGGGTAATCCGCCAAGCGGCTTCCAGGTCTACCGGATCTATGGTTAGAATGGGGGTTCTCGTTTCTCTTAGTGTTTCCCAGAAGGTAACCGCCGAATACCTTCCCAGATGGGAATTGAGCAGGGCCCAGGTTTCGGCTAGGATGAGATCGGTCGTTACCAAGGTAGTCTTGGGCGCCTGGTCCAATAAAAAACGGCTGGCTTCCTTATGATGCCTGTCTGCCGTGTCGGTAACCGCGTACCAGGCCCCGGTATCAACGAGTATGCTCACGACTGATGGTCTTTTCCCAGATAGTGGTCGTGGTTTTCGGAAATGTCTTTTTTCCCGCTGGATCCTAATCCGACTATTTTAAGATAGGCCTCCTTGGGGGCCGCCGAGACCCCTTTGTCCTTGGTTAAATGATTTTTTACCAGACGCCGCATGAGTTCCGCCAGGGAGATTCTCTGGTTTCTGGCCTCCAACTGTAAAGATTGAAGCTGTTCCGGTTCGAGATAAATCATAGTCCTGGATTTCATAGTCCTTTTCTCTCTTTTGATATTATAATAGTGGCATTATAATGCCACTATTATAAAAGTCAAAGAAATCTCTTTAATAGACCCCTATTCCAAAAAATAGACGGGCATAAGCAACGGCAAACAGCGGCGCTCTACTTGTGAATGGAGTTCCCGAACCCAGCGTGCTCCTTCTTCTGGGTGCTGGCTTGATCGGTCTTGGTGGGTTAGCTCGCCGTGTTAAGAAAAGTTAACGTCAGGATTTTATAATCCTCCTCCATAATTCTGAAAAAGGCGGGTCCTACGGGGTCCGCCTTTTTTTGTCCCCTGTTAAGCCTTTAGGACCGAGCACCCATAGCACCTATTTTCGGTGTCTATTTTCTTCTTTTTAAAAAAAATTTTTTTGATAGAATATAAAAAATGAAAATTTTTCAGCGGAGGAAGGAAAATGGAGTTAAATATCCCGGGAGTAGGCCCTGCAAATAAAGAGATTTCTATTCCTAAAATATTGACCTTTGAAAAAAGGCTTACCGTTATCCTTGCACGCGACAAAGATGGTTTTTGCGCTTACTGCCCAGAGTTGGACCTGGTAACCGAGATGCCCGCCGCGGAGGAAGCCCTGGAGGATATGGTCCAAGCCATGGAAGACTACTCCGCCGAGTATCTCGCCGATCTTGAATTATATGCCAACAGTCCCAACAGAGCCCATCATCTGCCTTATATAAGAGCCATTGCTTCCTGTAAAAACGACTGGGAAATAAAAATGCTTCTTGAGGTTCAGTATGGCCTCGTTCACATTTGATCAGTTTCGGGAAGTGTTGGGCCGTATAGGTTTCGAAAGAATCCGCTCCCAAAAACATGAAACCTGGCGAAGAATTTTACCTAATAGTGCAATTCTCAGAGTTAGAATAAGTTATAAACATCAACGAGATATCCCTAAATGGTTATTCTATGAGATGCTTCGTCAAGCGGGGTTAGATGAAGAACAATTTGTAAAAATTCTTAAAAGATGATCAAAGGAGACGACAGCTACCTGAGCATCTTCAAAAAAGGAGAAGGGGGATGTTCCTAACGGGATTCAGAAACTACCTTCGCGTCGCGCTACAATGGAGGGTATTCTAAGCCAACGGCCTATCACAAGCTCCAAAATCCGGTGTGCTCCTTCTTCTGGGTGCTGGTATAGTCTGCCTTGATGGTTTAGCTCGCCGCATTAAGAAGGGTTAACATCGGGATTTCATAATCCTCCATAATTTTGACAAAGGCGGGTCCTGAAGGGTCTGATGAGGGGGTGACGGCAGGTCGCCGTCGCCCAGTCCAGTCTTGTCAGTGGCAAAAGAAAAGTAGTTAATGGCCTTTTTAGCCACGGACGCACACGGACAAAAGCTGGACGAAGAAAATTTTGCACGGCCCAGACAAAGATGGGGCCAAGGGCAGGAAAATTGTGTGGTCAACGATTTTCCTGAAAAAGACTTCTCCCTGAGAACTCTGAGATCTCGAGCGAATGAAATGAGCGGGCGAGAGGGAGAAACCTTATCTCTCACAGAGCTCTCGGAGCCTTAGTTTCGTGAATTGTCCTTTACTTCTGCCGAAAAGGGCCAGAAATTTCCTGTTTTTGTTTTTTGTAAACTTATTTCAATGAAAGAGATATCAGAAAATTTTACCCTATTACCTAATAGCAACCTTCCCCAGTTAAGGACAGACTTCTTGGTAGCTCTTGAATGGTCTTTTCTTCTCTCGGGTAAGATGCCAATCAATACTTTATCCCCTGTTTCCTTTTTTTTTTCGTAAACCTCATAAACTTTCTCAGGAAATTCATTCATACTGTTTTGATTGGTCTCTATGAGATTAAAAGGTTGAGGATAAAACATTTATTCTCTTATCAATTTTTCAGTTAGCACAAAAAATAAGTGCAATTAATGGACCTGATTTTTTTGTCTTTATCTTTTTGGAGCCCGGAATTCATATAACTGATTGATATTTTGTAAAAATAAAAAAATAGATCCGGAGATAGCTTTTTTCAATAGCCGAATTTTCTTCAAAATTCTATTTTCAAAATTGTAAAAAATTCCGACACTTAAAGGGCCTTGATAAGTCTTGAATGGCTTTGAGGAAAAAAAATCATAAAAAATTAAGCAAGTTATGATAAAGGAAAAGGCAAAAATTAAAAAAAGGACAATTGTAAATTTTAACGACAAAAATAAATTTTTTCCTTTGTTCAACTGAGATATCATGTCAAAGCAGGGGCGTGAAGGAGGGAAGGGAATAATTTAGGTTCATCCGGCAAATGCCGGGGTTTGTTCATGAAGGAAGAACAAACGCAATTTGAAGTAAAGTTGATCTCTAAAGCCATAAGCCTGCCGTTTAAGGACTTTGATTTTATTATTGAGGCCTTCCAGGGGTCCGGTGGAAATGCGGTGGCGGAAATAAGACAATAACCCGGAACGGTGACGGTTAAGGGCCTCGGCCAACTTGGAGAAGTGCGGAAGATTGAATGAGCTGGCTTGTGTGATCCAGGCATCAAGAAATACAGCCCCTGATTGTTCATTGGGTTGATTCCAGAAAGTCCGCAGATCCTCTTTAAGGAGGTAAGCGGCATATAACGGTTCATTGACTTCCATGAGGTCCATAAGCTTTGATAAGGAATATTCATTAAGGGATTCAAGGCCCCGGAGCAAGAGGAACCGGCTTCCCTTGATCACCTGTTTATCCTGGTCATTAAGCTCTCGGGCGATATCTCGTCGGGTTTGATCAATGGCCGTATTGACCATTGACACCACAGGGTAGGGATCATGGACAATATCCACCTCCGGGAAAACTTGGCGGACAGCCTGGAGATAGGCGGGGGACATATCCATGGCCACTGCCAAAGGTTGAACCCTTTTTCGTTTGAGTTTTTCCAAGAACGGGACCAAAGCCTGGGCGTCTTTTCCTTCCTGGGCATGGAGAATCTGGCCGGTTTCCAAATCAAGGACGATGGTCATATAGTGATGCCCTTTCCGCAAGGCAAACTCATCCACGGCAAGATAGCGAACGTGGCTAAATTTTCGTTTTCGGAGTTGATGGGATAGATGTTCTTTAAAGATTTCCTTGACCAAATCCCAACCGACGGCCAGTAACTGGGCCACCTGTTTGATAGGAGCGATTCGACACAAGTCCACAACATAGCGATCAAAAGCCTTTAGCCTTCTGCGTTTGCCCTGGGCAAAGTCGATAGGTTCTCGTAAAGTTCGCCCGCAGGTTCGGCAGTATTGAAAATGACCATGAAGGACCACCCGTTGAGGTCTCCGGCCTACCGGTAGGGCTCGAAAATGACGTTCGAACCGGCCTTCCAAGGTCAGTTGATGCCAAGGAGCATTACATCCAGCGCAAGAACGCTCTTCCCGCTTCTTGGTTACGTGGTAATAAACGGCTCCTTGATGATATTGGGTACTTAAATGATTGTAGCGCACCAAACCCAAGGCATGATAAATATAACTGGTCGTCGCCATAAGGGTCTCCCTCCTTTTCGATCGGATAAATCAATTGGAGGTTTATACCTGCTTGGCGACGACTTTTTCAACTGTTTATTATCATTAACTTTATCTTATGCCCTGGCATTTGCCGGATGAACCATAATTTAGTAGTATCCATCCGGAAACAATAACTTTCCGGATGGAGCGGTCAGCCATCAGCTTTTAGCTTTCGGCAAAACCCTTTATCATCAACGGTTAGCTAAATCTTGATCGCTGACTGCTGAAGGCTTTATGCTTGCTGTAGGAATTCACCAAAAATCGCCCCTACTTGCCGCGTTTTTGCTTTGTTTGGATGATGGTTTTAACTGTTGTGTAAGTTGCGTAAATGGTATGGTTGGCCGACACGGCCGAGAAAGTATAGGAAGTAACCGCTCCCTGTGAAACCCCGTCTACCGTCACGCTGGCAATTTTATAGCCGGTATTGGGAGTGAACGTGAAGGCCTGACTGACCCCCGGCTGGATGGAAACCTGCCCCGAAGGGGAAATGGTGCCGCCTGCACCTGCGGAGGCCGTGATAGTGTACCAGGACTTTCCGGCTTCGGTAACAGTGAACACGTTTCCGGCGATGGTCAGGGCGGCCGTCTGACTGGCTGTGCCCGTGTTGGGAGAGACCGAATACGACATGGTCCCACTCCCCAGGCCAGACCCAGTGTTTACCGTTATCCAAGGGATGCTCGCCGATGTTGTCCAGTTGCAGTATGGCTGGGTGGTGATGGTCACATTCCCCGTTCCGCCGGAAGCGGGAAAGGATGCACTTGAAGTTGAGATGGTGTAGGTGCAGGAGGAGACCGTGAACATCACCTCATTAGAGGTAGGTACTCTCGAGTCCGTCGGTAGTGTAAGCGGTGGCCGCCGCATAGTAAGTCCCTCCGATAGTCAGGTCGCTTATCGTGTGGGTGGTCACGTCACCCGCGTCGACGTTCCACTGATAGTTTCCGGATGCCGTTCCGTAATAGATTTTGTAACCGGCCAGGTCCGATACGCTATCGGGGTCCCAGGCGAGCGTGACCTGGGCGCAATGGCCCTCATGGAGAGGAAAGATCAGTAGAGACGTAAAGACAAGGAATGAGAAGAGCGTGAGAAAAAGAAGGTACCCGTGGCTAATGGATCGACTACTATTTTTCCGTGTCATGATAGCACCCCCGCACTAACAAAAATTTTTCAAACGCCAGCTTACAGCACGAGGATGCTGCGCCTGGCAGCCCTGCTGCCTTATCTTGCCCAGGGGTAAAACTTAGGCCAGCGGCTTTGCGTCCCACCCTTTCGGATGGTTTGCCCTTTTCAGTTATTTTTCTTATCGGCTAAATACGACTCCGACTTTAGGGAAAAGATATCATTGTACTGATCACTATTTTTTACTACCTCATCCTGGAGATTTTAATGAATATTAGGCATTTATTATGCCATAAAAATTACAAATTATAAGAAACTGAATTTTGACGAACTCGTAAAAAGTCGAATTCCGCGCAGGCGGGAATCCAGACCAGGTGTAACCAATTAAAAACACTTGGTTATCGT
Organism: uncultured delta proteobacterium; assembly: GCA_963838485.1. Lineage (GTDB taxonomy): Bacteria > Desulfobacterota > RBG-13-43-22 > RBG-13-43-22 > RBG-13-43-22 > RBG-13-43-22. Next base: position 13,115 of record CAWIRY010000114.1, on the reverse strand, counting down.
TTCCACGGGAACGACTAAAATGGGTGCTTGCGGATTTTTTGTGAGTTCATCAATTTTAAATTTTTTTATTTATAAAAGAATATCAAGTCTACAAAAGGACAAAATTTGTCTGAATTTACCAAGTTTTGTATTTTTTCTCCTCCCAAAGGTCTGGCTTTTAAGAGGGAATATCACTGATGAAAGAATTTCAACAACCCTTAAGAATGATGGACTGGTAAAAAGTCGTCATTCCCGCGCAGGCGGAATCCAGGCCAGGCGTAACCAATTAAAAACACTGGATTCCCTTTTTACGGGAATGACTAAAATGGGTGCTTGCGGACTTTTTACGAGTTCATCAAGAATGATGAACTCGTAAAAAGTCATCAAAGAGACGGCACAGTAAAAAGCTCCAGATGCAAGGCGCGCAAATTCTGAGGAGTGAGGCGTACCTATATGTACGCTGCAACGACGAAGGATGCCGCGCAACACAGCAGATGGACTTTTTACGAAGCCGTCAAGAATGATGGTCCTGTAAAAAGTCAACAAAGAGATGGCACAGTAAAAAGTTCCAGACGCAAGGCGCGCAAATTCTGAGGAGTGAGGCGTACTTATATGTACGCTGCAACGACGAAGGATGCCGCGCAACACAGCAGATGGACTTTTTAAGAAGCTGTCAAGAATGATGTGTTGTCAAAAGTGAGGGGGGGCAAGCTTTTATTCCTCATTGATTTTTCGATCAACCTGTGATTGAATACTGACACTATCTGATAAGGAGTTGAACTATGCACGAAACCATTCCCATTAAATTTTCCGGGGGTAAGAAATACGTCTTGGACGAAGAACTGGCCAAGATCGTCAATATTTCCATGTCCCTGGAAATGCCTTTATTGCTCAAAGGAGAACCCGGCACAGGCAAGACCATGCTGGCTCACGCCATTTCCGAGGCCTTCGCCATGAGGCTGATTATTCTCAATGTCAAGTCGAGCATGAAACTGATCGATGCCCTCTATCAATACGACACCCTGACCCGTTTAAACGACAGCCGTTTCGGGGATTCCAAACGGGATGTGAGTAACATAGAAGAATACATCAAAATGGGTAAAATCGGTCAGGCCTTTGTGGCTCAAGAGAAAGTCGTTTTGTTGATCGATGAGATCGACAAGGCCGATACCGATTTTCAGGACGACATGCTGGATGTACTGGACCAGATGGAGTTTGATATCATCGAGATCGACAAAACCATCTCGGCCCAGAATCGGCCGGTCATCATTATCACTTCCAATGCCAAAAAGGATTTGTCGGACCCCTTTTTAGGCCGCTGCAACTTCCACCATATCGCCTTTCCAGAACCGGATATGATGAGACGGATCCTCCAGGTCCATTTCCCGACTATCGACCGGGACCTGCTGGACGGCGCGGTCCAGACCTTTTACCGTCTTAGGGAGATCCGGGGGATAGAAAAAAAACCGGCCACCAGGGAACTGATCAACTGGATCCGGGCACTAAGGTCCGATCCGGATTTCAAAGTCAAGGACCTGGTTAAAGGGGAGGTCCCTTTTTTGGGGGTTTTGTTCAAAAAAAGCCCGGATTACGTGGTGGCCCAGAACAATGTGACCCGTTTAAAGAGATAGTCTTATGTTTGTTGATTTTTTTTATTTTTTAAAAAAAGTGGGGATTCCAGTTTCCCCGACCTCTTTTCTGCGGCTGCAAAAAGCCCTCGGTATGGGATTGGTCAATTCATTGGATGATTTTTACATCGCCGCCCGGACCATCCTGGTTAAAAGTGAACGGTATTTTGACCTCTACGATCAAGCCTTTGCGCATCAATTCCGCGGCGTGGAATTTAAGGAAGGCGATGAGTTCGAGTTGTCGGATATGGTCCGCGCCCTCCTGGAAGAATGGTTGAAAGAACCGAAGGCCCTGGCCGATGCCCTGGGCCTGAATGAAGAGGAGCTGAAACAATTAAGCCCGGAAGAATTGCTCCAGTACTTCCTGGACCGGCTCAAGGAACAAACCGAGGAACACCACGGCGGGAAGAAATGGATCGGCACCGGCGGCACTTCGCCGGTGGGCCATTCCGGCTTTCATCCGGGGGGCATGCGGGTCGGGGGCACATCACGGAATAAATCGGCCATCAAGGTGGCCATGGAAAGAAGGTATAAGGATTATTCCCAGGATGGCCCGCTTACTCAGTCGCAGATCGGAGAGGCCTTGAAACGCCTCAGGCACATGGTGCCGGTGGGGCCCAAAGACCGGGTCAATATCGATAAAACCATTTACCAGACCATGAAAAATGCCGGGGAAATCGAGATTATCTTTGACCGGAGCCTCAAAGACCGCCTCAAGGTGATCCTGGCCATCGATAATGGCGGCTGGTCCATGGACCCTTACATTTCTCTGGTTCAGACCCTTTTTAATTACTCCCGGGCCCAGTTCAAGGACCTGAAAACTTTTTTCTTTCATAATACCATCTACGATTATCTCTGGGAAGACCCGCAGAGACGGTCCAAGCCCTTTTCCACCGAGCAACTGGTCCGTCTCGATCCGGAAACCCGCTTCGTTATCGTCGGAGATGCCAGTATGGCCCCCTATGAATTGATGGGCACCGACGGGTCCATCTACGTAGGGGAGCGCTCTGGAAGACCCAGCGTGGAGAGGCTGAAATTCATTGCCGACACCTTTACCCATGCCTTGTGGATTAACCCGGTTTTGGCCGATGAATGGAATTATACGCGGACCATCATGCAAATCCGGGAGATCTTTCCCATGTTTGAGTTGACCCTGGACGGTCTCGAAAAGGCCGTAACCCATATGATGACCAAGCATTAATACGAAAATAAAGTTCGGAGTTAAGAGTTCGGAGTTCGGAGAAACCCGTTTTCATGATTCGTGGTGCCCCTATGGGGCATGAGTGCTTAATACGAAAATAGGGTTCAAGGATTCAGGGATTCAAGGGTTTTAATTTCCAAGCCTTTCACTTGAATCCTTGACCCCCTGGCTCCTTGAATCCTTCGAGAAAGGACGACCCCATGGACGATAAAATACAAGAGGATATGAGGGCTTTTTTTGAACGCCTGGGACTAAAGGAAGAACCCTTGGGGATGTTTTATACGGATAAGCAGCCTGAGGAGGGGTTTTCTCCCAAGCCGGGTAAGATGCCGACCAGGGAGATGGAAGTCAAAGGCGAAATCAACTGGGGTTCTTTGTTTGAGGATTTTTCCTGTGTCATGGGAAATATCTGGCGGGCCCGGCGGAAAGGAACGGCCGCCTATTTCGATCGGGAACGATTCGGCTGTCTGGGAGGGGCTTTTTATCTGGGTTTCTTAAAACCTCAATTGGAATTCATCACCCATTATGTTTCCACCGGGATCCCCAATCAGGTCCAGGGAGAACATTACCTGGAATCCCCGGAGGTCACCCGCCGTTTTTTTGAGACCATCGACCCCAGACCGGCCCCGGCCCGTTTTTGTGTCTTTAAACCCCTCAGCCGATTGGCTCCAGGTGAACATCCGGAATTAATCACCTTCTTCGCCCGGGGAGAGGTCCTCTGCGGTTTGAATCAGTTGGCCACCTTCGTCACCAACGATTTTGAGGCCGTCTCTTCTCCTTTTGGGGCGGGATGCTCCAATATTGTTTCCTGGCCCTTGCGCTACCTTTCGGCCGGAAAACTTAAAGCGGTGCTGGGAGGCTGGGATCCTTCGGACCGAAAGTTCTTAAAACCGGATGAGCTGACCTTTACCGTCCCTTATGAAATGTTTGACTGGATGGTCCGGCGTTGGCCCGAATCCTTTCTAAAGACCCCGACCTGGGAGATCGTCAGAAAGAAGATCGATCGCAGCCAGCGTATCTGGGGAGAAGAATAGCCATGGGAAGATCAGGGAATCTGCAGATTGATATCAACTGCGATATGGGGGAAAGTTTCGGCTCTTATAAGATCGGGGAAGACGAAAAGATTATCCCCTATATTACTTCGGCCAATATTTCCTGCGGCTATCATGCCGGAGACCCCATGGTCATGGCCCAAACCCTGGAGATGGCCAAGAAACACGGTGTGGCCGTGGGGGCCCATCCTGGATATCCGGATCTGTTGGGATTCGGCCGCCGGAACATGCAGACTTTTACCGGGGAAATTAAAAATTATCTCCTTTATCAGATAGGGGCCTTGAAGGCCATGGCCGAGGCCTGCGGGCTTTCCCTGCAACATGTAAAACCCCATGGGGCCTTATATAATTTGGCCGCCCAGGATGAAAGAACGGCCGGGGAAATAATCGAGGCCCTTAAGGCCATTGATCCGGAAATAATTCTGGTGCTGTTGGCCGGGTCGAGAGGGGTCGAATTGGCCGCTGCCGCCGGTTTGAAGGTGGCCCAGGAGGTCTTTCCGGACCGGGCTTATCTGAAAGACGGCCGGCTGGCACCCAGGACCATGGCCGGTGCGGTAATCCACGAACCCGAGCGGGTCAAAGAAAGAATCGTTAAACTCATTTCCACCGGGACCATGACCAGTCTGGAAGGAAAGGAAATTCCCCTGAGAGCGGACACCCTCTGCATACACGGGGATACCCCCGGGGCCTGGAAGGTGGCCAAGGTCATCTACAGGGAACTGAAAAAAGCAGGGATAAAACCATCTCCCTTGGCTAAGAAGTTCAAGTGAGTAAACCGAGGTTTAACAGGTTGCTGAAAAAGTCCCATCTATTGCGTTGCCCTCATCCCTCGTCATTGCGACGTACTTCAATGTACGTCTCATTTCTCCTGATTTCGGGCGCCTTGTATCTGGACCTTTTTGATCAACCTGTAAAGAAATAATTTTTCCGCATCCTGTTAACTTAAAAAATATATGGGTCAACCAGAGTACGAAATAAAACTTGAAAATAAAAAGATCAAGACCCTTCGCCTCCTGGTGGATACGGCCTGCCTGCAGTTAAGCCAAGGGACCTTGACCAGGGAGGAATCCTGGGAGATGGTTGAAAAGGTCAAACAGTGGGCCGTGATCCTTTTCCCGGGAAAAGAAGAGACCTTTGATTTGATCTACCGTCCCCGTTTCCGCCGCATTATTGAAGAACGGTATCCGCTCCATTAGGACGAAAAAAAGGTTTAAGGTTCAAGGTTCAAGGTACAAGGTTCGGAGAAAACCATTTTCAGGTCCCGGTATCCGAGTGGAAGCCTCCTTAAAAGCTCGATGAAATCGAGTGGACCGACCGTATCGCGGTGCCCCCATGGGGGATGACGGTTTAGGCCAAAAAAAGGGTTCGAGGATTTCAGGGTTCAGCCGTTTTGGCTGGCGCATAGAATTGACTGACGGGCGTTAGAGCCTGCATGGTTATCAAGAATGATTGATCTGGAGTATCTATTGGAAAAGGGCGATTCGTCTGAGGTCGAAACCTTAATAAGACAATCCCTCGAACAAATGCTTAAGGAGATCCATTCTCCTTCCAACCTGGAAGAAGTCTGGCCCGATTTGCAGGGCAAGGACATCTGCCAGAATTTGATTACCCATTGGCCGGACTGGAATAGTGCCCATAGGGAGAGCCGTTGGGAGGCCCTGTGTCGAGAGCTGGAAAAGACGGCCTACGGCACCCGTCCCTTCTGTCTGCGTTGCGGAGAATGCTGCCAAAAAGGGAGTCCTACCCTTTATGCCGACGACCTGGGAATTCTGCGGCGGGGGATCATTAAAAGGACGGAATTGATCACTTTGCGTCCTGGGGAAATCGGGTTTTCCAATGTGACCAACGACCTGGTTCTTACTCACCGAGGAACGGGTCAAGGTGAAAGAAAAACCGGGCAGCCGGCAGTGTCTTTTTTTTGATCCGGGAGACAAGGGTTGCCGGATTTATAAGGACCGGCCGTTGCAATGCCGGGTCATGGAATGCTGGAACCCGGGTGATTATCACTCTCTCGATTCCCATCGATTCCTTTCCAGAAAAGAACTGTTGAGTCCTGATGACCCAATGATGAGGGTTATCGAAGCCCATGAGAGGCGTTGCGCCATCTCCAAGCTTCAAGAGGCCTTGAGTCATATTAATATGGGTAGGGCCTCGGCCCAGGAAGAAGCGCTGGAAATGGTCTTATACGACCAGCACCTGCGACGATTGTTGGAAGATCGACAGGGAATAGTCCCGGAGAATCAGGCCTTTTTATTCGGACGGCCGCTGAAGGACCTCATCCCCAGCTTTGGGTTTCGTTTTGAAAGGAAGGCGGACGGCCATATCGGACTGGCGCCCTTTGTTGGGAGGGAAGGCCCCCCGGCTTAAAGATATGGGGCGCACCTTTTTCCCGCCATTAAAATTCCTTGGCCAGAATTTTTTAAGACACGAGGCTATGGCTAAAAAACTGGTCGATAAACTGCCTTTAAGCCCTGCGGATGCCGTAGTCGAATTGGGGGCCGGACGGGGGGCCTTGACCTTTTTTTTAGCTGAAAAGGTGTCCAGGGTCCTGGCTGTGGAAATCGATGCCGGCCACTCAGCAGAATTGACTGAGAAGGTCATTGACTCGGGCGAAAAAAATATCGAGGTGGTCCATTCGGATTTGCTTAAAGCCGATTGGCAGGAATGGTTGGTCCTTTTAAAGGGCCCGTTTTTTATTGTCGGTAATCTTCCCTATCATATCTCCACCCCCACCCTGTTTAAGATCATGGAAAACCGTTCTATCCTCAAGGCGGCCTATGTGATGCTTCAAAAAGAGGTGGCCGATCGTCTACTGGCCCGACCCGGGACCAAAGAATACGGTGTGATCACGGTCCTGATTGGTTATTATGCTCAAGTTCGCTCCATGATGCACCTCGGACCGGGTTGCTTTTTCCCGAGGCCCAAAGTCTCCTCGACCTTTGTCGAGCTCTTTTTTCGACCAAGAAGCCGGCCCCCCAAATTGAAGATGAAAGTCTGTTCCAGTGGGTGGTCCGTTCGGCTTTTGGTCAGCGTCGAAAGCAGATCAAAAATGCCTTGACGGCCGACGGACGCTTTCCCTCCGCTATGATTGCAAAGGCCTTGGATCTGAATGAAACCGATCCTACGGGCCGGGGAGAAACCCTGTCCATCGCCCAATTGGTAACCCTGTCCAACTTTATTGGCCGGGTTGCAAAAGGAGTTGATTTGAGGGAGCCAAATTAGTAACTGTCTCATTGTAGTATTGACCAGGTGAGGCACCCTTTTCTTCCGTCTGTGGCTTTCGGGCTGGTCTTTTCTTCGGACTTATCCACGGGGGATGCTTTGCCCCCTCCACATTCTCGTTCGCTAAAAATCAGCGGACGAGCTGTGGTCTCCCCCGTTAATAAGTCCGGAAAAGACAGCGCCCTATCGCCAATGACTCCAGAAAAGCAGCCTCACCTATCGGAGTCAGGTAGTTATTATTGTGAGATGGTTAATAGCTTCCTCCCTTTTGACGAGGGTGGTTGATGTGAGGGTGGTTACCGGTCAAGACTATTTAGAGACGGTTAATACCTTAAGAAATTAAAGAGGGGAAAAAATGACAGATACTTGTCCGGGTGATAAATTCAGGGAAGGGGTGGTCGTCCCTTCGGCCTTTAAACTGATCAAAGAAGATGTAATTCGCCAAAAGGTCCAAGGCCTTTTACTGGGGGAGAAGGGATATGGTGTAGAAGATATTGCCGAGGAGGTGCCCTTTGATTTAATAACCGACCGAGAAGTCTTACAGCTCAAGGTCTCTTTGCTGATCCAAATAGAAGGGCGGCCTTTGGTTTTGATCAAATGCGGGGCGGGGTCCATCCTGGCCCGTGAAAGGCCGGCCCTGGCCCTCTCGCGCCTTTTCGGGGAATACCAGGTCCCTTTGACCATCGTGACCAATGGGGAAGAGGCTACCATCTTAAATACCCTGACCGGGGAGACCCTGGGGTGCGGACTGGCGGCCATTCCGGATAAAAAGCATCTCCTGTCTCAACTTGGGGACCTGAAATGCCTCCCTTTACAGGAAAAGCGGGTCAAATTGGAAAAGCAGATCCTCTCCGCCTTTGAGGGCCTGGGGCTCCATGGAGAGTGCCATTAAGATGGGACGAGTCACGAGTGATGAGAAATTTGTTGTCATTTGACATTCGCCACCCGTTACTGTCACTCTTTTCAGCTTTGTTTCCCAAGATACCCTGTGCGATCCTGGATCAAATCATTGATCTCGGACTTGTGGGTAATCAGAAAATCCAGCATGTTTTTGGAATTGAATATGAGGGTGTTTGGGTCATAGGCCTTGATCTCTTCCGTCTTCAGGAGCATTTTATTTCGATACAGGTAAGAGACGATAGTGTCTTCGGCGTCCAGTTTCACCTGAAAGCGGTCCTTTAAAAGATCCAACCAATAACCGAATTCCTGGGTATGATCCAAATGTTCAACCGGGATTCCGGTCTCCAGACTCATCTGATTATAGGTCCCGGGCTGCTGCCCTGAGCCTTTAAGATAATCCAGAACATGGGCGATCTGATGGATAAGGGTGGAATCCTGGATTTTAGGGGTGATGGCCAGATAGATATGGCGGGGGTCGGCTTCTTTGGTTTTATAGACATTGACCATGATGCCGGCACTATCTGTCAGAGTCTGGGCCGGAATGTCCTGACCGGAGAATCCCAAATCCCGATAGGCCTCCAGGTCTACGCATTTAATGTTCAGGGAATCGTTGAGGAGCCCTTCCCGGGTCAATCCCTCGATCATTTCCCTGGAGCGTCCGTAATAGACCTGAGGAAGACTTACGATCTGTTGCCCGGCCTCCTGGGGTAGGGGCTCATTTTTTCGCAGGAAGAGTTCCCCCTCACGGCCCAAGTGACACTTTTTAAACTTTTGCCCGCTCCCGCAGGGACAGGGATCATTCCTGCCGGCTTTAAACATGGACATTCCTCCAAATTTAAGTACGAAAATAGGTTCAACAATTCCAGGATTCGAGGGTTCAAGGGTTTTACTTCTTTGCCTTTCGCTTGAATCCTTGACCCCCCGGCCCCTTAAGCCCTGTTTTTCATGGTTCGTGGTGCCCACTGCGGGCATGATGGTTTTAGCGACGATCACTCTTCAATGATGTCGCACTTCAGGGCATCGTAGGACCAAACCGGAAGAGGCCCTTCCTCGCCGTTGGCCGGGTTGTACCGGTGCCGGTAGGAAGCGTTGGCCTTCATGGTCTTCATGGTCCAATCCCAGCCCCGGACAAAATAGGGGCACTCGTCATTGAAACAAATATACTGAAATTCCGTCCCCCAGGTGGAGGCCGCGGGGGTCTTCCATTTTTTCATCTTCTGCCCGCAATGGGGGCAGATGGTTTTCTTCTCGTCCATTCCCATAAAACCCTTTTCGTATAAATTATTACCTCACTCGCGAGGTATCGTTAACATAAGGGGTATTCTCGATTTTGTCAAGAATAGACCGCCGCTCAGATCCCCCCTTATCTTCTAAATTTAATCCTTTAGGCTTGACAAAGTCTTAAGTGGTAATTAAATTTTAGTTAAATTTTTTAGTCACTCAATAAAGATTTAAGAGCGCAACATGACCATAATGCTCACCCAAAGGGGTCGAGTCGTTTTAAACGCCATTATCAGGGATTATATCGAGACAGCAGAGCCGGTGGGGTCCCGGGCTATATCCAAGAAAAGCGATATCCGACTCAGTCCGGCCACGATTCGAAATATTATGGCCGACCTGGAGGATATCGGGTTGATCACCCATCCCCATGTCTCGGCCGGGAGGGTGCCGACGGAAACGGGGCTGCGTTTTTATGTCAATTCCATCCTGGAATTGCGTCCCTTGGCCGAATCGGAAAAACAGAGGATTCAAAATTTCCTCCGGGAAAGCAACCAGGAAGTGGAAGATTTATTAAAAACCACCTCCAAAATGTTGGCCGTGGTCACCGAACAGGCGGCGGTCGTTTCCCAGCCCAAGTCATCAGCCACGGTTTTTAAACATATAGAGTTCATTCGATTGCGGGACAATCTGGTCCTGATGGTCCTGGTTACCGAAGCCGGCCTGGTCCAGAATAAGATCATCGAAATCGAGGACAATCTTTACCAACCTGAATTGGATCGATTGACCCAGTATTTGAATGAATTACTCAGTAACCTGACCCTGGATCAGGTTAAACGGAAGGTCCTGGAGGAAATGAAAAAAGACAAGGAACATTTCGATGCCTTGTTGTCCAAGGCCTTGGAGATTTCCAATCAGGCCTTTCAGGAGGAATCGGTAGGAGAGGTCTATATCGAGGGCCGGACCAATCTGATGCAATATCCGGAATTCAGTCAGATCGAAACCCTGCGGGGGCTTTTTAAGGCCTTCGAAGAGAAAATTATCTTAATTCGACTCCTTGAAAAAAGCATCAACGCCAGCGGGATACAGATCTTTATCGGTTCGGAAACCCAGATCGATGAGATGGGCGGATGCAGCTTCATCACCGCTTCTTACAATAAGGGGGATTATCCTATAGGGACCCTGGGGGTCATCGGACCGACCCGGATGAATTATGACCGGGTAATCCCTATCGTGGACTATACCGCCAAGGTAGTCAGCAAGATCCTGGAAAAGAAGATCTAACAGCGCTGCCGAGCGGTTTGGCAGAGATTAAAAATTGGTGACGAAAAAGGATTAAGAGAGGTAAAACCTTTGACCCATATCAAGGTAACGGAAGAAAAAGAGCAACCCCTAAAATCCGATTTGACGGTAGAGCCGAAGGAACCGGCCAAAAAAGAAAAAAAAACCGATTTAGAGAGCAAACTTCAGGAAAAAGAGAAAGAAGCTAAAGACAATTACGACCGTTTTCTCCGCCTATCAGCAGAAATGGAAAATTTTAAAAAGAGGGCGGAAAAGGAAAAAAGCGAGACTTACAAGTTCGCCAATGAAACTATTTTAAAAGAGCTGGTCCCGGTCCTGGATAACCTGGAACGGGCCCTGGAACACGGCCAAGAGACGGAAAACGCCAAGGCCCTTCTTTCAGGGGTGGAAATGACGCAGAAGGCCTTTTGGGCCGTTTTGGAGAAATACGGGGTAACCCGGGTGGAGGCCCTGGGGGAAGAATTCGACCCCAATCTGCATGAGGCGGTCATGGTTCAGGAAGATGCCGAGCGGCCTCCCGGCGTGGTCATCTCCCAATTGCAGAGGGGATATCGTTTGCATAACCGTTTGATACGGCCGGCCATGGTCGTAGTTTCCAAAAAACCGGAAATAAATCCTGATGAAGATCCCGAGGCCCAGTCTTAAAAAAGACCAGGTTGGTTTCGGGTATAAGATGTTTATATAATTTAAGGAGGTAAAGATGAGTAAAATTATTGGAATTGATTTGGGGACCACCAATTCGTGTGTGGCCATTATGGAGGGGGGAGACCCGAAGGTAATTGCCAATGTGGAGGGAAGTCGGACAACCCCGTCGGTCGTTTCCATCACGGAAAATAACGAACGGTTGGTGGGCCAGGTGGCCAAAAGGCAGGCCATTACCAACCCGACCCATACGGTCTATGCCGTCAAACGGTTGATCGGGCGCAAGTTTGACTCTAAAGAGGTTCAGGATGATATCCATATCCTTCCTTATAAGATCGTCAAAGCCCAGAATGGGGATGCCCATATCGAGATCCGGGGCAAGGACTACAGCCCGGCTGAGATTTCCGCCATGATCCTGACCAAGATGAAACAAACAGCCGAAGAATATCTTGGGGAAAAGGTAACCGATGCGGTGATTACCACACCGGCCTATTTTAATGACAGCCAGCGGCAGGCCACCAAGGATGCCGGGCGGATTGCCGGGTTGAATGTTCAGAGGATCATCAACGAACCCACGGCGGCCGCCTTGGCCTACGGCTTAGATAAAAAGAAAGACGAAAAGATCGCCGTCTTCGATTTGGGCGGCGGCACCTTTGATATCTCCATCCTGGAGATCGGAGAAGGGGTCTTTGAAGTCAAGTCTACTAACGGAGACACCCATCTGGGTGGAGAAGATTTCGATCTGCGGGTCATCGATTATCTGGCGGCTGAGTTTCGTAAGGATCAGGGCATCGACCTGAGAAGCGACAAAATGGCCCTGCAACGCCTGAAAGAGGCGGCTGAAAAGGCCAAGATGGAGCTGTCCACGGCCATGGAAACCGATATCAATCTCCCTTTTATCACCGCCGATGCCAGCGGCCCCAAGCACCTAAACCTGAAGCTGTCCCGGGCCAAGTTGGAGATGCTGGTCGAGGACCTCATTGAAAAAGTGGTCCCGCCCTGCCGGATGGCTATGAAGGATGCCGGGCTGACGGCCGACCAGATCAACGAAGTCATTCTGGTAGGGGGGATGACCCGGATGCCCAAAGTCCAGCAGAAGGTCAAGGATCTCTTCGGTCGGGAACCGCACAAAGGAGTGAATCCGGACGAAGTGGTGGCCATCGGGGCGGCTATCCAGGCCGGGGTCTTAAAAGGGGACGTGAAAGACGTCTTGCTCCTGGATGTGACCCCCTTGTCTTTGGGGATCGAGACCCTGGGCGGCGTCCATACCAAATTGATTGAGAAGAACACCACCATTCCGACCCGCAAGAGTCAGATTTTCTCCACGGCCGCGGATAATCAGCCGGCGGTTTCGATCCATGTCCTCCAGGGCGAGCGGGAAATGGCCGGCGACAACAAGACCCTTGGGCGCTTTGAATTGACCGGTATTCCCTCGGCCCCTCGAGGGTTGCCGCAGATCGAGGTCACCTTTGATATCGATGCCAACGGGATCGTCCATGTTTCAGCCAAGGATTTGGGTACGGGCAAGGAACAGTCCATCAAGATAACGGCCTCCAGCGGATTGAGCGAAGAAGAGATCAAAAAGCTGATCAGAGATGCCGAGATGCACGCTGACGAGGACAAAAAGAAGAAGGAACTGGCTGAGGCCCGCAATCATGCGGACACCCTGATCTATTCCACGGAAAAAACCGTCAAGGATCTGGGAGACAAGGTGGAAAGCGGTCTTAAATCGGAGATCGATACGGCTATCGAACGGTTGAAGAAGGCCATGGAAACCACCGATGCCGGTGAAATAAAACGGCTATCGGATGAGTTGACCCAGACTTCCCATAAACTGGCTGAAAAGATGTATTCCCAGGCCAGTCAGCAGGGACCGGGCGGCGATGCTGGTCCGGAGCCCGGGGCCGGTCCATCGGGCGGCAAGAGACCCGATGAAGACGTGGTCGATGCCGACTTTGAAGAAGTAAAATA
>CAWIRY010000113.1:0-47596 GCA_963838485.1 uncultured delta proteobacterium | reverse complement strand
TAGGGATAAAGTCGCGACTGTAATTCTTCTATGGCCAGGATGAGGGGATTTACATACAGAGCCGCTTCCTGGTCACGCTTGATCTGCCTTTGTTTTTGCTGGTCCTCGCTCCATGTCCAGACAGACCAGACCGCGGCGGCCACTCCTGACATGACGGAAAGAGTTTGCCCTGAATTCATGCTCGCCCTCCGAATGATCAGTGATTCACGAAACTATATATTTTTATAGCATATTTAGCCGTCCTTTGCAATCCTTTGCTCAGTTAAGCTTCAGGCAAAGAATTTTAAATACTTCTAGTTGGGGTTGGACCATTCGGTCCAAGGTCAGTGATCAAGGGGAGCGGAAGCGAAGCTCCTGGCCAAGCTGGCCAGGGTCAACCTATGCATCATCGACGAAGGGGCCTACCACAGGGATGGACCAGCGACTCGAAGCCTTGTCATTCCGTCCGTCATTCATGATTTCCGTTTTTCAACCCTCCCGGCCCGACTCGCACCGTATCCAGGAAGGCGGCGATCGCGTCGGGATCGAAGCGGAGGGAACGCCCTATCTTGACGGCTGGAAGTTTCCCTTGCTCGACCAGGCGATAGATCGTCATTGGCGTGACGGCCAGCCTTTCGGCCAGCTTCTTCACGGTATAAAATTGATCTGTCTTCATGCTTCCTTCCCCTACATGGCCAAGATGGCGGCTTCGATGTCCGCTTCCTTGAAGCTCAAATATTGGACCGTCGAATTGATGTTCTTATGGCCCAGCGCTTTTTGCGTCCTGAAGATATCCCGGTCCAGCCCTTCATAGATCCGGTCCGCAAATGTCTTTCTCAGGCTATGGGTTGCGATCTTACCCGAGAGTTCATTCGCCTGGACAGCTTCCTTCAGGATGCGATGATACTGGACCCGGCTAATCGACTTGTTCTGCCCCTTGCGGCTTTGGAAGATAAATTCATCGGCAGTAAGGAGCGTCCCTTTCGCCAGTTGATTGATCCATTCAGCCAGAGCGGCCTTCGCTTCGGGATGCAGTCTCACGGTCCTTCCCTCGACCTTCCCCTTGCGGTTGGCCCGGCGATAAGTGACGGCATCCACGATCCGCCCGGCCTGGACCACTTCCCCGACCTTCAGTTGAAGGATGGCGCTGATCCGTTCCCCGGTATAGCGCCCGACCGCGAAGATGGCCCGGTCCCTGGCGGCGTAATGTCCCCCGAAGGATTTTGAGATCAGGATTGCTTCCTGGTCCGTGAATGACCTGCAGCCTTTCATGGCTTCATCCTTTCATTAAAGATGTTTTTCCATCATTTATGCAAATATTTTATCCTAAAAAAAAGAGGATGTCAATAACTTTCTTTTGCTTTTATTAACTTTATTTACCAATTATTCTCTGAAAGTAACAAAATGTCCTTTTGTTACTTTCAGAACCCCACAGGAAAGTAATCTTTGTAATGTATAACTCTGCAAAGCATTTTTTTCAAAAAGCTCCTTTACCCTCTTGCTTTTGGCCCTATTTTCCTTCTTGATTGTGTCCTTATCTTTCTTTATACTCTTGCTCCTCTATAAAAAAACTTCTTATAAGGAGAAAGGGCAGGAGGAGTACAGACATGGCTTGGAAAAAAACGAGTTGCGCGCTTTGCAGCATCAACTGCGGGCTCGAAGTCGAGGTCGAGAACAACCGCATCATCAAGACGAGACCTGACAAAGACAATCCTCGAAGTGAAGGGTACGCCTGCCGCAAGGGTCTCCATATCGCCTACCACCAACACAACGCCGACCGCCTAACTCACCCGCTGAAGCGAGTCGGGCGTGGGTTCGAGAAGATCTCCTGGGAGCAGGCGATCGGCGAGATTTCCGAGAAGCTGAAGGGCATACTCGATTTACACGGGCCGCGGGCGCTGGCCTGGGTGCTCAGCGGTCAGGGATGTCACTTCGGGCTGGGATTCGTCGGTCGATTTGGGAATCTGCTCGGCTCTCGGTACAACTACACGGCGCTCGGTCAGGAGCATACGGGTCGCTTCTGGGCTCACGGACTGACGCTGGGCAGCCAGGTGCTCCACTTTGTCCCGGACTACGACCAGACGGACCTGTTGATGGCGGTAGGCTGGAACCCGCTGATGAGTCACCAGACCCCGCAGGCCCCCCGCAAGCTCCGAAAAATGGCCAAGGACACGGACAAACTTATCGTGGTCGTCGACCCCCGGGTCTCGGAGACCGCCAAGATCGCCCATATCCACCTGGCGCTTCGCCCCGGTACGGATGCACTGCTCTTCCGGTCGATGATCGCGATCATCCTCAAAGAGGGGTGGCAAGACCGAGGGTACATCGACCAACGGGTCAGCGGTTTTGAGGAGATCGTTCCGTGGTTCGCGGATTTTGACGTGGAGGCCGCGCTCCGGGTATGCGGTTTGGAGTACGAACAGGTTCGCGAAGTGTGTCGCCTGTTCTCGTCTCGGCGTTCCTGCCTCCACGACGACCTGGGCATCCTGATCAGCCGGCACAGCACGCTCGTCTCCTACCTCCTGGTGGTGCTCCTGGCCGTGTGCGGCCGAATCGGAACCCCGGGCGGCAACTACTTTCCCTCTCGGCTGTTCGATCTCGGGGCACATTCGGACCCGGATGACCCAAACACCTGGCGGACCGTGGCGACCGGCATCCCGGCGATTCAGAGCATGTTTCCACCCAACGTCATGCCGGAGGAGATCCTGAGCGACCACCCGGACCGCCTACGGGCCGTGTTCGCCGTCGGCTCGAATCCGCTTCGATCCTATGCGGACACAACAGCCTACGAAAAGGCGTACAGCCGGCTCGATCTGCTGGTGACGGTCGAAATGGTTATGAGCGAAACCGCGGCGCTCTCGCATTACGTGCTCCCCGCAAAATCCGCCTACGAATCGTGGGACGGAACATCTTTCGCGAAGACCTTCCCTGGAGTCTTCTTCCAGATGCGGCGGCCCGTGGTTCAACCCGAGGGCGATCCAAAGGAAGCGAGCGAGATCTTCGTCCTCCTGGCTCGGGCCATGGGTTTGGTTCCGGAGATCCCCGAAACCCTGCACGCCGCCGCCCGAAACGGGGCCACCCACGAATACAGGAACGCCCTCATGAAGTACGTAATGGAGAACCCCGGCGCCATGCCCGCGCTGCCTTTTGTGGTCGGCGAGACCCTGGGCGCGGCCCTCGGCTCCACAAACCTGGCCACTTTGTTCGCCCTCCTCCAGGCGAGAACCCCCTCCGCCCAGGAAGAGGCGGCGAGGAAGGGCTTCGCCGCCGGCCCGGACCAGGGGCTGGAGCTCTTCCAGGCGATCATCGACCACCCCGAAGGTCTGTGGGTCGGGGAGTGCATCCCGGAAAAGAATCTCGGGAAACTGGCCACCGCGGACGGAAGGATTCAGCTCCATGTGCCCGGGTTTCAGGATTGGCTCGGCGAGATCGATCCCGCGCGCGAGGAAGAGGAACTCAAACTCGACGATCGCTATCCGTTTATCCTGATGGCGGGTCGACACATGGACATGAATGCCAACACGAATATGCGAGATCCGGCCTGGAACAAGGGCCGGCGGCCATGCACGCTCTTCATGAACCCCCAAGACGCGGAGGCTCACGGTTTTCAAGACGGCCAGACCGTCCGGGTCGTCACGGCGGCCGGAGAGGAAACCATCGAGGTTGAGGTGACTAACGCGGCCCGAAAGGGGCAGGTAATCATCCCCCATGGCTTCGGTCTGGTCTACGACGGGGTGAAATACGGCGCCAACATTAACCGCTTGACTCACAGCTCGCACCGCGACAGGATCGCGGCCACGCCCTTGCACCGATACGTGCCGTGCAGGGTGGAAGCGATGTAATCACTAAAAGGGACTTGAAATTTATTGACTTTTGACCAATTAAAATGTAGGTAATTTAAGGCAATTTAACCAAGTTTTCTTGCAGGCAACCTTTAACCAGGGGAGTGTCGATAGAAGAATAATGGACCCCATTCTCAATCGAGAGGTGGGGTTTTTTATTGTTCTTATCTACAAGATTAAAGGAAAGACGGGGTTATGATTGAACCAGGTCAAGAAGGAAAAATATGTCCCTTATAGGGACTCCTTCATTAAAGAGAATCAGGCGAGTTGGACGGCATGGGATATTGAAGCTTATTCCCTTTGCTAAGCGTTATGAATGTCGTGAATTGTTTATGCATAGCGAATAATTCTCTGATCTTTTTACGGAGGTGAAAAGATGACTTCAGATAAAGTGCTTACCAGGAAATTGGGAGAGTTTGCCCTCCAGAGGGGGGCTGATCTCTTCGGGATCGCCGATTTAGAGTCGGCTCGCGCTTTTATCACAAACCAGGGAAACTTCTCCCTGGACCGGTTCCCCCATGCAGTCTCTCTGGGAATGTTTCTTAATGATGTGATAGTTGAAAGCCATTCTCCTGATGAGTCACGAAGAGATAGTCTATACTGGTTTCATGTCTATGAGGTGGTTACCCGGGCATTAGACCAACTGAGTAATTACGTTTCCAGATGGCTTTCTGACCAAGGATTCAGCACCTTTCCAATCCCATGTTCGAGGCCTTACAATTTTCAAAAGCTCGAAGGAATCATTTCCCACAAATTGGCCGCCCACCTCGCCGGACTGGGTTGGATTGGTAAAAACTGCCTGCTCCTGACGGATCGTTTCGGACCCCGTGTACGCTTCGTTACGGTATTGACCGATGCTCCCCTTCAAACCGGGTCGCCGATCGATAAACCCTGCGGAAAATGCCACGTCTGCTTCGATGCCTGTCCGGTAAAGGCCTTTACCGGAAAAGAATTCCATGAAGAAGATCCTCGTCAGGTCCGTTTTGACGCCCTTAAATGCAGTGAGTACCGCAAGGAACATCCCTGCGGGCTTTGCGTTTCCTCCTGCCCCCAGGGCAAACTCCGTGCACGTCAGTCCAAAGCTAAGCAAATAGATTTAAACGAGATGAGATAAAAACGTGAGACAAGGCCACACTGGGTGGATCTAACATTCTGAAACCACCTGGCCTCTTTATCGATAAACATAGAAATTTAGTTCTTCCTTGTTTATTCCAGTCAAGTGTTTTTTATCTTTTAAAGCGTTATAAGTTCTGACTTACCAGGCGGGTTCCCCATCGCTCGGTGACATCCTACCCAACCCTTGTGATTTGAAAGTCGTCTGAGAGACGCTTTGACCTTGCTTAATTGGAGTTAGGATGTTGACGGGGAGTCATGTACTCTGTAACTGGAGGTCGCTATGCGCCTCAATGGAAGAAAACGATGATCTCCCCGCCTGTCTAACCATACCTTAGGCCGCCTTTTTGAGCAATTTCCTTTCGGGAGCCTGGTGTTGTCCCACATAGTCGGTGTCGTCCCGGACAAGGGCATGGATAATCCCTAATAGCTTCCTCGATACGGCAATCAGCGCCCTCATCCTACCCATGCCCCTGTCGGTCAGTCTGGTATAATACTCATGCAGGATTCCGTTCTTCCTTATGGTTTGGATAGCCGCATAGAACAGGATTTTTCTCAGAAGACTCCTGCCTCTCTTGGATATCCTTCTCTGCCCTTTTCTATTCCCCGAGCTGATCTCGTAGAGATCAAGTCCCGCCAGCTTCATAATCTCAGACTGGGTGCTGAACTTGGAAAAATCCCCCACCTCTCCGATCAGACCGGCCACTGAAACTATGCCCAGGCCTTTGATGGACAACAACCGGGCACTATAGGGTATCCGTTCCAAGGCGGCTTCCATCTCAGCCTCTATCTCGGCCATAAACTGCTCTTCGGCTTCAAGCTGTGTAAGGATATGCCTGATGTCTATAGAAATACCTGCCAGACCCTCTTTGATGCCTACCGTCTCCCGTGCCAAGCCGATCAGAGACTCCGCGTCCAGGATACCGAACCACCCCCTGCTCCACTTCCACATCTCTTTAGCAAGAGTTCTCTTGCATAAGGCACCTATCCTTTCAGGAGTGGTATATTTTTTCAGAAGGTACTGAGCCGTCTTGCCCTTCATATCCTTTAACACGGTTTTGAATTCAGGAAAAATAAGGAAGACGAGCTGCTGGAGTTGATTGAGCAGGGCGGTCCGCTCTCCAACATGCCGTTCCCGGGCGTTGTTCAGTCTCCTCAGATAGGCCGCATCTCCCTCGGGGACTATAATGGTCAAGACCCGTCCCAGCCGAATGATATCCGCGATAACCCGAGGATCCTTGTCGTCCGTCTTCAACGGAGAGTTGTCCTGGACTTCCTTCATCTTTTTTGTATGCATGGGGTTGACCTGGACCATCTTGACTGGTTTGTCCCCCAGGTAGTGGACCAGGGGTTCAGCATAGGGGCCTGTAGATTCATAACCCACGATCACCTCATCACAGCCAAACCTGTTCTTATTGGCTATAGTCATGCCCCAGAATTTCTCAAATCCTTCCCGGGTGTTGTTGAACTTGAAAGTCTTGCTGCTTCTCCCGTCCAGAGTCGTACAATACCCGACGTTACTGTTCAAACCTATGTCCACCGTGGCGATCAGGGTGCCTTCCCTTACCATATCCCCCTTTTTTGTTCTTAGTCCTTTCGTGACAGTCTCCTCCTTTTTCTCCTACGGAATAAACAGCTCCAGAAAAGGAGGATATCCTTCTCCCTCGTTCCCTTCAATTATTAACTACAATATAGCAAGCTGTAATGTTGATTTTCATTTTTGGCTTTTTATACTACATTACAAACGATAATCAATTTGTAAAGTGCAGCTTAGCATAGTCACATTTCCTTCAGAAAACGTCCTCCATCTCCTAACCTTTCACCCCACTTTTCTTCTTGGCCGCACCTTTTCCGTTCTTTATGCTCTTCCCATCACACAGCCCTTTTCCTCTTTAACCCTTTAATATCTCGAAAGCTTACCAGCTTTTTCTTGTCTTCATCCCAGAGGCTCAGGAAGAGGGCGTCCAGGCTTCTGCGGAGGGTAAGACTCCTCACGTGCAATTCTCTTGTCTCAGCGTAGCACTTAGGGAGATTGTAGTTGGGGATACGGGGACGCACGTGATGGGCGTGATGGAATCCGATGTTCCCGGTGGCCCATTGGAGGATGGGAGGGAGCTTGTAGTAGGATGCGCCCCTCATGGAGGCCGTCAAGTGGTCCCACTCTTTCTGGCGGGCGAAATAAGTGCCCGGAAAATTATGCTGAATATAGAAGATCCAAACACCCAAAGTCCCGGCGATGAGAACGGTCGGCATCTGAATAAGGAGGTATTCCCTGATGCCTATGGTCTGCCAGGCGGTGACGACAATAGCGACGATGGCGATGTCTGTGAAATAGACGCTGAGTCGCCTCTTCCGATCGTCATCGAGATGGGAAAACCGGTATAGGATAATAAAGGTATAAAAATAACCTAGCCCGAACATGATGAAGGGGTTCTGATATAAGCGGTACTTGATCCGCTGTGACATGGAAGCCCCGAGATATTCATCGACAGTCATTAGCCTTATCTCTCCGCGACCGCGGCAGTCAAGATTAGCAACGGTGGCATGATGCAGGGCGTGGTCATGCCTCCATTGCTCGAAGGGCGTAAAGGTGAGTATACCGCAAACATAGGCCAATATAGTATTTGCCTTCCTGTTCCGGAAAAAGGAACTATGGCCACAATCATGGAAAAAGATAAAGATCCGCATATAGAAGGGAACGGCCATTAAAGCCAGCAAGAAGGTGGCCCAGTAGGAGAGGCCCAGTTTGATGGTCACGAATATCAGCGATAGCAGCAAAAAGTAAGGGACGAACGTCCCGACCAGTTGTTCAATCGCCAGCCCCAGATTGGGATTGTCGTAGCGGGACAGATTTTTGACCCAATCCGGACTTTCTTCCTTCCTGTTAAAATTTCTTGGAGTAGTCGATCTATCGGATCTTGAACCGATTCCTTTCTGGTTCATATGACCTCTTGATATTATGAAGTCCTTCCAGTATTCTTCAGAAATCCTTTTTTGAAAAAAGACAAGAGTTCGACCCGCAGACTTCTTGAACGCATCCCAAAATCATCAAACCACCGGTTGCATGGCGTTGATTAATTCCTTTACTCCAACGGTTGCTATGCCGGACATGACATCAGCCATGGCATAGGGGATGACCAACTCGTCGTTATGGATAATCGCACCGCAGCTATAAACAACATTGGGGACATACCCCTCGCGCTCTTCCTCACGCGGTGATAATAACGGTTCTTCCAGGCGGGCAATGATTTTGGCCGGATTTTCAAGATCAAGTAGTATGGCGCCGATGCAATACTGACGCATGGGCCCGACACCGTGGGTGAGTACCAGCCATCCTTCATCGGTCTCCAAGGGTGAGCCGCAGTTGCCGATCTGAATAAATTCCCAGGGACGGGTTGGTTCCTGTATGATTTTGGATTTCTGCCAGAAATGGATATTGTCCGAAAACATGATGTGATTGTTTTCACCGTCCTGACGGGAAAGCATGACGTAGTTGCCGTCAATTTTACGCGGGAAAAGAGCCATGCCTTTGTTTTGTACTGCTTTGCCGTTGAGGGTTATTATATTAAATTTAAGAAATTCCTTGGTTGTAATCAGCTGTGGCAGAATGGTCAAATCATTATAAGCCGTATAGGTTGCGTAGTAGGTAACCTCACCATTGTCATCGATAAATCTCACGAAGCGGGCGTCTTCAATACCTTGGCTTTCGTTTTTCGAAACGGGAAAGATAACCCGTTCGGAAATTCGATGATTGGGATGGAAGTTTATTTCATAATTGGAATTGATAAGCCAGTACATAACCTCGAAGATTTTATTTTGGCTCGTAATAGGGAAAACCGGGGTCGTGCGAAGCGATTCAATTTTATTTTTTAATTCGTTATAGGTGAAAATTTCCGACAACTGGCCAAGAAGATGAGCGGTTACCTCGTTGCTGGCTCCCATTTCGAGGAGCTTCAGATCAAAGAGATGCCGGTCGTAAGCCGAATCCAAATGGACCCCCGGTGTTTCTACGTAATCGCTGGTCGGGTTGAAGAGAACCCTGTTGTCCGAGTCAAGAACACCGCTGCGAAATACAATCGAGGAAATATGACCTTCGCCGGTTGCCCGCAGGCTCATGATAAAGCGCAAGCTGCCCTGTTCAAGATGCTTTTGATCGGGATGCAGGACGATGGAAGGGTTAAAAAGGGCCGCCGATTCAATGGAGTACTCCTTGGTAAAATAGGCCCCGATGAGATCCATTTTAGTCTCGCTGAGCACGGCTTCCCGAGGAATGTAATCTTTTACCTCATTTGTGTGCCGCGCAAAAACACCTCTGATGTTCTTGTGTCGTTCGGAAAAATCAATCAATATTTGTGCGAGAATGACTTCGGCTGTTGTGTCAGACAAATCCACTACGCGTTGAATGATCTTAGGTATGCGATACTCTCCGTCCGGCAAATAAAGCCGGGTAATGACGCGTGAGGAGTCCCTTAAGATTTTATTCCTTTTTCGTTTGACTATTAAATGGGATAGTTGTTTTTGGATCATTAGACAGAACTCCTTGATAGGGTTAGCGACTTAAATAGTTTATTCGCCTTGGTTACAGCGACGCCCTGGTATTTGTGAGACATAACTGTACCAGGTCATTAATCACGGCCGTGCCGGCGCACATGACGGTATCAGCGCCGCCCCAGTAAATTTTTATCGACCCGTCGTCCTCCGGAACAGCGCCACAGGTAAAAACGACATTAGGTACGTAACCGCTTACTTCCCAGGGATCCTCGGGCTGCAGTATCCACTGATCGGAAACGCCGATGATTTTTCCCGGATCATTAAGATCGTGCAGAGCCGCGCCAAGG
Organism: uncultured delta proteobacterium; assembly: GCA_963838485.1. Lineage (GTDB taxonomy): Bacteria > Desulfobacterota > RBG-13-43-22 > RBG-13-43-22 > RBG-13-43-22 > RBG-13-43-22. Next base: position 37,824 of record CAWIRY010000113.1, on the reverse strand, counting down.
CGATACACCGCACCAGCCATAGTCTTAAAGACTCCATGGTAAATATGCAGCCAGCCCTGGCCGGTTTTGAAGGGCGGTGCGCCGGGCCCGATTTTCATTTCATCCCAGTGATAGGGAACCGGCTTCATAATCACCCGTGAATCGCCCCAGTACACCAGGTCCGGGGAATAGGAAATCCAGATGGACCAGGGTGAAATTTCGGAATGCGGCCGGTCCAGTCGCGCGTATCGTCCTTGGAATTTCTCAGGGAAAATAACCACATTGCGAAGGTCGGCCTGGGTGATCAGCGCAACGCGCTCAATGCTTTCAAAGTCTTTTGTCCGGGCAAGACCAATGCGCACTCCATGTCGGGAGTAGGCACTGTAGGTAAGAAGATATTCGTCCTCCACAGGGTTTATGCGAAGGTCCTCGACTCCGAACTCCTCATGGGCCGCAAAAATCGTGTCCTTTGCCGGTGTGAGAAAGGGTTCAGGGTGGACCGTGAAGGAAAAACCATCATCACTGTCGGCCCTGCCGATGATAGAGCGCCCATTGTGCAAATGCGACCTGAAAAGCATAATATAGCGGCCGTTCTGCTTGACGATACCGGCATTGTGGACCGTGGAAACAGGGTACGGCACATCATCTTTGGTGAGAATGGGATTTTTTTTATAACGTTTTATAATGGGAGCTTGCGGTGTCATCGTCAATTTCGGTGTTCCTCCCTTTTCGTCTTTTCAAGAATGGTTTCATAGACCTGAATATATTCTTCAACCATACGATCGACGGTGAAGTGCTGTTCAACACGTCGGCGACAGCAGGCTCGATCAATACCTTTTATATGGGCCACAGCTTCTATGGCCCCTTCCACCGTTGTAACCAGAAAACCGTTTTTGCCGTCTTCGATCAGTTCAGGCATGCTCCCCCGGTCAAAGGCGATTACGGGGGTGCCGCAGGCCATAGACTCCACAACGGATAGGCCGAAAGGCTCATTGAAATTGATGGGATGGAGAAGCGCGTAGGCTTGCCTAAGCAGCAGGTTCCGCTGAATAGGCCCGACGCTGCCGACATAGACCACACCCTGTTCGTCCAGGTACGGTTCGATGTATTGGTGATAGTAAGCTTCATCCTGAATGATTCCTGCCATTATCAGCTTTTTATTGGTGGCCCTGGCAATTTCAAGGGCCTCTCTGGCCCCCTTGTCATGGTGAATGCGACCGAAAAAGAGGAGATAATCATCCGGTTCAGACTGAAAATCAAACTGCTTCATATTGATGCCGTGATGGATGGTTTTGATATAGTCAAGATCCGGAGACCGGTCGGCATCGCTGATGGAAACATAAAATACTTTGTGGTTATATTTTTTATAAACAGGCAAAATTCCGGGCGATGAAAAGCCATGAATGGTGGAAACGAACGGGGTGGTGATAAGGCCGGTATAGGTCAAGGGCAAGAAATCAAAATGATTATGAATAATATCAAAATCATCAGCCTGCTCAAAGAGTTCCGAAATATGCAGGCACTCCCATACCTTTGGCAGAATGGAACAGTCTTCTTCATAGCCCCGGGCACAAACGGCATGCAGCTTGCCGCTTGTTTCTGAATCACCGGTTGCAAAGAGGGTAACATCATAGCCGTGCGAGACCAGCCCCTCGGTCAAAAGGGAGACCACGCTTTCCCAGGGACCGTAATGTCGCGGCGGCGTGCGCCAGGCAATCGGTGACAACATCGCAATACGCATACATAGTCCTTTATAAACCGGTCGGCTGAAGGACGTTCTCAGCCAAACGCAGTTCCAATAATGTCTGAAGAAAGGCCAGCGTCGACTCGGCGCCTTGATTTTCATTAGGGCGGTCGGGATGGAGGCCGTCCCGGCAACCCCCCGTCGTCGGGTCGTAAACAGGCAGGTTCAAGTCGTTGCGCCCGAGGAACCAGTCGAAGGCAAGGCGGGCCTCCTTGCGCCAGCGTTCGTCTCCGGTACTCCGGTAGGCTTCAAGACAGGCGGATGCCATGGTTTGGGCCTCGACCGGCTGTTGATCGAACCGGGCCCGTTCACCGCCGCGCTGATAAAAGCCATTGGAGCCGATAGGGACGAAATGACCCCCAGCCGGGGTTGCCCGCTGCAAGTCGGCCAGCCAATGGAGCGACTCCAGTCCGGCATCGGTCATGGCCTTATCCGGGATCCATTGGCCGCACATAAGCAAGGCCTGCGGCAGAGCGGCGTTGCAATAGGTCAACCCGGCCTCATACCAACGCCATTCATCGGATCGGCAGTTTTTATATAAGGTGAGTAATCGCCCGGCCAATTCATCCCGAACCTGGTTGGCCCTGCGGTCCCCTTCAAAACGCCTCAGATACTCATGGATACCGATGAGGGCGAATGCCCAGGCCCGGGGGCTGGTGGTATTGAGAATGGTCGGCAAGGCCTGCTCGAACACCCAGCCGGCCATACTCTGGAGGACCGGCGTGTTTGAGCGGCCCAACACGGTGCCCAGAGCCCACAAGGTGCGCCCATGGCTGTCGTCGGAGCCGCTTTTTTCCAACCAATGGCGCTGGTAATCCATAAAATTACGAAATCGCTTAGTCTCCGTATTGAAGGCATACCCGATGAAAGCCAGATTACGGGAAGCCAGTTTGAAGGCCTCGTCGCTGCCCAGTTCCTCCAAAAGAGTGCTGACGATCAGGGCCCGGGCGTTGTCGTCGATGCTGTAACCCTCCCGATAGTTGGGTATGGTGAAAGTGGCGTGTTGCAACATGCCGGTGTCATCCGTCATGAGGTGTAAATGATCGAGTTTGAGAGATGGCAATTCCCCGGGACGTTTATCGAGCGGTTTGACCGCGAAGCCCGAGGGGGTGAAATGCCGACGTTCTGCCCGGGCGCGTTTAAAACTCTCCATGTAGCTTTGAGCCACATTAGGCCAAAGCATCGCCCGCCCGAACAGATAAGCACGCTTACGCATGGCGTGGCGTTTGGATTCGTTGTCCAACAGGTCAATCACTTGCCCGGCCAAGGCCGCCGGATCGCAAAAAGGTACTAAGGCCCCCCGTTCTTCGGCCAGCATCTCTTCTGCATACCAGTAGGGTGTCGAAATCACGGCCTTGCCCGCCCCCAGGGTATAGGCCAGGGTACCCGAGGTGATCTGGGCCTCATTGAGATAGGGTGTGATATAAATGTCCGCTGCGCCGATGAACTCAACGAGTTCTTCCAAGCTGACAAAGCGGTTGTAGAAGATCACGTTGCCTTCCACGCCTTTTTCCTGGGCCAGCCATTGCAGAGACAGCCGATACATTTCGCCTTCGTTCCGCACGACGTGGGGATGGGTGGCGCCGAGGATGATGTAGACCACGTTCGGATGGCGGGCCAAAATAGCAGGCAGTGCGGCAATAACCGTTTCGATCCCTTTATTCGCTGATAGCAAACCAAAACTGAGTAAGACGGTTTTGCCCTCAACGCCGAACAGGTCTTTGTGGAAACTGGGGTCCATAAAGGGCACATCAGGGATGCCATGGGGGATGAAATCAATCTTCTCCGGCCGGACCCCATAGATTTTTTGCAAGAATTCCCTGCCCCGTTCACTCATGACAACCACCCGGTCGGACAGGGCCGCGACTTCTTCCAATACCCGTTTCTGATCAAGGTCGGGGTCCTGCAGAATGGTGTGGAAGGTCGTCACGACGGGCATGCGCAATTCACGAAGGAGAACCAGGATGTGACTGCCTGCCCGCCCGCCAAAGATACCATATTCATGTTGCAAACAGAACGAGGTCCACACTGTTGATATTCAGGAAGTCGGCGGCGCGGTGGTAGGAGTCAATATCCCTCTCAATCAGTTCAAAGCGAACCCGGGCCGGGTAGGGGTAGCCGGCCTCGATGTCGTTGACGGGCAGGGCAATACAGGTCGTGCCCTCGTATTCGGCGGCGATGGCTTCACATAAGTCGGTGGTAAATGTGGCGATGCCGCACTGGCGAGGCAGGTAGTTGCCGATGAATCCAATGCGGTTGATGGTTGAATGAGTTGATTTTTTTCCCATGACGAATATTTCCTTATTACGGGTTGCAGGTTGCGATTATGAAAGGGAAATCTTTTTTCGATAAACGCGCAACTCGCAACGGAGAAATTTTATCTCTTTTTGGTTATTTTGTATTTAGGCCTTCAACTAATTGACCTAATAGTTTCATCTGTTCCTGTTGAATCGAAATAAGCTCACTCCATTGTTTTTCTCTGAGCATGTCTACTTTCTCATGCAGGGCCATTATTTCAAGCTCCGACTTTAAGGTGACTTCGTAATCATGTTCCGCACTCAGGTGATTTTTATCGGCTTCCCTGTTTGAGACATCAAAATGATGGGAGCCTGAACGGCGGCCAGCATGGATAAGACCACGTTTAACAAAATATTAAGGATAGGGGTTGAAAGAACTGCCAAGCTTGATCAGAAGTAAAAAGTTTAGCAGAATCCAAAGAAATAGTACAGCACCAAAGATGGAGATGAAAGTCCAGGAGCCTCCAACCATTTCTCCCATATTTCCAACGGTAATTGTTAATTTTCGGAACGACCCCGTTAAAACAGTAGTAGGTGCTATACGTAACATAATCCGCTTTTTCTCTATTTATTAGTTGGTTACACTATATTTCCTTTAACCATTTTTTTCAACTCTAAATTTTAATTCTACTCCAGGGACTGGGTTCGCTCCATCACCACCTGCATGGCTTGGTAGTAATCCCGCTGCACCTTGAGATTAGAAACCTGGCAGTAGCGCTGAGTGGTTGTAATCTGGCTATGTCCCAGCAGGTCCTGGATGGTGGCCAGCCCGGCGTCGGCATTAAGAAGCTGGGTAGCCATCGTGTGCCGAAGCTGATGACAGGAGGCCTTCACCCGGCTCTTTCGGGCATAGGATTCCATCCGCTTCTGGATTCCTCGGACCGATATCGGCTGCCCGGTCATGGGACCCTTCTGCACCAAGAACAATCTCCTGGCTTTCGAGGGACGCTTCTGGAGATACACCTCCAAAGCCGAGCACACATCATCACTCAGGTAGACGACCCGCCCCTTTCCGCCTTTCCCGTTTAAGACTAACAGCCTTCTTCTGGGGTACTCTATCGCCTCTAAAGTGAGCTTGGCAACCTCTTCCACCCGGAGTCCACAGCGAAGCATCAGCAGGAACATGGCCCGATCCCTAAGATCAGTGATAACCGTTAAAAGTTTACTGACCTGGTCATCCTTCAGAAACCGGGGAAGTGGTTTGGGTAGCCGGATCGATACCCTGGTCACCGGATTAACCAGGTCGATCCCTTCTTCATGAATCAGATAGTCGAAGAAGAGACGTATGGTTTGGAGATGGCAGGTAATTGTTTTGGGGGTTCGTCGCTTTCTAAGCAAGTGATCCACGTAGGCTCCGATCTCCCGACGGGTCACTTCGGTCAGGGGAACAGGGACCCAGGAGGTGAAGTGCTGCAGGATGTTCAGGTAGTTCTCCACCGTATGGCCCGAGTAGTTCTTTCGTTTCAAAGATCGCCGGTAGCCGATAAGCTCAGTAGGTTCCATTAATCCCTCCTTGTTCGATGATGGCCATGGCCCGAAAGTACTCCTCTTCCCGGGTCCGGTCAGTAAGTCGGGCATAGCGACGGGTTACCTCAATGTCCTGATGGCCGAGGAGCTGCTGGAGGCATTCCAGCCGCAGGCCGGCGTTCAGTAGTTCACTGGCAAAGGTATGGCGAAGACAGTGGACCGTATAGCCTTTTTCTCCAAGCCCTGCTCTTTTAAGATAGCCGCTAAAACGGCTTCGGGCCGTACTATAGGATAGGCCAGTGTGACCTCGGGTATAAAAGACCCACTCCCTTTGCTGATCTCTTTGACGTAACCATCGTTTTAAGGCAAACAGGGCATCGTCGCTCAGATAGACCACTCTCCCCTGACTGTTTTTCTCTCCCACAAAAAGGTGGATCTTCCGGTCTCGAAGGTCGAGGTCATTTACCGTCAGACTTAGGGTCTCGCCAATCCGCATGCCGGTCCTCAAAAGGACCAGGATTAAAGCCCGGTCCTGGGTATCCTCGATAACTGATAATAGCCTTTTCACATCCGTGGGGATGATGGCCCGGGGCAGGGCCTCCGGGAGTTTCAGTTTGATACTCTTCTTAAGAATAGTCCCGGGAATGACTTCCTCTGCGATCAGGAAATGCAGAAAGGCTATCAGACACGCCAGCCGGGTCCTTACCGTGGTGATGTTAAGGCCCCGGTCCTGTTCGTGCTCAATAAAGGCTTCCAGATCCTCTTTCGTGGCCTCTTCGATCCGGCTCTTACCTAAGCTCTTAAAAAAGACCAGGAAGAGAGTAACAGACTGGAAAGAACTAAAAAGTGTGCGGGGTTTATGATTCAGACGCCACTTGTGGCGCATATAGCATTCGAGACGGTCCTTAGCCGGTAGTTCCATCCCGGAAAGCTTCTGAAGGATTCGATCAATTGCGGTAGGTATGCGATGCTGTTCAAAACCTCTTTCCCTGTCCCCGGTCAGATCCTTTGTAAAAATCAAATCGGCCTTGGTCATTTCTCATCTCCTTTTCTTGAAAAAAAGCAGATTAAATAATGACCTTTAGCCCTTCTAAGGGTCAATTCCTTTTGTTACGTATAGGTAGGTGATATCGTTAAAATTGGGTTGGGGAGGCAAATATCGTATTAACCTAAGATGTTCTTCCTTGTTGTTTTTGAATATTGGGTCGACCAGCAAGATTTCTAACGCTAATTGTTGGCTTCGGGTTGGAAAATTTAAAATCCCGGCCTCTTATTTCTTGATCTGAGTCTGAAAGTGTCTATTGATTATCTTCAAAAAAGTTGATAAATTTATTAAGTTATGAATACAGTTCTGCAGGAGAAAGGCCGCGAAGAGAATGGAACCCGTACAGAAAGAAGCCTAAGGGTTAGGCTTATTCTATTCTCTCTCTGTTTCGTCTTAAACCTTTTCGAACCTTTTTCGGGGATTTGTGATGAAGGGGGAAAAATGGTTGATCGTCCGGCTTGGCCTTCGGCGATAGACGGCTGGACCTGGGACCGGGAAGACAAGGTCTATGACCGTGAAACCCTGTTCGATCATATCGACGGCGGTGCCGAAGTCTACCTGGCCTACAACTTCCAGAAGGCCTTTGTCCACCGCTACCTGAAAGCTGGCTGGCCGGATATCGTGGCCGAAGTCTACATCATGGGATCCCCTGAGGATGCCTTTGGGGTCTTTTCACTGGAACGCCAGGACCCGGAGGCCGGTATCGGCCAGGGGTCGGAGTTCGGTGGCAGTCTCCTGAGATTCTGGAAAGGAAGAATTTTTGTGTCCGTCCTCGGAGAAGGGGCTGGGGGAAAGGACATAGAGGCCGCGATTCTCGGGCTTGGACGTAAGCTTTCGGCCTCGATGAAAGAGACCGGCGAGCCCCCAAGGATGCTTCGCTACTTACCCGATCTTCCCTCGCTCCCTTCCCGCGACCGGCTTTGTTTCGTCCGGAGCCACATCCTTTTAAATCGCTGTTTCTTCCTCTCCCATAATAACCTGCTTAATCTTGGCAGCGACGTTCAGGCGGTTCTCGCCGGCTATTCCCAAGGAAATACCAAGATCCGGGTGCTTATCGTAAGCTATCCGTCAGAAGTCAGGGCCGGATCGGCCTTCACCGGTTTCTTGTCCGCCTACATGCCCGACGCCGACCGAAATAATATCGTCCGGACAGAAGAAAATACCTGGACAAAATCGGAACACTACCAAAAATTCGTTATCGTCGTTTTCGGGGCACCGCTTCGATCCGATGCCGAGGCCCTTGTTCAAGCCGTTATTGCCAAAATAAAGGAGGAAGGTTCATGATTCAACGATTCCCGGTGACTCGCCGCGACTTTCTGAAAGGAACTGCCGGCCTGATAATGGCCATGGGCTTTGGCCCATCACTCCCGGCTGAAGCAGCGGCCGAGGACAAGGCTAGGGTGGTTGTCATCCGCGACCCTAAGGTTCTGGGTCCGGACGAAAAGGTGGATGGGAACATCCTTCAGTTCATGCTCGACGAGGCTGTCCAGACCCTCCTTAATGAGAAGGACCCTCTGCAAGCCTGGCAAAGGCTGTTCAAAAAAACGGACGTAGTGGGCATTAAGAGCAACTCCTGGCGATACCTGCCCACGCCGGTAGAGATGGAGCAGGCCATCCGCCGTAGACTCCTCGACCTCGGAATTCCCGAGGGGTCCCTGGCCGTCGACGACCGCGGTGTGCTCAATAATCCCGTATTTCAAAAATCAACGGCCCTGATCAATGTACGCCCCATAAGGACCCATCACTGGGCAGGCGTCGGGTCCTGTCTGAAGAATTACATCATGTTCGTCCCCACACCCTCGGCCTACCATCCAGAGGGCTGTTCCGACCTGGGGAAGATCTGGACCCTCCCGTTGGTCAAAGGGAAGACGCGGTTGAACATACTCGTAGCCCTCACCCCGCAGTTCTATGGAAGAGGCCCCAATTCCATCGACAGACGCTATCTCTGGGCCTACAAGGGGCTGATCGTCGGCCTCGATCCCGTTTCTGTTTCGGCCGTTGGAGCAGAGCTCCTCCGGTTGAAAAGGATCTCCTTCTTCGGTGAAGACCGGGAACTGGATGTTCAGCCCATCCACATTACGGTGGCCGATAAAAAATACCACCTCGGCATAAGCGATCTGAACCGCATCGAGATTATCAAGCTCGGCTGGATGGATCAGGTGTTATTGGCTTGAAGGAGATCAAAAGGCCCTGATCCAAGGACAACTGGCAAAAATAGCTTTGGATGCCCTGGAATGACTTGTGGCCACGACCCTCTCATATTAGGTTCAAAATAGCCTTGCTTTATGGTGGGGACTTCGATAATCGTTGATTCTTGGAATAGTCTTGGGGGAAGATTAGTGGGTGACATCGTTAAAATTGGAGTGGTGAGGCAAATTTCGTATTAACCTGAGATGTTCTTCCTGAACTCTTGTTTTTTTAATTTGGCCAAAAAAGCAAGATTTCAAAGGCTAATAATTGGCAGACCCCTCTAATTTAATGGTCCTATCCAAGGGACAAATTTCTCTATTTACTTTTCCCAAAATCGTGTAAAATTCAGTTATTCTAAGCGCGGATTTACCTGCACTGAAATTTTCTCTCACGGATCATAGTCGCCATGAGGTGCACCATTAGAAATTTTAAAACAGATAGCTATTTTGCTATAGAAAGGAGGTTGGCATGCTTATCCAAGAAGTGCTACTTTTTCAGAGAGTTCCTTCCCATATCATGGAAGAGATAGCCCAATTGGCTATAGAGAAGAATTATTCCGCAGGTTCTGATGTGTTTAGAGAAGGAGATTTTGCTGATTCTCTATGCATCCTTGAAGAGGGTGAGATTGAAATTACCTTGCCGGGAGAAGAAAGGATTTATTTCCCAGTTAAAGAAAGTGGTCTGGTCTTTGGGTGGTCTGCACTTATCGAGCCAAGACTATACACAGCTTCAGCCAGATGTCTGAAGGATAGTAGGGTGATTGAGATTGATGGGGACCGACTGAAAGGAGTTCTTGAAAAACATCCTGCCGATGGTCTCAGGATTATGGAACGGTTGGCGGGAGTAATTGCTTCACGGCTGGTGCATTGTTACCAGAAACTAACAATGGAAATAAACAAATAAGAAAAAGAGATTAAGGCAAGCGCTTCAGACCTATCTATCTGACCTCCAGGAGGAAATTTATAAGATAGAAAGCCGCATAGTCAAACCGCCTTTGAAAAGAGAGGAAGAAGTAATCAAGACAATGTAACGGTTTAATTGAGGGAAGAAAGCGATTTTTCAGGTAATTTAAAGTAGTTCTTCCTCAAATTTTGATGTTGGGAAAAACGGAAGAGTAGGAACGGTAATCCTTATCCTATCGGCATGAAATTGAAACCATTGGCCCGCTAACCAGACCCTCCCACCCAAACCCGAATCTCTCGAACTTCAGATAGGCTCATCGGATTCCCAGCTTCATTTCTATGAGGAAGTCCATGACCAAGATTTCAGGGCTATCACAGATCTCTCCTCCGTTTGAGATAAAGGAAGATCTGGAGTTAAAGGGAGTAGTTCGTCCAAATTTTGAAAGTCTGCCTCTTCTTTTCCCCTTATCTCTTTCAATGATCCGTTAATGGCTTTTCGAGCCAACTTTGAAAAGTTGGAAGAAGCCGATCTCTTGCTGAATGTTTTTGATATCAGCAGTCGGCAGTTTGAACAACAGATGGCGGTGGTGGAAAATCTTCTGGTCCGGCCTGAACTTTCCCGAATGGCCGTAGTCCGGGTCTTTAATAAGGTGGATCTGATTTCCGTGGAATATACCTGAACTCAGGGTGCCTTTTATCAGGCTATCCCCGTTTACGCCTTATAAGAAGGACCTTGGGGAAATTGCTCGGCGCTATTGAAATAGTGGCCGGTTCTCATTAGGATTGTTTAATTATCTTTGTGATGTATCAGTAGTTCTCCTTCACACCAGGCTACTTCATCCTGTAATTGATGAAACCGGGTTCCTATTATTTTAGCCACATTGGTCATAACTCGATATCCAATCAATGAATTGGTCTCGAAAACTTTAATCAGGCCAGCCTTGTCTATCTCAATGGCTTGACACCCTTTGGAGGAACAATAAACGGAAAGCCTGTATTTATAAGGCGGAACAAAGCTTGACCACCCAATCGACTTTCCGTCGGAAATGGTGGCGATGGTCATTTCTTCCGAAGATTTGCCTCCCGGAAGATCGAAACGCACGTCCATCTTTCCTTTGATGACAGCCCGTAGTACAGTGGCTTCTTCTCCCTCTTTACAAATCCTTTCTCCTTCATTAAATGTTTTTAGTTGGCAACAATCTTTAACAGCATTGAGTTGTGCGTGGTCCAGTCCTTCAAAAATCTCTGCCTTGCCCAAAAGGTCGATCATGTTCATACCTACCTCCTTTGCTCTGTACACAGAATTTCGAGCCATTAAGGTTTGTTAGTGTTGAAGCAATATTCGATGAGAATTATTAAATCAGCCGCCCCAACCCCCCCCGATCCTATTTTCTTAACCCGCCATGGAATTCCGGTTATTGTTGGGAGTGGCTTTTTACAAAATAGACCAGTTGAAATTGAATTTGGTGCTCTGCTGTTATTTCTTTCGCTTGGGTTTCATCTTAGAAGCCGCAACGCTTAATGGTACCCCTTCAAATGGTGTCCTTTTTCCGGACTTCATAGTTTTCGGGTCCCTTAAACTCTTCATGATTTCCATGCTGTCCTTCATGCCCTTGAACTGCCGAGCCATGCTGATGGCTATGCCCGCCATACAGGCCATGGCCTGAACAAAATTTACATCGTTTAAAGTAAAATCCCATCTTTTGGCGGTGTAAACGCGCAGCACCCCTATAACTTGGCCGCCGGCAACCACCGGGACCGAAAGAATGGAGGCGATCCCTTCTTTTTTGGCCTCCTCGGGATACTGAATCCGAGGGTCATCCATAACGTTCGAAATCGCCACGGGTCCATCCTCCAGGGATTGGGCAATGGAATGCATGGCGCTAACCGGTCCCTTGTTGAGGTACTCATCACTTAAGCCGAAGGAAGCAGTCACCTCCAAGTTGTTGGTTTTCCGGTTGATCAGAAATAGTGTACACCCCTTGACGTCCAAAGCCGTCTTGATGCTCTCCACAGTCATCAGAACCACTTCTTCCGGATCCCGGGAATGGGAAATGGCCTTGGTCACCTTTAGTAAGGTTTCATAGTTCAGCACATTCTTTTTCATGACTCCTCCTTCCGGCCTAAAAGGCTGAATCAGAATAAAGGTAGCTCATCGGCACACCCGAGCCTCTGACGCGAGTGATAGGCTTCCGGTTAATAAATTAGACCGGAAGCCTGGTCAGCAGATTTTCAGGTTCACGCTCAGTTCCCGCTGGGCATAAAAAAACCCCGTTACTTTTAGGAGTTCCGGGGTTCGCTTTCTTCTCATCCACACCCTCCAATCTGGGGTTGTTGAGTTTAAGATGCCATTGGGTTATTTTTTAAAATTATACCCCTTCTCAGCAAGAAAATCAATAAGCCGGGAGTGACTATTTCTCTTGGAATTTCTTTATTTCATCAGGGCGGATAAACCACCTTGCTTGATCTTGATAATGTCGGCCCCCATGTCCACCAGCATCTGTGTAGCAACCGGCCCCTGCTGGTATCGTGTCGATTCGATGATGAGCCTTCCAATGCCAAGCTCATTCTTGCCCCCCTTTTCATTACCCCTTATGCGAAAATAATTGGTCGTCAGAGATTAAGGAGCATGTGTGCCGGTCTCCGCCGCCGGCTCACTGGCGCAGCAGCGTCTCGGCCCGCACTGGATTGAATATGCCACAGACACACTGCTTGGTTAACTCGATGCTTGCCTTCCTGGGATCCGTTTTGCCAGACTTTATCTGCTCCACAAAGGACTCCACCAGCTTCGAGGCCACCATCCCATGGCCACACATCGTGGTTATCTGCAGTGTCTCTTCAGACGGCAATTTGTCCAGCGCTCCCCAGATGCCCATCGAGTATTCTCTGGTGTGGACCTTCAACCCGGCTCTCTTGGCGCACTCGGTCGCCGACTTGTGCACGCTGCTCAGCACTATAGATACGCCGAGATTGGCCACCTTCAGTGCCTTTACCACCTCAGACACCGTATCGATATCGGTGAATACCGCGTGTACTATGCTCGTGCTGGTAATATTAGAAAGTATGTCTTCGAAGGCCTTCGTATATATACTCCCAATTCTCATGTCACCCATGTTGACTGCTTTATAGCGCGAGGCTATCCTCAGGAATTCGCGCATCTTATCAGCGGCACCTTCCTCGTTTATCTCCTTGGCGGCCATAGCCAGTAGTACAAAATCGGTGCTCAGGTTCTGTTCTGTTCCTCTTCGATGCAAGGTGTGGGTCATTATTTATCCTCCTTAGCTAATGGCCGACCCAGACCAAGGTTGTTCTTGCCATCGACGTACGGCTTCAGGTTCAACTCTTTGAGTACCTTGTCCACCGCCATGGTCCCGTCAGGTTCCGTCCGGGCAATGACGTCCAGACTGAACACGCTGTTTATCTTGGATTTGACCTCGTTCAGGTTCTTTATCGCCTGTGGCAGCTGTTCCAGCATTACTGTCCCCTCGATCATCGCTGACAACACCTTTTCATTAAGCACCTCTGGGTTCAGTTTCCCCGTCGATTTGTCCACCATCAGGAACGTCATCGGGTTCTTATCGGCGAACTTGACCCCGGCCTTAGCCATCGCCTGGGCCACCTTTTCCACATCCTTGAACCTCACTCCCACTCCGGGCCGCCCCATCTCCGCCGTCAGCCCGACGACGCCTCTCCCGTAGATGCCGGTTACGTCATTGGTCTTCGCCTCTTCCGTACCACGCCCGGGTACCCTGGTCTCCTTGTGCTCGGTGGTCACGCTGGAAAAGGCCGCCCTCACCGAACGCGGCCACTGACACGGTTCATCAACAAAGGCACTGGTAGCACAGACCTTCGACCTCAGGCAGCAGCCGCACTCACAACATTCCTCCTGGTCTATCTTGGCCACATCATCCAGACTTATGGCCTGCACCGGGCAATAAGGCAAACACTCCCCACACCCCACGCATGAATCAGCATCTATTCTCATTCGTTCCTCCTTGTAGCAGCCATGACCTCCCATATCCCAGACCAAGGTGGACAGATGGTTCGCTATTATAGCTATTATAGTAACTTTCCGAAGGCATCGTCAAAAAGAAAATCAGGATGCCTTCATTCCCTTACCATCTATGCAAATACTTTACGAGCCACTTCATCTTCTGGTGGAGCGGACTGTTGAGTTCGAACGGTAATCGTTAATTTCCCGCTCTATCTTCTTAAAACATTTGTAGGTGAAGTAGAAAACGAAAGCATTGCCGGTCGGAGTAGCAAACAGACGAAAAGAAACCCCTCTTTTCAGCCCTCACTGATCTCGTTGCCTTGCCTCTTCATTCACCCATTCAACGACAACTCCCATGTATACAGATATATCCTCCCTGAGCCAGCCTTTGGATTCGGTTTTTTGCCAGTTGCTCTTTTCTTCCTCCAAAAAAGAGCGATCGCAGCCCCTACCATAGGACAATGGCTGGAAAACAAAACCCTGATCCAGGGTTGAATCAGGGTTGGAAATAGTTCTAAAAGGTGAAGTGTAAACTTGCGCTACCTAACAATTACCTAACAGGTTTTTAAAAATTAAATATAATATAATCAATAACTTAATGGCGGAGAGGGTGGGATTCGAACCCACGGTCTATGATCAATTCTTTTGGTTTTTCTTCCCCTTATATATTTTTATCTCTTTCCTCTGGCTGATCAAAGTATCAAATATCCCCCCGGGAAATTATGGCCATTAACCAGCCATACCTATAAGGGAATGGACGATAGAAAAATAGTTTTTTGTATAAATTACAAATACCAAAACAAGCCGCTTCTAGATCCCTGTTTGAGGCCATCAACGGCGGTCCCGAGGCCAAGGATTAGGGATTCTAAGAAGCGATTTTAGCTCGCCTGTACAAAGACAAGGGAAATAGTGATTTTTTATTGGTTTTTTAAAAGGGGGGTTAGAGGGGGTTTTGGGGGGAGTTGGGAGGGCTTTCGGGTAGGGTAAAATAGGTGGAAGTAATTTTTGATCGTTTTTTATAATCGCGGCGATCCTTCTGTTTTTTAGACAAAATGGTGCTTGGTGCGTGCACATATTGATACGGGATTGGACAGATCGAACGTATAATGCAAAAAGAGATTCGCCAGCAAGGGACTGATCACTCCCCTTGTGGCGTCCCCTTATCCCGATGAATCAGGCTGCCACCTTCAACTTGCACCGGGGCTTTCAGCCATCTTTCGACGACGAGAAGAAGCCATTTGCAATCGGTATGTTTCCTGACCGCCCGCCGAAGAAGTGCGAAGATTAAATCCCAAATTCTCAGCGGATTCCTTTGTAAAGGCATCTCTTTATAAGGATCAGACGGGAAAAGATAAAATTATTGAGGCCCTGCGCAAGGCGGGCTGAAGTGAGTTGAAGGAACTTACAACTCTTATTGCTCGTCAAAATAAATATAAACATCTATTGACTTATCTCACCAAAGAAATATCCTCTAGATTGATTTTTCGTTCCTGGCCTTCCTTCTAATTTGTCTCCTTTACGCTTTTATTTCCGAGAGAAAGGCGACTATCCTAATTCTCATAATAATACAATATTGTTTAAATAATTAATAATAATACAATATTGTTTTATTTAACATCGCCGGATGTTAACTTAAAAATTAAGTAACTTAATGTATTTAATACAAAGTTAAAATTAAAACGCCGTTGGTATGGATTGTGCAGTTTATTGATGTAAAATGGCTTAGATTCAAAATGTCAACCGTAAATCACCAAAATAAAGAAGGGAGTGGAAATTAAAATTTACTCAAGTCGCAAACCAAAGGAAAATAAAAAATGAAAAGGATAGAAGCAACCATAAGGCTTTTTAAACTCGATGAAGTCAAAGATGCCTTGAACGAGATCGGTATCCAAGGGATGGCGGTGACCAAGGTGAATTGGTTCGGAAGAAAAGAAGGCCACATCGAGTTTTATCGCGCCGCCAAAAACGACATCGACTTTATCCCGAAGGTGAGGCTTGAAGTGATCACTGAAAACGACCTCGTCGAAAAGGTCGTTAGAACAATCCAGGAAAAGGCCGAGACCGGTAAGATAGGCGACGGAAATATATTCGTCTCGACCCTCGATCAAGTGATCAGGATATGGACCGGCGAGCACGGTAAAACCGCGATCTGACCGTGGGGCGGCCTGATTAGTTCAATCTGTAAGTGCGCCACGAGGCTACACGAGACCTTATGATTCAAAAGAACTTTGTATTTTACCGGTCAAAGTAGTCAAGTCGATGAGTGGGTATACGCTCCCAGGCCTTCCACTGTTGGATAAAAATGAATTGTAACCCCAAAATCCTCGTATTATCCATCCTTATTCTTGCATTTACTCCCTCAGCTTTGGCCCCGGAAACCATTTCTCTTGACGATGCTGCCAAATTCATCAGGCAGCAAAAAACAGTTTGAGGCAAAGTGGTCAGCTATATTTGGCGATGGGCCGGAAATACTTACTGATCCGTGTTCCCTTTGAAAACTTGAGTTTCTGAAGGGCGATTGCAGCTTATAATCGTTCAGATAGATCCTCTGATTTTTACAATAATGTAACATAAAGATAATTTCTTTTAGGTAAACCCCCGGCTCTGCCGGGGGACTCCCAGGGTTTGACAGTTCCGGGAGTAGGAATCGAACAATAATTAAGATGAGCGAAAATTTTTCTAAGCCCGTCAAAGGTTGTTTTTTTGAAAAAGAAGCTACCTCTCGTCTGTCATTCCGGCGAAAGCCGGAATCCAGGAAGTTACCAAATATCGAAAAATTCTGGACCCCGGCTTTCGCCGGGGTGACGGCTGTAAGTGGTTTGGGTTTTGGTTTGAGCCCCTTTGAGGGGCTAATATTTTCAAGCCTCCGGCTCTGCCGGAGGTCAGGTGACTGGCAAGCTCCTTCCCAAACTCGCGAACAAAATTCTAAAGCCATGAGAGGAGAAAAAGAATGGTAAAGATCGAAGCAATTATCAAACCGTTTCGGCTCATTGAAGTCCAGGAGGCCATTGTGAAAATGGGAGTCCAAGGGATAACTCTCACTGAAGTCAGAGGATTCGGACGGCAGAGGGGGCACGCTGAGATGTTCAGGGATGGGGAGTACGAGGTGGATTTTGTACCAAAGCTGATGCTCACTGTGGTGGTCAAGGATGAGCTGATGGAAAACGTGATAAAAGCGATCAAAAAGGCGGCTTTCACAGGGAAGATTGGTGACGGCAAGATCTTTGTCAGTCGTGTGGAAAAAGTCATGCGTATTCGAACGGGAGAAACCAGCCCGGAAGCTCTCTGAGAGCGTGTACGGGAGATTCTGGGGATGCTTAATCTTTCCAAACTGTATTAGGTCTTTCGTCGGGTATGGAAGGCCTTCGTGCTTTACGATTCCGAGCCATTCCGGTTACTGGCCAAAATGATGTTATCCAGGGGGTCATCCCCTACAGGGATATCATTGATGCCGGATACAACAATCTAAATGGTAATCTTCGTTTAATAAGACTTTGCTTTTGAATGGCAAGATTATAAAACAAGAAAAAGAGCACCGTTAAGGAGAAAAACAGGATGAAAGGCAAAAGGGGAAAAGCGGATCTTCAGAGGAAAACGGGACTACGCAGGGAAGATTGTTGAGGGAATCCTAACGGAACAGATGATTAACTAAAGGAGAAACGTTATAATCCCGAATTCAGCCTAATATTGATTTGAGGAGAGTTTGTGACCTTCAGGGAGGATTACCTAATTTTACAAAGATTTTCTGGTTCATTAGCAAAATTTATGGGAGCCCGTTTGCTGGGGCAGATCACCAAGTGTGTGATATAAAGCGATTTTAATCACCTCGTAACTACGAAAGCCATAGGCTTTTTTTGTGGTCAATTTCGCTTTGTTGTTAAAGCCCTCTACAGCACCTAATGCGATTCGATCTTTGACCCGGAACCAATTGAGCAAAAGCTCCCAGTGATTGCGTAACATCTTGGCCACTTTCTTCATCGGGTCGATTCGGGAGCGCGTCGTTCTTTGACACCATTCGTCCAGAAATCGACCAGCCCATTTCGGGGAGGTATAGCTCCAAAAGCGCTGCAGATCCTCCTTGAGGAGGTAGGCGCGAACCGTTTTCAGATTGCAGGATAACAGTTCCTTCAGCTTTACCGTTTGTTTGTCGGTTAAATTTTCTGGCCGTTTCAGTAAACACCAACGACTATTAGTCAGGACTGGCTGTTCTCCTTTCGCCTTAAGCTGCTTGGCTTCTTGGGCTCTTACTTTGTCGATGGCTTTACCCACTTGACTCATAATATGAAATCGGTCCAAGATATGAACCGCCTGACCTGCTAACTCGGCCACTATCCGCAGATAGGGTTTCCACATATCACTGCAGATGAAGCGAAGCCGGGCCGTGGCCTCGGGGCCAAAGTCTTCAAAGAAGGCCCGTAAGGTTTTCTGGGTCCGCTCCTGACCTATCCAGAGTAATCGTCGGCACCCGATATCGATTTGATAGACCATCGTCAGGTATTTAGGACCCTTTTTCCAGAAGATCTCATCAATGCCGATAGCCGTAACATTCTCAAGATCTCGATGGGCCAGTCCCCAGGCGACAGCCATCTTAACCGAGCGAAATACATTATCCCAGGTGGTCTGAAAGACCTCGGCCGTTTCTTTCCAACTCAGTCGCTTAGCCCAGCGAGCCAGGAACCAGGAAAAGGGGATGGTCATATGGTTCTTCCCTTGCGCCCAGGGAACCCGCTCTACCTTGACACCGCAACGAGGGCAATCGACCCGCCGGAGGCCGTAAAGGAAAAAAACAGCTATGCCCCAAAGAGGTACAAACTGAAACCATCGGACCGGCAAGGTGTCATAGCCGGGGCCTTTCTTCTCACAGCCCGAACAAATCGGGCGGCTGTTCTGACGAGGACGAATTTCAATCTCCAGGGTCATTTGAGTTCGTCTTCTCCTTAATCGAACTTGACCATATACAAAACCACTATGCTTTTGAACCTGATTAAGGATATATTTGATCTGCATCCCGTTTCTCCTCTGGCGATGGTTTGTTTTCGCACAACTTCCATCTTGCCAGATTTGAGAGCGGGATGCACTTTTATCTTAGTCTAACGTTAACCCCTTTTTATAGGGCCATTTATTACCCATAAATTTTGCTAAAGAACCGATTTTTTTTATTATGCGAAACTTAACCCTTTCACCTACTCTTGATCGGGAACTGGAATGAAAGCGAATGATTACGAGTAGAAAGCAAGCACAGGGCTGGGCGGTCTTTCAATCCGATTTGTTTTTCTAAATTCTTTTTTCCCCCTATTTTTTTAAGAGATTAGTGTATCTCTTTTCCGGGTAACTGCATTCAAGTTAAACAAAATTTCCAAGGTTATCTTCACCTGATTGGAAAAAATTCCAGGAAGAAAATTCCCCTGAACCTATTCGCTTGGCGGTAAAAGTGGCACCTTGAGGGCATCAGCAGGTATTTGCCCGGTTAGGGATTTTAAGAAAAGAGTGATATCCCCAATCTGTTGGTCCGAGAGAGTTTTTGCCAACTGAATTTTACCCATGATCCAGAACAGCGTCGTGCAGGTGATCGACAGATCCGTCGTGAAAATACGGCGATGTCATTTCAATGTTTCTGAGCATAGGGACTTTGAATACATACTTGTCGCTTTCATTTTTTGTAACCACATATCTTCCTTCGTCAACCTCTTTGCTCTTGGTATATTGCCCGTAGGATTCAAATAGACCAAATTTTTGGTACATTTGTCCGCCGAAGTAGGCGCCTGAATGACAGGTCATACAGCCTGTTTCCATGAACGTCCTAAGTCCTCGTTTTTGATTGTCCGTGAGAGCGGTCTGCTCCCCTTTTACAAAGGCGTCGAAAGGAGAAGGAGTGACAAGTGTTCTTTCAAAGGCTCCCACTGCCTTTGCAAAATTATCCACCGTGACCGGATCTTTGTCCTCCGGGAACGCTTCCTTAAACAGGGGGCCATACCCCTTGATCTCCTTCAATCTCTTTTCCACCGTTTCATAAGACGGCATTCCAAAAGAGGGAGGGCCGATCATTGCTTGTTTTGCCTGATCTTCCACATCTACTCTGTTTCCTATCCAATGCTCGGAAATTTGGCCCGCAGCATTGAAAATGGTAGGGGCATTCCTTGGATTAACTTTACAATTATTTCCAATAGACTTCTTTAACCCGTCGGCAGCGTATAAGCCGATTGGATGGCATCTGGCACAACTTACCGTTCCATCTACGGAAATGCGTGTTTCATAAAATAGTATTTTCCCCAGCTTAACCTTTTCAGGGGTGACAGGATTTCCCTTGGATCCTATCACTTGCGGCAGCACGCCAAAAATTTGTTTTGCTTGGGTAAGTAAGATGTCATCTCCATTGCTGGCGGATGACATGCAGGTAAAAATTAGGATTGAAATGATACAAATGACTTTTATACCGTTTCCCTTTCTCATTCCTTTTATCTTGACCATGGTAACCCCCTCACTCTGGTATAGCTCTGCCAAGTGCATCATTCGGCTCTATGCAAGATAGTATCGCATTTTGATGGTCAAAAATCCAAGGTTGAATGGCCCCCACCGCTCGGCCCGGTCGTTTTCATCGGTCAAGGACAATTTGGCGGTTCCGCCTCCGAAGAGGCATGAGGGTTTAATACCAAATAAATACGATTCGGAAGGGGAAATCATTGCCATCGGCCGGGACAGACCTTATTATAGAAACAAATGGGCTTCTATATAACCGATGGGACGAAGCCTTTAATCTCAGGAGGACATGATGACCGAACAATCCCGCAGGAAATTTTTGTCGAAGATCGGTTTCGCTCTTGGAGCTTTGGCCGTTTTGGGAGAACCGGTGGTTGCCTTTTGGGCTAAGGCCTGGGGGGAGGTGAAAAGACGAGTCCTGAATCGGGGGACGGAGCGGAACAGCTTAATCAATGAAAATCCGAAGAATCTGGATGCTCGTAATCTTGACCCCACCCCTCTAAATGATTTTGGCAATATGGGCTTATCCGATCATCAAGTAAACCTGACCCGCTGGAGCCTTCGGGTGGAGGGCTGGGTCTCGGAGCCTCTACACTTATCCTATGCCCAACTCATGGCCTTGCCTGCTATAGAGCGAAAGGTTCTGTTGATTTGTCCCGGTTTTTTTACCAACCAGGGGTTATGGAAGGGGATTTCGATCAAGACCCTCCTTGAAAAGGCTAAGGGCAAATCCGGTATTAAATACGTAACCATCAGCGGTCCGGAAGGGGATTATAACAAACAGGAGCGTTTTCCTCTGGAAGAAATCCTGTCGGATAAGGTTTTTCTGGCCCATCAGGTCAATGGGGTGAACCTGCCCCAAAAAAACGGCTTTCCCCTCCGCTTGGTGGCCGAGGATTATTATGGCTCTTTTTGGGTAAAATATGTGGATAAAGTGACCATGGAAAAGGGTTAGAGAAGAAAGGTGGGGCTGGCATCTTAATCTAAAACTTGGCTTTGTGAAAAAAATGATATATCATCCAGGGAATTCGTTTCGTTAATTTAATAAGGGGAAAAAATGAAAATATCGAAGCCCTTTTTAAGGGTATCACTGGCACTCTTGGTGGTTTGGACCGTTTGGAGCGTCCAGGGGAGCGACTTGGTTCCCCAGACATGGCTTCCCGAGGGAACATTCTTTCCTAATGCGTTTGCGCAGGAACTATCGCCGCTGTCTCCATCGACGAGCATCTGGGCCTATAAGATCAAGAGTGGGGGTGGCGGCCTTCTCACCCTTAATAAATCCTTTTATGGCTTTTTCTGGGACACCTCGGGAAGGATAAAAAATTCCACGGCTTCGCATGGATTAGCCGATTTCTCCTACACCTTTGGCCCGACTAGCCTCCATATCTATTTCGGCTATGATAATAGCAAAAATAACAACGATTGGAAGATTGGAGATGACGACCTTACCCGGAAAATGTACAGTGCCAGCATCAATTACAGGGTGGCCGACTCTTTTTATTTGGTTCCTGTATTTACTTATTATGATTGGGGTAAACAGGCGGACCTCGCCACTAAAGCTGACATCAACAAGGAATGGATTGGCGGTCTTCAATTCCGGTTCGTATTCTAATTTTATTTTAAAATATTTGGTAAAAAATTTACTAAAGAGAGGAACAAGCAGGCAGAACGGGCCTTATCTATAAATCTGCAAGATATTATCTCCCACCTTAAAAATATAACATTTTTTCTCAAAAATAAGGTCTTCCCGTTATTCCTTTCTGACCCTGTTTGAGGCAATGTACTCTTAAAAAGTTATTCCAGCTTCCCCCAAGGCCATTAATGTCTATTTTAAAAAAAATTATCAGGATCACTGTAATGATTATCCAAGGAGTCGTAATAGGGGTTTTTTTAAATTTTTCCTGGCATTTTTTCCTGGCCGAAGTAATCGGTTGGGGGGATAGCGCCCCAGATTGGTATTTCAATATACAAAAAACACTTTTTATGTGTATCTTTCTTCTTTTGGGATTGATTGGATGGATTATTTTCAATCTCCGATTAAGGAGAAAACCATGGACTTCTGCCCGTCGTCGGGTATGGAAAGAGTTAAGCCGAGAAAATGCCTCCTATTAAGCCCCAACCTTGGCATTATCTAAAAACGCTTGAAGAGCCATGGTTTTTCCATTACACCTACAAGTCGTTAGTCCAAGATGATCCGAAAATTAACAATTACGGATTGAACTGTTCCCGATTTAATGAAGAAGGACTTTTGTTGGAAGTTTATCGCACTCACTTCAACCCAGCCCTGCGCAGCGCACTAATACGCTTATCTATCACCGATTGATTTTTATACGTTAAATTTTTGGCATAATTATCCACAGAGAAGTTCGAACTTCTTCTGAGGACTTCGGCAGCTTCTGCACGAGCCTCCTTCTCTCGGTTCATAAGACTGTAGGTAGCCGCCAACCCAATATGGGGACCGATACTGTCCGGTGCACGCTGGAGGCACTTCTTATATGCCGAAACCGCTTCCTCAAACCTCCCAGTATTCTGGAGGGCTTCGCCGAAGAACTGATAAGTCCAAGCGGAACCGACGGGGTCGAGTCGGAGTGCTTTTTGGAACAGTGGAATGGCCTCTTCCGGCCGGTCTGCATGGTCCAGAATCATGGCATAAACATTGTAGTCCCTTGCCCCGTTCGGGTTGAGTTCCACAGCCCGATACCCTTCAGCTATCGCCTTGTCAAACTCTCTTTTATAAAGATAGAGATTACCTAACAACCTGTGGGCCACGGCGGCCACGGCAAGGGAATCATCCATAGCCAGAGCTTTTTGGGCCATTTTAAAACTTTTCTCGATATTCTCCTGAGGGGACTTTGCAATACCATAACTAACTTCCTGCAGGAGGAGAAAACCAAATCCGACATAAAAACCTGGAACCTCTGGACATTTCTCCATTCCTTCTTCTGTGATCCGTCGCATCACCCTGAGGTTCTCGACAGAAATATTTTGCCAGTATTTTTGCCATTCCACAATCTTCAAATAGCAATCGAGACCTTGCTTCCCTTTAAAATATTTCTGGTAATATTTATCGCTTATCGAGGCTTGTTCCCCCTCCGTCAACTTCACCTGGATTGCTGACAAGATCTTTATGGTGATCTCATCTTGCAGGGCAAAAAGATCTTTCAGGTCACGATCGTAGAGCTCGGCCCAAAGGTGATTTCCCGTGAGGGCATCGATCAATTGGGCATTAATCCGGATGCGGTCGCCGGACCTCTGAATACTCCCCTCCAGCACATACCGCACCCCCATCTCCTCAGCCACCTGTTTGACCTTTACCGCCTTGCCCTTGTAGGTAAAGGTGGAGTTTCGGGCGATCACAAGAAGATTAGACGCCTTGGAAAGGGCCGTGATGATTTCCTCGGTCATCCCGTCGGAGAGAAACTCCTGTTTTGGGTCCCCGCTCATATTCACAAAGGGCAAGACCGCAATAGAAGGAACGTCGGGCAAAGGAAAGGCCATCTTATCCTTGGAGGCCACCTCGGTCTTGGAGGCAGAGGGACGAATGGCAAACTGATAAAGGGTTACTGCCCCAGCTATCACCACCAGGGCTATTACTGCTATTACAGTTCGGGATAATCTTCTCTTTTCAGGCTTTTTCTCGTCAGGCACCAGGGATGGGGTCGTCTCAAGCTCGATCCGTGCCCGGTACACCCGCACCGGCTTGGTGATGTTCTTGACTTGATGTTCTCCCAGATAGTCGTAATGAAGTGGGATCTTATTTTCGATGTGGTCGTAGGCGGTCCCCGAAATACAGATCCCTCCGGGTTCGGCCAAGCCTTCCAGCCGGGCGGCAATATTCACCCCATCCCCATAGATAGAATCTTCCTCTTCGATCACATCCCCCAAGTTAATTCCAATACGGAAGTCCATCTTGCGGGTCTCGGGGAGGATAGCGTTCTTGGCTTTGAGAACTTGCTGAATTTCAACGGCACATTCCACAGCTCCACCACGCTGGCAAACTCAGCCAATATGCTGTCTCCTGCTCCACTTACAACCCGGCCCCGGTGTTCCCCCACCAGGTTACGAATCAGTCCTTTATAGGTGTTCAGGGTCCGGAGGGTCCATTCCTCATCTTCCCCCATGAGTTTGCTGTAACCCTTAACATCGGCACTGAGGATAGCAGCAAGCTTTCTTTTCAATTGATCCGGGGTCATGGAATTACCTCCTTAGATCAAAATAAAAACCCCCGGCTCTCTGTTGAGAAAACGGGGTTTCCTAAATTCCTCCATATCCTTGCCTCCTTTTAGGTAAAGTGGCGTTGCTGGAAGACGATTTATTAGCTTATTCTGACTTTTAGGGTAAAATCAATTCTACACCATTTTATAAAAAGTCAACAGGAAATTTTTCCTTGGAATAGGACCAATAATTAGGGAAGGTTGGTCACTAATTACTGTTTGTACTATGCCGTTTTTATGAAATGGCAATTTAAACGAGTACAGGAAGGAGCTCTCATCCTTTAATTTCCTTGATATTTCAATTAAATTTGTAATAATAGATCCAAATGGTCCCATAAAAAAGACAAAATGGTATAGGGGGGAATTTATGAACAAAGGTGATCTGATCAGGGAATTGGCCAAGGTGGCGGGCACAAAGAAAAAGGCGGAGGCAGCGGTTAATACCATCTTTGAGACTATTACAAAGGTCTTAAAGAAGGGCAACAAAGTAACCCTGATTGGTTTTGGCACCTTCAGCGTAACTAAGAGAGCAGCCCGTAAAGGCAGGAACCCACAAACTGGTAAGGAAATAAAAATCGCCGCCAGAAAGGTCCCCAAGTTTACCCCAGGTAAGGGCCTAAAGGCCGCTGTAAAATAGTTTTCTTTGTGGTCAGGGATAAGGGAGGTCATGACCACAGGGTTGAATCCCGAAAAATCTCCAAAGGTTTGGATGGCGATGATGGCCCCAAGAAAAGAATTGTGGCCTGGGAAACCATCCCATTTTGATAAACGTTATGTTTAAATATTGAACGGAGATATTATATGAAGATTATCGGCTTTAGCTCTGGTGTGGTAGGGAGCGATTCGAATGTGGATCGGATGGTAAAGGAGATCATGAAGCAAACTGGAGGTGAGTCCGAGTTTGTTAAACTTAACGATCTCAACTACTCTGCTTGTAAAAGTTGCGTTTGGCTTTGTGCTGGACCGCAGGTCTGTAAGCTTGAAGATGATCTATTGCCCTACTATCAAAAGGTAAAAGATGCCGACGCTGTAGTACTGGGGAGCCCTATTCATTTTGCGACCGTCAACGCTGCCATGCTGGCGTTTATCTCACGCTTATGGGGGTTTCGGCATGTAAGTTTTGCTATTAAAGATAAGCCTTTTGTCCTGGCACTCAGCGGGGGTGGGGTTGGACGGCTTGATACATCTGTTGAGGATTTTCGCCGGGCGCTGAGGGCTTTTCAGGTCAATATTGTCGAGGTGGTCTCCTATTATTCAAAGATACCCCCGTGCTATAGCTGCGGGCGCCATCAGGAGTGTCGGATCGGTGGGGCATACATGATCTGGGGAGAAAGAACAAGCACCCTTCCCATAACACCGGACCTTTTCCGCAGGTGGGAAGATCGACCGGAAACCGTGGCCAAGATCGAGGGGGCTGCTGAAAAGCTTAGAAGTGCTGTTGCACAGAATTAAAGATCCTCAGATGGGACTGGGGAAGCAGCCAATAAAAGTGAATGAAATGCACATTAACCCTCCTTCATCCCCAACATCCCCAGTTTTTTTTGACCGAACTTACCTCAAACTCAGATTAACGAACGATTGGTAAATATTCTCCCATTTGCTTGCTCCCCTTTAGGGTAAATTGGCGAAACTGGAAGACAGATTACTTTATTGATCTGGCCTTTGAATGGACTTCATTATACACGGTTTTGGGAATAGTAAATAGGAGGTTTTTCATTAGACTGAAACCTTAAATTTGGGAGGGGTCCGTCAACTATTTGCGTTTGTAGTCTTCGGAATTTTCACAAATGGAATTTGCAAGCTTACAGGAAGACTTCATCAATGGAATATGAATTCAAAATCGCCTGAACAGTTGCCTCCAGCAAACATCAGGCATCTTTCGACAGAGGGTGAAACGATATATTGCAAACCGAGGCTGTCAAACCAGCATGCAAGCCTGTAAATGACACCGCATTCGTACTGATCGATGGCGCCTATTCTCTTGATCCCCTTGAAAGCGAAGCATTTATTTGGCTCGAACGCCCAGTGCAAAACATTTTTTCTCGGGAACCTCATGGAAGCATTCATAAATGGCGGAATGAACAATGGGAATGCTCTTCTAAAAAAATCTTTTAACTCCTGAAAATTTTTAATCTTTTTTTCTATCGCTAAGGCTTTTCTAATCCTTTCAATCTCTATGGGAGCTAATGACTTTATTGCGGCTTTATTCAGATGGTTTGCCTTCTCAATACCGAATTCCTTAAAGCAGTGATAGAACCACATCCCATCATGCGTCATCCAACATTGGTTTAGAAGATTAATTATTTCTTCGCTGCCAAGTTCAGGGGGTGAGTTCATTTAATTCCCTCCTTATGAACAATGTAAGACAAAGAAACTAAGCAGTTAATTGGGAAAGATAAGATTACCGATTACCACTTCAAATATTGTATACATTAACAAATTTGACCAATCAACCTTTCAGGAAGAAGATAATCATATTGATATTTCAATAAAACTCGTCTTTCTTTGTCAAATTTACTCCTCCCACCCAAAAGAAATTAATGTTTTTTCCTTTTGACGAAGCTCTCAGGGAGATGTTACAATAAAACCTATAGTATCGGACTATTCACCGAAGTTGCAGAAAATACCATTGGGTTCATGGAAGGTCTCCTTTTCTGTGAGGGTCTTTTGATAATGCTTCTCTGGCCTGTTTCAAAAAGACATCCGCCTCGCATTCCTCGAAAAGCCGGACAGCATCAGAAATGCATTTTCTGGCTTCATCGGTTCTTTTCTTGATCTTATGCAGGAGGCCCAATTCAAGTGTCGCTTGGGCCAGAAAACCCTTGGCCCCGATCTCCTGAAGATTGTTATTTAAAAAGTTCAAGAGATGGACCCTCTGACTGAAATGATAGTCTAATTTGCTGAGGATTTGATTCAGGAGATCCATTGAATCGTAGTTGTAGGATAGCTATAATCCCTGAATCAAGTGCCGCCTACAGATATCACGGTTTTTAAAATCCAGGAAGAGATAAGGGAGATTGGGATGGTCTATGGAGTCAATAAGAAAGGTAGATGATAAGGGAAAGATAGAAGCCCTTCAGAGAGCATTGGTGGGGGTTAAATCCTTCGAAGAGGAGGCACTTATACTGCTTAATGCATTGCCTGAGAATTATCGTCCGAAGGTGGTCAAGTATTTAAGGAGACTTAACGGGTTAGATGCTCAGTTGTCCCCTTATACTCAGATTTGATGTCATCAGCGAGAATGGACAAAATATTTTCTAAAATAATCTCAGGGGGCCAGACAGGGGTTGATAGGGCGGCATTAGACGTCGCTTTAGAGTTGGGTATTCCTTGTGGGTGCTGGTGTCCCAAGGGCCGAAAGGCTGAGGATGGCCCAATTGACCCACGTTATCCCCTTAAAGAAACGAGGTCCCCCAATTATCCGCTCAGGACTGAGAAAAATATCAGGTAATCAGACGGGGCCCTTATCTTGACCAAGGGACCGGTCAACGGTGGAACTGCCCTTACAGTTCGGTTAGCCATTGAATATAAGAAACCCAACTTGATAATTGACTTAGACAACAAAATAGACCCCCTTATTGTCAGGGAGTGGGGAGAGAAAAACAAGATTAATATTCTTAACGTAGCCGGGCCCAGGGAAAGCAAGTACCCGGAATTCATATCAGGACTTTTCAATTTCTGAAGGAAGTTTTTCAAGGATATCGGGGATAGAAATTAACCTAACTCCTACGAAATCGGGTTTTTAAGCTTTAAAACCTTTCACCTTCAAATTAGCAGGAGGGATCATGAAAAACCAAATGTCAATAAATGGGATGCCCGTGAACTCGCCTTTGGGCCGACGTTTGCCGGATTCTTCCGGATCACCGGTGGGGGTAGTTAGACTTGATCCGGAAAAGGCTTATAGTGGGACTGCAGAATTGTTGAAGGAAGTCATTGACCAGTCCAGTCAGGAGGCCTGGGAAAAGATCAAGGCCAAGATCGATTACATCTATGCAGGACTGGACTCTGCCCAGGCCCCTTTGAACGAAGAAACGGGTTTTGGAAAAGAAATCAAAAATCGGTTGAACAAGGGGCAAAAGCTTCTTTTTAAACCCAATTTAGTCAGTACGTCTAACATCGATCCTCAGACCCACGGTCGTGGCCTGGGCAACACGGCCTGCACGGAGTGGCCTTTCATAGCGGCCCTGATGCGCTGGTTTCATGATCGAATGGGGGTAGGCTATCATCAAATGGCCCTCGGAGAAGCGGCCACGGTCATGGCCGCCTTGGCCGGTTTTTTCTCCATGATCAATCCCGAGGGGAAAAAGATCACCACCGAGGCGGTTATCGAAGGCCGGTCAGGCAGTTTTTATGGAGGTTGGGGGTTTTATTTTGCCCGGAAATATCTGTCCGAGTGCCCTCGGTCTGATGAGAAGGATGATCCGATGCAGGGCTATGAGAGCAGTGCGGCCGGATTATACACCCCCCCTGGGTATATGGACCATGAGCTGATGACTATCGATCTGAACCGGATCAATGATGAGGCCGACAAAGGCCGGGAAATTCCAGTGCCCGGAGGCGTCAACTTCCAAACCCTTACTCTCCATAAGGCCATCGTGGGTGGTGATCCGGGAGATCCACGGGACCGGAAGGCCTATCCGGGATGTATTCTGGTCAATGTCCCCAAACTGAAGGTCCATACTAATGCCCTCTTCACCAATATCATCAAAAACTTGGGCATCGGGCTTTACCCCATGCAGTTTTCCAGAGGCGGAGATTGCTGCTGGGAATATGCTAATCCCCATCACCCAATCCCCGGTATGAAAGGGGGGATACCCCATCAGGTCTGGGT
This sequence comes from uncultured delta proteobacterium, assembly GCA_963838485.1. Lineage (GTDB taxonomy): Bacteria > Desulfobacterota > RBG-13-43-22 > RBG-13-43-22 > RBG-13-43-22 > RBG-13-43-22. The sequence continues at coordinate 8,684 of CAWIRY010000113.1, read as the reverse complement.
CCCGGAAATGAATTTAGAGACTTGTCTTCCCCAAGTGGATGAATCTGGAAAACTGAACTTGAGAAAAACGGGAGGCCTCACCGGGACAATGGTCGATATTGTTAAGGCCGTACAAAACCAGGATATCTTCATGATCCATATCGTCGATGCCATTGAAGCGACCAACCTGGACCATACCGGTTCAGAAATGGCCAGGAAAGAACCGGAAGGTCTGATTATTGCCGGTCTGGACCCGGTAGCCGCAGATTTGTTTTCGGCCAGATATATTTTCAGCAATGTACCTTTAGAAGAAGCCATAAAGGTCCCAATAGACGACGATGCCGGCGGTCGTTTTCCCCAAGCTGTACCCCTGCCGTCTGTAGAGGGGAGCAACATCATCACCGGAAAGGGTTATGATTGTCCCTTAGCCCGTGATGACTGCTTCGAGCAAGCTGAGGCTCGGGGATTGGGAAAGCGAATATACCATGTGGTGGGACGGGATCTAGTCACCGATAGCCCGCTGATTTCCCTCAACGGCCATTTGGGCCGGGTGAAAGACGGGACTTTTGTAGATGTTATTACCAAGGCCCTCTATTTCGATATCTTTAAATTTCCCTGGGACCTTCAAAGAACGGTCTTTGGCTATTTATCGGCGGTCGATCAGTTGACCGGCTCCTCTCTGAAAAAGATCTTCCTGGAGGCCTTTGATGAAAACAATGACGGAGTGGTCAGCTACTGGGAAAAGGGTCAAAAAGGGGTGGGAGCCATTGGCCTTTATCTGGGAGGTTATTCGACCTCCTGCCTGGGTGCGGAACCGATGGGCTTTATCTCCGGACGGGTTAAAACCCAAATGAAGAGGCTTAAACTCGTTGATCCCCAGAGAAACAGCCACGGGTATGATTTTCTCCGGGAATTTTCTTTCGGGGCGGTCTGCATGGCGGCCTTTAGGATGTCACAAGTCGAAAGGGAAAGCCCGGACCTCTTTATCCCCAGCCTGACTTGGGGTAAAGGAAAATGGCCTAGTTTTCAGACGGCTCAGTTTTTCTCTTTGGGCATGTCGCTTTACGGTCAAAGCTTTCCTTTCAAGGTCGGGTTTCCCAGCCTCTATGGCTCGTCCGTGTATTATGCTGATTTGACCCAAAGAGAAGGAAAATATTTGGGCGGCTCCGGTCGGTTGCCCGATTCCGAAAAACTCAGAGGATACGTGGCGGCGGTCCAAAAGGGACAGGATCAGCCCATGGATTTCATCTTTTATGTTCCCAACGGTTATGAAAGTCTGGGAGGATCCTCCCTGCCGAATGTAGAGGCAACCGATGACCCGGCTAAGATTTTGACCGTAGGTTTCCAAGGGGGTCGGGAGGTTTGGGGAGATATTTAAATAACGGCGATCGTTAAAATGAAGCCCGGATTTAAATCACGTCTGAAGCCAAACTTAACCTTTTTGGAGTCGAAAATCTAAAATAGAATAGCAATTTAGGAAAGAATCAGATGGCCGAAAAATTTGATCCCAAGGAGGTGGTGGACTTCAAAGAGCTTTTGCTGAGCAATGTCTATGAACAAGAAGCCCTGGTTAACCTTTTAGCGAAAAAGGGAATTATTACCAAGAGCGAACTCCTGGAGGAAATAAGAAGGTTAAAGAAAAAGCATTCAACAACACCTAATTAAAAACCATGATTGATATCCCCCTATTAGACGACGACTACCGGCAAGCCTTTCTTTATATCATGGACGAAATCCATTTGGTCATGGTCTGTTCAGCCGATAAATTGCCTTGGTTTCCCAAAGACGAAGACCGGTTAGAATGGAACTTAAGGGTCTATGGGCGGTGGCATCCAGACTCGGATAAGAACAGCATCCTCAACTTTCCCTGGCCAAAGCCTGGACAAATCCCTAAAGTACCAGCCGACTATTTAAATCCCACCGATGAGGAAAAAAAGAAGGTCAGAGATTTTATAGTTGATAATGAAGGGCCTGGGATGGACCCCTTGACCGAAATGATAGTCCAATTGGCTAAGGATTTAATACAAGAAATCCATTGAGTTTTGGGTAGTTGAGAAAAATCGAACCGTAAGACGCCAAAAACGATGCCAGAAAACAGCAACAATAGGCTGTTTCTTCTTTTCTTAGGGCTCCTTCTTGGAGGGATTTTAGGGTTAGTTCTAAATTTTATCTGGTATTTTTTTGTCTTCCTCTTCCTTGGCGATGGGGAAAGCGCCCCGAAATGGTACTTCCATAGCCAAGGTAACGTCAGGACGCTGATCTTCTTTATAACATTAGGCTGCCTGATCGGAAGCCAGCTTGTCTATTTACTGGCTAAGAAGAGAGGCCGAAAATGATAAGGCATGAGGGTATAACTGGTTGAGATCGGACCCCAATAGTCCGTTTTGTTCAAAGAGGATTATCTAATAGGCATACCTTTGAAATTTGTTCACACGGCTGATACCCATCTCGGGTTCGAAATAACACGAATAAACCAGTCCGATCCCCAGGGTCGGCGGAAGCGGGCTGATCATATCTTCAGGAATTTTCTGGCCATCCTGGATAGTACGTTTAGCAGTGTCGGTTTCAAGACCCCGTAAATAGTGGGCCACCATTCACAGCTGGGGTTCAAGCAAGTCTTTCGCCTTTTTAATCCATTCCGAAATAACGATTCCTTGGGGGCACTTCTCTTCGCATTCCTGGCATTCAAGACATTGACTGGCCCGTTCCCCTTCCCGAATTCGGAATGGATAAAGGAATCGCTCCCGTTTCACATCGTCATACATAAAAGCATCATTATATAACCCCAAGATCCCGGGGATGTTCACGTTGTTCGGACAGGGAAGGCAATATTTGCAATTGGTGCATGGGACGGAAGACCGTTTTCTGTATTCTTCTTGAACTTTTCCTACCAAAGACAATTCTTCCGCGGTCAAGATGTTGGAGCCGGAACGATTTGCCGACTCGACGTTTTCAATGACTTGGTCCATGGTGGTCATGCCGCTGAGTACCGTTGAGATCTCCGGATGGTCCCAGACCCATTGTAAGGCCCATTCCGCCAGCGACCTTTTTTTGGGTGCTGATTCCCATAGCCTGGCTACGGTTTCCGGTGGTTTTTTGGCCAATTGCCCACCCCGTATGGGCTCCATGATCACCACGGCCAGACCCTTTTCGGCGGCATATTTGAGCCCCTTGGTGCCAGCCTGATACTCTGTATCCATAAAGTTATATTGGATCTGAGAGAGCGTCCATTTATCATAGGCGTCAATAATTTCCTTAAACATCTCATACTCATCATGGAAGGAAAATCCCAGATGGATGAATCTACCGTCTTTGATGGCCTTTTCCGCCCAATTAAGCACCTCCAAGCCACGGATCTTAGGCCATGTTCTTTTGTTAAGTCCATGCAGGAGATAGTAATCAAGGTGATCGGTCTGGAGGCGATTAAGTTGTTCATTCAAAAAACGGTCGAAGTCGGCGGCGGTCTCGACCAACCAAGCGGGCAATTTAGTGGTCAGTTTGACTTTTTCCCTATACCCCCCTTTAAGTGCCTTTCCAACCACCCCTTCACTATACCCGCCATGATAGGGCCAGGCCGTATCCACATAGTTAACGCCGTGATCCACGGCATAACGGATCATTTTGATGGCCTCGGGTTCATTGATTTTTGTCTGATCCCTATCGATTACCGGAAGCCGCATTGCCCCAAAACCAAGGACCGAAACCCTCCAATCAAGTTTACCGAATGCTCGATACTTCATTGATTAATTTTCCTCCCAAAAGGATTTCTTGTCCCGTATAAGTCGGGAAAACTCAAAATGGTTATTGGAAAATGAAAGATCTGGATACTTTTTTTTCATCAGGAGAGTCCTTCCCCCTCCTCAACTTTTTCATTGAACCTAGTTTTTTCTTATCATATACTTTTTCAGACGACAAAAATAGCTGGAAATAATAATCTTTAAGGAGGCCTCATGGAATTTGATCAGGTAACACAAACTCGTAGAAGCATCCGGAATTATAAGCCTGAGCCGGTATCGGACAAGGCCATTTTCGATATCTTAGAAGCTGCCCACCTGGCCCCTTCCGGTGGGAATATTCAACCCTGGCGGTTTGTCGTTATCAGGTCACAAGAAATAAAAGAGAAGCTTAAGGCAACTACCAGATGGCGGTTTGCACTGAAAGCCCCAGTTATCATTGCCTGCTGTACTGACCTTTCGGCAGCGGAAGGCAGGCAAGACCGACTTTTAGAATTATCCCAAGCAGGAGTCTTTGACAACGTTGAAATGGACGGGGAATATACTCTACCTGAAAGGACCCAGGAACAGCTTTTGGCCTATTTGAGCATGAACGTAGGGATAGCCATTACACATATGATGCTCAAGGCGGTTGATTTAGGCTTGGGAACCTGCTGGATCGGCGGATTTGACTCAATGAAAGCAAAAGAAGTTCTTGCGCTGGATGACAATCTTCATGTCGTGGCGTTATTGCCCATCGGATATCCGGTACGAATCCCTGCACAACGTCCCAGGGTTTTATTAGAGGATTTGATCGTCAAGACGGTTTAATAGGCGATTCAACAAAGTGATTGAGCGGATTGTCTGAAAGGTGAAAAAGGGAGGCATGATCAATGGAACAGGATAGCGAGAAGATAGAGGATTTAAAGCGGGCTTTGATCGGGGTCAAAGATAAAAAGGAGAGGCCTTCGTATTGCTTACAGCTATTCCGAAAGAATATTTGCCCGATATAGTGGAATATCTCCGGATCCTGAATGAGCTAAAAAATATTGATAAACCGAATCGATTCAAGAAGTTCTTTCCATTGGGACATGGAAACCATGAAAGATAAAATGAAATGATTCTCTAAAGACCAATTGGTGAAAGGAGACCAACATGAAGGATGAATTTATTGGTTATGATGCTATTGCCCTTGGGGAACTGATTAGAAAAGGTGAGATTAAGCCAAAAGAATTGTTAGAAACAGTAATTGAACGAATTGAAAGGATTAATCCCAAAATTAATGCTGTAATTCATAAAATGTACGATCAGGCCCGCGAGATTGCTAAAGCTAATCCGGTTGATGGGGTATTCTCAGGCGTACCCTTTCTCTTAAAAGACCTCCTTGCGGAATGCAAAGGTGCTCCCTTTGAAGAAGGTTCGCTTGCTGTTCGGGGTTATGTCTCCAAGCTGGACAGCGAGTTGGTCAAACGGCAAAAGGCTGCTGGTTTAAATATAGTCGGTAAGACAAATACCTGTGAATTTGGCCTTCTTCCAACCACGGAACCCAAGCTGAACGGACCAACACTCAATCCATGGAACCCTATGTTGACCCCAGGTGGCTCCAGTGGCGGCTCAGCCGCTGCCGTGGCTACCGGGATCGTGCCCATAGCCCACGGGAATGATGGCGGTGGATCAATCCGTTGCCCCGCTTCATGTTGCGGAGTCTTCGGGCTAAAGCCGACTCGCGGTCGGAATCCCCTGGGGCCTCTTTTTGGTGATGGGGTAAATGGGCTGGCTGCTGAACATGCCATATCTCGCACGGTCAGAGATTCGGCCGCCCTTTTGGACGCAACCTCCGGTCCGGACATTGGGGATCCTTACTACGCCCCACCCAAGGAACGCCCTTTCCTGGAAGAAGTGAGGCGGGAACCTAAGCGACTCAAGATTGGATTTTTAACCACTATTCCCGAAGGATGGGGTTTAGGAACTCACATACATCCCGATTGTCAAAGCGCTGTTAAAGACGCTGCAAGTCTTTGCGAAAGGATTGGACACATAATAGAGGAAATAAATCCCAACGAGCTAAGCCAACCTAATCTTTCCAGAACGTTTGGACAAATTTTTACATGTAATGCCGGTCGCATCATCGCTTATTGGGAAGAAATGGATAAAAAGATTAATGAAGATCAAATTGAATCAATGACCTGGGCCAGCGCTCAGGCTGGTTTGAAGCGGACAGGGGCGGACTACCTGGGCTGCGTGGAAAGAATTCAGCGCTTTTCACGCAAAATGGCCCGGTGGTATCATCAGGGAGGATATGATATACTCCTGTCCCCCACCCTAAGCATCCCTCCGGTAAAACTCGGATCATTTGAACCTACGGCTGACGATCCCATGAGCGGTTTTAAGACGACTAATGCCTTTGTCTCTTTAACTTTTATTCAAAACATAACCGGCTTACCGGCCATGTCGGTTCCGTTGTATTGGACCAAGGATAATATACCCATTGGGGTACAGTTCGCTGGTCGATTTGGAGACGAAGCAGGACTTTTTCGCCTTGCAGCTCAACTTGAGAAAGAAAGGCCTTGGGCTGAGCGAAAGCCCCCCATTCATTGTAGCAATAGCGAAGATTAAAAAAAGGATACCTAAGCATCAGGAACAAATGCCTGCGAATAACCTTATTGACCTCCAAGGCCAAATTGAACGAGTAACTTATACCAACGAAGAAAACTGTTATACCGTTGCCAAGATAAAAGTTTATGGAAGACGGGAACTGGTAACCGTCATAGGGAATATCGTCAACCCCACTCCTGGGGAAGTTATTAAAATGAAAGGGGAGTGGGGGAACCACCCCAAATTTGGTGAACAATTCAAGATTGTCTTTTGCCAGACCACAACCCCGGCGACCGTCTATGGAATAGAAAAATACCTGGGCTCAGGACTGATCAAGGGTATCGGTCCAGTCATGGCCAAGCGAATCGTCAAAATGTACAAAGAAGAGACCCTGAATATCATTGAAAGCGAAATTGAAAAACTGGCTGAAGTTGAAGGGATAGGGAAAAAACGAATTGGTATGATCAAGAAGGCCTGGGAAGAACAGAAAGAGATTCGGGCAGTAATGATCTTTCTTCAATCCCATGGGGTCAGTTCTGGGTATGCAGCTAAAATATTTAAACAATATGGTAACGGGGCTATTAAGATTGTCCAGGAGAACCCCTACCGTCTGGCCACTGATATCTTTGGGATAGGATTTGTCACCGCAGATAAAATAGCTGAAAAACTTGGTTTTGCTAAAGACTCTGACCTAAGAGCCGGGGCAGGTATCCTCTACGTACTCCATGAAATGACTGATGAAGGGCATGTCTATTATCCTTATGAACCTCTGATTGTCAAATGTAAGGAGGTCCTTGATATTGACCGAGAGATTATTGTCAAGGCGCTGGGAACCCTGGTGGCAGACCAGCAAATCGTCATTGAGGATATGAACCAGAATCTGGAGACCTTCCAAGAGAACAATAAGGCGGTTTATTTGATTGGTTATCATCTAGCGGAATCGAATATTGCTTTCAGACTCAAAAGACTGCTTATTACTCCTCAGTCGATCAGAAAAATAGATTCAGAAAAAGCCATCCAATGGGTTCAAGACAAACTTTCCATCACTCTGGCAGATAAACAGATCGAAGCTGTAAGGTCTTCTGTCGAAAATAAAGTCATGGTTATTACAGGGGGTCCGGGAACGGGGAAGACGACTATTATTACGGCCATTCTCAAGGTATTCTCGGCTCTTAAAACCAAGATTATGCTGGCGGCTCCAACAGGTAGGGCTGCTAAACGGATGAGTGAAGCCACTGGACATGAAGCTAAAACCATTCATCGTCTCCTGGAATACAATATGAGGAAAAGAGGCTTTGACAAGAACGAGGAAAAGCCCCTGAATTGTCAACTTCTGATTATTGATGAAGCCTCGATGATCGATACCCTGCTGATGCATCATCTATTAAAGGCCATCCCTCTTACCGCCACTTATATCATGGTTGGAGACGTTAACCAGCTTCCATCCGTGGGGGCTGGAAATGTATTAAGGGACATTATTGATTCAGGGATAGCCCCGGTGGTTGAATTGAATGAAATTTTTCGTCAGGCCCAGGAAAGTTCCATAATCGTCAATGCCCATAAGATTAATCAAGGTCTGATCCCGAATCTTAAGTCCACCCAGGATAAATTGGAGGATTTCTATTTTATTGAACAGGAAGATCCGGAAAAGGTTTTAGAGCTGATTATCAGTCTGGTCAAAGACAGGATTCCTAAACGCTTTGGACTGAACCTGGCTAATGAAATTCAAGTACTCACCCCTATGCACAGAGGAATCGTCGGAGCCGGAAATCTCAATATTGAACTCCAGAAAGCCCTCAATCCCAGAGAAGGGGGAATCCTGCGTGGTGGCAGAACCTTTAAAGTCAACGATCGAGTCATGCAGATTGTCAATAATTATGACAAAGAGGTCTTTAATGGGGACATCGGGAAAATCATTCTGATCAATGAAGAAGCCCAGGAAGTAACGGTGATCATAGATGATCGGGAGATTATCTATGACTATAGTGACCTGGATGAATTGGTCCATGCCTACGCCGTATCCATTCATAAGTCTCAGGGATCAGAATATCAAGCAGTGGTTATTCCCATTCTCATCCAACATTATATCCTGCTTCAGAGAAACTTGATCTATACCGGGGTAACCAGGGGGAAAAAGTTGGTCGTACTGGTCGGAACGAAAAAGGCATTGGCCATTGCCATCAAAAACAATAAGACAGAGAAGAGATATACGCTGTTGCGGCAAAGATTAACGACAAGGTAGATTGATGATCAGGGATGTACCGGTTCAGGATCGAAAAGAAAGGAACGGGGGTCTTGCCGCAAGGCTCCCTTCCTGAAAGCAGTAATTGACTCAATTTTAAAAGTATGCAAGATTATAATCATTAATAGTTGAAATTCAAGGGGAACCAATCCCTC